>NZ_BJEC01000013.1 GCF_005405465.1 Weissella thailandensis
TAGGTACATCGTGACTGCTTCAATTTGTACTTCTTTTGAAAACATAGTAAAACCCCGTAAGTTTTGGAAATTACTCCAACTTACGGGGTTCAGTTCACCCAACCCTTTTATGTTTAAAGTGTATTTGTTATATGCTTGGTAATTTGAGCGCAAGTTTTAACCTTGCGTCGTTATCATCATCGTCACAATCGATGTTGATGTCTGCTGCTGTGTCTCTTCAATTAAAGTCGTGACTGTCCAAGTTTGGATACGGTGACCTAATTTGATAGGGGTTGCAACGGCAAGCAAGGTGCCCTCTGTTGCTGCGTTTAAATGATGAGTATGAATATCGACACCAACTGGCACTTGATTTGGATCAGTCAAACTAGCCTTGGCTCCTAAACTGGCAGCAGTTTCGGCAAGAAAAGCATTGATACCACCATGCACGATGCCATAAGGTTGCTTGATATTGTCGGTGATCTGTAAACGCACGATTGTTTTTTCAGCGGTGACCAGATCATTTGTGACATTTAAAAATTTCAGTGCATCCATGGTAATACCTCACGTTTAAATATAGAATATAATTAATCATCATTTTAATATTAATTTGGAAAAAATAATAGAAAAGATTATAATGCATTAGTAGCATATAAGAGATAAAAAATAGGAAGTGGCAAAATAAATATGACAGTAGAATGGTCAACAGTTAAAGAATACTCAGAAATTTTCTTTGAACGTGCTGATGCGATTGCTAAGATTACCATGAATAATCCACGCCATCACAATGCGTTCACACCTGACATGGTTCAAGAAATGATCGACGCTTTTTCAATTGCGCGTGATGATGCATCAATTGGTGTGATTATTTTGACTGGAGAAGGGGATAAGGCCTTTTCATCTGGTGGTGATCAATCAGTACGTGGTAATGGTGGTTATGTTGGACATGATCACATTGCTCGTTTGAATGTTTTGGACTTACAACACTTGATGCGGATTATTCCTAAGCCAATCATTGCGATGGTTAAGGGTTGGTCAGTCGGTGGCGGTAACATTTTGCAATTAGTTTGTGATTTGACGATTGCTGCTGATAATGCCATGTTTGGACAAACTGGTCCCAAGGTTGGTTCATTCGATGCCGGTTATGGTTCAGGTTACCTAGCACGTGTTATTGGTCATAAGCGCGCAAAGGAAGTTTGGTTCTTGAACAAGTTCTATACTGCTCAAGAAGCTTATGATATGAACTGGATCAATCGTGTGGTTCCTTTGGCTGAAGTTGAAGATGCAACCATTGAGTGGGCAAATATCATTCTACAAAAGTCACCAACTGCCTTGCGCTTTATTAAGGCTGCCATGAATGCTGATACAGATGGTTTGGCTGGTTTGCAACAATTTGCTGGTGATGCCACAATGTTGTACTACACAACTGACGAAGGAAAAGAAGGTAAGAACGCCTTCCTTGAAAAGCGTAAACCAGACTTTAACAAGTATCCAAAATTCCCATAAAAAATATTAGGACTCGGTATGTGACAAGTGATTGTCAGTTATCGAGTTTTTTGTTCTAGTTTGCTTTAAAAAATTAATAGAAGGAATATTATGGAAAATTGGCTAACAAAACGTGCCCAGTTATCACCTGATCGACTAGCCGTTCAGTATCAGGAAACAAAGTTAACTTTCGCACAGATGAAAGAAAAGGTGCAGCGCATTGCAACCCAATTAGCGCAATTTGCACAAGATGAAGAACGCATTGCGGTGATTACGTCAAATCAACTTCAAGGCTATTTGATGATTTTGGCTGTTCAACAACTAGGCAAAACAGTCGTGCTGATTAATCGGCGTCTATCCGCAAGAGAAATTAATTTTCAATTACAAGATGCAAGGGTTCAAGTAGTTGTCCAAGACGATGATTTTGCATTGGCGTTGTCAGTTGATCAACAAGTATCTTTTACTGAAGTCTTAGCAAGACCGGTAACCACACTCATTGAACCAGTTGCCGAGTTTGATTTAGATGCAGTGACATCAATTATGTATACATCTGGAACGACTGGTAATCCTAAAGGGGTCATGCAAACTTTCGGGAATCACTTTTATTCAGCCGTAGGTTCAGCGCTGAATTTAGGTATTATGGCGGATGATGTTTGGCTGGCGGTAGTCCCAATCTTTCATATTAGCGGTTTGTCGATTATGATGCGTTCGCTTATTTACGGTATGGGGGTACGCTTATTCGAAAAGTTTGATGTTCACGCGATTAACCACGCATTATTGAATGGTGAAGTGACAACAATTTCTGTGGTTCCTATGATGTTAACGCAATTATTAGCTGAACTACCAGCCAATGCTCGTTATCATAAAAATTTCCGCACAATGTTACTGGGTGGTGGACCAACTGACTTAACGACCTTGCAACGGGCAAAAGCAGCTGGTATTGAAGTCGTGCAGTCGTATGGTATGACGGAAACTGCTTCGCAAGTCATTGCTTTGGATGCAGCGAATGCACAACGAAAACTAGGTTCAGCAGGTAAGCCGTTATTCCCTGTCTCAATTCGTGTTGCCCACCAAGATGACCAACAGCATGGACGTATTCAAATTAAATCACCAACATTGGCCGTGGGGTACTTAAATCAACCCGAAAAGTATGCCAACACATTTGAAGATGGTTGGTTTGATACTGGTGATATGGGTTGGTTGGATGATGAAGGCTTCTTATTTATTGATGGTCGTGAGGGCGATATGATTTCATCCGGTGGTGAAAATGTCTTTCCAGATGAAATTGAATCAATTTATGCGAAGTTAGATGAAATCAAGCAAATTGCGGTGGTTGGTGTCCCAGATAAAAAGTGGGGCGCAGTACCGGTAGCTTTTGTTACCTTTAAGGATGGCCAAACATTATCACGACAAGCATTACGTGACTTTGGTCGCGATATGTTGGCCCATTATAAAGTGCCTGCTCATTTTTACAAGGCGACAGACTTCCCACGTACAGCTAGTGGTAAAGTGCAACGACATAAATTACGCGATTTGCTTGCAAACGCATCAGAAATAGAATAAGCATTATCCTTGAATTTTCTAAATGAGCTACTATAATAGTTGGTAATCTAGGAAAGGGGGTGATACGTTTTGGCAGATATACACAATCAACGAAACGTATCGCCCTTGTAAAAGGAAACAAGGGCGATACGTTCTGTATAATTTAGTAGATAACTACTAAATAGATTATGCGGATTGTAATATAACAGCATAATCTGAATGGTTGGGTCACAATGTTGTCCCAACCATTTTTTGTCTCGCTCTTTTTTTATAAATGTCTATCCATGTTATAATCGTAGATAGTTTATAATTTATGTCGATAGAATGAGGTGTTAAAAAATGGAAATCATTGATGTTACGCCAAAGACTGAAGCAGACTGGGAACGTATTTACCTTGAAGCATTCCCAGAATATGAGCAACGTCCCATTGCGGATCTCGTTGCAATGTCTGATCAACAGAGTGGCACAAGGATGCAAGTGGTTACTGATGAAGATCAGGTAATTGGTGTTTTGTATTTGTGTGAAATTGGTGTGGACAAAGCGTTTGTGCTATATTTTGCGATGGATGCAAAAATTCAAAGCAAGGGTTATGGTAGCCGTGCCTTAGCTATTTTGAAAGAACGTTATCCAAAAGGTTTGATTTTGGAAGCTGAAAAGACTGGCCACCAAGCAGAAAATGAAGAGCAACGTGTTAAGCGTTATGCCTTCTACAAGCGTAATGGATTCGAGGATAAGCAATTGCTTTCTGAAAATTCTGGTGGTATTTTCCACCTACTAGCAACTACGGAAGATGTTACGGCAACGGAGTATTTGCAGGCTATGCAAACATTGTCAATTGACGCAGTTATCCGTAGAGGATAGGGAATTAAAATAGAATTAACATGTTTATTGACCCGAAAACTGACCAGACTGTTTGGCAAGTTTTCGGGATTTTTTTGTTTTTTCTAAAGAAAGTCCTATTTAATGGATTTTTCAGGTAAAATAAGTCTTAATAAATGTATTGTATTATGGTCGATAAGTAGTGGTATGTGCCCAAGTTGATATGTTTTAATATAGTAGGTCAATTAGGACAGAAAATGGGTTGCTAGACACGTACGTCAAGGTAGGTTTAGAAAGGTAGGATTATTTATGGCACAGAATGGGCTTAAGCCAAGCATTAGCACATTAGGAATTATTTCCTTAGGTGCTGGTGGTGTAATTGGTAGTAGTTGGATTTATACAAATAGTCAGTTTTTCCACCAATATGGTGCGGGTGGAGAAATTTTTGGTTTATTAGCGGCATCAGTATTAGCAATTCTGGTTTCGCTGTCATTTGCCGAGTTATCAACGGTTTATCCTAAAGCAGGTGGTGAAGTTGTTTATGGGTATGAGGCCTTTGGTAAAAAGGGTGGTATGTTTGCCGGTTGGGCATTGCTCGGGTCGTACCTAAGTGCGTTAGCCTTTTATGTTACAGCATCTAGTATGTTACTTTCACAGATTATTCCGAAAATTGCGACTGGACCAACTTACTCGTTTGCAGGGGTTAAAGTTCACTATACAGAATTAATTTTGGGAGTATTGATTACATTATTTATCTTCGCGATTAATTATCGTGGTGCAAACCTGACAAGTAATGTGCAAATCGTGTTATTTATTCTACTAGTTGTTATTGGAGTGGTCTTGGTTGTTGTGGGCTTTAGTCATGGGAAACCAAGTAACTTTTGGCCAGCATTCTATGATCATCAAGCTAAAACACCTGAAATCTTTCGTTTTATTTTGCCAGCAATGACGTTTTTGACTGGTTGGGAATCAATCGGTGTGATGGCTGAAGAGGTGAAAACCCCAGCACGAAAAATTGGGCGCATCGTTGTGATTGCTATTATGATTGCCTCAGCTTATTATCTATTAGTGCTCCTAGCATCAGCTTGGATTCACCCATGGCAAAGTACTGCAACCATGGAAATGGGAACAATTGATGCATTTAAGGCAGAAGGCTTTCCGATCTTGGGGACAGCGGCCTTTGTTATCTCTTTCTTAGGATTGGGAACAAGTTTCTTAGCATTGTTCTCAGCAGCACCACGGTTGATTTATTCATTAGCTGAACAAAAAATCTTGCCAAGCTACTTTGCTAATGTACATCCAAAGTATGGTACACCTAGTCGTGCTATCGTAATGACCTTAGTATTGGTATTATCTCTTGGCTGGTTAGGAAAAGGTGCGCTAACGTATTTCTTGGATATTGGTGGTTTCTTAACGGCTTTAGCCTGGGGAATCAACGCCTTTAATTTGTTAGCTATCCGTAAGAAGTATCCTGATTTAAAGGGTGGGTTCCGTATTAAGCATTTATCACTGCCCGTTATTGGTGGTGTGATTGCTATTCTAATTGCATTATCTACTATTATTCCGGGTACATCAGTTTCCCTAGTTTGGCCTTACGAATACGTTATTTTGGGTATTTGGGTCATTATCGGATTAATTAGTTATGTTGCAGGCAAGAAAAAGTAGCCGTTTATCAATTAATAAATTTTAAACATTAAACAAACTGTGCCATTTTCTTTGGTAGCAGTTTGTTTTTTTGTGCAAGAAAGTGCTCTATAATATGAGATAGGAACCTTAAATATTTAAGGTATAAATAAGTTGAAAATAGGTAGTTTTTAAGGTTCAGTGTTTATATTGAAAATAACAAAACTAACAAGTACAAGAGGGATGGTAACATTATGGCAGAAAATACGGTTAAATTATTAATTGTTGAGGATGACTATGCGTTGAATGACACAGTGAAAGAAACAATTTCTGACCTAGGTGAAGTTGTTCAGGTCCACGATGGCAATGAAGGCTGGTTTGAAATTGAGTCAGGGGTATATGATGCAGTCGTTTTGGATGTGATGTTACCTGGACAAGATGGTTTCACTATTTTGAAAAAGGCTAAGGAACAGTTTCCAAATTTGCCAGTGCTGATGCTGACAGCTAAGGGTGAAATAGCTGATAAAATGCAAGGATTTGACCTAGGTGCTGATGAATATATTACGAAGCCATTCTATAAAGAAGAACTTTTGGCACGTTTAAAGACGTTATTACGTCATACAGGTGTGCTTGGACAAGATGGCGCATTGGAAGTTGGTAATGTACAAATTTATGTGGATCAACACAAGGTGTTAGTTGATGACACAGAAGTTAGTTTGCAAGGTCGTGAATTTGGTCTGTTAGTATACTTAGTGCAACACGTGGGCCAAATAGTTACCAAGGATCAAATCTTTGATCGACTATGGGGATTTGATTCTGATACATCTTTGACGGTGGTTGAAGTTTACATGTCTAACTTGAGAAAGAACTTGCGTCAAGCGGAGGCCCAAGTTAATATCAAAACATTGCGTAATGTGGGATACACACTGAGCGCAACGACTGAGGAATAATGGCCAAAACGAAACTGGCTGAAAAGCAACACCATTGTTTTAACAAACTAAGACTACCAAAGTGGCTACAGAGAATCCGCGCTTCATTGTCACAACAGGTTAAAATGACTATTTTAATGGTGGTTGGCTTTACTTTAGTTTTCGTTTTGATCGGTACCTTTTCAATTAGCCAATTCCGAACAGTGATGTATGGTAATGCCCAATCACGTGTGGAAAGTGCTTTTGATGTACAAGCAAACCGCTTTGATCGGCCCGTTGTCCAAAACGAAACGGCACAGATTACCGATTATGTGGGTGCCTTTCAAAAGACGTTGGATTTACCTAAATCTAATCACGTATATTTGCGTGAATATCGGGGCAGCTGGTATTTTTTCAATCGTAAGGGTAGTGAGTTGGCCTATGTTGATGTCACGGCAGAGCATGATTTAGTAGAATCATATCAGACGCGTTTGTTTTGGATTTATGTGTTATCTGAATTAGCACTATTACTGATGGGAATGGCATTAACGAGAGCTAATATGCGTCCAATTATTCGGTCATGGAATCAGCAGCGGACATTTGTCGCTGATGCTGCGCATGAATTTAAAACACCGATGACGGTTATTCAAAATAATTTGGAACGTATGTTGGAACATCCAAATGATACGGTAATGGATCAAGTCGAAAGCGTTGCCAATGCATTGACTGAAGTTAGACATTTGAATCATCTAACCGGAGATTTATTGACCCTTTCACAGGCCGATGCGGATATTCCAATGTTCGAGTTTGAAGAAATGGATTTGGCTAAGACGGTTCGTGAAGTTGGTGATATTTATGAATACAATGCCAATGAAAAACAACAAACGTTGCAAGTTGATGTCCCAGAAACGTTACCAATTATTGGGGATGCTCAGCGTCTACGTCAACTGTTGGTGATTCTTACTGATAATGCGCAAAAGTATGCTGGTGAAGGGGCCAGTGTCACTATTACTGCGGCTGCAACAAGCAGTGGGGTCAAGTTGACAGTAGCGGACACTGGTAAAGGTGTCTCAGAAGAGGATAAGAAACACTTATTTGATCGTTTCTATCGAATTGACAAAGCTCGCTCACGTTCAACTGGTGGTCATGGTTTAGGGCTGTCGATTGCGAAATGGGTCGTACAAGGACATCGTGGGACGATTGAAATCTTGGATAATAAACCACACGGTACGATCTTTAAGATGTTAATTCCAAAAGGTCAAAAAAGTGCCTCATAATGTGATTTGTGAAAAAAGACAGGTAAGAAAAATCCTAGGATTCTTCTTACCTGTCTTTTAATTTACGTTTCCTCAGCTATTTAATTAGATTAAGGGCTGGGGATGTGAATCAAAAACCGCAATCGTCTCATCATCACGACCAACGATTACTTGGTCAACAATATTTAGGAACAAACCGTGCTCAACGACACCAACCATACTAGTTAGTTCACGACCTAGTTTGAATGGGTCGGGCATTTTATCAAAATGCAAATCAAATAGGAAGTTGGCCGAATCGGTACGAACCGGGTTACCGTTTTGGTCTAAGCGCCAGGTTGGTTCATAACCTTTTTGCTTTAAGCGCTTAAATAGTTGTTCAGCACCGTAAGGGATAACTTCTACAGGTAGATAATGTGTTAAGTGAGGTGCTATTTTTGTATCATCAACGACCCAAATATTGCGTCGTGAATTAACAGCGACAATTTTCTCCCAAAGTAAGGCAGCTCCTCCACCTTTAATTGCTGCAAAATTTTCATCAATTTGATCGGCACCATCGATGGTTATATCGATATGATCAACGTCATCGACGTTATGCATGGGAATACCAAGTTTTGCTGCTGCACGACGTGTCTTATCTGAAGTAGGAACCCCTTTTATTTTTAATCCTTCTTCTGCAACACGCTTCCCCAATGCTTCAACAACAAAGGCGATAGTTGAACCTGACCCGATTCCAACTACCATACCATCTTCAACGAATTCAGCTGCACGATAACCGGCTAATTTTTTTAGTGCAGTTTGGTCTGCCATAAGGATAATGCCTCTTTCTTAATTTTTTTCTTATCTTCATTATCGCTCATTACATATGGTTTAGGCAAATTTGAAATTAGAAAATGTTACACTGGATAAATAACTTTCAAAAAAGGTGGCAAAATTCCATGATTGAGATGTGGCATGAAGACAAAATAGCGGCATTCCGTCAAACATTACTTGAATGGTATGACAGAGAAGGCCGTGCAGATTTACCGTGGCGTAGAGACCGTGAACCTTATCGTGTTTGGGTATCTGAAATTATGTTACAGCAGACCCAGGTGCAAACAGTTATTCCATATTTTGAACGCTTTATGACAACCTTTCCAACAATAGAAGATTTAGCAGAAGCTCCGGAACAAATTTTATTGAAAACTTGGGAAGGACTGGGCTATTATTCGCGAGTACGGAATATGCAAAAAGCTGCCCAACAAATTGTTGATGATTATGCAGGCATATGGCCAAGTCATATGGCCTCTTTGCAGAAATTAACCGGAATTGGCCCATATACGGCAGCAGCTATTGCTAGTATATCTTTTAATGAACCTGTGCCAGCTATTGATGGGAATGCGTTTCGGGTATTTTCACGTTTGTTCAAAATTGATGCCGATATTGCTCAAGCAAAAACGAGGAAAGTTTTCTTTGAAGTAGGGGAACAGTTAATTGATCCAGAACGCCCTGGTGATTTTAATCAAGCAATCATGGATTTAGGGTCATCTTATATGAGCGCTAAAAATTATGATAGTGAACACTCTCCTGTTAAAGCGTTTAATGCAGCGTACTTAGACGGAACCGAGGATTTTTATCCAGTAAAAACAAAAGCACCTAAGCCTAAAACAGTTACTTATTTTGCAATTGCTGTGAAATCACCAGTCGGTTATTTATGGGAACAACGACCAGCCAATGGTTTATTAGGAAACTTTTGGACGATGCCTTTGTATGCATTAACAGACTTTGTTACAGATAGTGATGCCAACTGGACTGAAGAAGAAATGATTACCGCTACTCAGAAAAGACTAGCCGTTGATTATGGTGTGGTAGCTGATTTAAAGAAGGTAACCGGTCGTCCAGTAACCCACGTGTACACGCATTTGAAGTGGACGGTCACAATTTTAACGGCAGAAGTAGCACCACAACAATTAGTTCGTGGCATGTGGCGATCATTTGATGACATGCAAAAGGATCCACAACCTAAAATTCAGGAAAAAATTTGGCGTCGCTTAAGTTAAAATCAGGTAATTGATTACTGGATTTATGATGATAATTTCTGCTGGATGGTTGAACAAATATTAATGTTCCACGTGAAACATAAGCCTTTCGATTTTATGATTCAACTCTGTCAATCTATTGAATAGATGGGTATTTTGCGGTATTCTTTTAGTATTGGAATCAGTTTGGAGAGAGATAATGAACCCCGAAGAATTTGCGGCGGCACTACGCGATAAAAACGTCATTTTAGACGATAAACAACTAACGCAATACCAAACGTATTATGATCGTTTGGTAGCAGTTAATGAACATATGAATTTAACAGCCATTACTGATCGTGATGAGGTTTACTTAAAGCATTTTTATGATTCATTAACTTTAGCATGGGCATATCCTAAGTTACAAACTGACCAACTTAGTATGATTGATGTTGGTGCAGGTGCTGGATTCCCATCGTTGCCGCTAAAAATAGCCTTTCCACAATTACAGATTACTATTATTGATGCTTTAAATAAGCGGATAAATTTTCTGCAGGATCTAGTGAATGAAATAGGCCTCGAAGGGGTAACGGTCATCCATGCGCGAGCTGAAGAGTTTGGTCATAAAAAGGCACCCAATCGTGAACAATTTGATGTGGCGACTGCTAGAGCATTAGCTCGATTAAATGTTTTGGGCGAATTGACTCTACCACTTGTTAAAGTTGGTGGGGCACTATTAGCCATGAAAGGTAGTGCTGCCAGCGAAGAATTGCATGAAGCACAAGGCGCAATTACAAAGTTGGGTGGCAAGATTGGCGAAGAAGTACCAGTCAACTTACCAAATGGTGACCCTAGAACGATTATTGTCATTGATAAGGTAAGTTCAACGCCTAACCGTTATCCTCGTAAACCAGGAGACCCGGCACGCAAACCATTGTAGGAAGGGGAAAATAATGGGACACATTATTGCATTAGCAAACCAAAAAGGTGGTGTTGGTAAAACAACCACAACAGTCAATTTGGCTGCTTCGATAGCATCTTTTGGCAAGAAAGTATTAATTATTGATACCGATGCCCAAGGCAATGCGACATCAGGAACTGGTGTTCATAAATCAAATATTGAACAAGATATTTATGATGTCTTGATTAATGACGTGCCCATTGATGACGTCATTTTATCAACCTCTCATGAAGGTGTTGATATTGTACCAGCAACGATTCGACTTGCCGGTGCAGAACTTGAGTTAGCACCAGTAATGGCCCGCGAGTTACGTTTGAAGAATGCACTGGGGAATATTCGAGAAAAATATGACTACATTTTGATAGATAATCCGCCTTCACTTGGATTAGTGACGATTAATACATTTTCAGCGGCGGACTCAATTTTGATTCCGGTTCAAGCTGAGTATTATGCATTAGAAGGGCTTGGCCAACTTATGAATAACATGAAGTTGGTTAAACGTCATTTTAACCCTGATTTAGAGGTTGAAGGTGTCCTAATGACCATGGTCGACCCACGTACCAATTTGTCAGCTGATGTTATTGATAATGTGCGTGAGTACTTCGGTAGCGAAGTCTACGATACCGTTATTCCACGTAATGTTCGTTTGTCTGAAGCACCATCGCGGGGAATGTCAATTATTGATTATGATCCAAAATCAAGAGGTGCTGAGGTCTATACAAAGTTAGCGAAGGAGGTCCTGGAATCTCATGGTGAAATCTAAAAAAACAGGATTAGGTGGCTTTGGGAAAAAGGGCGGTGGCCTAGGAGCCTTATTTGCTGATCAAGGTCTTGATAACTCAGTTTCTAATGGTGATGAAGTTCGTGAAATTGCGATTGAAAAGATGGTTGCCAATCCATTCCAACCGCGACGAGTGTTCAACCAGGATAAACTGCAGGAATTAGCTGAGTCAATTAAGCAAAACGGGGTCTTACAACCAGTTATTGTTCGGCACAATCCCAAAGATAGTAGTCAGTACGAGATCCTTGCTGGTGAGCGTCGTTGGCGAGCATCACAAATTGCTAATATAGAAACTATTCCGGCAATTGTGCGCAAGTTAGATGATGATCAAATGTTGCAAGCGGCCATTCTGGAAAACTTACAACGTGAAGATTTGACGCCATTAGAAGAAGCGCAGGCTTATCGTGATATGATGGATGGCCTTAATTTGACACAAGCACAAGTAGCTAAACGATTGGGTAAGGCCCGGTCGGTGGTTGCTAATTTCTTGCGTTTATTGAATCTACCTGATGAAGTCAAAGAATTGTTAAATGCCGGTCAGCTGTCAATGGGGCAGGCTCGTACGTTATTAGGATTACACAATAAGCGTCGGATTGTCCCTGTTGCCAAGCGTGCTGTTGCTGAAGGCATGACAGTTCGTCAATTAGAACAATTGGTCAATAAATTAAACGAACAGTCAGCACCTACTAAGGAACAACCAAGTTTGTCTCCTTATATCAAAGCATCCACAACGGCATTGGAAAATAAGTTCGGGACAAAAGTGCATATGACACGTAACCATAAAGGTGCTGGAAAAATCGAAATCACCTATTTGTCAGATGAAGACTTAAACCGGATTTTTGAAACACTAGATATTGACTTAGATGCGGAATAGTGGAGGCAGTGATGTATAATTTACATGATATTGTTGAAATGAAAAAGGCGCATGCATGTGGTGCAAATGAATGGCAGATTATGCGTGTCGGCGCTGATATGAAAATTGTGTGCCAAGGTTGTCAGCGACAAATTGTCATGACACGTCATGATTTTGATAAACGTTTTAAACGTGTACTAAAAAGTGCACAGGATTAATTAATGAAAAGAGAGATGGGTAAATAAAATGGCTCTTACAGCAGGAATTGTTGGCTTGCCAAACGTCGGTAAATCAACTTTGTTTAATGCAATTACTAAAGCAGGTGCAGAAATGGCGAACTATCCATTTGCCACCATTGAACCAAATGTTGGTATGGTTGAAGTACCTGATGATCGGTTGGATCGTATTCAAGAATTGATTCCGGCAGATAAAGTTGTACCAACAACTTTCGAATTTACTGATATTGCGGGAATCGTTAAAGGTGCTTCACAAGGTGAGGGACTTGGAAATAAATTCTTGGAAAATATTCGACAAGTTAACGCCATTGTCCATGTGGTACGCGCATTTGATGATGATGACATTACCCATGTGTCAGGTAAGATTGACCCATTAGAAGATATTGAAACGATCAATACGGAGTTAGTATTAGCTGATTTAGAATCAATTGACAAGCGTTACAGTCGTGTTGAAAAGTCAGCAAAGTCTGCTAAAGATAAAGATGCTATTGCTGAGCTTGCGGTTCTAGAACAACTAAAGCCTGCATTGGAGGCTGGTAAACCAGCTCGCTCAATTGATTGGGATGAAGATGAGCAAAAGATCATTCATGATTTATTCTTGCTAACTTCAAAGCCAGTGCTTTACGTGGCTAACGTTTCAGAAGACGATATGGCTGATCCATCAGAATCAGAATATTATCAACAGATTGCGCAATATGCAGAATCAGAAGGTGCTGGTGTTATCGGTATTTCGGCACGTGCTGAGGAAGAAATTGCCGAAATGGATGATGAAGATAAAGCGGAATTCATGGAATTGCAGGGCATTACCGAACCAGGATTGAACCGTTTGATTCGTGCTGCTTATCATATGCTTGATTTGCGCACATTCTTTACTGCGGGTGGTAAAGAGACACGTGCTTGGACATTCCGTGCTGGCATGAAAGCACCTCAAGTTGCTGGTGTTATTCATTCAGACTTTGAACGTGGTTTCATTCGTGCTGAAACAGTGTCGTTCGAAGATTTGGACAAGTATGTATCAATGAAGGCGATTAAAGAGGCTGGACGTCGTCGTTCAGAAGGAAAGGAATACGTTGTACAAGATGGAGACATCATTGAATTCTTGTTCAACGTTTAATTGGGGAGAAATATGACAGAGTCAAAGGAACAAACACAATCACAGGCACCAAAGCCAACTTTGCCAACCATTCAAGAACTTGCAACGTCGGGTTTGACAAGACGTAACCAAGAATTTATTCGTCAAATGGTCATCCTGGCTAATGGTGATGAGTCTAAAGCACAGTTGATTACTGAAGTTGGCGCAAAATTATTAACTGCCCAAAAAACAGGGGTAACAGCTAAGCAATTATACAATACGCCAGCCGAAGCTATGGGACTAAAGACTGAGGCAGAAAAGAGTGATGATACTCGTGGTTATGCAAGTTATGGTTTTTGGCCACTTGCAGTTGATAATGCCATTGCCTTCTTTATGATGTTTAGTTTCATGTTTGGACTAACATTGATCTTTAGTGGTATGAAGTCATCAGCGGATGGTTCAGCAGGTGCTGCCGGAATTACTTCATTGATTTTGACGTCAGTCTTAGGTGGTATTTTCTTCTCGGCTGTTACATTGACCCTTGCACCACGTCGCGATGGTAAACACGTATCGTTTTTGAAAAAGGCTAGTGTCACAGTAGGGGCCTTTGCCATTTGGTTCTTGGCATACCTAGGCTTTGCCTTCTTACCACCAGTAATTAATCCACTATTACCAGGTTGGGTATATCTTGTGATTGCAGCACTTGCCTTCGTTGGTTTCCGTTACTGGCGTTCAAAGACGGGAATCAAGGGTGGTTTCCTTGGAGCAAACGCACAAGCGCAATCACGAAAGAAATAGCCAAAGAAGCAGTGAGGGTAGATTAATGAAAATTTTGATTGTTGATGATGACCAAGAAATTGCGGAATTGCTAGAAATCTATGTGAAAAATGAAGGCTATGAGCCAGTTGTTGCTAGCGATGGTAGAGAGGCGCTGACTAAGATTCGGACAAGTCCCGATATTGGTTTGATTATTTTAGATATTATGATGCCTGAAATGAGCGGAACTGAGGTCTTGAAAGAAGTTCGTAAGGATAATTCAGTACCTATTTTAGTATTGTCAGCAAAGTCAGGTGCGATGGATAAAATTCAAGGACTAATTACGGGTGCTGATGATTACGTGACAAAGCCATTTAATCCATTGGAAGTTATGGCGCGTGTACGTGCATTACTACGTCGGGCGCAAAATGGCTTGGCACAAGCAACACCAGAGGTGCTAGATGTCGGTCCATTGACAATCAATAAAGATAGTCACGAAGTGCGAACAGCGGACGGTGTTGATATTAATTTAACAGCTTTGGAGTTTGGCATTTTGTACTTACTAGCATCACATCCAAATAGAGTATTTAGCGCTGATGATATTTTTGAACGTGTTTGGCAACAAGAATCTGTTGTTTCAGCAAAAACAGTGATGGTTCACGTGTCGCATTTACGTGATAAATTAGAAGAAGCCACTGGTGGCAACCAGGTTGTGCAAACTGTTTGGGGCGTTGGTTATAAGATCGAAGTACTTTAATACAGAAAGGCAGTGGGGATGAAACTAAGAATACTGAGTTGGCTAAAATTAACGGTCAAGGCAGTGGTTTCCGCCCTGCTTTTTGTATGCATGGGAATTGGTATTGTTCTCATGATTCAACCACATTGGGATACAAATAATTTGTGGTCAGAATTAGTTAGGATATCACAGCAATCACCAGCAACTGTCGGGATTGTCGGGGGTATTTTATTAATTGTCTGGTTGCTATTGCTATGGCAGTTTTATCAACAAACAAAGTTATCAGAATTGATTGTAGCAGTGAATAAATTAGTACCACAGGTTGGTGATACAAAGAGTCAGGGATTACAGGTTAAGCGCTGGGGCCGTCGCTTGCAACCATTAGCAGAGAATGTTAACGGCGTTTTTGAAGCTGCGCAACAAGCAATGGTTGAAGAGCATGAAATTGAACGGTCTAAAGATGAAATGGTTACAAATGTTTCGCATGATTTGCGGACACCTTTGACGTCGATTTTGGGGTACCTTGGATTAATCATTAACGATAGTGAGCAACAAAAATTGCAACGTGAAGAGATTATGAAATACGCCCAAACGGCTTTTGATAAGTCGGGTCAAATGAAGTCATTAGTTGAAGATTTATTTGATTATACGCAAGTTCATCAAGTTGATTTCAAACTTCATTGGGCACCGCTAGATTTAGCAGCCTTACTTCAGCAATTGGCAGTAAATTATGAACTTGAAGCTGAAGAAAAAGGTGTTGTCATTTCGGCGGTTTCAAATCCAACGGTTATCGAAATGGTTGGTGACCCCGATCGGCTGGCGCGTGTGTTTATGAATCTAATCAATAATGCCTTTAAGTACGGTGAGGGTGCAACTTTCGTTAGATTATCAGCAAAGGTTATGCCAGATGACAATCAGGTAGAAATTCGGGTGACAAATAATGGCGCTAAAATTCCCGATGAGTCCATTAAACGTCTGTTTGATCGCTTTTATCGGGTAGAAGGCTCTCGTAATACGAAAACTGGTGGCACAGGACTTGGTTTGGCAATCGTTAACGGCGTGATTAATGCGCATGGCGGACAAGTACGAGTTGAGTCAGATGATGCCATTACTAGCTTCATTATTAATTTGCCATTAACGCCAGAAGAAGACGAATTACTCGATTAATAATTTATACATTTTTAACGCAAAATAGGTTGGAACAAAAGAAAATGTTCCAACCTATTTTTTACTAATAGCGTTATTTAGTTGTTGGTACTTCCTTAATAGGATGCTGTTCCTGCAAAGTACCCAAAATTTTTTCGGCTTCTAATTTATGGAAAAGGACACTAGCAGCCGATTGCATCATCTGTGTTTCTAGAGATACGCCTTCAAGCGGTTGATTCGTGGGATTTTTGAAAAAACCTAGAAGGGTATCAACAAAAGAATTATAAGCTTTCTTTGGGTAATTATCGATGGTTATTTGATCGATTGCTGCCCGGATTTGGTCCAATGAGAAGATAGGCTTTAGTAATGAAATAATCAAAATATCAGCTACCTGAAGCGTTTGATACTTCTTCTTTACGGGCGCTAGAATCATCTTTTTCTTAACATAATTATTGATCATTGTTGAAGTCACTGTAGGCATTTCTAGTGGCGCTAACACTTGATTAATGTATGCAACGACCTGATCCATATAGAGGTCAAAATTTGGTAAATCATCCCAATGTGGGAAAACGATGTCTTCGAAATTATTTTTTTTCAACGTGTTTACAGTCATGATTGTTACCTCATATCATCGTAGATTGTATTGTTATTATATCACATCTAGACTATGAAACTAAATGATGGTTGGGTCTAGACTAAAAAGTTGGTTGTGTCATGACTCGAAAGGACCGAAGAAAATTCGGACAAGTGGTACGGGTTTGTGATAGTATAGGTACAATTTGATTTTTTTAGGATAGAAGGGTAGTTGTTATGCAAGAATTCATGGCATTAAATCGAAATTTAAAATTAAGAACGTTAACGGTATTTTTAACGGTCTTGCTTGGTAGTTCGATTGGTCCCAATATGACGATTTATTATGTACAATATTTTGGTGCTTTTGTATCGGGATTTTTATTAATGGTTGTTTCCGTAGCTGGATTTATTGCAGGACTCTATGGTGGTCATTTATCGGACGTATGGGGGCGTAAACGGACGATGCTGACCGGATCAGCATTGATTATATCTGGTTATACGCTGGCGATGTTAATGAACACGCCATGGTATACAAATCCATATATCACTTTTGTTGGCTTTTTAACTGCATCAATTGGGTCGTCGCTAGCCGATCCGGCTGAACAAGCAATGATGATCGATGCATCAACGATAAAAAATAGAAAGTTTGTTTACGCATTGATTTATTGGGTAATCAATATTGGTGTCATGTTAGGGGCAGCCATTGGTGGTTGGTTCTTCCGTGATTATCTATTTGAGTTATTGTTAGGATCTGTTTTTGTAGGTGTTGTGAATGCGTCAATCATTAAGTTTGGGATGGCGGAGACGCTTAATATGGAGAATGTGCATGCAAACTCATCAGTATGGAGTGCCGTCAAGTCTTACGGCCGTGTTTTATCTGATAAGCGTTATGTATTATTCATGTTTGGATCAATTTTCTCTGTGGTGATTTACTCACAGCCTGATTTTTATTTAGCTGCTCATTTAACACAATTCTTCCATGATTATACCTTCATGGGTATTCACTTCTACGGGCAACGAATGCTGTCATTTATGTTAGTGATCAATACGGTCATGATTGTATTGGTGATGAATTTAATCAACCGCTATACTAATCGTTGGCCATTAATTAAAAGCTTTGCTCTTGGTACATTTATTCAAGGATTTGGTTTCGCAGCCTCGTTCTTATTACGTGACTTTTGGCCATTAGTTATTGTGGCAGTGGTCTTTACCTTGGGTGAAATCATTAATGTGCCGTCAAGTCAGACCATGCGTGCCGATATGATGAATCCGGAACAAATTGGTGCTTATTCGGGTGCGTTTGCTGCAACACGTCCAGTGGGAAATATTATCTCTGGTATGATGGTTTCACTATCACAATTTACGAATGACTGGGGAATGGCAGGTGTCTTAATGATTGGGACATTAATTGCAATGGTTACAATTGTTAAGGCAGCTAAAATGCCCGCACAATTTAAGACGGAAACTATGCAATAAGGTTTATGAAACATTAATTATTATCGTTTAAGAACTGGCCGGAACATTTCTTGTGTTCCAGCCAGTTCTTTTAGTATGTCTTCGGTTTTTGAGCAAAATAAAAAGCCAACAAGCGTAATCGCTCATTGACTCTTTTTAACTGGGATAGCTGGATTCGAACCAGCGAATACACGGTACCAAAAACCGATGCCTTACCGCTTGGCCATATCCCAATAATATAATGGGGGCTATAGGATTCGAACCTATGAACCCGAAGGAATGGATTTACAGTCCACCGCGTTTGACCGGACTTCGCTAAACCCCCATATGTCTGATGAGTAATAATTAACTTATCACCTCAACGGATATATACTATACAGAATACTTAATTACTTGTCAACACTATTTGTATTATTTTGTTTAACCATGACTGATAAAAAGTATTAGCTGTCCATTCTTGTAACTTGTGACGATTATAGCCGACGCTAGGGTTGTAATAAGTTATTAAGTGCTTTTTACGAGGTGGGACCGTGACATGGATATGTCCGTAGAAAACATGTTGGATATTATCATATTGCGCTAATAATTCACCTGTTTTGGTTGAACCCAGGACGCCATTGACCATTGCCCATCGTGAATTATGATTGGGATAAAAGATTTCGTCGTTAATTGGTGCAAAATGAGTAAAGAAGATGACTTGTTTGTGTTGTTGCATTGCATCGTCCAACAGTTGTTTCATTTGATAGAGACCTAAGGCCATGCGATCCGGATCGCTCATTGGTTGATCGATCACTCGGTCGTAGTAAAAGCCCGACCGAAAACGGGCAATGCTTTCGGGGGCAATATCTGGTGTAAAACTATAATCATACCAGCCGTTATGGCCAATAATGCGCCAGTTGGTATGGGGGATGTCGAAATATTGATTATGTAGATAGAGTGGGTCGAGTGGGGTTTCTAATTCAGCAAATGAAATATTACGTCCCATATCATGATTGCCAGCGATAAATAGGACCTTTGTATCTGTTGATAAAGCATGCTGAAGGTCATGGACGTATTTTAATGATTTTTCAAAATCGTTAAACAGATCTCCAGCAATTAAGTAATAGTCGGGTTGTAATTGATGTAGCGTGGTTGCCTGTTGTACAAGTACTTGCTAAATATCTTGTTTGTTAACATCCAGGTGATTATCACTTGATACGATAATTTTAGTCATATAAACTCCTTGTCTACTCTATTTTATAGACTGATTATAACAAAAGTGATAAAAAAATTAGTAGAAAATGATGGTTGCGCTTGTAGATAGTTATAAATTCAAGTAAAATTTAACAAGTGACGTTTTGTCACAATGTTCAGAGTAGAAGAACACTTTATTTGAATGAGGAGTTTTTATCATGAAAACGGAAAAGAAATTCCTGGGACAACCCTTCGGTCTTAAAACATTATTTATGACCGAAATGTGGGAACGTTTCAGTTACTATGGTATGAAAGCCATTTTGCTTTACTACATGTGGCACTTAATTAGTACTGGTGATTTAGATATTACCAAGGCTACTGCTGCATCAATCATGGCGATATATGCCTCAATGGTTTATCTATCTGGGGTTGTTGGTGGTTTTATTGCCGATCGTATTCTAGGACAGCGGCGTACCGTGTTCTGGGGTGGTGTGCTAATTATGTTTGGACACATTGCGTTGGCACTACCATTCGGATCAACAGCAATGTTTGTCTCAATGATTTTGATCGTTCTTGGAACGGGGTTGCTAAAGCCAAATGTTTCATCAATGGTTGGGTCACTATATGATGATGAAGGCGATAATAGTTCACGAGATTCAGGATTCTCAATTTTTGTGTTTGGAATTAATTTAGGTTCATTTATTTCGCCATTATTGGTTGGTTGGACACAAGAAAATGTTGGTTTCCATGCCGGATTCTCATTGGCTGCTATTGGTATGTTCTTTGGTTTGGTACAGTATCACTTTGGTGGCAAGCATTTACATGAAGATTCAAAGTATGCGCCAGATCCTCTACAAGAAGAAGAAGTTAAGCCATTAATTGTTAAGATCATCTTAGGAATTATTTTCTTTGCATTGATTGTTGTATTGATGAACTTGATGGGTTGGAATAGTCTACAAAATTACGTTAATTTGTTGACGATTGTTGCGATTATTTTGCCGATTTCATACTTTGTGTTAATGACGACATCGGCTAAAGTGACTAAGGAAGAACGTTCACGAGTTTTCTCGTATATGCCATTATTCTTAGCTGCTGTATTGTTCTGGGCAATTGAGGAACAAGGATCAATTGTTTTGGCAACCTTCGCTGCTGAACGTGTTGATACGTCATGGTTCCCAGCTGCCTGGTTCCAGTCATTGAACCCATTGTTTATTATGTTATATACGCCATTCTTTGCTTGGTTATGGGTAAAGTGGCAGAAGAACCAACCTTCTTCACCAATGAAATTTGCAATTGGTCTAATGTTCACTGGAGCTTCATTCTTGTTGATGGCCTTGCCAGGTACTTTGTTTGGTACTTCAGGTCATGTGTCACCACTTTGGTTAGTTGGTTCATGGGCCCTAGTTATTGTTGGTGAAATGTTGATTTCACCAGTCGGCCTATCAGTCACAACAAAGTTAGCACCTAAGGCATTTATGTCACAAATGATGTCAATGTGGTTCTTAGCCTCATCTGCTGGGTCAGCCTTAAATGCACAACTAGTAACATTGTATTCATCAGATAATGAAGTTGCTTACTTTACATGGTTTGGACTAGCTTCAGTTGCCCTAGGAATTCTATTAGTGTTCTTAGTACCACGTATCAAGCGATTGATGGCTGGTGTGCAATAGTTAATGATATTAAAGAGTTTGTATGTCATCACATACAAACTCTTTTTTTTATAGGTTACTGAATTGATTTAAAAAAGTGCTTGCAATTTATTTTTTTAATTGGTATGATATAAGAGTTGTCGGGGCAGAGATGCCTGATACAAACATGGGGGTTTAGCGAAGTCTGGTTAAACGCGGTGGACTGTAAATCCATTCCTTCGGGTTCATAGGTTCGAATCCTATAGCCCCCATTATATTATTGGGATATGGCCAAGTGGTAAGGCATCGGTTTTTGGTACCGTGTATTCGCTGGTTCGAATCCAGCTATCCCAGCTAAAAAGAGTCAATGAGCGATTACGCTTGTTGGCTTTTTATTTTATGTAATAATTATTGACAGTAAAAATAAAATGCACTAAAATAAGTAAGTCGCAAACATTGGGATATGGCCAAGCGGTAAGGCATCGGTTTTTGGTACCGTGTATTCGCTGGTTCGAATCCAGCTATCCCAGTAATTATTCGTGAAAGCATCTGTCCAGTTGAACAGGTGCTTTTTTCTTTTAAAAAAGTTATCGATGGTGAAGGTGCAATGTTTGGTTAAAACGAATAAAATAAGCCCTAAGATATGGTAAACTTAAAAGAAGTTAATTAATGAAAGGTGACGTATGTTTACTGATTACGATTTAAAAAAACAAGCGAAAAGTTATGTACGTGGTGATAATTTTGGCACAGCGATAAAGTTGTCGATTATTTTAATTATTTATCAAATTGGTACAGCAATTCGGTCAAATAGAGAAGCAATATCAGGCGCTATGGATCAGGCGGCTAATAATTCGGATAGTGCTGTTATACAGTATTCCTCGGATTTAGCGGGGAATGCTTTACCAGTGTTTACGGAGATTTTTACGACAAGTTTGTTGTCTGAAATAATTTTAGGTGTCTTTACGTTAGGAGTGACTTGGACATTTGTTCAATGGCATCGACAGAAAGAAGCGCCTGAAAAGCCAGTCCGTGCTAGTTTCAAATTTTGGAGTAAGCGAACAATTGTTGATATCGTTGTCTTGCTGGGATTACGGTTTATCTTCACAATTTTGTGGACATTTGTTATCATAATTCCGGGAATTATGAAAACCTATTCTTATTCACAAGCACCTTTATTGTACGCTGAAGATGTGCGCGCTGGTCGTGAAATTTCATCACTGACGGCTTACCTAAAAAGGTCAGAAAAGATGATGCGTGGTTACCGGATGAAGCTATTCTGGTTACAAGTTAGTTTCATTTTCTGGTGGATTTTTGTGGCCATCACATACGGTATTGCAGCAATTTTTGTTGTCCCATACTATCAGGCAACATTAGCACAGTTTTATTTGGCCGTTCGCAAAGGTGAACCAGGACGACGTCCAACCATGCGATTTGATGAGAATGATGAACTGTAACTAATAAGCAGTAAGATGACAAATCAAGAATTACAGCAACTGGTTGAACAAATTTCACTTGAACAATTTGGTCAACCTTTTGAACATAAAACAAGGTTTAATAAACGTTTACGCACAACGGGTGGTAGATACTTGTTAGCGACTCATGATATTGAAATCAATCCTTTAATGCTTTCTCAGTTCGATTTAAATAATCTTACTGGCATCATTAAACATGAATTGGTTCATTATCATTTACATACACGTCATTTACCGCACATGCATCGCGATAAAGAATTTAAACAGTTATTAAAGCAAGTTGACGGGTTAAGATATGCGCCAAGAATTTCGAAGATGCAAAATCAGAAAAAGTATTGGCTTTACGTCTGCGAAAGAGGGCATAAAATATATCGGCAACGGCGCATCAATACGGCACGTTTTGTTTGTGGTGACTGCAAAACAGCGCTAAAATTGGTAAGGTACGATTATTTGAATAATAATCAGAATTAATCCATCTAAGTTATTAGTTTATTAGAGTAGAATATTTATTTAGGAAGAGATGACATGAACCAAAATGTAACAAATAAGCCACGTTATATTACTGGATTTGATGGGCTTAGAGCAATTGCAGTTATTGGCGTAATTGTATTTCATTTATGGCCAAAGGCTTTACCCGGTGGTTGGATGGGAGTGCCACTGTTCTTTGTTTTATCAGGTTATTTAATTACAGATCTGTTAATTCAGGAATATGATCGTAATGATCATATTGATGTGCTGAGCTTTTATCGACGGCGTCTGAAGCGGCTATACCCGGCACTTTTGATGATGCTATTTGCAACAGCCACGTATATTGCTTTTTTTGCTCGTGATTTGCTGTATAATTTGCGGTCAATTTTAACTAGTAATATGTTGTACGTGTATAATATTTGGGCAACCAAACACGGTGACTCTTATTTTGATTCATGGGGTGGGTCGTCACCGTTTACCCATTTGTGGTCATTGTCTATTGAAGGACAATTTTATTTAATTTGGCCAATTATTGTGATGATCCTACTAGGACTACGTATTCGTAGAATTTCGATTGGTGCTGCGTTGATTGGATTGGCTGGTGTGTCAGCTATCCTGTTGGGTGTGTTGTACGATCCAATGAATATCAACCGCGCTTATTATGGTTCAGATACACGTATATTTGCGGTGCTTTTTGGAGCAGCCCTTGCCTTTGGTTGGCCATCTAGACGTATGAAATATATTCTGTCACCACGTGTGAAACGGAATTTAAACACTCTTGGTGGGATTGCTTTGGCATTGACCATTATCACATTTTTTGGATTAAATGGAGAATGGCGTGCAACCTATATGGGATTGATGTTCGTCGCAACAGCAATCATTACCAGTTTGATTGCGATTACTGCGCACCCGGCATCATTTTTGAGTCATGCATTAGATAACAAGTTTTTGAATTACTTAGGAACGCGTTCGTATAGTATTTATCTGTACCAGCTACCAGTCTTTGTATTCTTTGATAAAGTCGTTACCAATCATAGTACATTTTTGATGGGTATCTTGAAAATCATGATTGTGTTGCTTTTGTCGGAATTGAGCTATCGTTATGTTGAGAATGTTTTCCGGAGGGTTAAGAAACCGGCCCTAGGTACTGGTGCTTCATGGTATCAAACATTTTTCAGATCACATTCAGTACAAGCGATGTTGGTAGTTGCCGTGATGCTGATGGCTGGGACAGGTTATGCGGTTTCAGCTAATGAGTCCGCCCACGCAAAACCAAAGAATACGCTAGAAAAGCGCTTGGATAGTAATAAAGACCGCATCAATAAGGCTAATAAGAAAGCCGTTTCTCAAGCTAAAAAGGCACAGAAAGAATCAAGTAGTGCAAAATCATCCGGCCAAAAAGTCGATCCTAAGTCGTTATCACAACAAGATCGCGATTTGATGGACAAATATGGTTTGAATGCAGAGCAGTTTACAACAATCCGTGATAATCGGGTGACGGCAGTTGGTGATTCAGTTATGGTCGATGTCGCTCCTGATTTACAAGAGTTGATGCCCAATACCGTTGCGAATGCGACAGTTGGACGACAACCGTATTCAGTACCAGAAATTTTACAATCGTATGATGGCCAAGGACTATTATCACAAAATGTTGTGATTTCAATTGGTACCAATGGTGCGATTGGAGAAAATGACTTTAAAAAGATTATGGATATTATTGGTCATGATCGCCAGGTTTATTGGATCAATGGCTATGCTGATCGTGACTGGGTATCACAAAATAATAACTTCTTAACGGAGCAAACTAAGACACACAAAAACTTACATATTGTTAATTGGGCAGCACTTGTTAAGGACCATTCTAACTGGTTGGGTGACGATCATGTTCATCCAAACCAGACAGGTTCTGTACAATATACTAGTTTGATTGCCAAAGCGATGGTCGAACAGGGCCAGAAAAAGTAAGAGAAATTTTTGTTGTTTTCTAATCCACGTATTTACCGATACTATTCGGTGGGTACGCGGATTTTTTTATTTCTGAGAAAGTTGCACTAACTTTTTGTACGTGTTACCATTAACTGGTTAATTAACCAGTTAAGGAGATGTGAACGATGACAACACAATCATACGCCGGACAAATCGACCAATTTTTAAATCATTTAAAATTACTTTCTGAAAATCAACGAGAAGTATTAATTGGCGAAAATGAGACTAATATTACTACCACACAAGGTCATTTACTGATGTTGCTAGCTCAGAATGGGCCGCAAACTAATTCAGAGTTGTCACGCGCTTTGCATGTGTCTGGTGCAGCCGTCACCAAGGCAATGAAAAGCTTGTACATTCGTGATGAACCTATGGTTAATGTGATTCCCGATCCAGAAGATGGCCGAGTTAGTCGTTGGTCATTGACAACATTGGGCGGTTCACTAGCGACTGCTCATACACAACGACATCGTGAGACGATTGATGAATATAAAAAGATATTGACCGAATTTTCTGATGACGAAAAAGCGGTTATTAGTCGCTTTTTGACCCAACTATCTGCATGCTTAACAGGAGAGAAGATTGAGTAATAAACAAACGAAATTTATTTGGGTGCCAGCTATTCTAGTGGTTATCTTACTGGGAATGATTTTCTACAGTGCTTGGCAACGACAGGAAACTAAGGTTAGTACAAGTAAAAATAAGATTACTGTTGTGGCTAGTTTAGATAGTTATGGTGAGATGGCCGAGGCTGTCCTAGGTAAGCAAGGAACGGTAACAAACATCATTAATAAACCGAATATGGATCCGCATGAGTATGAACCCACTGCCAATGTTGCGAAACAATACCAGAAAGCTGATGTCATTGTTTCTAATGGTGGTGGTTTTGATAATTGGAGTCTAAATTTCGCAAAACAAAATAAAGCTGCTAAAACAATTAATTTGGCTCATCTTTATAACTATAAGGACGGTACCAGTGGTGGTAATGAACATTTTTGGTATAAAACTGATCTCACGACCCGCCTAACGAATCAGCTCGCCGTAAAATACAGCCAATTAATGCCAGCAAAAAAGACTTATTTCGAGAAGAATGCGAAGAATTACCAGAAAAAGGCTGAAAAGTTAGTCGATTTGCAAAATCAAGTAAAAACGCGATTGGACGGTAAAAAGTTGTTAGCGACTGAACCAGTCTTTGATAACACTTTGTTGGCTTTAGGTGCAGATATGCAGGATCAACAATTTGCTCGTGCTGTTGAAGAAGGTGATGACCCAACGCCGAGTGATGTCCGTGAGTGGCAAGAATTGATTAAGCAAGGTCAGATTGCTGCTGTCATTGATAATCCGCAAGCAACGGGCAAATTGGCTAAGCAAGGTGTTGATTATGCTAAGGCTCATGACGTACCCATGGTACAAGCACGTGAAACAAAACCTGCACAAACGTCTTATATTGCATGGCAGATGAAACAATTAGACGCATTAAACGAGGCACTACAAGAATGATGATTTTAGATGGAAAAGATATTGGGATTAAGTTTGATGATAGATGGCTCTATCAAAAAGTGAATTTCCAGTTAAATCAAGCACATAATTTGGCTTTGATTGGCGATAATGGTGTTGGTAAGACAACTATGATTCGTGCCATGCTGGGTAAAATCCCCTTAACAACAGGTGAATTTAAATGGTATGACGATGGGCAACATAAAATAGCTTATGTGCCACAGTATCGGCCTGATATGCAAGCTTTTCCGCTACGTATTAGGGATTTTGTTGGTCTTACTTTTGATCAGGGGTTGCGACCATGGCTATCGAAAGAAGAGAAAAATCGGTTACAACATATTTTGGCAATCACTAATTTGACAAGTATTGCTGATCAACGAATTGATCGGGCGTCGGGTGGTGAACGACAGCGAGCTTATTTGGCGCAAGCTTTGGTTCAGAAACCTAATGTGTTGATATTGGATGAAGCAACAGCCAATTTGGATAATGTTGCCAAATATGGCTTGATGGATGTTGTTGCTGCGTATCAAGAAAATTATCAGCTAACGACTATTATGGTTAGTCATGATATTGATATCATGCAACGGTATGCAGATGAATATTTGTTACTAACCAAACACGGTAGTGAGTACGGTAATATTGATCAATTAGATGTGACTAAGTTACGTGAAGGAGGCGAAAATTTTGTTTAGTTTTCCTTTTATGCAGCACGCTTTTGTTGCTGGGACATTGATTGCGATTATGAGTGGTCTGATTGGACCATTTATTGTTGCTCGTCGCATGTCATTTCTCGCACATACATTAAGTGAAATTGGCTTTGCAGGAGCATCTTTCGCCTTGTTTATGAGTTGGTCACCATTGGTAGGAATGCTGTTATTTTCAGTCGTAGCGTCAATGAGTGTTGGTGAGCTTGGGATGAAGGAGCAGCGTTCTGAATCATTGATTTCCGCAGTTAGTGCGGTAGCAATTGGGTTAGGAATTGCTTTCTTGTCTCTATCTAATAAAAATGCGACCGCCGCAACCGGTATTCTGTTTGGTTCGATTTTTAGTATTAATCAAACAGATGTTTGGGAAGTGGTTGTGTTAGCCACATTGGTTATCTTGATCACATTAATGATGTTTCGACCTTTGCGTCATTTTGCATTTGACTATACAACAGCTAGTTTCAGCTTAAAGAATATCCAATTAATTGAAGTTTTATTTCTTGGATTAATGGCGACAACCGTTGCCGTTTCAGCACAGATTGTTGGTTCGTTATTAATTTTTATCTTGATGATTTTACCTGCTAGCTCTGCCATGCGGTGGGGTCGGACAGTTTGGCAGATTATCGGGTTAGCAATTATGTTTTCTGTTCTCGGTGTGTGGCTGGCATTGGTGCTATCATATTGGCTTGATTTACCAGTTTCATTCTTCATTGCCATTATCGAAGCAGGCGTTTACTTTATTAGTTTGATTAAAAGAAGATAGAGCGTGACAAAATAATGCCATGGTTATTTTACGCATAAACGCGTTCCAAAAGACTGAAGCCTTAATGTAACAACGATTGCGCAATTCTGTCTCTTCGCTGCGCTACGAGCCAAAATAACGCAATCATCGTTACAACCGGCTTCAAAACGTCTTTTGCCACGCTCTCAAGTTATTTAACTTGCTTATAAATAAGCCATTTGATAGAGTTATTAGTGGTATGCTTGCGTTTCGCAAGTGATAATTAATGAGTAAAAAATAAAATGATATTTTGTAGGAGAAGATAAAAATATGCTAACCGTTTCGAATGTTTCTGTATCATTCACTGGGAAAAAATTATACGACGATGTTAACTTAAAATTTACCCCTGGTAATACATACGGTATTATTGGTGCCAATGGTGCCGGGAAGTCAACCTTTTTAAAGGTATTGGAAGGTAAACTACAACCAACTACTGGAAATGTTTCAATGGATCCAAATGAACGTATGTCATCATTAGTGCAAGACCACTTTGCGTTTGATGAATTTACAGTTTTGGATACTGTTATGCAAGGTCATAAAGAATTATATGATGTAAAAACTGAAATGGATGACATTTACATGCATGATCCTTTCACAGACGAGGATGGTATTCGTGTTGGTGAATTATCGGCCCGTTTTGAAGAACTTGATGGTTGGACGGCTGAGACAGAAGCGGTTCAACTTTTGCAGAGTATTGGTATTCCTGATAGTAAACATCAAGCTTTGATGTCAGATTTGCCCGAAGTAAGCAAAGTTAAGGTATTGTTAGCGCAAGCTTTGTTTGGTAACCCTGATATTTTGATTTTAGATGAGCCAACTAATGGTTTGGATACGAAGACGATTGCCTGGCTAGAAGATTTCTTGGCTGATTATCAAAATACAGTGTTAGTTGTTTCCCACGACCGTCACTTCTTAAATGCTGTGGCAACAATGATTCTTGATGTTGATTTTGGTAAAATCAAGCTCTTTGTTGGTAACTATGATTTCTGGAAGCAATCATCAGAACTTGCACAACGTTTGCAATCACAAGCTAATGCTAAGAAAGAAGAGCAAATTAAAGAACTACAAGACTTTATTGCACGTTTCTCAGCTAATGCATCAAAGTCAAAGCAAGCGACATCGCGTAAAAAGCAACTAGATAAGATTACGCTGGATGATATCCAACCTTCATCACGTAAGTATCCATATATCAATTTTGAAACGTTACGTGAAATCGGTAATGATATGTTACGTGTTGAAGGCGTTTCAAAGAGTGTCGATGGTGTCAAAATTTTGGATAACATTTCATTTACGGTTAGCCCAAATGAAAAAGCCTTGATTATGTCTGATAATGATGTTGCGGCAACGATGATTTTGGACATTATTGCGGGTAAGGTAAAGACTGATTCTGGTAGTGTCACTTGGGGTGTTACAACAACGCAAGACTATTTGGCAAAGGATATGGGAACTAACTTCCCTAATCCAGAACGTCAAATTTTAGATTACTTGCGTGACTTTGCTTCAAAGGAAGAAAGTGATAATACCTTCCTCCGTGGTTTGTTAGGTCGGATGTTATTCAAGGGTGAAGATGCTGATAAAACATTGGATGTCTTATCAGGAGGAGAAAAAGTTCGCGTAATGCTTTCAAAGCTAATGCTAACGAAGGCTAACGTACTAATCCTGGATGATCCTACTAACCATTTGGACTTGGAATCAATTACGTCATTGAATGATGGCTTAATTAATTTTAAGGGTGGTTTGATTTTCACTTCACACGACCATACATTTGCACAAACAATTGCTGATCATGTGATTGTCGTTTCTAATCAAGGGGTGGTTGATCGTGCCGAAACGACCTATGATGAATTCATGGATCACCCTGAAGTGCAAAAACAATTAGCTGCAAAGAATGTCATCTTATAAAATGCAATAGCTGACAATGTCGGTAAAATAGCAACAAATTTTAGTGATATTGTACAAGCCCACAAATATAGCCAGTTATCTGGCTGTATTTGTGGGCTTTTTTGTCACTTTAAAAAAACTTAATATTTAATTAATTGACCGGATAAAAACGCAATATGACGGCATCTTGTGAAGTTTATCATTAAATATTTGTACGTAAATTTGTATGTTTTACACAAAACTCTTTTAATTTGTCCGCACAACATGTATAATAATGTTGTTGATGAAAACGGTTACAAATTTTCATGGAGTTTATTTGAATTTAAATCATTGCAGGTATTTATTTTTGAACTTCATTTTGGGGAACTCGGAGTCGTTTTCAATTTAAAATTTTTTAAGTTTAGGATCATATCAGAGGATATGATTTTGGAGGGATTAGTTCATGTCTGAGAAGAAAATTTCAAGTAAATTTATTTACTTCTTCGGAGCCTTTGGAGGTATCCTATTCGGATACGATATTGGTGTTATGACCGGTGCGTTGCCATTCTTGCAAAGTGATTGGAATCTATCTGGTGGTGGAGTTACCGGTTGGATCACATCATCATTGATGCTAGGAGCTGTGTTTGGTGGTGCGATTGCTGGTCAATTGTCCGATCGTTTAGGTCGTCGTAAGATGGTTTTGTATTCAGCCGCATTGTTTATGGTTGGTGCATTGCTAGCCGGTGTTTCACCTCATAATGGGGTTGCCTACTTAATTTTCACCCGTGTTCTTTTGGGTATTGCTGTTGGTGCTGCTTCTGCTTTGGTGCCAGCATACTTGTCTGAAATGTCACCAGCTGAGAAACGTGGTAGTTTGTCAGGAATTAATCAATTGATGATTGTTTCTGGAATGTTGATTTCATACATTGTTGATTTCTTGCTAAAGGGATTGCCTGAGCATATTGCATGGCGTTTGATGCTTGCTATGGCCGCTGTTCCTGCCTTGGTTTTGTTCCTAGGTGTATTGCGTTTGCCAGAGTCACCTCGTTTCTTGATCAAGGCTGGTCGTAAGGACGAAGCTCGTAAGGTGCTAAGCTGGATCCGTAAGCCTGAAGAAATTGAGGCTGAGATTCAAGGTATTACTGAAACTGCTAAGATTGAGCAAAAAGCTGAGAAGTCAACTTCATGGGCTTCATTGCTAGATGGTCGTTACCGTTACCTAGTTATCGCTGGTGTGATGGTTGCCTTCTTCCAACAATTCATGGGTGCTAACGCAATCTTCTATTACATCCCATTGATTGTTGAAAAGGCTACTGGTCAAGCTGCCGCCGATGCATTGCTATGGCCAGTTGTAAACGGTGTTATTCTTGTTCTTGGTGCTTTGTTCTACATGGCAATTGCTGAAAAGTTTAACCGCCGTGGTTTGTTGATTCTTGGTGGAACTGTGATGGGTCTTTCATTCATCCTACCAGCAATTATTAACTCATTTATGGATACAAATCCTATGATGATCGTTGTCTTCTTGTGCATCTTCGTTGCATTCTATGCCTTTACATGGGCCCCATTAACTTGGGTTCTAGTTGGTGAGGTCTTCCCACTAGCTATTCGTGGTCGTGCTTCAGGATTGGCATCATCAATGAACTGGGTTGGATCATTCGTTGTTGCATTGGTCTTCCCAATCATGACTGCTTCAATGTCACAAGAAGTTGTGTTCGCTATCTTCGGTGTTATCTGCTTGGTTGCCGTAGCATTTGTTTTGTTCAGCGTACCAGAAACACGTGGTCGTTCACTTGAAGAAATCGAAAAGATTGGTGCTGACAAGGCAGCTAAGTAATGATATTACTTGGTTGATTGTTAATTAAATAAAGTTAAGAAACCGAGACATGAGAGTGTCTCGTTTTTTTTATATTATCCATTTTAGTTACCGACAAACTTATCAATAGACAAAAGAATAAAAGCTATTCTATACTTGTTTCTAATACATATATAATTAGTTAAGGAGCGGTAAGCATGCAAGATCTAACAAGTGGTAAGCCGGCAAAGGTTATTCTAATGTTTGCCATTCCTCTAATGCTCACGAATATGGTACAGCAACTGTACAATATTTCCGATACATTGATTGTTGGGCAAACTTTAGGCGTTAACTCGTTGGCTGCAGTTGGAGCGACGGGAAGTATTCAATTTTTAGTCATGGGGTTTGTGCAAGGTTTTAGTTCGGGAATGGCTATTATCACGGCGCAACGTTATGGTGCGCACAATGTTCGTGGTATCCGTGAATCATTTGCTGCTAGTATCGTCGCGGCATTGATTACATCGATTGTCCTAACAATTACTAGCCTGGTTTTTATTGATAATTTGTTGGATGCTATGCAAATGCCGGCAGCAATTTATGGAGAAGCTAAGTTATTCATTGGGATTATCTTAGCTGGAACTATTATGACGATGGGTTATAATGTGGTTTCCAATGCGCTGCGAGCGGTTGGTAATAGTAAAGCACCGCTGTATTATTTAATTATTGGAATGATCGTTAATGTGTCATTAGAGTTGGTACTGATTATTAAATTCCATTGGGGAGTTGAAGGAGCAGCCACAGCAACCGTATTTGCACAATTTGTAACGGTTGTGATTTCGTACTTACATATTACACGGTATACGGATACGTTACGGTTAAGTTGGTCGGATTTTAAACTTAAAAAAGGTGATTTGCGAAAACATCTGTTGGCCGGATTGCCAATGGGATTTCAACAATCAATTATTGCCATTGGAGCTGTTACACTAGCAACAGCTGTGAATACTTTGGGGACAGATGCGGTAGCTGCGAATACAGCCGCTTCAAAAGTTGACCAAATTAGTACGCAATTAATGATGGCAGTCGGGGTTGCTATGGCCACTTATACAGCGCAAAATTTCGGTGCTGGTAAATATGATCGTATTTTAGAAGGTGTGAAGAGTTCTTTGAAGATGTCGATCAGTATGAGTTTTGTATTAGGAGCCATTGAGGTTATCTTTGGTCGTGTATTGGTCAGCTTATTTGTTGGTGCTGGTGAACACCACGTGATGGACTTAGCGCAAGAGTATTTCTGGGCCAATGGACCGTTTTACTTTATCTTAAGTACTTTGTTTGTATTACGCTATACATTACAAGGGCTTGGCGATGTACGAACGCCAACGTATGCCGGTATGGGTGAAATGGTGATGCGTACAGTCACAGCCTTCGCATTGGTTGGCTGGTTAGGTTACTTTGGAGCTAGTTTAGCTAACCCGCTAGCTTGGTTAGGTTCGCTATTGTTCTTGATTCCGGCATGGCTATGGATGGTGAAGCGTTTGCGTAAACTTCATAATCCAGAGGAAATAAGTAATTTAGAATAGTAAAAAATAGGTTGGAACAATGTTTTTGTTCCAACCTATTTTTGGCTAAAAATGTATTAACTATCAACCTGTAAATTTTATAGCGTAAACGCGTTCCAAAAGTCTGAAGCCTCAATGTAACAACGATTGCGCACCGGCTTCAAAACGACTCTTGTCACGCTCTTTTCTATTATTCTTGGGCTTCATCTGCAGTTAATGGCGTGGCAGTTGAGTTACGAACAATCATATCTGGTTCATAAATCACATCATGACCAGGTTGCCCATCAATAAGATCGAGTAGAATTTGAGCAGCATCACGTCCCATTTTACGTTTGGGATGACGATTAGTCGTTAAACTAGGTGTCATGTACGTTGAGAGGCTATAATCATCAAATCCAACAATGGCAATGTCTTCTGGAATTCGGAAGCCTAGTGACTTTACTAAATCACTAGCTTGAATAGCTAATGAGTCATTATATAGCGCTAAGGCAGTTGGGCGATGGGGTGATTCTAAGTAGCTTTCAATCTTATTTAAGATGAGAGTGTTATTCTCTTCATCATCAGATTGATACATGATGATATTACTGTCTAAGGCGTAATCCGGTTGCGTTTGGAAAGCTTTGTAAAAGCCCTGCATACGGTGGGCGCCTTGGATGTCATCAACCTTGAAGACGCCTAGAATCCTTTTGTGCCCCTGAGCAATTAAGTGACGGACCAATTGCGCTTCAGAGTCAACATCATTAACGCCAAGATAATTGAAGTCCAAGCTTTCATATTTTGAGTTAATAAAGACTGTTGGTATATTTAGTTGCTTAATTTGATCGTACAAATCTTTATTGGGATTAGGTAGTGCTGACATTGTGGGCTCGATAATCAAGCCGCTAATGCCCGTTTCAATAATCCGTAATAGGCTGCGCCGTTCACGATCGAACGTATTGTGTGTATTACTGATAAATAAAGCATAACCAGCGTCCGAAATTATTTGGTCAATACCACTAATAATTTCTGGGAAAATGTAGTCAGCTAAATGGGTTGTAATGACACCAATGACTTTATTTTCAGTTTTAGCAGCGGGAACTTTCTTCCAATCATTAACATACATACCATCCCCTTGGATACGGTATAAGTAATTTTCTTGTTCCAATCCTGCTGTGGCACGCCTGACTGTGTAACGGCTCACATTATATTGCTCAGTTAAGTTTGCTTCAGTGGGTAATTTTTCACCGATTGCAAATTTTCCAGAAATAATGTCGTTGCGGAGCCCTTTCTTCACGATGTCATATTTCGTATCCATATTTCGATAGCTCCATTTCCAAAACATATAATACATTTATTATACAAAAAATTCACATAGTTAAAAAGCTATTTATTAATTGTTAGTAATGGCAAGATAGTTGTTTTGAATTATTTTTAGCGATAAGGATGACGCTAACGTTAACGATCAATAAGCATTTCGATGTCGTGATTTGTTGAGCAATTTGGTGAAAAATTTTGTTGCTAGAAATAGCGGTATCATCGCGTTTGTTGATGATGTATGGAATTGTACATACAAATCTTCGCTTTAACACTTGATTTGTCCGCACAAATGATTTACTATAATACTTGTAAACGGTTACAAAAACTTTGATTCTCATTTGAGGGGAATAGATTAATGAATAAAGAACAAATTCAAGAACAAATTACTACAGGGCAAGCGGCCCTTGGTGTTGAGTTTGGTTCTACCCGTATTAAGGCCGTGCTAGTTGCAACTGATTCATCAGTTATTGCAGTTGGTAGCCACAATTGGGAGAACAAACTTGAAAATGGTGTCTGGACATATTCTTTGGAAGATGTCTGGTCAGGTCTACAAAGTGCGTATAAGAATTTAACAGATGTCGTCGCTGACGAATATGATGTTAAAGTAACCAAGCTTTCATCATTTGGAATTGCAGCTATGATGCACGGTTACTTGGTCTTTGATAAGAATGATAAGTCATTGGTACCATTCCGTACATGGCGTAACGCAATTACAGGTGAGTCTGCAGCAGCATTAACAAAGTTGTTTGATTTCAATATTCCACAGCGTTGGAGCATTGCTCACTTGTATCAAGCAATTTTGAACCAAGAAACACACGTTAAGGAAATTAATTACTTAACGACTTTGGCTGGTTATGTTCACTGGCGTTTGACTGGTGAAAAGGTTATCGGTATTGGGGATGCCTCAGGAGTCTTCCCAATTGATGAAGAGACTCATGATTATAACCAAGCAATGATGGATAAGTTCAATGCATTTAAGTCAGTGCAACAATATTTGTGGCAGTTACGGGATATCTTGCCAACAATTAAGTTAGCTGGTGAGGAAGCCGGTCGTTTGACTGAAGAAGGTGCCAAGTTACTTGACCCATCTGGTGCTTTGGAGAGTGGCGCAGTTGCTGCAGCTCCTGAAGGGGATGCTGGTACTGGAATGGTATCAACGAACTCAGTTAAGAACCGTACCGCAAACGTATCTGCTGGTACTTCAGCATTTGCCATGGTTGTCTTAGAGAAGGAATTGTCACAAGTTAATGAGAACATCGATATGGTAACAACACCTGATGGTTCACCAGTTGCCATGGTTCACATTAATAACAGTACATCTGAGATCAATTCATGGGCGCGTGTCTTCACTGAATTCGCCGCTGCAATCGGTGCAACGGTTACCGGTGGTGAAATCTTCAGCGCATTGTTCAACAGTGTTTTGAAGTCAGATTCAGATGCTGGTGGCTTGCTAAGCTACGGTTACCATTCTGGTGAGAACATTACTGGTATGGATGAAGGTCGTCCACTATTTGTTCGTACACCAAATGCTAAGTTTACATTAGCTAACTTGATGCGTATGCATTTGTACAGTGCCTTTGGTGCAATGAAGATTGGTTTGGATGTTTTGGCAAAAGAAAAGGTTGCCATGGATTCAGTTGTTGCCCAAGGTGGTATCTTCACAACGCCAGTTGTTGCTCAAAAGATTTTAGCTGGGGTTATGGATGCACCCGTAACCTTAATGAAGAATGCTGGTGAAGGTGGTCCTTGGGGAATGGCAGTTTTGTCACAATTCGTTGTGAGCCACAAGGATGGTCAATCACTTGCTGATTACCTAGAAGATGAAGTATTCCAGTCTCAAGAGAGTACGACAATCGAACCAGACCCAGAAGATGTTGCTGGATTTGGTAAGTTTATGGAAGAGTACAAAGCTGGTTTATCAATTGAACAAACAGCAATTGATCAGATGCCAGTTGAGACATCTAAGGAGGATTAATTAATAATGTTAGAAGACGTTAAGCAACGTGTTTATGACGCTAACATGGCCTTGCCAAAGCATGGCTTGATTAAATTTACTTGGGGAAACGTTTCTGAAATCGATCGTGAAAGTGGCTTGTTCGTCATTAAACCTTCCGGGGTTCCATATGATGAATTAAAGCCAGAAGATATGGTTGTTGTTGATCTTGATGGCAAGATCGTTGAGGGTGACCTTAACCCATCAAGTGATACAGAAACGCACCGTATTTTGTACAAGGAATTCCCAGAAATGGGTGGAATCGTGCACACGCATTCACCATGGGCGGTGTCATTTGCCCAAGCTGGGATTGACCTACCAGCTGCAGGTACGACACATGCAGATACATTCTACGGTGATGTGCCTGTAGCTCGCCAGATGACCGACGAGGAAATCAATGGTGAGTACGAGCTTGAAACAGGTAATGTAATTATCGAAACGTTCAAGAAGCGTGGTATTGATCCAATGGCTGTGCCAGCTGTATTGGCACAGGATCATGGACCATTCACGTGGGGGGAATCTGCTGATAAGGCAGTATATAACGCAGTTGTGTTGGAAGAGTCAGCTAAGATGGCTTACCACACGATTATGTTAAACCCACACAGCATCCATGTTTCACAAACGCTGTTGGATAAGCATTATTTGCGTAAGCACGGTGCTAATGCATATTATGGTCAAAAGTCTAAGGACTAGTCGTTGTTGTTATATTATATATTTCAGGGGGAAATAGAACATGTTTAACACAGAGAATTACAAGTTTTGGTTTATCACAGGATCACAATTCCTTTATGGTCCAGAGGTATTAGACAAGGTTGAAGCTGACGCCAAGGATATTGTTGACAAGTTGAATGAATCAGGAAACTTGCCATACCCAGTAGAATTCAAGTTGGTTGCAACAACTTCAGAAAATATTGCTGGTGTTATGAAGGAAGCTAACTATGATGATTCTGTTGCCGGAGTCATTACTTGGATGCACACATTCTCTCCAGCAAAGAACTGGATCCGTGGTACACAATTACTACAAAAGCCTTTGCTACACTTTGCAACACAATACCTAGAAGAATTGCCATATGATGACATCGACTTCGACTACATGAATGCTAACCAATCAGCTCACGGTGATCGTGAGTACGCATTTATCAATGCTCGTTTGCAATTAAACAACAAGATTGTTTATGGTCACTGGGCTGATAAGGATGTTCAAGACAAGATTGGTAAGTGGATGGACGTTGCTGTTGCATACAACGAATCATTCAAGATCAAGGTTGCTGCATTTGCTGACAAGATGCGTAACGTTGCCGTTACCGATGGTGACAAGATCGAAGCACAAATCAAGTTTGGTTGGCGTGTAGATTACTGGGCAATGGGTGACTTGGTTGAAGCAGTTAACGCGGTTAGCGACGAAGACATCGATGCTAAGTATGAAGAACTACAAAAGGAATATGACTTCGTTGTTGGTGACAACACACCAGAGAAGTTTGAGCACAGTGTAAAGTATCAAATCCGTGAGTACTTCGGTTTGAAGCACTTCATGGACGAGCATGGTTACACAGCCTTCACTGATAACTTCGAGGACTTGTATGGTCTAGAACAATTACCAGGTTTGGCATCACAACTATTGATGGCTGAAGGATATGGATTCGCTGGTGAAGGTGACTGGAAGACAGCCGCTTTGGATCGTTTGATGAAGATCATCTCACACAACAAGCACACAGTCTTCATGGAAGATTACACACTTGATTTGCGTAAGGGCCACGAAGCTATCCTTGGATCACACATGCTTGAAGTTGATCCAACAATTGCCTCAGACAAGCCACGTGTTGAAGTTCACCCATTGGACATTGGTGACAAGGCTGATCCTGCACGTTTGGTATTTACTGGTATGGAAGGTGATGCGGTTGACGCAACCCTTGCAGACTACGGTGACGAGTTCAAGTTGATGTCATATGACGTTACTGGAAACAAGCCTGAAGCTGAGATGCCACACCTACCAGTTGCTAAGCAATTGTGGACACCAAAGCAAGGTTTGCGTGACGGATCAGTTGGTTGGTTGACTCTTGGTGGTGGACACCACACTGTTCTATCATTTGATGTTGATGCAGAACAATTGTCAGATTTGTCAAAGATGTTCGGCTTGACATACGTTGATATCAAAGACTAATTATTCATTAATTTAAAATTTCTAACCTAATAATAAAATCAAAAAATAAAACCTAAAATCTCATATAAAAGTTAACAATATAAAATAAAATCTCTCATGTGAATTGTCAGTAATAATATGGTCTAAGACATATTATTGCTGACTTTTTACGTTATCTGTTATGATATAGTACTGAGGAAACTGAGATAAGCAAATGATAGAATTTAATCAAAAGGGGCAAAATTCGTAAGATGGATATTACAACACAGCTTCAATTAGCAGATGGTTATCAAATGCCACAACAAGGTTTAGGATTATACAAGGTAACAGACCAAGATAACTTGACTGAAGTTATTAAAACGGCATGGAAAGCGGGCTACCGTTTATTTGATACGGCACAAATGTATAAAAATGAGGCCGAAGTTGGTCAAAGCTTGCGTGCATTGGGAATGCCTCGTGAGGATTATTTCGTGACGACTAAGGTGGCCGAGGCAAACCAGGGATATGATAAAACTTTGGCATCTGTTGAACAGTCTCTGAAGGACTTGCAAATGGATTATGTTGATTTATTGATGGTCCATTGGCCACTGCATGAACAATTCTTTGATACATGGCGTGCTTTTGAGCGCTTACAAGCAGAAGGTATCGTCAAATCTTTGGGAACGTCAAATTTTGGGATGGTTCATTTACAATATTTGGCTACACAAGCTAATGAGATGCCAGTAGTGAATCAAATTGAAAACCATCCTCATCTTGTTCAACCCGAATTGCGTGACTTTTTACGAGAAAATAATATTGTCACACAAGCTTGGGCACCTTTGGGACGTGGATCGGTCTTAGCTGAACCAACCATTGTTTCGATTGCTGAGAAAAATGGCAAATCACCAGCACAGGTTGTCCTGAGATGGCATTTGGCACATGGTACTAGTATTATTCCAAAGTCTGTTCACCCACAACGTGTGATTGAAAATGCTGATATTTATGATTTTTCACTGACAGTGGAAGAGATTGCTGCGATTGATGCATTGGATACTTATACACGAATTAGCCAAGAACCTGAGCAAGTCTATGAACGTGGACGTCAGTACCCACATCATTAATCAATATTTGAAATCATGAAGAGATTGGGACCGTTTCTGTTGTCCCAATCTTTTTTGTGTACACCCCGGCTTCAAAGCGTTTTGGTTCACACTCTCTCATAAACGTGCTCACCAAAGCTGAATTCTCAATGTAAGGCAATTTAGAATAATCCTGTTCTTCGCGTTGCTACGAACAAAATTATCCTAAGCAGCCTTACACACGAATTCAAACCGCTTTTGCTCACACTCTCTATAAAAATGTTACATATTCCTTCCCTCGTTTCGTTAGTATAGATGTCAGCATTTAGCTGATAGTCGAATGGCCGTTCGAAAAAACGAAAGAATTGAGGATGAAAATTATGGTAGAAAAGAAGCGGTTGCCTAACAATATGTTGAAGGTCAAAATTATTGGCAAGACAAATGAAGACGTTGTTACAAGCCGTCAATTTTATGTGAAGCAGGGGACGACCATTACTGAACTAAACCAGTTAGCTCAGTTAATGTTACAACTAGGTGCTGAAATTGCCATTGATAAGATAACGACAGTAGACACAAAAGCGCATTTATTTAATCCAAATACCATTACTAATTAAGGGAGAATTGAATATGAACCAAGTCCTAGAATTATCATTTTTGGCACCGGGACAACAGGTTACGGATACGCCAAAAAAATTATCAGTGATTAAGATTAAGCACCCAGCAATGACATTAGACCGTGAGTCAGTTTATCAAGCGATGGTGAAATTAGCTTCATTTCATTTTTTATTAAATACCAAAGGGGAACCGATGACCTTGGGTGAACCATATATGGCTACGTTAGTTGCAAGTAATAAAAAAATCATCTTTGATAATTCTCAAAAAATGATGTAAAAATTATAATTTATACAAGTAACGCCGGATATGCGCATAATTATATGCATATATTCGGCGTTTTTGTATAAATAAAAATTTTTAAGCAGATTATTAGTTTTTTATTGCATAAATTATCATTAACTGTTAATATTTATTCATCAATAAGAACGGGGAGTAGATTTATGGCAATTCTAGAGATTAAAGATTTACATAAAGCGTACGGTAAAAATACGGTTTTAAAATCAATTAACGCTGAAGTTGAAGAGGGGGATGTGATTGCAATTCTTGGCCCTTCTGGAACGGGTAAGTCAACGTTGTTACGTGAATTAAATATGTTAGAGCATCCCACTTCTGGGGCAGTTATTTTTGACGATCAGGATGTTACTAAAGCTAATGAATCAGGGTTGGATAAGATTCGTCAAGACTTGGGGATGGTTTTCCAAAGTTTTAATCTATTTCCAAATACGACCGTTTTGGATAATGTAAAAATTGCTTTAACTAAGGTTAAGGGAGTTGCTGACGGTGAAGCGACAGCGACAGCCAAAAAGTTTTTAGATAAGGTTGGTGTGGCAGATAAAGTTGATGTGTATCCAGCATCGCTTTCTGGTGGTCAACAACAACGTGTGGCCATCGCGCGTGCTTTGGCTATGAATCCAAAGATTATGTTATTTGACGAACCAACGTCAGCCTTAGATCCAGAGATGGTTGGAGAAGTTTTGAAGACCATGCGTGAGCTGGCCCAAGAAGGTATGACCATGTTAGTCGTGACGCACGAAATGGGGTTTGCCCGTGAAGTGGCTTCAAAAATTTGGTTTATGAGTGATGGTGAAATGACAGCGTATACCGATCCAGCAGGCTTTTTTGAAAATCCTAATTCAGAACGTGCGCAGAATTTCTTAGCAAAAATGTTGTAAAAGAGGGAATGGATTTATGAAAAAGTGGATGAAAAAAGTAGCCATCTTATTAATGGCGATTGGTATGTTTATCAGCAGTGGTGCTGGTGTGTTTAGTGTAAAAAATGTTAGTGCTGCTGAAACTGATCCAACGTTATCACGAGTTAAAAAGTCGGGTAAATTAGTCATTGGAACGGCTGCCGAATACGCACCTTATGAATTTCACGCGACGGTCAATGGCAAGGATAAAATTCTTGGTTTTGATATGGACGTTGCTAGAACGCTTGCTAAGCATTTAGGCGTTAAATTAGAAGTGCAGGATATGAGTTTCGACTCTTTGCTAGGTGCAGTTAAGACTGGAAAGATTGATATGGCGATTGCGGGAATGACTTATACGCCAGAACGTGCAAAAGAAGTTAATTTTTCAACGCCTTATTATAATGATAAAAATGTTGTTCTAACGCTAAAGGAAAACAAAAATAAATGGGCAACACTTGACCAAATTCGTGGTGCAAAATTAGGAGTACAAGTATCGTCAAGTCAATCAAAGTTAGCTAGTAGCTTAACAGATAAGAAAACCGTTCAAGTTAAAAAGATTACTGACTTGGTCATGCAGTTGAGTCAAAAGAAAGTTGATGCAGTTGTACTTGCCCAAACCAGTGCCAAAAGTTATTTAACACAAAGTGACCAATTCGCCATTACAAAAGCCAAGTTACCAATTACAACAGGAAATGCGGTTTCTACTGTGATGAACAAGAATTCACCAGTATTTAAGGAAAAAGTTGACCAAATCCTGAAAGATCACGTGATTGGGGCACCACTACAAAAGTGGCAAGATAAGGCGTTTAAGCAAGCTGTCCAAAAAGATTCATTTATTAAAAAATACATGCCTTACTTCATTAAGGGTACCGAATATTCGGTCGGCTTGGCAGTAATTGGGGTCTTCTTTGGAATTATTTTAGGTGTTTTGTTTGCACTGATGAAGATGTCAACAATTAAACCATTGAAGTGGTTAGCAGTTGCTTATATTGAAGCTATTCGTGGTGTACCACTATTGATTCAAGTATTTTTGGTTTACTTTGGTACACAAGTCATCGGGCTCGATGTTTCGAGTTTCTTAGCAGGTGCCATTGCCATGTTCTTGAATTCAGCAGCCTATGTGGCAGAAATTATTCGTTCTGGTATTCAGGCGGTACCAGCCGGTCAGACAGAGGCGGCACGTTCGCTTGGCTTTACTAAAAATCAAACGATGCGTTATATGATTTTGCCACAGGCAATCAAGAATATTTTGCCAGCCTTGGGAAATGAATTTGTGACCGTTATTAAGGAAGGCTCAGTTGTTTCAGTTATTGGAGTTGGTGAGTTGACTTTCCAAACATCAGTTGTTCAAGGGGCATCCTTTAAGCCATTCTTACCATTGATTGTTACAGCGGTTATTTACTTCATTTTGACATTTGGAATTACGCGTTTGTTGAACTTGTTTGAGAAGAAGTTGCATAAATCTGATAAATCATTTGGATAACAGGGTCATCTGATAAAAAATTAAATATCGACAAAAAAGCTGAAGATACACAAAACCACGTGTATATATTCAGCTTTTTTGAATAAAAAGAGAAAATTTAAGGGCTTTAAGCATAAATTATTGCATATACTTTCAACTACTGGTAGTATTTACTGGTCAGTAATGAATGGGAGTAGAAATATGGCAATTTTAGAAATTAAAAACTTACATAAAGAGTACGGTAAAAACACTGTTCTAAAGTCAATCAATGCCACAGTTGAAGAGGGTGACGTTATTGCGATTTTAGGGCCTTCAGGTACAGGTAAATCAACGCTATTACGCGAATTGAACATGCTGGAATACCCAACTTCAGGTGCGGTGATTTTTGAGAATCAAGATATTACCAAAGCTAGTGAAGCTGGTTTGGACAAGATTCGTCAAGATTTGGGTATGGTTTTCCAAAGTTTTAATTTGTTCCCAAATATGACCGTGTTAGACAATGTAAAAATTGCTCTAACTAAAGTCAAAGGCATTGCTGATGATGAAGCCACGGCAACTGCCAAGCAGTTCTTAGAAAAAGTTGGGGTGGTCGATAAGGTTGATGTGTATCCAGCATCTCTATCTGGTGGTCAACAACAACGTGTGGCCATCGCCCGTGCTTTGGCAATGAATCCAAAAATTATGTTATTTGATGAACCAACGTCAGCTCTGGATCCAGAGATGGTTGGGGAAGTTTTGAAGACGATGCGTGAGCTTGCCCAAGAGGGGATGACGATGTTAGTCGTGACTCACGAAATGGGATTTGCCCGCGAGGTGGCTTCAAAAATTTGGTTTATGAGTGACGGCGACATGATGGCCTACGATAATCCAGTTAGCTTTTTTGAAAATCCTAATTCTGAACGTGCGCAGAATTTCTTAGCAAAGATGTTGTAAGAGAGGGAATTAAATCATGAACAAATGGATAAAAAAGCTCATTATGTTGGTAATGGCATTTGGACTAGTAATGAGTAGCGGTATGGGTATGCTGAATATGCATACAGTCAACGCTGAAGAAACTGATCCGACATTAGAGCGAATTAAGAAATCTGGTAAGTTAGTCGTTGGAACTTCAGCCGATTATGCGCCTTATGAGTTCCATACAACCGAGCACGGTAAAGACAAGATTGTTGGTTTTGATATCGAAGCTGCCCGTGAGATTGGTAAGCAATTAGGTGTGAAAACTGAAATCCAAGAAATGAGTTTTGATGCCTTATTGGGTGCTGTAAAAACGGGAAAAGTTGATGTTGTTGTGGCAGGTATGACGGAAACGCCAGAACGTTCCGAAGAAGTTAACTTTTCAAAGCCTTACTTTGTTGATAAAAATGTTGTGCTAACTTTAAAACAGAATAAAGAAAAGTGGTCAACGTTAAAGCAACTTCGCCAAGCAAAATTGGCAGCGCAAGTCTCATCTAAGCAAGACGATATCGCACATGATATAACTGATAAAAAGGTTGTCTCATTAAAGAAGATTACTGATGAAGTGACGCAATTGAACCAGGAAAAGGTTGATGGTGTCGTGGTTGCTAGTACGACAGCAAAAAGTTATTTAGAACAAAGTGATCAATTTGCTGTCTCACCAGCCAAATTACCAGGCATTTCTAATGGTTCATCAGTGGTGATGAACAAGAATGCAACGGTATTGCAGTCAAAGGTTAATAAGATTTTAGATGACCATATTATTGGTGAACCACTGCAAAAGATGCAGGATGATGCCATAGCGTTGATGAATAAAAAAGAATCTTTCGTTTCTAAATATTCACCTTATTTCGTTAAGGGAACGCTTTACACGATTGGGTTAGCGGTCATCGGTGTCTTCTTTGGAATTATCTTAGGTATCCTATTTGCCTTAATGAAACTATCTTCAATCAAAGTATTTAAGTGGTTGGCTTCAGCATACATTGAAGCAGTCCGTGGTGTGCCTTTGTTGATTCAAGTATTCATTGTTTACTTTGGTACACAAGCCATTGGATTGCATATTTCAAGCTTCTTGGCTGGTGCAATTGCCATGTTCTTGAATTCAGCAGCCTATGTTGCGGAAATTATTCGTTCAGGGATTCAGGCAGTGCCAGACGGACAAACTGAGGCGGCACGTTCACTTGGCTTTACCAAGAATCAAACGATGCGTTATATGATTTTGCCACAGGCAATCAAGAATATTTTGCCAGCCTTGGGTAATGAATTTGTTACGGTTATCAAGGAAGGTTCTGTTGTTTCAGTTATTGGTGTTGGTGAGTTAACTTTCCAAACTTCAGTGGTTCAAGGAGCATCCTTCAAACCATTTATCCCATTGATTATTACAGCGGTTATTTATTTCATTTTGACATTTGGAATCAGTCGCTTGTTAAACTTATTTGAAAAGAAATTACGTAAATCAGATAAGACGTTAGGTTAATTGGCCTGAATGTCATATAGCAAAACAGGGTGGACAGTGATGTGCACCCTGTTTTTTTGTCACATTTTTCAGGGCCCAGAAACTTTTATAAAAAGTAGGAATAGCGTATATTAAAAAGCATAGAGTATGAAGGAGAAGGAAGATGTCAAAGAAAGCACGTATTAAAAAAATTCTTGTCGAACAAATCTTGGATAAGGCGGATATTCCCTATGAAACGATTGTATTTTCAGGAGGAATGAATCGTAACCAGGCAGAACTGGATGCCTATGGGTTAACAGATCATGACATTTATAAGACGTTAGCTTTGGACGGTAATGTGACTGGACCAGTTATTGGCGTTGTCCCGGTTGATAATCATTTAAATGAAAAGAAATTAGCCGCTGTGTCTGGTAATAAAAAGGTTAATATGATTCCGACTAAGAACTTGCAAAAGACAACGGGTTATATTCATGGTGCGAACAATCCTGTCGGTATTTGGCAAACAAAGAAGTTTCCAATTTATTTTGACAATAGTGCCAAAGAGGCAGGTACGATCACTGTTTCGGCAGGTGAAGTGGGACGCTCAATTCGGATTGATGCGGAGACTTTGGCTGAATTTGTCCATGCACAATTTGCAGATATCCGGTCGGTTGACTAATTATGTCAGGTGTAATTGTTTGGCATACAGTACTGTATCTCTTTATCATTTTTTTAATTGGACCACTAGTTGTTAGTTACTGTGTCTCTGCAATTACGGCTAAAACAAATCAGCATTTGATAAATCGGTTTGGGACTCGTGCCCCCTTACTATTTGGTTGGCTGGGAGTCATTGTTCATGAATTATCGCATGCTGGTATGGCTATCTTGTTTGGGCATAAAATCAATCGCTTGGTACTTTTAACCAATCCCTTTCGTTCAGATCGGGAGCAGCGGCTAGGTTATGTTGCACATTCGTGGCAGCCTAAAAATATTTACCAACAGTTTGGTAATTTTTTCATTGGTTTAGCACCAGTGATTGGGATTACGTTATTAACTGGATTAACGACACAGTTATTATGGCCAGAACTGTTTGCTGTGCAAAACATTGGATGGCAAGTTTTTAGTAGTGTACCTTGGTGGCAGTTAGTCATTTGGCTATATATTGTGGTTAATTTGAACTTAGCCATGAACTTGAGTCGTTCGGATTGGTCAAACGTTTGGCAGGGATTGGCCTATTATAGTGTGGTACTGTTGTTGATAAGTTTAATCGTTGGTGTCTTTATTTCGGATCCCTGGCTGATTTTTGAAACGGTTGGTTACTGGCTGGGGATTGTTTGGCTAATTGATATTGGTATTGGCGTTTTAATGCTACTAATCGCACATGTTTTAGATTGATAATTTGAATGGGGGATAAAAGTGAATCAACAAGAAGATGAACAGTTGGCGGTCATGACAGATTTTACGACACAACTATTATCTGCAGATCAAACGGGGCATGATATGACACATATTCAGCGTGTCCTAAATATGACAAAGCATATTTTAACGACGGAACCAACTGCTGACGCATTTGTTGCACAAGCGGCAGCGCTTCTACATGATACTTATGATGATAAATTGTTTGATGACGTTGATCAGGCCAAGGCCCGGGTGGCTAATAAGCTGACAACGATTGGTGTATCTGAGGAAAAACAGTTAGAAATTTTTAAAATTATTGATAATATGTCATGGAGTAAGCAACGATTTGGCAAGCCAGAATCATTATCATTAGCTGGTCAAATCGTTCAGGATGCGGACCGCTTGGATGCAATTGGGGCCATTGCCATTGCACGAGTGATTCAATATGGGGTTGCCCATGGCCATGAATTGTATAATCCAGATATCAAACCAAGACAGGCGAAGACAAAGGCTGAATATCGTCAGGCAGATGGTGAAACCATTATGAATCATTTTTATGAGAAATTATTTTTACTAAAAGATTATTTAAACACAAATGAGGGCAAACGAATTGGCAAAAAAAGAGATCAGCTAATGCATGATTTTGTGACCCAGTTTGAATTAGAATGGCAACAAAAGGATTATTGATCTAATAAGAAGGGAGTGAGTGTGTGAATTCAATATCAAAAAAGGAACGTGGCGTCCTGTTAATATTGATGGTGGGGGTTTTTCTGGGATTTTTGAATCAAACGTTGATGAATACAGCGTTGCCACAAGTTATGGCGGATTTTAAAATTTCGACTTCCCTTGGTCAGTGGATGACAAATGGGTATATGTTAGTGAATGGTATTATGGTGCCATTAACAGCGTTTTTGATTCAGCGATTAAAAACGCGAACATTATATTTAAATGCATTATTGATTTTTGCAATTGGTACTTTAATTGCTGGTTTTGCGCCAACTTACTTTGTTTTAATTTTGGGACGAATGGTGCAAGCTGCTGGAGCAGGGATTTTTGGTCCCTTGATGAATGTTGTCGTAATGAACATATTTGCGGTTAATCGACGTGGTGAAGCGATGGGAATCATCGGGTTAGCATTGAACTTTGCGCCGACAATTGGACCAACGTTATCTGGATTTATTGTTTCAAGCCACTCATGGCGCTGGTTGTTTTGGGGAATTGCGCCATTCATCTTTTTAGATTTAATCTTAGCTTTTTTCCTATTAAAAAATATCGGTACACAACAGTTCTTACGTTTTAATTTCTTAGGCGTGTTACTTTCAAGTATCGGGTTGGGTAGTCTGTTGTATGGTTTCTCGAATGCGGGGGATGGTCAATGGTCAAGCCCAAATGTTTGGGGATTTTTGCTGGTGGGTATCTTAGTCACTATGCTATTTGTCTACCAACAAACCCATGCGAAAAACCCGTTGCTAAACTTTAATGTCTTCAAGTACCATAATTTTACGATTGCGACAATTATTAACGTCGTGTTGATGTGCGCCTTATATGGTGGTGCTTTGATGCTACCCTTATATATGCAAACGGTGCGTGGCGAATCGGCACTGATTTCTGGATTAGTTCTACTACCAGGTGCGTTGATTACGGCAATTTTATCGCCAACTTCAGGTAAATGGTACGATCAGTTTGGGGCCCGCCGATTAGCCCCAATTGGGTTAGGGATTGTTGTCGTCGGAACAATTATTTTAGCGAACTTGCGATTGGATTCACCGCTATGGTTACCAGCCCTTGGTCAATTGATTCGTCAATTAGGTTTGGTCATGGTAACGATGCCAATTCAAACAGAGGCTTTTAATTCATTACCAATCGCGATGGTACCTGATGGCTCAGCGGTTTATACAACTATTCGTCAAGTTGCAGCATCATTTGGAACTGCTGCTTTAATTACGGCATATGGCTTAACAGCTGCTGGTGTCAAGGCAGGGCAGACCCAAGTAATGGCTGATTTAAGAGGCATTCACGTCGCTTTTTGGATAGCGACCGGTTTGGTCGTTACGGCGCTATTGTTAACTAGATTGTTACGAGATCGGCAATACATTGATGAAGATCGTCATGTTCATCAAGAAAATGACTAAATAAAAAGTGGTCTGACCTATTTTGGTTGGACCACTTTTGTGTTATGATAATAGCTTGAAGTGAACAGGAGGTTCAAAATGGCTAGAGAAGTACTGTACATGAAAGTACTTAATGATTTAAACCGACGTATCAATGCACAAGAATTCCCGAATTTAAAGTTACCAGATGAGCGGTCTTTGGCTATCTCGTATGATGTTTCGCGAAGTTCTATTAAAAGAGCCCTCAATGTTTTGGTGCAACAAGGGATTATTTTTAAAAAACGTGGCTCAGGAACGTTTGTCAATCCACTGTATTTAAAAAACCAAGGGATGTTTAATGCTGTGGGACAAAATTTAGGTGTTTCTGATTCTTTTCGTTTTAAGGGTGAAACACCAGCAATCAAACTGTTAGTTTTTGAAAAAGAAATTGCGAATGATGAAGATCGTGAGGCATTGTTTTTAGAGCCTGATGATGAAGTTTATCGTATTAAACGTTTACGTACACTGCAAGATAAAGTATTTATGATCGAGAATGCGGTGATTCCGGTGAAATTATTGCCAATGTTAACGGCTGAAGATATGACACATTCTATGTTTCAGTATGCTGAACAGACAACTAACAAAGCAGTTACCAAATCATTCATGACAGTTACAGCTGAACCATCTAGCGAAGAAGATCAACAATATTTGAATTTGGCACCGACAGAACCAGTTGGCGTGATGTCTGGTGTGTACTTTTTAGATGATGGGGCACCTTTTGAAGTTGGGCAAATGCGCGTTCATTATAGCTATATGCGCTATAACAGCTTCGTTAGTTTAGATGGTGAATAATTGAATTTTTAATGTCTCAAATTGGGACGGTCCAATTAGTAGTTTTTTATTGTACCCCTTTTGTAAATCTGTTATTATAATAGTTGTAATCCAGAAGATAACTTCTGCGATGGAACCTTTCTCAAAAGTAAAAAGGAGATTTAATCAAAATGGCAGTAGATTTTGATTCAAAAGCATATCTAGAAAAGGTTGATGCTTGGTGGCGTGCTACCAACTACCTTTCAGCAGGTATGATCTTTTTGAAGAGCAACCCATTGTTTTCAGTAACTAACACACCAATTCAAGCAGATGACGTTAAGGTTAAGCCTATCGGTCACTGGGGAACTATCTCAGGACAAACTTTCCTATACGCTCATGCAAACCGTTTGATCAACAAGTTTGATTTGAACATGTTCTACATTGGTGGTCCCGGTCACGGTGGCCAAGTTATGGTTACGAACTCATACTTAGACGGTACTTATACTGAAAGCTATCCTGAAATTACTCAAGATGTTGACGGTATGGCCCGTTTGTTTAAGCGTTTCTCATTCCCAGGTGGAATTGGTTCACACATGACTGCACAAACGCCAGGTTCATTGCACGAAGGTGGTGAGTTAGGTTACTCACTATCACACGCAACTGGTGCAGTTTTGGACAACCCTGACCAAATTGCTTTCACAGTTGTTGGTGACGGGGAAGCCGAAACTGGTCCTTCAATGACTGCATGGCACTCAATCAAGTTCTTGAACCCTAAGAACGATGGTGCTGTATTGCCAATTTTGGACTTGAACGGATTTAAGATTTCAAACCCAACAATCTTCTCACGTATGAGTGATGAAGAAATTACTAAGTTCTTCGAAGGCTTGGGATACTCACCACGTTTCATTGAAAATGATGATATCCATGACTACATGGCATACCACGAGTTGGCTGCTAATGTATTCGACAAGGCTATTGAAGATATTCATGCTATTCAAAAGGCTGCCCGTGAAGACGGTCGCTACATTGATGGTGAAGTTGCTGCATGGCCAGTTATCATTGCTCGCTTGCCAAAGGGTTGGGGTGGACCAACTCATAACGCTGCTGGTGAGCCAATTGAGAACTCATTCCGTGCCCACCAAGTGCCACTTCCTTTGGCACAACAAAAGTTGGAAACTTTGTCTGAATTCGAAGAATGGTTGAATTCATACAAGCCAGCTGAATTGTTTAACGCTGATGGTTCATTGAAGGCAGAAATTGCTGAAATGGCACCAAAGGGTGACAAGCGTATGGCTGCTAACCCAGTTGCTAATGGTGGACGTCGCCGTGGTGATGAGCCTACTGATTTGACATTGCCAAATTGGAAGGACTTTGCTAACGAAGTGACGGCTGATAACCGTGGAACGGAATTGCCAGAAGGCGGCCGTAACATGGATATGAACCTATTATCAACTTACTTCGCTGCAGTTTCAAAGTTGAACCCAACGTCATTCCGTATCTTCGGACCTGACGAAACGATGTCAAATCGTTTGTGGGAGATGTTCAAGATTACTGACCGTCAATGGATGGAAGAAGTCAAAGAACCTAATGATCAACACGAAGCTCACGAAGGACGTATCTTGGATGCCCAATTGTCAGAGCACCAAGCTGAAGGTTGGCTAGAAGCTTACACATTGACTGGTCGTGTTGGTGTGTTCGCATCATACGAGTCATTCCTACGTGTTGTTGATTCAATGATTACACAACACTTCAAGTGGTTGCGTCATGCGTCAGAACAACCATGGCGTAATGATTACCCATCATTGAACTTGATTTCAACATCAACTGCTTTCCAACAAGACCACAACGGTTACACTCACCAAGATCCAGGTATTTTGTCACACTTGGCTGAGAAGAAGGCTGACTTTATTCGTCAATACTTGCCAGCTGATGGTAACACTTTGTTGGCTGTCTTTGGTCGTGCATTTACTGAACGTCACAAGATCAACCACATTGTTGCTTCAAAGCAACCACGTCAACAATGGTTCTCAGTTGATGAAGCACAAGAGCTAGCTACTGAAGGTGTTAAGGTCATTGACTGGGCTTCAACTGTTGCTGAAGGTGAAGATGCTGATATCGTCTTTGCATCAGCCGGTGTTGAGCCAACAATCGAAGTACTTGCTGCATTGCACTTGATCAACGAAGCATTCCCAGCTGTTAAGATGCGTTATGTCAACGTTGTTGAATTGCACCGTTTGCTAAACAAGAATGGTAAGATGAACCACGAACGTGCCTTGTCAGATGACAAGTTTACTGCATTGTTCGGTGAGTCAGGAACACCAGTTATGTTCGGCTTCCACGGATTCGAAGACTTGATTGAGTCAATCTTCTATGAGCGTCAACACTTAGGTGCACACGTTCACGGTTACCGTGAAGATGGTGATATCACAACTACTTACGATATGCGTGTATACTCAGAATTGGATCGTTTCCACCAAGCTAAGGAAGCTGCAAACGTTTTGGCTGACAAGGGCGTAATTGATGCTGCTGAAGCAGAAGCCTTTGACAAGAAGATGGATGCTATCTTAGCAAAGCACTTCGATGTTACTCGTAACGAAGGACGCGATATCGAAGAGTTTACTGACTGGAAGTGGACTGCTTTAAACAAGTAATCGACTAATCAGATCAATGCTGAATCGATAAAATAAAAGCTCATAATCGCTAAACTTTGGCGGTTATGAGCTTTTTTTGGTATAATTTGTAATGGTTGAATATGTTTTTAAGGAGAAAGTTAATGATTGTCTTATTTGTTTTAGGAATTGTGCTGTTGGCCTATGCAGCTATCCAGGGGGTCGTGCATCATCAAGTACGATGGGTACCGATTACGATCGGTCTTTTATTGACTATTTTTATGGGCTTGGGTGTGCAACGTGCACAACAACGGCATTTTTTAATGGCAGAAGTTCCTTTCTCAAAGACACAAAAAATTCAGCCTGCTGTTACTATTGATAGTTTCAATTTAATAACAACAGAAAAAGGTAGTAATGGACGCTTGCGTTATACATACCGAACAAATGACAAAACATATCAAACATTGACGCAACAAGCTAAGACTAAGGTGGTTGCTGGTCAAAAACCAACTTTGAAAACAACTGTGATGACTTATCAAGCCAATTCAACCTGGCGTCGATTCTTGCTTTTGGGACAAAAAACAGTTGAAAAAGGTGATACAACCTATAAGTTAACACTTCCTGAGGGCTGGTATGTTGTGCCTAAGGACAAGGTTGATGATTTACAAAAGATGGTACAGGACAATGAATCTGACATCTCAGATAAAGTTCGTGATGAGATCAATAAGCAAGTCGCTAAAAAAGTTAAAGCGGACAAAGATTTTGTTGATGATGAGGATGGTCAAAATAAATTGAAAGATGATATCGTTAAGAAAGTAACTAGCGATTCACAGAAGCAGTTGAAGGTAGATATAGTCAATCAAATTAGTAAATGGCAAAAAGAACAATAGGTCATTTAAAGAATTAATGTTAATAATTTTAACAAAGCGGTGTTGGAACAAAATAAGTGTTCCAACACCGCCTTTTATTTAAAATGGCTTCAAAGTGTTTTTTGTCACGCTCTGTATAAACGTGCTCCCAAAGACTGAATCCTCAATGTAACAACAATGGCGCAATTCTGTCTCTTCGCTTTGCTATGAGCCAAAATAGCACCATCATTGTTACAACCGGCTTCAAGACGTCTTTTGTCACGCTTTGTTCTTTGTGGTATCTTATTCTATAAGAAAAATGAAATTTTGAGGTGAAAATATGGGGACACGTCAACAAGACGATTTTTATGAAGCAATCAATGAAGATTGGGTCGCACAAGCTGTGATTCCAAATGATAAGTCACGAACTGGTGGCTTCATTGATCTAGCCGATGAAATTGAAGATTTAATGTTAGCGACAACGGATAAGTGGTTAGCTGGTGAAGATGTACCAGATGATAAGGTGTTACGTAACTTTATCAAATATCATCGATTAGCAGCAGATTGGGAAACACGTAATCAAGTCGGTACTGCGCCTGTTTTGCCAATTATCAAACGTTATCAACAATTTAAATCATTTGCAGATTTTGCACAAAACATTGCTACTTTGGAAAAAGAAGGATTGCCTAATGCTTTGCCATTAGGAATCGCACCTGATTTTAAAGATGCTCAAACTTATGTTTTATGGGCAGATGCTTTAGGCACAATTTTGCCAGATACAACTTATTATGAACCTGACCACCCACAAGGGGCAGAATTGTTGAAGAAGTGGCGTGAGTCTCAAGAGCAACTATTGCCTAAGTTTGGCTTTAGTGAAAGTGAAATTAAGGACTTACTAGATAAGGCTATTGCATTTGATGCACGTGTGGCTAAAGTTGTGTTGAGTCAGGAAGAATCTTCAGAGTTTGTGAAGTTATACAAACCTTATAAGTGGGCAGACTTCACTGCTTTGGCACCAGAGTTACCATTAAATGAAATTGTGACTGAGATGATTGGTGAGGAACCAGACATGGTTGTTGTGCCTGAAGAACGTTTCTGGCATGCAGCTGACCAGTTCTTCTCAGAAGAGGCTTGGCCATTATTGCGGGCTACTTTGATTATTAGTATTGCTAACAGTTATACAGGTTACTTATCAGATGATGTCCGGATACTAGGTGGTGCCTATGGTCGGGCGTTATCTGGTACCCCAGAACCAAAGAATCGGCAAAAGTCAGCTTATTATCTAGCTGAAGGACCATTTAACCAGGCGTTAGGTTTGTGGTATGCCCATAAAAAGTCCTCACCAGCGGCAAAGGCTGATGTTGAGGATAAGGTTGCCACGATGATTGATGTTTATAAAGAGCGTTTGCAGCAAACAACTTGGTTACAACAATCGACGCGCGATAAAGCAGTGGTTAAGTTGAATGCTATCAAACCACATATTGGTTATCCTGAAAAGCTGCCTGATTATTATCAAGATAAAGTGGTTGCGGACGGTGCAACATTATTTGAAGCCATGCAAAAGTTCACGCAACAAAGTATTGCACGTACATGGGCAAAATGGCATCAACCAGTCGATCGTGATGAATGGCATATGCCAGCACATATGGTGAACGCATATTATGATCCACAGCAAAACCAAATTGTTTTCCCCGCGGCTATTTTACAAGCACCATTCTACAGTTTGGATCAATCTGATTCAGCGAACTATGGTGGGATTGGGGCAGTGATTGCTCATGAAATTTCACACGCGTTCGACACTAATGGGTCATCGTTTGACGAACATGGTAGCCTAAATAATTGGTGGACTGATGAGGATTTTGCGGCCTTTAAAGAACGGACACAAAAAATCATTGATCAATTTGACGGGTTGGATTCATATGGTGCCAAGGTGAACGGTAAGTTGACGGTTTCCGAAAATGTTGCTGATTTAGGTGGATTTGCTGCGGCGTTGGCAGCGGCAAAACGAGAAGCAGACTTTTCGGCTAAAGAGTTCTTTGTGAGTTGGGCGACGATTTGGCGTATGAAGGCTCGTCCAGAATTGATGAAGTTCTTTGCCGCAGTGGATGTTCACGCACCTAATAAAGCACGTACCAACGTCATTGTCTCAAACTTTGATGATTTCTATAAGACGTTTGATGTTAAAGAGAATGATGGGATGTATCGTGCACCAAGTGATCGAACAATGATTTGGTAAACGCATTACATTAAGGCTTCAGACTTTTGGAACGCGTTTATGCATATCAAAAGAGAATCCACATTGATGATATAAAATTTAATGTGTTTTAACACAAGAAGGTCGGGACATTTAATTAGCCCCGACCTTCTTTTTGCATATTTGTTGACAGTTGTAAACGATAAATTATATACTTAATATAGTTACAAATGTAAACGATAATAAGGAGATGATGTTATGGCGCAGGCACAGGATATGTCTACTGCTGAATGGGAATTGATGCGAGTTATTTGGACAATGCATGAAGCCGGTAGCAGTGACATTATTAGAGTGATTCAGAGTAAAAAGGATTGGACTGAATCAACTATCAAAACTTTGTTACGCCGTTTGGTAAATAAAGAAGTCCTAACAACGCGTAAAGTTGGGCGAAAATTTATTTATCAACCTTTGATTGGTGAAGATGAGGCAATGGATCAGATGACGGCTGAAACTTTTGATCGCTTGTGTCGGATGAAAAGAGGTCGCGCCATTAGCAAGTTGGTCGCTGATACAACGTTGAGCCAAACTGACATTCAAGAATTACAGCAAGTTTTGGCAGAAAAAGTAGCGACCGCACCGGAAAAAGTGGCTTGCGATTGTATTGCACCAATGAGTTGTGAAAATTGTGAAGATCATTCAATGATGGTCTAGAAAGGAGTCATACATGGCAAGAATAATGGTATTAATTATTGGTATATTGATGATTGGCTTTATTGCTTGGTGGTTCTTTGGTAAGCATGAGGCAAAAACTGAAACGGCAGCTTTCGCATCAGATCAACAGGATGTCGATATCTTGGTTAAGGGTGGTTATTCACCTGAGCAAGTGGTCTTAAAGCAAGGTGTGCCTGCAAAATTACATTTTACGCGGACTGATCCATCTAGCTGTCTGGATCATGTTGTTTTCCCCGATTTTGGGATCAATCAAGCATTACCACAAAATCAAGAAGAGACGGTCACGATTGATACAAATAAACCAGGTGAATATGAATGGGCTTGTGGGATGGATATGTTCCACGGCAAAGTCATCATTAAATAAGTTTTATATCCAGGAGGTAAAAACGAATGAGTGAATTATAAAAAGTAGATGTAACGGTTGCTGGTGGTTATGAACCAGAAGTTGTTAGTTTAAAGCGTGGTGTCCCAGCCGAAGTGACGTTTACTCGTACCAGTACACAGGGTTGTTTAGACGTTGTTCATTCTAAAGAATTGGGTTTTGAAGAAGATTTGCCTATTGATGAACCGAAAACAGTGACAATTAATACAGAGAAGGCTGGCGAATTTGAGTTTAGCTGTGGGATGGATATGTTCCATGGCAAAGTTATTGTAAAGTAGGTGGTCATATGAAAATCACCACACGTTTTTGGATATCGTTAATTCTGTCATTGCCAATGTTAATTGCCATGATTGTCATGCCGTTCACGGATTGGATGCTACCAGGTGGTGAAGTGACGATGCTGGTCTTAACGACAGTGATTATGTTGATTTCTGCTCGGCCGTTTTTGTCGAGTGCCTGGTCGTCTTTTCAAAAGCATCACTCAAATATGGATACGCTGATTGCTGTTGGAACAGGTACTGCCTATGTCTACAGTATTTATGCGATGTTTACCGGTAAGGCGGTCTTTTTTGAAAGTGCGGCCTGTGTTATTACCTTTGTTTTGCTTGGACAAGTTCTTGAAGAGAGAATGCGTGATAATGCTTCGTCAGCGATTGAGAAGTTGATGGATCTGCAAGCAAAAGATGCGGAAGTGAAGCGTGATGGAAAATTTGTTCGTTTATCATTAGATAAAGTGGTCGCTGATGATTTGATTCGGGTACGTCCTGGAGAGAAAATCGCCGTTGATGGTAAGATTGTTGAAGGAACGTCAACTGTGGACGAATCGATGGTAACGGGTGAAAGCATGCCGGTTACAAGACAAGTTGGTGATGACGTAATTGGGTCGACCATTAATATGACGGGGACGTTTGTCTTTCGTGCTGAAAAAGTGGGTGACCAAACAATGCTAGCCCAAATCGTTACGTTAGTTAAAAAAGCACAATCTAGTCATGCACCGATTCAAAAATTGACGGATCGTGTATCGGATATTTTCGCGCCCGTTGTGTTGATGATTGCTATTTTAACTTTCTTGATTTGGTATGTCTTTATTGGTCATGATGTGGCAAATTCACTAATTTTTGCTGTTTCAGTTGTCGTGATTGCCTGTCCATGTGCCCTTGGTCTAGCGACGCCAACCGCTTTAATGGTGGGAACTGGTCGTGGTGCCAAAATGGGTATTCTAATTAAAAATGGTGAAGTACTTGAAAAAGTGAATGCTGTGGATACAGTGGTTTTCGATAAAACGGGTACTATCACCGTTGGTAAGCCTAAGGTTACAGATATCATTGGGGATAAAAAGCAAGTCCTGACACTGGCTGCGCAATTAGAAGCTAGCTCTGAGCATCCATTGGCGTTAGCAATTAACGAGGAAGCACAAGCACAAAAAATTGATGCGCCTACAGTTTCAAATTTCCAAGCGTTGTCTGGAAAAGGTGTGCAGGCTTCTGTAGATGGGCAACGGGCCTTTGTTGGTAATAGTCGGCTATTAGAAGATGCAAACATTGATGATCAGCTGCAACAGCAGATGGAGAAACTGCAAAAAGAAGCCAAGACCGTCGTCTTAGTTGGTCAACAACAACAAGTTATTGGCTTGATTGCCATTCAAGATACACCCAAAGAGACCTCTGAAAAAGCCAGTACTGCCTTAAAGTCGCGTGGTTTAAAGACGATTATGTTAACCGGTGATAACCAACAAGTTGCGCAAGCAATTGCTGACGAAGTGGGTATTGATGATGTGATTGCCGATGTGCTGCCAGCAGAAAAGGCCGATGAAATTAAAAAATTACAGGAAAATTATTCGGTTGCCTTTGTTGGGGATGGTATTAATGATGCCCCAGCTTTGACTACGGCAGATGTTGGTATTGCCATGGGGGCAGGAACAGATGTTGCGATTGATGCTGGTGGGATCGTGTTGGTCAAAAATGATTTACGTGATGTTGACACTGCTTTAGCCTTGAGTCAAAAGACATTTGGCAGAATCAAATTAAATCTTTTCTGGGCCTTTGTATACAATGTGCTAGGGATTCCAGTTGCGGCCGGTGTATTTTATGGCTTTGGTTTTATTCTGAGTCCAGAAATTGCAGGTGTTGCAATGGCCCTTAGTTCGTTGTCTGTTGTGATTAGTTCAGTACTACTTGGTCAGTCAAAATTGACGACTAGCTAATAGAGTCGCGAGTAAGGCAAAAGATGTCTGGCATTTGGCTGGAACGTATTTATGGGTAAGAATTACAAATTTGTGTATAATGTGCTTTAAGCATCAGAAGATTGGAACAATTATTTTGTTCCAATCTTTTTTTAAAATATTTGACTTGTTTACTATCTAAAAACGCAAAAATTTGTAAGCGCTTCATTTGTTAATAAATGAGCAAAGTCGACGTTTTTAACATTTAGAAAATTTGTGAAAAACAGTGAAAATCATGATGAAAGCTTGGCGAATTGCGTTTTAATCTGTTGACATGCAGGGTGTATTTGCTATAATTAACATTGTTAAAAGTTGAGCAATGTTAACGAATTCAAACAATTTGAGAGGTAGATATAATGACTACTACGACTAAGAAAAAGAAGACACTGACACCTGAGGAAAAAGCAGCTCATTATGCAGCTGCTGAGGAAATGACTAATAAGTTAGTCGACCAGGCAGAAGTTGCTCTACAAAAATTTCAAACTTACACGCAAGAGCAAGTTGATAAGATTGTCGCAGCCATGGCCTTAGCTGGTTCTGAAAATGCTTTGCTACTTGCTCACGAAGCTTATGATGAAACGGGACGTGGTGTTATTGAAGATAAAGACACTAAAAACCGTTTTGCATCAGAATCTGTTTATAATGCGATTAAAAATGATAAAACAGTTGGTGTGATTTCAGAAGATAAGGTTAGTGGAAAGGTCGAATTAGTGGCACCACTTGGTATCTTGGCCGGAATCGTCCCAACAACGAATCCAACTTCGACGGCTATCTTTAAGTCGATGTTAACAGCAAAGACTCGTAATACGATCGTCTTTGCTTTCCACCCACAAGCACAGCAGTCTTCTGTTCATGCGGCTAAGGTCGTTTATGACGCAGCGGTTGCAGCGGGTGCACCTAAAAACTTCATTCAATGGATCGAAACACCTTCAATTGATGCAACAAACGCATTGATTAAGAATCCGAAGATTGCTTCAATTTTAGCAACCGGTGGTCCATCAATGGTCAACGCAGCATTGCATTCTGGAAATCCATCAATGGGGGTTGGTGCTGGAAATGGTGCAGTCTATGTTGATAAAACAGCTAATGTTGATCGAGCTGTTTCTGACTTGTTACTATCAAAGCGTTTTGATAACGGTATGATTTGTGCATCAGAAAATTCAGTTGTTATTGATGCATCAATTTATGATGAAATGGTACAGAAGTTGCAAGAGCAAGGGGCTTACTTAACACCAAAGAAAGATTATCAAAAGATTTCTGATTTTGTTTTCAAGCCAACTGGCGAGGGATATGGTGTAACTGGACCAGTTGCTGGACGTTCAGGTCGTTGGATTGCCGAACAAGCTGGTTTGAAGTTGCCAGAAGATAAAGATGTCTTACTATTCGAGCTTGAGAAGCGTAGCATTGGTGAGCCATTATCTTCTGAGAAGTTGAGTCCATTATTGTCAATTTACAAGGCACAGGATCGTGATGAAGCAGTTGAAATTGTGCGCGCATTATTGAACTACCAGGGGGCTGGTCACAATGCGGCTATTCAAATTGGGGCACAAGACGATCCGTTTGTAAAAGAATATGCCGATCGCGTTGAAGCATCACGTATCCTAGTAAACCAACCTGATTCAATTGGTGGTGTCGGGGACATTTATACAGACGCTTTGCGACCATCACTAACACTTGGAACTGGTACTTGGGGGAAGAATTCATTGTCGCATAATCTATCAACTTATGATCTGTTAAATGTTAAGACAGTTGCTCGCCGTCGTAATCGTCCACAATGGGTCCGTTTGCCAAAGGACATTTACTACGAAACGAATGCGATTACTTATCTGCAAGAATTGCCAGATGTTGACCGTGCCTTTATCGTGGCCGATCCTGGTATGGTAAAGTTTGGCTTTGTTGATAAGATTTTGGATCAATTTGCACTACGTGAAGATCAGGTTAAGACATCATTCTATGGTTCAGTAAGTCCTGACCCAACTATCTCACAAGCAATTGAAATTGCCCGTCAAATGGCTGACTTTAAGCCAGATACAGTTGTACTTCTAGGTGGTGGTTCAGCCCTTGATGCTGGTAAGATTGCCCGCTTCTTATATGAGTATTCAGCAACTAACCCTGACATCTTGTATGATGATGAAGGACTAAAGAAGTTATTCCAAGAATTAGCACAAAAGTTTATGGATATCCGTAAGCGTATTGTTAAGTTTGAGCACCAACGCTTAACACAGATGGTTGCTATTCCAACAACTTCTGGTACTGGATCTGAAGTGACACCATTCGCGGTAATTACTGATGATGACAGCCATGTTAAGTACCCATTGGCCGACTATGAGTTGACGCCACAAGTTGCAATTGTTGACCCAGAATTTGTCATGACGGTGCCTAGCCGTACAGTTGCTTATTCAGGTATGGATGCTTTGTCACACGCCTTAGAATCTTATGTTTCAGTCATGTCTTCAGAGTTTACTCGTCCATGGGCCTTGCAAGCTATCAAGTTAATCTTTGATTATCTAGAAGAATCATACAAGTATAATGCAAAGAATCCAACGAAGGAAGGTGAACTTGCTCGTTCAAAGATGCATTATGCATCAACCTTAGCTGGTATGTCATTTGGAAATGCCTTCTTAGGTTTGAACCACGCGATTGCTCACAAGACTGGTGGTGCCTTCGGTTTGCCTCACGGATTAGCAATCTCAATTGCGATGACACATGTTATTAAGTTTAATGGTGTGACAGGTAATGTGAAGCGGACACCGTTCCCACGTTATGAGACATATACAGCGCAAAAGGATTATGCTGATATTGCTCGTCACATTGGTTTGACTGGTAAGAATGATGCCGAATTGGTACAAGCATTGATTAATAAGATTAAGGATTTGGCTACAAAGTTGAACATGGATCTGACACTTTCTGGTAATGGTGTAAAGAAGGAAGACTTTGATCGTGAGCTTTCAGGTTTGATGGACTTGATTTACAATGATCAAACGACACCAGGAAATCCACGTCAACCACGTTTGAATGAAATCGAACATTTGTTGAAGGATCAATTTTAATAAGTAATATGAAGCAAGCTTAGACTAACAAAACAGTCCGTTAGTCTGGGCTTGTTTTTTGTTATAATGAATAAAAATGATTTTTCAAAGAGGAACGGTGGCAAAATGAATTTTATATCATGGAATATTGATAGTATCAATGCAGCTGTTGAGCATAAGTCAGTACGTGGTGAGATGACCTGGGAAGTGTTGCAAAACATTGCTTTAGAACGTCCTGATGTGCTGGCGATTCAAGAAACCAAACTAAAAGCAACTGGATTGACTAAAAAGCAGGAAACGGCCTTGGATGAATTATTTCCAAATTACTACCGGTATTTACGGATGAGTACTGGACGTTCAGGCTATTCAGGAACCATGATGTTGACACGCCATGAACCACTTAGTGTGGATATGCCAGTGATTGGTGCACCTGGTGAAATGGACATTGAAGGACGGGTCATTACCCTGGAGTTTGAAAATAATTATGTATCAACTGTGTACACACCAAACTCTGGTAGTGGGTTAGCACGTTTAGGCGATCGGCAGGCCTGGGATGATGCTTATCGCGCCTATATCCAGACGCTAGATGCTAAAAAGCCAGTTATTTTTTCGGGTGACTTTAACGTTGCTCATCAAGAAATTGACTTAAAGAATCCAAAGTCTAACCATAAGAAGGCTGGTTTTACTGATGAGGAACGGACGCATTTCAGTCGGTTACTAGACGCGGGTTTCACAGATACATTCCGTTATCTTCATCCTGATCAGACAGGCGTCTATACTTGGTGGGCACAAATTTCAAAAACATCAAAGATTAATAACTCTGGTTGGCGGATTGATTACTATTTAACTTCTAACCGGCTGGCTGACCAAATCAGTGAATTGTCAGTGATTGATACAGGTGCTCGGCAGGATCACGCCCCAATCAAGTTAGAAATGGCTGATGGCTTTAGTTTGTAATAATAAAAAATAAAAACTAGCGACTTGAGATGACGAGAATAAAGTCATATCAGACCGCTAGTTTTTATATGCAAGACATTGTTAGCACAAAAAAGGTTGGAACATTTTTCATGTCCCAACCTTTTAACGTGTAATCACTAGGTGTGATCTCTAATATATAGCCCAACAGGGAGTCGAACCCTGGATTCCGCGCTGAGAACGCGACGTCTTGACCACTTGACCATTGGGCCATGATGATAAATTGTAGCAAAGCTATCTAATAAAATAGCCCAACAGGGAGTCGGACCCTGGATTCCGCGCTGAGAACGCGACGTCTTAACCACTTGACCATTGGGCCAATACTATCATCCTTGTCTTAACAACAATAATTAACTATACAGTGAAACAAGCCGTCTGTCAATATGATTGTTTAATAAATATTGTGTATTATTTGCATTTTTTTAAATCAAGTGTGGTCGTTAAGTTAATGAGGAATAGAAGACTTAATGTTACAATATTAATTGATAGCTTACAAAATAAAATGTGAACAGTGAAGAGGAGTCAGAACAATGTCATTCAATTTATATCTTGTACGTCACGGACAGACAATTTTTAATCATTACGAACGTATGCAAGGATGGAGTAATGCACCACTAACCGATAAGGGAATTGCAGATGGATACGCTGCTGGTGACCGTCTAGAAAATATTCGTTTTGATGCTGCCTATTCTTCTGACTTACAACGTGCGATTCAGACAGCGGAGTTCGTCCTGTCACGTAACAAGCAAAGTGGCGATTTAACAGAGCCAGAGCAACTACAACAATTTCGTGAACAATTTTTCGGTTTCTTTGAGGGATTGCCAAGTGCAAAAAGTTCACAATTAATTGCAGAAAAAAACGGTTTGAAGGATATTGATACATACAGTGATATTATGGCAAATCTGAGTCAAGATGAAGTCATGGATGCGATGCATATAGCTGACCCAACTGATGATGCTGAAGATACCCAAACATTTTGGGCTCGTCTTAACAAGGGGATAGAAATGCTACGTCGAAATACGCGCGATGGTCAAAATGTTTTACTTGTTTCACACGGCACATTGATTCGTAATTTGGTTGACCATTATGCATCACATGAATTAGCTGCTGAAAAACCGTTAAACGGATCGATTACGGTTTGGGAAGTAACCGATGATGATTTGAAATTGAAGGTATATAATGACACAACAACAAAATGGTAAGAATAATATGATAGAAAACGAACAGCAACCGACTCGTCAGGTGATTTTGGCTGGTCTCGATCAACAAAATGAAAATTTTGATTATGAGATGACAGAATTAGCTAATTTAGCTGCGGCTAATAATATGACGGTTGTCGGTCAGATTGTTCAAAAATTAGAAAAGCCCAATGCCTCAACCTATTTTGGTAAGGGTAAAGTGGTCGAATTAAAGGAAGCTTTGACATACTATGACGCTGATATGGTGGTGACTAATGATGAATTGTCACCTTCACAGCTTCGTAATTTAGAAACCGGCACATCTGCTGATATCATGGATCGTACCGCATTGATTTTAGATATTTTTGCTTCACGAGCAAAGACCAAAGTGGCGAAGTTACAAGTGGCGATTGCGCAATTAAAATATCAATTGCCTCGTTTGCGGACATCGATGAATGTGCGCCTTGATCAACAAACTGGTGGTGGCGGTGGTAGTTTCACGAGTCGTGGTGCTGGTGAAACAAAAATGGAAACTAATCGTCGGCATATTCAACATCAGATATCATTATTGCAAGCTGAATTGGCTAATATTGAGGCCGATGATGAGACGCGCCGTGCATACCGAACCAAACAGAGTATTCGCAATGTTGCCTTGGTTGGTTATACTAACGCCGGTAAGTCTACTATTATGAATGGGCTACTTGAACGTTTCGGTGACAATCCAGATAAGACGGTTTTTCAAGCAGATATGTTGTTTGCAACTTTAGAGACTTCGGTCCGCAAAATCCAATTGCCAGACAAGCAGAACTTCTTATTGTCTGATACCGTTGGGTTTGTTTCGAAGTTACCGCATGGGTTAGTAGCAGCATTCCGCGCAACGTTAGCCGAAGCAGCGGATGCTGATTTACTAGTGCAAGTCGTTGATTATTCAGATCCGCATTATCAAGAGATGATGGCGACAACGGCTGCAACGCTAAAAGAAATCGGTGTTGGGGATGTACCAATGATTACGGTGTACAACAAAGCTGACAAAATACCTGAGCAAACGTACCCTGAGCGTGAAGCTGATACGTTGATATTATCTGCAACTGATGGTGCCTCACAAGACTTATTGGTAGATGTGATCAAAGAGCATGTTTTCTTTGATTACGTGACGCTAACACTACATGTCCCATTTGATGAAGGACAAGTTGTTAATGAATTGAATGAGCAGGCAGCGGTGCACGAGTTAGACTATGATGAAACTGGTACGATTTTGACAGTGACATTGACACCAATTCAAGCTGCTCGTTTTTCAGAATATGAAGTGAAAAAGTAAAATTGTAGAACCAAAAAGGTTGGGACGAAAACGTCTCAATGAACTGAACCCCGTAAGTTGGAGTAATTTCCAAAACTTACGGGGTTTTACTATGTTTTCAAAAGAAGTACAAATTGAAGCAGTCACGATGTACCTACA
>NZ_BJEC01000014.1 GCF_005405465.1 Weissella thailandensis
TGCAATTAGACAGTGGCGAAGTTGCTCGAGCTACTTATCCTAAGATTAAAATGTTACAAAATCAAGATATTCAATTGAAAGGTCAAATCACAGGTAATATGTATGGCTACTAAATTTCAAAGTGACATTTTAATTCAAAAGTTAGATGGAACTGTCTATGATTTAGGGGCAGAAGGTATTCGTGTTGTTACGTTTGACCCACCATCACCAGCCTATGCGCATACTTACGCACAGACGAGTGATTATGGGGCGTCTTTAACAGGCACACAGGTCACACAGACCACGATTCCTATAACGTTTGATGTATTTGCACACGATAATTTTGATTACGAATTACAAAGGCTCAAGGTACTAAAAATATTTAGTAGTGTGGAGCCTTTTTACGTGATTAGTTTACGAACGCCGTTTATGCGGTGGAAAGTAGTTGCTGATGCGTTCACTTACCCCCGATTAGGTAATTACTGGAAAGCTAAAAACGTGGCAATTAGCCTGGTTTGTTATGAGGGCTTTGCAGAAAGTATTGCCACAACACTACAAAAAGCCAAAGTGAATGGCGTTGACTATGATGCGAGCCTCGGTGTGCCATTTGATGATTATCAGTACGAATTTACAACGGCAAGTTTTAAAGTCTACAATCCGTCAGTCATTCCATTATTGGCGGATGAACGACCAGTCACCATCACGTTTAAAGGTAGCGCACCAAACGGACTGACAATTACGAATAAGACCACTAACCAATCCTTTACGTATAAAAAGGTGCTGACGGATAACGATAGTTTTCAATTAGTTGGGCTAGTTCCAATCGTTAATGGTATTCAACGGTTGGGTAATGATTACTCGAGTCGCAGTTTCCTAGACTTTGCACAGGGGTACAACGATATGGAAATTACTGGTGCGAGTGGTTTTACGATTTCATTTGAAACGAGGTTTTACTATTAATGGCAAATATAGTTTATGCACATACAGCTCATCTTGATGAAGTCCCAGCAGTTGTCACTGATTTGTCGATTACAGAGACACTGAATGAGTTTAGTACCTTGTCGTTTAGTTTTGTAGCTAATGACCGCAATAAGATAGCTGCAGAAGCTATGTTGCCACAAACAAGGGTGCTTGTGCCTGAAACTGGCCAATGGTTCCGCCTGAGCAACGTGAGCCCCACATCTACTGGTGACGTACGCACGTATCAAGTATCAGCTGTCCATGTTGGGACGGACTTACACGATAGGTACGTGGAAAATAAATTAACAAATACACAGGGTTTAGATCAGTGTATGAAATTAATTACTGAAGGCACTTTATTCAAGTATGTTATACATGATTCGTTTCCTAATTATTCGTTTAGTGATGGTTTTGGAGCAGATTATGCTGATTCATTGTTGATGAACACGTTGAAAGATGATTTTGGATTTGAATTTTATGTTGATAATTGGACCATTCATATTTATAAAATGCTTGGCCAGACAGATGGATTTATTTTCATTGACGGCTATAATGCCAGTAAAATTCAATGGACTGAAGATTACAGTAATATTCGGACCAAGATTAAAGGTCTGGGTAAGCAAAAGGATGATGGAACGTATGAAGCTACGGCCGAATACAACAGTCCAACTCAGACTATTTGGGGCATTAAACAAGCAGCAACCATTCAAGATGATCGCTTCACAGATAATAATTCATTATTAGCTTATATCAAATCAAAATTGCAAGATTATCCAATCGTCCAGTACACAATGGAACAAGCTGAGTTTGAGCATCATGCGAAACTATCAGAAATTAACAACGTTGCCATTGGTAATTCTGGTCTTATTAAGGATCGTCTGGGAGTGGATGTGGATGTACGCATTATTGGTATGACCATACATCCACAGGATGCGAAACAATCTGATACTGTGACGTTTGGTAATAAACTGTTTGATTATGCTCGTAACTACACTAATTTACAAAAAGCTCGTAAAAGCAATGAAACGTTGGGTAAAACTATTTCAAAGTTACAAATCAATATAGGAAACATTATAAATACTGATGCTAATCGAAAACTATGGAACATAGGAGAGGTGGAAGAATGACACTGAACGGAATAGATGTTTCAGGCTGGCAACCAGATATTGATTTGTCTAAAGTATCTGCTGATTTTGTCATTGTTAAAATGACACAGGGTGTAGATTATTTATCGCCTGTCAGAACAAGTCAGTATATTAGTGCTAAAAAAACTAAAAAGCTGTTAGGCGTTTATCACTATGCCGATGGTTCCGGAGCAGAGGCGGAGGCTAAATATTTTTTAAATAATGTTAAAGATTATGTTGGTGAAGCGGTATTAACTTTAGATTGGGAAGGTGAAGTTGTTACCAAAGGAGTTAGTTATGCTAAAACATGGCTAGATTATGTGTATAAGCAGACAAAAGTTAAGCCTCTAATCTACATGAGTAAATCAGTCACTAACGCTTACAATTGGTCTATTGTTTCTAAAGATTATGGATTGTGGTGTGCTCAGTATGCTTCTGAAGAATCAACTGGCTATCAAGAAGAGCCTTGGACAGATAACACGGTATTTGGTAGTTGGACGACACCAACAATTTATCAATATAGTTCACACGGTAATTTACCTGGCTACAACGGCAGCCTTGATTTAAATAAATTTTATGGGGGCAAAGATGATTGGGCAAAGTTAGCCAAAACTGGTGATATTGTGACAACCACCATTACACCTATTATTCAATACAGTGATGACAACGGTAACCGTGCGTATGCTTATACACATTGGCAGGCTGTTGCAGGGAAACCGGAATTAAATATTTTGGAAAGCCCTAACGGTACGAAATTTGAGTTGAGAGTAGATAACACGGGTAAATTAACCGCTGTTAAAAAGGAGTAGCTTATGTTCGACACAGAAAAATTGAATGATGTGGATGGTGCATTATACAAACTTCATAAAAGGTTGTATGAGCTATATATGATAAATTATCCACCAACTTCCGGTGGCCCTTTTGGAATTACTGTGGTTAATGAAAAAACCTATATTTATTTAATTGATACATTAGATCAATTAATAAAATGGCATAACTTGTTAGTGGATACTTTAACGTCATATCACATGAATCCATTTGGAAATATTAATGTTAAAAAAATTTACTATACAAATAAAGGTAGTGATTTGAACCTTTTGGTTGACGACTACAAAAAAACATTAATCGAATTGAATAGATCACTAGATACTTTTAATCAAATTATGGAATTAAACAAACTAATGAAGGAGTAAAATTATGGCAGAAAAACAAGGCCGATATACAGTAGTTGATACAACGTTAAATAAAACGGATTCTACAGTGGTGGAAGATTTGAGTGGTCGACAAGGTGATAACGGCCGCATTGTATACTTTGCAATGAAAGACAATGGATTGCCACATGACTTAACTAACCAAGATGTGACATTAAAAGCTCGCGATTCAGCTGATAAAATTAAGGTAATCAATGGTATTAATGAGATGATTTCAGCGACTGCTGGCTTATTTTCAATGTATATTCCAAATGAAATGTATGAAGCAGTGGGTGATATTAAAGAAGCCTTTTTAACAGTTACTGATAATAAAAATACAGTTGTTTCTACCATTCCGATTATGTTCACTGTGTTTGAAAATGGTATCGTCATTTCTACGCGTGCATCACAAGATTATATCGATTCAATTCAAAAAATTATTAATGAAGTCAAAGGTAAGTTAGATGGCTTTCAGTCAGCTTATGACAAGCTGAAGGCAACGATTAATGATTATGTGAATACAATCAATAGTAATGAAGTGGCGGTTAAGAATAAGACTAATGAATTCAAAGAAAATAATACGTTTGATAAAGACGTTATTGTAAAAGGAACTGTTGAAGGAAAGGTGACTGGGGATGTAACCGGTGATCTCCATGGTAAAGCAGATGATGCCAATAAATTTGGCGGCCACACGTACGCGGAAGCACTATCACATCCAGCCTTTAAAGTTGGAACGAAATTCTTTGCACATCGTGGGGCGCAAAAGATTGCGCCAGAAAATTCTTTGGTAGCCATGCGTAAAATTGCTAATCATTCTGGTATGGAAATTGACATTCATGTAACCAAAGACGGCCATTGGGTGGTTATGCATGATGGCAACATTGACCGTATGACCACTAAGTCTGGTGCCATTAGTTCATATAATTTTGCCGATTTGCGTAAGATACCAATTAGCAATGGAAGTAAGGCAGGACAATATGAAACTTCTGAGTTGGTTATTCCAACATTAGAAGAAGCTTTGACCATTGCAAAAGACAAGCGAATTATTCCAGTTATTGAAATTAAGAAAGATTCTACTGACAATTACACCGCTGCCAATTGGGATTCCCTGATTAAAATCATTAAGAAGTTCAATGTACAAAATGAAATGATGTTTATCTCATTTGATTATGGCTCACTACAAGAGGTAAAGAAACGTCTACCAGTAGTGGAAGTATCTTATCTGGTTAATAAGGTAACAAAACAGATTCTTGATGATGCCGTTGCTTTGGGTGTTAATTCAGGTGTCGATGTAAACATCGCAGGTCTAACTGCACAAAATGTTATTGACGCTCATAATCGCAATTTGAATGTTGGAGCATGGACGCCAAATGATGATTCGAAGCGAGAAAAATTGTTGTCATGGGGTGTCGATTCTATTACCACTAATAGTTTATCTGGGGAATTACGATACGAAGAATTACAGTTGGTTAATGGTTGGAAGAACCATCCTGCAGGAAATTTTAATGCTTATGTTACTGAAATTGCTCCTCAAAAAATTCAACTACATTTTCTAGTCTATGGTGGAACACGTACTAAGAATAAGGTCATTGCAAAATTGCCAAAGTGGGCAATGCCTCATTCAGCGGTTTGGGGTATTTCAGCTACTCGTATGACTAAAGGAACTGAATCAATCACTATCTCAACTTTTGATATTGATGGTAAAGGTGATTATCCAAATACAACAGTTAAGACTGGTCTTAATTGGGATAAAGGTGACAGCAATAATGATGGTGATTGGGTAAACGGTAGCCTGACCTATTACATTTAAGAAGGAGGACACATGTCAAAATTATTAAAACGGTTAAATGATAACCAAAATAAAGTTGCCGACACCAATGGCATCATGAAGTTACAGGCATGGGATTACGGTGTTGCCCAAGACTTAACCAATAAGCAAATTACAGCTACTGTTGCGAATGCCAGTGGCTTTTTATTTGACATCGATTTGGTAAGCAATGGCACTGAAATTGACTTGGACTTTAAGGACAGCCAATTGCAAAAGTTAACTCCTGATACGTATTTCCTTGAAATTAAAGTTACAGATAAAGATGGTGATGTCTCAGTATTTCCAACGGAAGGGTATGCCACATTCACTATCAATAAGAACTTACATGCCACAGAAGGTGCGTTAGTCCCGCAAATAACCTTTGACACTGTATTGGCAGATGTCAAAAAGGCAATGGACGACAAGGTGGCTGATTATACCAGCACGATTGCCAAAGGTGATAAAGGAGATACTGGTCCGCAAGGTCCACAAGGAATACAGGGTATCCAAGGTCCTAAGGGAGACAAGGGAGACGCTGGTGCTACAGGTCCACAAGGCTTTACTGGTAAAACAGGACCCCAAGGTCCAAAGGGTGATAAAGGAGACACTGGACCAAAGGGTGATAAGGGAGACACTGGTCCTGCTGGTAAAGATGGAGTTGTGGACTACAGCATGACCGTTAATACCACAGGGGACCAATCAGCAACAGGAACAAAAAGTTTTACTGATGTAAATGTCAGTCATATTTTGGAGGCAAACACACTTTACAAGCGCGTCCCTTCAGCAGGTGCTACCCCATTCCTTGAGATGAATGACACAAATAAAGGTACTAAACAAGCCATCGGGCATTACTACTCAGCATTTACTCATGGAAGTGGTGTCACTTTAGGTGCGGGTGGACTTACGATTGTTGGTGGTGGAGAGTCTGCAAAAGGACTTGGTGATGCCATCAATAATGGGTTAGCTGATACATCAGCCTCTGGTTTACCTATTTCCGACCACGGTAATGAGCATACAATTATCGCTTCAGATGGTTATATCTACTTCATGCCAGGTCAGCAAGCAGGTTACCCAACACTTGCCCCAGCGTTCCGCTTATCAAGTAGTGGATACCTTGATAAGTATACAGGTTCTGGTTGGACACCTTTAATTACTCCAACTTCTACCCTACTGGCACAAGATAGTCAAGTGGTTCACAATACAGGTAATGAAACCGTTGCGGGTAACAAGACGTTTTCTGGTAATACCACGATTGGTGGTACCTTGATGAACGATTCTGGTTGGAAAAATATGTCTCTTGCCAGTGGTGTGAAAGCAACTGTTGCTCGTTACCGCTTACTGAATGGTGTTGTTTACATTCAAGTGCTGGATGTTACTGCCGATGTTGGTAAAGTATTCGCAACGTTGCCTGCTGGTTATAGACCTCAACACTGGATTTGGGAGTCTTGGTTTGCAGCCAATAAATCAGGAAACTTTTTAATTGGCAACAATGGTGAAGTATCACGTGCCTCATCAACCACATCAGGCACTGACTCAGGTACAAAGGCTTCATTTGAAGTTTCTTATCCAATTGATTAAAGGAGGACGCAATGAACATTACAACATCAATCACAAATACCAGTCTTAAAAACTCAGATAAAGGGCTAGTCATCGAGTTTATCGACTTGGTGGTTAATTTTGTCGAACCAGATAATTATTTTGGTGGACAAATTCGATTAACTGCAGAAGAGGACGGTATCTCATTTCAAACAACCACTGAAGACTTACAAGATTTGGCAATCGTTAAAGCAAAGAAGTTAATTGCTAGGGCACAGGTGGTTGTGCCAGAACCAGAGCCAGAATATGTGCCAGATGACCCTGAACCTGTACAATCAGAAGCAACATCTGAAGCACCTGTTGCAGATACACCAACGTCAGAAGATCCTCAATCAGAAGCTGATTAAGGTGTGTGCCAATGAAAGGATTTATGCCCCATGATTTAGTAGGCTGGTTGACGACACTTGGTAGCATATCTGGTGCCGTGTGGGTGGTTATCAAGTTCACATTTGTTAAGTCGTTCAACCAATTAAATGACACCATCAAAGAGCTTCAAAACACGATTGGCTCCGTTGACCAGCGCCTCGATGATTTAGATAAGCGGACGTTACGTTTGGAGGATTGGCGAGAATACCACTCCAAAAAAGACGATAAGTAAGGAGACGTCATGTTACAAAAAATAAATAACGCACTTAAGAACCCAGACGGTAGTTACTCACGAAAAGTAATTGCAGGTCTGGTTTCTTTATTAATCGTACTTGTTCAACAAGTATTTTCAGTGTTTGGTATCAAGTTTACTGGCGATTGGAACGCCATTGTTGCTGTGGTTAATACCGTGTTGACCATCTTGGGTGCATTAGGTGTACTGTCTGGTGGTGGTGTGGTTGAAGCACCAACAACTGTTAAGTTAGAAGATCCAGTCAAAGTCACTCAAGTACCCGATACGACTGAACAATTAAAATAAGGGAGATGTTATGAATAAATTAAAGCAAGCACTTGTTCTGGCAGGTGCTTTTTTAGCGTTCGCAGGTGTTGGTCAATTAACTGTCCATGCTGATACACCTCGTGTGGACATGGTGGACGTGTCTAACCACAACGGACAAATGACAGCGCCAGAGTTTGTGTATATGCGAAATAACTATGGTATGAAAGCTGTGGCGACCAAGATTTCAGAAGGAACAACCTTTCATGATTACACCGCACCAGGTAACATTGCTTCTGCAAAACGAGCTGGCTTGTACATCAATGGGTATCATTTCCTGTCATCAACGACAGTTGCTGGGGCGATTGCTGAAGCTGATTATGCGGTTCGAATGGCAAAGGCTGATGGATTACCTGTTGGTGCTGTCTTGGCTGTGGATATTGAGAACTCATACCAATTGTTAATGGGTTCACGTATGCAACCAGTTGCGACAGCGTTTGAGAATCGTGTCCGTGCTTATGGTTACCGCTCAACGACTTACACTGGTGGTTACTCATCAAGTGTCAGCCCTGCTGGTGAGAAAGCATGGTTAGCACAATATCCATACGTGCCAACATCAGCCATGAAGCATTACTCAACTGAACACGCATGGCAATGGACGTCTAATCAACGTTTCGCCAGTTCATTAGGGCGTTTTGATGCTTCAATTCTGTACGACAATTTCTTCACGGCAGGTACTGATAAGGATGTTGTTGTGCCAAACGTGACACCATCTAAGCCAGTAGTGAATAAGGACACATCAGCTATCAAAAAATTTAAGAACGCTGGTAATCGCTTCACGGCTTACAAGTCATTCCGTGTTGACAAGATCGCTTATGCAAATGGCATGTGGCAAGCTATCAACTATGACCTGGCAGGTGGCAAGGATGCTAACTGGACGGCTAATGGTATTCCGCTAGCAATGTTGGATAATGTGACTCGTGGTAACTATGCAGCAACTCGCGTAGGTGATCAGGTTAAGTTCATGCGTGGTTACAACTACGGAACGATTGATCAATACGATAACAACTCAAATGGTGCTGGTATTGTTGAAGGACGATATGGCAACGTTTGGTACAATGCCAATTCATTATTAGCTAAATAAAATTAAAGCCCACTAGGTTATTCGATTGAATAGCTTAGTGGGCTTTTTGTGTTTACTGTGGTATTGATTTAGATATTTCTTTATCAGATCTTACCAACGTGTTCATAAATATAAAATAACCAATTAAAATTAACCAACTCAAATCAGACACGATGACCATAAGATTAAATATGTGACTAGTTTTATATTGTAGTGTAAGTGAATTTTTACCTTTAACACCATTAATATTTATTGTTCCAATTGGTGTCTTAGAAATAGTTATAGCATTTATTTTTTTGCCATTAAGGTGGGCAATTGTGTTTTTATATATAAAGGCAGGTACCTCAATTTGGTGAGCTTTATTTTGAATCCAAGAAATATGCAAAATTCCATGTGATCGTACATCTTTATTAAATAAACTATGTTTTTCTAAAACATGTTCTGTATATAGTCCATAGTAATCTTCTTTATTATTGAACTTAGTAATAGGTAAGTAATCTGGCGTTGTCCGATCTACTGTATTTATAAGTTGACTTAAGTCTCGATTACTCCAAGCTGCTCTTAGGTCAGTTGTTGTATTTACTGGATGACCATTCATTGGCTTTAGTCTTAAATCTTTTGGATTGATTGCAGCACTTTGCGCGATGCTAGTAGTCTGTCTGTAGTTTGAAATAACGTTGTTTGAAACTGAGGTTACTAGGCTAATAACGCTAATAACAGACATTGTAATTACTATGAACTCTAGTAATTTATTAAAATTAAAATCAGTACTATTTACTAATTCTTTCATAGCTAATAATGTACCAATTAAAACGAATATTTCGCCAACCAGTGTGAATCGGAAAGAAAATTGCAAAAAATTCCTTATTTCAGGCAAGTTTAGTTGGATAATTGGCCATGGCATTAAATTACTGCCTAAGACAAAATAAGCAAGGCCTGAAATAATTAAAATCCTGCTTAGGATAGATATTCTTTTCCAAAACATAATGATTATGGCAATCCCTAGCATAGATAAAATGGCCAATATGTTTTCAGATACTGATATATGGTTTCCTAGTAAGGAAATACCATTCGTTGATAGAACATCAAATGGATTAAAAATACTATTAGTTACATCTATGCTTGTTGGTGGCACTAAGATATTATGTGTTGATAACTGTAGATAAGGTAAAATAGTATTTAAACATAATATTATTGAAGTGAAAATCGCAATAACAAGATACTTGATCATTAACCATTTTTTGTGCGTTTGAATGAAGCCAACAACGAAGGCAGAAATCAATACAGGGATTGCAAATGCGGCGCTTAGTAAGTGACCCTGAACTTGTAAACTAACAGCTAACGCTAGCACAAGAGAGTTTTTTAATTTGAAATTACTATTTAGCATGTCTATCATAGGCAAGATTATCAAAGGTAGGAACGCTAGCCCTATTGAACGCCAACCAGATACAATTAAGAATGATGCAATAGCATTGGTACTTAAATAAATGGTTCCTAATCCAATACTTATATTTTTACTAAATCCAATTTTTCTTGAAATAAAGTAGGTAATTAAACCTGCTGTAAAAAGTACTAAAATGTTTAAGACTATCTGAAATTTAAGCCAAGAACCAGAAATCAATAGTAAAACCCCAAGTAAATAAGTTAAAAATGGACTATATAGCGCGTTTACAACACGTCCAGACTGCTGAAAAGAATATAGATTCAACGTTGAAAAATTTAAATGTTTTATTTGCAATGCAGCTTCATATATTCTGCCATAATGAAAATATCCATCAACTCCTAAAACAGGGGTTTTATTTAAAATAATTGGGCTGACTATAAAAATAGAAATAAAAAAGATAATAACTATTGGTTGAATGTGTTTTTTCATGGTACACCTCTAAAAAATTTATCAAATTTAATATACCATATATAGACAACAATATTTTCTTTATCCTTAATTAAAGTTTCCCAGTCTTGCGGTTTTTTATATAGGCAGAAAAAATTACCGCATAGTTACTGCAATAGGTGTACAATCGTTGAAGTAATAACATTCGCTAGTCCCACCAGTTGCATCAATATGACCTTAGGAATGTTGATAAATCAACGCTCCTAAGGTCATTTTTGTATTTGTAATACTTATTTACTTGAACTAACGCATTACCATTGAATTTGTGTGTTGACTAGGTTATAATAGTTTACGTTGTGTTTGTGGAATCTCACAAACTGCAACCACTCATGGCCTGTATTAAGCAATTCTTTGAGTTCGCGGGCATTGGTGAGTCTAAGTTTTTACAAAAATTTTTTATGGAGGTCTACAGACTCATGGCAGCATATGCAATCATTGAGAACGGTGGAAAGCAATACAAAGTTTCTGCCGGTGACGTAATTTACGTCGAGAAGTTGGATGCCGCAGAAGGTGACAAGGTTGTCTTTGACAAAGTTGTCTTCGCTGATGGCAAAGTAGGTGCACCTTACGTTGAAGGTGTTACTGTTTCAGGAACTGTTGAGAAGCAAGGTAAGGAAAAGAAGGTTGTTACTTTCAAGTACAAGCCAAAGAAGCACTCACATGCTAAGCAAGGTCACCGCCAACCTTATTCTAAGGTTGTCATTGACTCAATTGCCTAAGCCATCGGATAGGAGGATTTAAATCATGCAATTAAATTTGAATAACTTGACGATGCTTGCTCACCACAAAGGTGGTGGTTCATCAGCCAACGGTCGTGACTCAGCTGGTCGTCGTCTAGGTACAAAGCGTGCCGACGGACAAGAAATCAAAGCTGGATCAATCATTTACCGCCAACGTGGTACTCACATCTACCCAGGTGTTAACGTTGGTCGCGGTAACGATGATACATTGTTTGCACTGACTGATGGTGTTGTAAAGTTCGGTCGTATGGGCCGTGACAAGCGCCAAGTATCAGTTGTATCTCGTGAAGAATACAAAGAAATCATCGCTAAGTAATTAGCTAATAAAATGACCTTACTAACTTTGGTTAGTAGGGTCTTTTTTGTTGCTATGATAGGGTTTGTGGACATTGATGTGTAATATTGGTACTGAGTAGACAAGATCGCTGATAAGGCGAATTTGTTCAAAATTGACTTTAATTGACTCCAAAAATGTCACCAATTGTCACTTACTTGTCTCTGCTTTTGTTCAAGGAGAGGTTAATTGTTGGGTCCAATATTTTCTTGGCCAATAAAAAGCACAAACCCAACGACCCCAATGACCCCAAAAATTAATGAAAAATTCATATATTGTATTGTAATACAATATAGAAGAGCATCGTGTACAGTAGGATGTATATATTGTGAAAAGAATAACGTATTAAGTAGAATGTATTAAATTAATTTCGTAAATACGAATCAAGTTAGAAAAGTGGTTATTATTTTTGGAGGGACGAATTTATAATATATAAACCATGAGCATTATATATTATAAATGAGAGTATTTTAATTTCACCTGTATATCCCTTTATTATACATATTTAATATTGATTTAAAGTTGAATCAATGATAAATTTTAAGTATATAACATGGAGGTTCTGGGTGATTTTTTTATGGTGCATAAAATATTAAAAGTATTATTAATTGGTTTGAGTAGTATTGGTTTATTTTTTATTGGACAGAGTTCATATATAGTTAGTGCTTCGCAAACACCAAATAAAGTTATTAATACGCATGACAATGTCAAAGATAGGGTGTTTGAAAGCTCACAAACGAATACGACAATTGAACAAGTACAAGACTATTTTTTAGTCCAAGATTCTGATACACAAAAACAATATACTCTAAAGAAAGATAAAAAAATAGATTTCCGTGGACAAAAAATGCAAAGCTATATAAGTAGCGACTCAAAAAAGATGGTTTTATTTTTATCAAAGGGTAAAAAAGAAATCATTTATAAAAATAATAAATTTGAGTTATTGAAAACCGGAAGGAAAATACTAAACGTTCAAACAGCAATCAACAGAGTTAAGGCGAAAATTAATTTAGATCATGTAACTTTTGGTGGCTCAAATATACGTTTAACCAGTCGAAGTGGTCGACTATACTACCGGATTAACGTCTATCAATCACACCAATTGGTTAGAACTTATAGGGTCTACTCTGATAATGGAAATGTGTATTGGATAAAGTGAAGGTGATTATTTTGTTTCAAAGAATTAGTTTAATAGTTATTTTTTTAATTAGTATTGGGGTTGGTTTAGCTATCCACAAAACACGGAAAAGAAATCCAACCATTTTAAATCATATTAGTAAGATTATCTTTGATGCTATTGCTATCATATCAGGAGCCTTGGTAGGTGGCCTTTTTTTACGAGTTAAAGAACAACAAATGGGCATGATAATGATTTTAATCACAGTAATTATATTCTTTCAAATTGTTATTGAAATTGTTAATGAACCAATTAAGACAAATAAAATAATATTGAGCTTGTTGCTTATACTACCCGTGGTAGGTATTTATTATGGGAATAGTCAGTTCAAAGTAATCTATAATTCTGAACAAACGATTTTAAAAAAATCCGAAGATAGCGGAGATTATATTAATACAACATATAAAAGAAAATTTAACTTACGAAGTCAACGGGGGAATAAACTTAGTAATAAGCAGCAAAAAATATTGAAATATGATGACTTTTTGCTAATAAATGGGAAAAGTACTCCTAATATATATGTTTATGGTGAAGATGCAAGTACTCATAAAAAGCTATTTCTAACAAAAACTAACAACGTTGGTAATTTTACTGTTAAATTAGATAAAAAAAAGATAGCTAACAATTATAAAATTAATGTGTTTGTTAATAATATTGCCTTGCAAAATAAGCAAAAAGTTGTCAAAGGAGCGTCAGCAATACCCGACCGTGTGTTAAGTTTAAATAATCTATCGGAACAAGGGATACTTACTGAAGGGGTACATCAAGTTGGTGATGATCTGGATGCAGGTAATTATGTATTGCTGAGTGAAGATACTGGAAGTATCCAATGGCTAAATGGTGACAATATAGAGAGAGCTTTTGACAAAAATCTATATATCAAGTTTCATCAAAATGATATGATCAAGGTTAATAATGCTAAATTATTAAAAATAACATCAGGAATGAATTTTGCTAATGGTGATGCAACAAATGGTATGTTGAAGGTAGGAACCGACATACTACCTGGAAAATATCAATTAAAATCAACAGATAATTATAGTATTGCAAAGCTTTATTCCAAACCATTCGAGAATAATAGTCAAGAGGGTGAGCTTGTCATTACTGAACATGTAACTTTGCAACCAGGCGACTATATTTATGTAATGAACACGAAATTAATTAAAAAGTAAAAGAGGTAGCGATGAACTTCGAATTAGCATTACTCATTATTATTGCGGTTGTATTAGTCGCTGTGGGTATAATAGAAAAAAAGCATAATCACATACGAGCTACTAACATTCCTATTCGAGTGAATGTTAATGGCATTCGTGGTAAGTCAACAGCAACTCGGTTAATTACTGCAATTATTGATGAGGCTGGTTATAAAACTATGGGGAAAACAACGGGAACAGCTGCACGTAAGATTTTTCCTTATAAGCGTGAAGAAATACCAATTCAACGTAAACCACAAGGAGCCAATATAAAAGAACAGCTAGATACAATTAAAGAGGCTGAACGTTATAAAGTGGATGCTCTAGTTTGTGAGTGTATGGCTGTAAAGCCTGAATACCAAGAAATTTATCAACATCAGATGTTCAAAAGCAATATCTACGTGATTGTCAATGTATTGGAAGATCATTTGGATCAGATGGGACCAACATTGACAGAAATTGGTTATACTTTTGCTAAATCTATTCCTTATAACGGATATGTTGTCACAGTGCCTAGTCCTTTTACTACATACTTTCAGAAGGTCGCTGATGAAAGAAATACCAAGTTAGTTTTAGCAGATAATTCAAGAATTCCTTCAGGCTATTTGGATAAGTTTGATTATGTGCTGTTTAAAGATAACGTTAGTTTAGCAATGGCAGTCGCGGATATTTTAAATATTGATGAAGAGGTAGCTTTCCGAGGGATGTTAAACGCTGAACCTGATCCAGGCGCATTAAAAGTTAAACGTATTCAAAATGACAAAGTTGACTTTACTTTTGTCAATGCGTTTGCAGCCAATGAGCCAGCGTCTACGTTAAATATTTGGGAGTATATTAAGAATAATCCAGATATTCCAAGCGATAATCCGATTGTTTTGTTTAATGGTCGTCCAGATCGTGGCGATCGTACAGAACAGTTCGCTAAAGACTTTTTCCCATATGTAGAAAATGCAACAATAATTGGTATGGGACAAGCAATTAGACGTATTGGTTATTATTACGACAAGGGATTTTATCCTGACGCAAAAGAGTACATTGATGAAGAAGATGAAAAGCCAGTAAGTATAATGAAAGAACTGTTACCATTGTTAAACGGGCGTGTATTATTAACTGTTGGTAATATCCATGGTGATGCTGAAGAATTATTAGACATCATTAAAGACATAATGTAATAGGGAGTATATAAGTTAAATGGTTATAACGGATTTTTATTTAGCATTAATTTTTGGGCTATTCATAGGTTTATTTTTTTCTGAGTTTACGGGTATTGCTACTGGTGGAATAATAACACCTTGTTATTTATCCTTAGTTATTGATACACCAGAGGTTTTAGTTTCAATCTACTTAGTCGCAATTTTGTCATTCTTAATAGTACAATATATTTTACCTAAGTTTGTTATCTTGTTTGGTAGACGACGCTTTGTGGCTTTTCTTTTGACTGCTGTAATTTTAAAGCTCTTGCTTGAACTAGTTTATCCATTAATGCCATTCTCGACATTCCTTTTTAGAGGAATTGGCATTATTGTTCCTGCGTTAATTGCGAATACATTCTCTAAGCAAGGGATTAGGCTAACGACATTTTCAACATTATTTATTGCTTTTCTGGTTTTTGTGGTTATTTCAATTATCCATTTATTTATATAAGAGGGGTAGTTATTGATTATGAAAAAAGATATGCATGAAGATGAACAAATGTCTAGACTAAAAAGAAATAAACATTTGAAAAATAATAAGCATTTCGGGTTAAAAAATACACATGTACATAAGGGAAAAAATCTTACGTTACTACCACAATCCGATAATGAATCTTTGACTCTAAAACAAAAAATAAACCGGTCTATACGGTATCAAGTTAAGGCTAAGCCAGCCGCACTATTATTAGGAGCATTGATTTTATTTGGGTTAGTATGGGCGCTAGATTATGTACATAATGATTTATTAGTTTCAAATAAAAATGTATCATTGACTAGTAAAAAATCTGATCGTTTTCAAATGACACTCGTTGGTGATATGATGATGGCCCGAGGAAACCAACGTCAAGCAGATCATTTAGGGTATAATCATTTTTTCCAAAAAAGTAAATATTTATGGCAAGACTCTGACTTGGTTATGGGAAACTTAGAATCTGCCATTATTACTGATAGGAAAAAAGTTAAGGAAAATCCAGATACCAATATCCATCTTTTGATGGATCCTAAAGGTGCATCAGCTATGAAAGATGCTGGATTTACAACTTTAGGTACAGCTAATAATCACGTTGGTGATTATGGTAAATCAGGTATACGCCAAGAGCTAAATTATTTAAAGAAAAATAATATAGATTTTGTAGGGATTGGTAGTGATACTTCAGAGGCATTAAAATACCAAACTTATAATGTAAATGACGTAAAAATTAGTGTAGTAGCTGTTACTGACGTTATACCTGATCATACAAGTGTTCAACAAAATGCAGCTGGAGCATTGACAACAAAGAATAATGATTATTTAAATCTTATTAAGGAAGCTTCTGCTCATTCAGATTATACAATTGTTTATTCTCATGGTGGCTTTGAAAATGGTTTGACGGTTACTGAGCGTCAAAAAGAATTAGACAAAAAGATGGTTGATTCAGGAGCAGATTTGGTTGTGGGTGCGCATGCCCACGTGTTACAGCCAATAAGTAAATATAAAAATGCTCTGATTTTAAATGGCATGGGTAATTTCATTTTTGAACAAGAACAGTCTCGTACAAAGGATGCTGTGGTTGCCAACTTACGTATGACGCAAAAAGGAAAAATGAAATTAGAACTTATTCCTATGAGAATTAAAGATGGTGTGCCAACAGTAACTAAGAACTTATTTTATCAACAACGAATTTTTCATCAATTAACAAAGAATTTACCGCAACGTGATTACCATAAAGTTGACCAGTCAGTAATAATGGACAACTTTGGTTATAATTATCGCTTTGAGTAGGCGAGGTCATTAATATGAAATATCTTAAAACAATTGGTAGTATATTACTTATTATTCTGGGTGTTGTCTTTTTATTCGTTATATTGGGTTATTCTACGAGCAATACAGGAAACACTAAAAGTTTAGTAGCAAAAATAACTAAAACTGTTCCTTGGCATAATGAAAAAGAAAAAATATCTCATCATAAAGTGGCTGTATCAACATCTAATCCATATGCTACAAGAGTAGGAATGGATATATTGAACGATGGTGGTAACGCTGTTGACGCTGCAGTAGGGGTTTCATATGCGCTATCAATTACAGAGCCATACGCATCCGGTTTAGGTGGTGGTGGTGGAATGCTAATATATAATCCTAAAAATAATCAATATCATGGTATTGATTATCGTGATAGTGCTCCAGTTTCTCACCAAACAAATACTTCAGAGATTGGTGTTCCCACTTTTGTTAAAGGTATGGATTATGCTAGTCGACAGTACGGGACAAAAACAATGTCTGAAAATATACAACCGGCCTTGAATATTGCACAAGAGGGTTTTAAAGTATCACCCTTTTTTGCAAAATATATTAATGTATATCGTTATTTTTTAAAAAATAACGATGATTATTTAGACAAAAATGGTAATCTGATTACCCAAGGGGAAAAAATGAACCCTAAAAAGATGGCTAAAACGTTAAAATATATTCAAAGACGTGGTGTTGAAGGCTATTATTCAGGTCCTGTTGCCAAGGAAATTATGAAACAGGGTGACTTAACAAAAAAAGATTTAAATTCATCTAGAGTAGAAGTGACTGAACCAGTTGTGTCTAATGTTGGGGATAGTCAGTTTGCTACATTAGCTGCGCCATTTTCAGGTGTTACTCTGTTACAAATGGTTAAAATGGCTGATAAAGTTTCATTAGCTAATCCAGGTACAAATCCTGATACTTATTTAAAGCAATACGATCATATAAAGCAACTAGCATATCAAGACCGTATGCAGCACCTGGGTGATCCAACACGTAAACACGTGAATTCCCAAAAAATGGTTAGTTCTGAATATATCAATCAATTACTAACTAGTTATGGTCAGCAGCCTGATTTGAGTGCACAAGAAGACGATAGTCAAAATACTACTCATTTTTCAATAATTGATTCAGAGGGTATGGCTGTTTCGAGCACAAATACCTTAGGTAATTTTTATGGATCACAAAAAGAAGCAGGTGGCTTTTACTTGAATGCTGCGAACCGATTATTCACGGCTAGTAAGACGAGTATTAATAGCTATGAGCCTGGGAAAAAGCCACGTAATTTTACGTCACCAATGATTATTAGAAAAGAAAATAAGGAAACTATTGCACTGGGAACACCAGGTGGTAACATGATTCCCGAATTTCTTTTTCAAATTATTTATGATCATAATGTTAGAGGGACAGACTATCAAAAAGCAATAACCAAGAACCGAATGTATACTACTAAAAACAATCAATTAGTTTTAGAAGACGGTGCAAAAAGACCAGATTATGTAGCAATATCGAAGCTTAAGGATATTCCTTATGTAAAAAAGAAAACTAGTGAATTTTTTGGATCTGTGCAGATAGCTTACAGAAATAATGAGACTGGTAAGACAAATGTTTATAATGATAATCGTCGGGCTCCAAATTTGAATAATTAGTAATAGTGTGGATTTTTCTGTGACTTGTAATAGCTTTGAGCTGTGTGTTAGGAAATACTAATAGAATAGTTATCTTATTAATACAAGAGTTTAATAGGGGAATGTTTATAGAAAAGCGAACATTTTTCATTAACTTGGTAGTTGATTAAATTTTGGTTATTCATCAAGTGCTATTGATAGCAAAATTATTTAATTGAATAGGTAAAGAATTAGTAGCTAATATTTTACGAAGTACCTAGAAAAGTTGGTTATGTAAATCATTTTTAATTATCTAATACCCGTTTCTGATATGCAATTAGGTACAGGCTTTTTATGCCTGATAAAAAAGCAGATAGTGTTAGCCTAGGTATTTTGGATGAAGTTAACCCAACTAAGCTATTAAACCTAACATTAGAAGAAACTGGAAAGTTTGACCGTAAAACGATATGGATAACTGAACAGGCATTAAATGTAAACGCAGGGTTTAAGGACTAATATCCTGTCCACAAGAGGCTGCACAATTTTTGACAGTTAGTAGTATAATTGAGCAAATTCAGACACATATCTTAATAATGTACGATTGGTATGTATAAGCAAAAGAACCAACAACGTTGTTGGTTCTTTTTTGTATAGGAGGAAGATATGGATGTTACACGTATAGTGCCACAAATAGAATTAGATATTGTATATTTGGCAGTGAGCTTGCTAGATATGCAAAATGTGCAACGAATAGATTTTTCAGGACTGGATAATGCCCGCTTGGATATTGATGAGATGGAACCGACTATGGTGCCATCTTTTTTATTATCCAAGCAGACAGTCAATTGTTTTATGTTAGCTGGGACGATCAACCAAAAGGAAGAGTTGTTGGTAGTCGTTTATTGTGATTTGGCTGGCAATTATATCGGTAAAGCAGCTTTATATCATGGCGATGTTGCCTTTGAAAAGAAAGTGGGTGAAAGCACATGACAGTAGATATTATCTCAATTATTGTGAAAGAAATGATGATTGCAGTTGGCAAAGCGTTAATTGAATTAAGCGCTAATTTAGGTTAAGTGAATTAGCTATATTTTCATACAACGACGTAAAAATTGGTTAGATAAAGCATCCTGAAAATGAGGATGCTTTATTTTTTTATTCTTTGTAGGAGGTCATAAGAATGAAATTGCCCAAGGGAATTGATTTAATGCCAAGTGGCAAATATAAGGCGACGGCTAGCATTGGGTCAGGTAGTACACGTAAACGTAAATCAAAAAGTTTTACGACGGTGAGTGATGCCAAAGCATGGTTACTGGAAATGAATGCCGATATGCATTCGGGGACAACTTATGTTGGCGATGATGTCAAAATTACAGATACTTATAATGAATGGGTGGCTACTTTTGTGACTAGTAAGGTCAGTCCAGCAACTGAAAAAGGCTATTATTTTACAGGAAAGATCCTCGCAAAATATTGTGAAGGTTGGTTAGTGAAAATACTAGATCGTCGACATTGCCAAAAGTTGTTCAATCAATTAATTGCTGATAACTATACCAAAAATACAATTAAGAAAATCAAGGTACATGTCGGTAAGTATTGTCGCAGTTTAGTCACAGAGGGGGTTATCAAGCGAAACCCCATGCAAGAAATAGACATTCGAGGGGCTCGCTTAGGTAAGGATGCTAATCAAAAATTTATTAGTATCGGTCAGTACAAGCAGTTGTTGCAAACACTAAAGCAACGACCAATATCACAGATGACACCCTACACGATGGTTATACTGGTTATTTTGTGTACCGGTATGCGAGTAAGTGAGGCCATTGACTTACGGCAGGATGATCTTGACGAAATCAAACTGACGTTACGCGTTGACTCAAGTTATTCACGAACGGTGCACGATAGTAAAGCACCTAAGACCAAAAATTCATATCGGACCATACCGATACCTAGATTTTTATTGCAACGTTTAAGAGAATGGCGGTTTGAACAGAATCGCTTGTTAATGCTGAATGGTCATCGAAATCACGAGCAGCATTTATTCATCACCAAATTTGGTAATGTACCCGATGCAAGTAGTGTAAATTACTATGTACAAAAACTAGAACATACAATCTGTCAGATACCAGTGGGGCAAACAACTTCAACACATTCACTTCGACATACTTATGCGAGCTACTTATTATCACGTGAAGGTGGTAATCAGTCGTTACAGTATGTCGCCAATGTATTAGGTGATACCCAAGCAATGGTACAAGAAGTGTATGCACACTTGATGCCAGAAGAAAAAGCATCACAAGCCAATGTGGTTCGTGATGCTTTGGAAGTTATTTAATATGGGTTAATTGTCGTGCATATCACCTTTTGTGTAAATTTTTTTAACCGACAGCTTATTTGGATTGCCTTCAGTTGAAGAAATAGTAGTAGAAAGCATATTGCTTTCTTTTTTTAGTGCAATCAAATCTAAAATATCCTGGGCGGTAATAACAACATCAGTATTTAAAAGACTATTCATCATACGCTCAAGGAATAAACCATCTTGGTCAGTTAGTAGCGGGTCGCAAGAGTTCGCAAGCATGCCAAAGTTTACGTTCTTGTATTCATGCAAGAACATGAACAGCTTGGATGACCATTCTTTAGTTGTTGCGTAAAGCAGCCAAGTATCAATTGGGGCACGGGTAATTGACCTATCAGCATTTGCCAAATTAAGAAGTACTGGTTGATTACGCAATAGGTCAAAAGTATAGTTAAATTTTCTAATGCCCAAACGAATATTCTGCATTTTAGTGTTGAAATCTTGAATTATGTGATTATCAGTAAAGTTATATGGGTCTAATAGCGCAGACAAATCACCAGGGATAAAGTCATTCAACTGATCTAAAATAGCAGAAAATTGTTCAATATCACGGATCGAGGCCGCTTTAATTTGATGATTCAGGTACATAGTGGCTGCTGCAAATTTGAATTTACTGATTGAATTGATATTTGAATTATCGTTATTGAAAGAGGCTAGCTCTTGTAGGTCAGTTACGTCCAGGTGGTACAGGTCCAAGAAAGCTAATAATGCTTTTGTAATAAAAAATTGATTAGATTGTGTTACTGAAATTTGTGATAAATGTAACTCATTATCAGCATCCTCTCTGCTAAAGCAAACGTCCAAGGGCAAGGCCAATAAGAACATGCTGTAAATTTTAACTATTGAATTTAATAATGACAGTGGTTCTTTCAATTTGGTCTGCAAATCCGTAATTTCTTCAGAGAACGGCTGATTGTTGGTGATTGCAAATTGTTTTTGAGCATGCAAGTCATTTAAATCATCCCAAGTAGTTTCCTTGAAGTTATGATAATTAAAGTCACGCCTAAATCTTTGAATGGATTCACGATTTGATGGCAAAAGTTTCCTCCAGTCAGAAAATCGCTTGTCTAATATATCTTCAACGTATTGTCCAGGTAATGCGTGGAATATAAATAATGGAATTAGTACAGCATCAATAGGTCCGTCTGTCTGTAACCCATAAAAGTCGTAAAAATTTTGACTCGTCCGTAACTGATTACGCCAATCATGATGATAAATTGGTTTAATATATAAATTTGAGTCTTTTCCATTATTTTTTAATTGCATAGCCATAGAAAATTTTCGAAGCTTTATTGTGTCTTCAAAAAAAGATTTATCAATTTCATTTGGCATATGTTTATTTGAGTAGGTACTAATGTTGATGATGGGGGTAGATTGATCATTGGGATAGTCAGTTTTCAGAGCAATATTTAAAGTTAAAAATAATGCGTTACCTTTTGAAAAAGCATACATAAATATCACTTCCTTATTTTTTTTTATACATAATGAATTGTGAGCATTTTACTAGTATTAACGCCCTCAGCAATTTTTTATAGAGTGCCATATGATTATGAATGTACCAAGGAATACGAATTGGTACTTTCTAAATCAGCGCTGATTTATGTTTTATTGTATAACAAATGAAGGGGATTTATATGGCTTTATTGAATATTGAAAAAAATTTAGTTGGTGTTGATCAAGGGTTTGATGAACTTATATTGCCGCTGCTTGATTCGACTGGTTTTTCTGTGGCTTACTTTCAAATATTGAATGACCACAATACTGGCAAGTTAGTTGTAGATGATTTGGTGGAGTTGCGAAGGTGGAGTACTGGCTTGTTAAACATACAAGGTAGGACGATTAATGAAGTTGATGGGACCGTGCATATTATTGGCAAGCATGAAGCCTACGCTAACATTCCAATGCAACTGACAACCAGAGCTCCGAACACACAGGGTATACCAAAATGGTGTAGGAATTATCTGGTTGCACCAACTGGAAGACGCTTTGTTGCCTTGGACATTGGCTCTGCTGAGCCTCGTGCGTTAGCTGGTGTTGCTGATGATGAAAAATTACGAATGGCAATCTCTGAAGGGTTGTACGAATCAGTGGGTAACTCTTTACTAGAGCACACGGGAATCGTAATACCACGTAAACTTGTGAAAGTTTTACTGCTAGGGTTCCTGTACGGACAATCCTCGAAGGGTGTAGCTAATACTCTGTCTGAAATGAAGTTAACTAATGAATTAACCAGGGAGGTATTTTTGGCACTGCAAAGTTTATTTCTAAAATCTAGATCTCTGTTGGAGCAAGTTAGCAAGATGCAGGTCGCCTTTTTACAAGGACGACCCTCTAAGATCGATGTTTCAGACAAACGACCTAATCAACGACGATCCTACTTGGCTTCCAGTATCATAGCGGCCCTGGTAAAACGTTGGGCAACTAGGCTTATTGAATTGAATCCAGAAATATGGATACATGAAATACCAAGGGATGCTTTGTGGTTAAGTATACCTGAATCAGAAACTGATGAAACAGTGCTCAATCAAGGCATTTTGGCATTGAAACAAGCAATTAACGATTGCAAATTTCAGTTCCCAATTGATGAACATATAATGACAATAAAAAATTTTGGAGGACAAGAATAATGAAAATTGGTAAGAATGTTACGCCACGATTGGTTAATGATAAGGAACCTGTAGCAGTTAAATTAGTAAGTTTAGATCCTTATACACAAATGAATTCATTTGGTGAGGTTGCCTGGCGGGCGTACATCCTTGAGTTGGTTCCTGAGGACACAAACATACGTCCGTTTAAAACACGGATGTATTTGGCTGACAAGACTGATGCCAGCTTCGAAAATATCGGTGATCGATTTTTGGCTATGATAGAACGCTTTAATGACTTTGCCGCAGAGCAATATGGTAAGGAAGAATACGATATTACTGACTTAATTGGGTCAACATTTGTAGTGGAAGTTACTTACAGTAAAGCAGGTCACTTGCCTTATATTAATTTAATTAAAATAAATTCAATGCCTGCATTAGAAGATAACGATAATAATGGGCATGGACTAGGTTATTTGGTGACTGAACATGAATAATATCAAAAGTAGAACTACTCTAATGGAGGATGTCGAAACATTCATTACACCCTTGTTATCCCAAGATAAAATTGTAGGGCTAACAGAATTTCGACCGTTAATACTAGCCGAATCACTTAAGGATCAACTTAAGCAAGCAAACATAACTACGCTTAATGATGCAGGTTCTAAACTGGTTAGCATATATGGCGAAAAATTAATTTCTTTTCTGAATGTTTACTTAGGTACTCTGGGCAAAAAGTTGGATTATCGTGATGGACATATTGAACAGGCAGACAATACCGCGGTTCAATTATTGAACGAGTTGTTGAAGGAGGCTTTGTTTGCACATTTAGGATTGCCACGTAACAGAAATGGCCATCAAACACCTATTGATGCTGGTAAAGCGGCCGTAGGTTTACGCTCGCTAATGGATGTCGTTACTTTAAAAACTGAATCACCGGTGGATGCTACTTCAGTACGCGTTTACAACGATAGGCTTCACTATTATCAAGCACTGCAATCTACATTTGGTAGCTTTTGGCTGACTCTGTTAACACGGATACTAGGAATCAAGGCCACTATTCAATCTGAAATAGAAACCTTGCTTGCATTAGCTAAGCTAGGGGAGAAGTTCGATTTTTCAGAGCTGAACAAGTCTTATACAACGCTATTAACCGGTGATCTTAATTTAAGCACGTTTGAACTAGAACCATTTGATGCCAGTCATATGACTTCCTATCAACTGAATTTAGCACCGAATTTAGATGCTCAAGTGATACCGCCTGCTTGGCAGAAGTATTTGGATGGACAATGGGAAAATGATGAAGAGACCGTTACGTTTATTCTGGAATGGTTAGCAACACATTTGCTTTTACAAAACCCAGGAAAGGTACTCTTTTTGTATTCGCCAGGTGGGTCAGGAAAGACACTACTGCTCGATGCAATCAGGGCAATGCTTTCACCACAGTTGACGGCAAGCGTGCCCACAGATCAACTGGATAGGCAATTTGGCTTGGAATACTTACTTCAAGGTGATCGTCAAACGGTAGTCAGAGCTAATTTGGTTGATGAAAATTCGTTGTATAAAAGCATCGATTGGTCGAAGATAAAACGTCTGGCAGATATTAATGCTGTGATGAATGTTGACCGCAAGAATACTAGCAGCTTGTTATTGCCTATGAATGTGCAATGTACATTTGCTATGAATTCATTGAATGTGCAGACCAACAATGTTGAAACAACGTATGCAGTACAACGTAAAGTTTGCTTGCTGAGGTTTGAAAAATCATTTTCTAAGGAAGAAATGGACGAGGGTCTTGGTCAAAGAATGATTGGCGAGTTACCACAGTTGGGTGGGTTACTAATTCAAACGTTAAAAGAAATGAAGGGACGCGGCGATATGGTTCCAAAAGAGAGCCATAAGATGTTGGCTGATAAGAAAGCATGGTTTGCTAGCATGACCCAGGATAATTCACCAGTGGCATCATTTGCAACAGAGAGATTACAGCAAAAGAATGATGAGAGTGTTACGCGTATTGAGCTCTTGGATGCATTTGTTGATTATTGTGTAAAAAGAGATATACCTAAAATTGGTTTTGATAGTCCCAGACGCTTTTTTCCTGAACTTCGACGAGTTTTGAAAAATAATGGTATCGAAGTCGTTGAAAATAATTCGCATACGTCACCTAAATTCTTAAACTTGATAATTACAGGAGATACAGACGATGAAGCAATTTGATGAGATGGGTGAAGCTAATGATAGCATGACACTAATTAGTGCTTCGCAAGCCGCCAAGCTGTTGGGAATATCACGGGCAACATTTAAACAATTATCTGACATGTATGATTTCCCACGAATTAAGGTAGGTCGGGCTATTAGATTTCCAAAGCAAGGTCTGTTGGATAAGGTAGACTATGTTGCAACTAACTATCGAGAGTTCTTATCACTTGATGATTTATTATAGGAAGGATAGGTGATATGCAAAAAATTAGTAGTGGCAAATACAAGGTTGTCATTTCTTCAGGTAGTGGTACTAATCGTGTCAGAAAGAGTCGGACTTTTGCAACTAAAAGGGAGGCGTTATCATGGGAAGGTAAGATGCAGCTATTACGTAGTACAACGCGCACAATAAACTATGCTAATGTGTCATTTTGTTCAGCGTTTGAAGTATTTATCTTAAAGTATAAGCGACCTGTGGTATCAGCAGCGACGTATAAGTCGTATGAGAGTACATTGCGAATGCTATCCAGACAAGTACCGGATCTGAAGTTGGGTAATTTGAATCATGATATGATGTATAAATTATTCAATAGATTAGGAAAATCTGGACTATCAAATCGTAGTTTGCGGAAACATAAGAGCAATATCAGCGCAGCTTTGAGCATGCTTGTCCAACATGGTGTCTTATTGAAAAACTATGTCGCCTTAGTTGATTGTCGAAGCGCTGCTAAAAATATGCCGCCAAAAGAGATGAGTGTGCTATCAATTACGCAATATAAGCGGTTGGTTGGTTATCTTAATCAAACAGAGGTATCAAGACTTGATTGTTGGCAAATGCTGATTTTAGTCATGTTGTCTACGGGGTTACGTACGCAGGAAGCACAAGCTCTAACTGCAGATTGCTTAGACCTAGATAATCAGACACTAACTGTTAAACAAGCCTGGTCTCGGGCAGGTCATTCGATAAAAGAGCCCAAAACAAGGCATTCATATCGGACCATCAAGATACCACAATCACTACTTAATAAGTTAGTGACTTGGGATAATATCCATAATCAGACTCATGATGATAACCAGCTGCTTATTAGGAATGCCAATGGTTGTGTACCTGATTCTGCAGCACTTAATTACCACTTTCGACAGATACAACAAGACGTTTTGGGAATGGATCCTAGTGATTGTATTGCACCGCATGGATTACGAAGGACGTTTGCTTCGGTCATGCTTTCCAAAGACTTTGGTAACATGAGTGTGGAGGTGGTTAGCCAAATATTGGGAGACACTATTACAGTGGTCAATGAATTCTATCGCAAGGTAATGCCGGAAACCAGCCATGCAGAAGTCTCTAACATGATTGAGCAATTGAATGATATAGCGTAAATGATCTAGTAAAGCACGGAGTGAATAGCTTCGTGCTTTTGTATTGGGGATGTCGGGGTAGTTGGGATGATGTTTCATACTAGCCTAACTCTCTGCTGTTGAAAAATGAGCCTATTTATATGTAGTAAATTGCGAAAAATATGTTAATATAATGTAAAAATGTAAATGGAGCAATAGATATGAGCAATTTGTTGATTATTGGTAACGGCTTTGATATGAAACATGGATTACAAACCGGATATGATTCTTTTAAGGACTATTTGGAGATTAAAAAAAAGTCTTGTTCAGATTTTGATAGTGTAAAAGAAAGTCCGGATGGTGATATCTATCTTGAGGAAGATGATGCAGCAACTATTCTTTTTGAATTATTGAATAATACTAATGAGGATTGGGCTGAATTTGAGAAAATGCTGGGATCAATAAACTATGAATATTTAGATAATCAGGTTCAACCCTTCTTTCAAAAGGACCGTTGGACGGGAGAACTAGATGAAAACTATTCTGCAAGTGATGAAAATGCTATCTCAGTATATGAGTGTCCATACTTGGCATTTAAATACCATTTAATTCCACTTTTTAAAGAATGGTTGGAATCTAAAGAAATTAAATCAAGTAAATTCGAAAAAAATAAGTTGGATGATATTAAAAAAAGTACGATAGATAAATTAATATCACCAGAAACATTAATAATAAATTTTAACTACACCAATACAGTAGAAAAATTATATGGTGAGAAATTAAATGAGAACAATGTCCTACATATTCATGGCACCATTGATAATGATGACATTGTTTTAGGACACTTAAAAGAGGGAAAAGTATTTGACAACAAATATTTTTCAGCATCAGAATATCAGAAAAAAATTTATGATTTATTGATTAAAAATACTGAAAAGGGTCAAGATGTTTTAAAAAGATTCATAGCAAATCATCAATTTGAAAAGGTTGATAAGGTGTATATTATCGGACACAGTGTATCTGAAGTTGACAAGGGATACTTTACTAAATTAGCGGGTAGTACATCGGATGTAACTTTGTTTTTGGATAAATATCAATATGAACATGCAGGTAAAAATAAGAACAAATTGTTTAATAGAATAGAAAATGTGTGGAATGATAATCGAAATGGGAATAACAAGGAGATTCAGATAAAGTGTATTGATCTTGAGAAATGATTTTTTGCTTATTCCAATTTAATGATTTAGTAGTTTAAATTAACTACAGCTAATACCTTTACTAAAATTTCGATAAATTTGGCTGCATCTGTGTAAAAGAACTATCCTTGATTGATGTCAAGACTGCTCAAAATTGACTTCAAAAAAGGCGCTTAATGGCACTTGGAAAAGGATACTTGTCGCTCGTATGTCGCTTGCTATCAACGTTTTCATTGAATTAATAAGCACCGATAAAGAACTCGTGAAGAATACAAAGAAATCATTGCTAAGTAATTAGCGATTGAAAGAACCTTACTAATTTCGGTTAGTAGGGTTCTTTTTTGTTGATATGATAGAGGGGATGATTATTAGTTATATGATTAGTGTTGGAGTATGAATAAATATTTTTAAGTTGATTTAGAAAAGTTAATACAAGCATTTTATAATTAAAAAGCATCAGAATGAAGACAAGGTTCTTCGTTCTGATGTTTATGCTTAACTGGATTTTGTTTTTATAGAAAACCTATTCTTAATCCGTGTTTTACTGTAACGTGTTTTTAAACTAATTTTTATACTTAAAGTGCCAATCAATTTAATTTACTGTCAGAATCACAGACTAAATATTGATTTCCCCATTTTTTCATTGCAAGAATAATTGGCATAAGTGATCGGCCCTCTTCAGTCAGGGAATATGAAGATGTCACTTGGTTATCATTGCTATATTTATTATTAAATACTAGCCCGTTGCTAATTAATCTATCTAGTTGTTGCTTGGGTACTTTTCGGCTGGCTAACATTGTCTTGTGTAATTCTTCAAAACGATACGGATGATTGGCAAGCGTCAACATGATGGTTGGCACCCATTTTTTACCAATCAAATTGGTAGTTGTTTCGACGGGACAACTAAATAATTGTTGATCTGCTAAGTATGTTTTTACCATGAAGAATACCTTATCTCTCTAGTTACTTTAAAGTTCCTAATTGTTTACTCGCTTCTCTGTAATTATACTATAGATAAAATTACTAAAAGACAAGGGGTCATTGATTATGAAACATTTTGAGAATATTATTATTGGCTTCGGTAAAGCCGGTAAGACACTTGCTGGATCATTAATAAAAAATGGACAAGAAGTTCTACTAATTGAAAAAGATTCTGCAATGTATGGTGGTACTTGTATTAATGTTGCTTGTCTACCGTCTAAGAATATGATAATCAATGCACAGCGCGGTACCGGCTATGATGAAGCAATCGCCACTAAAAGTAGACTGGTTGATAAATTAAGAAATAAAAATTATCATAAGGTTGCTGATCAAGAAAATGCCACAGTTTTAAGGGCTGATGTGTCGTTTATTGATGATTACACGATTGAGGTTAGTGATGATTCAGGACAAGAGACGGTGACTGGCGACAAAATTTTTATCAATACAGGGTCAACGCCTGTTTTGCCAAATGTTCAAGGGTTAAAAAATAGTCAGCATGTTTTTACATCTAAGACACTTTTAGACCAGACACAGCAAACTAAAAATATTGCTATCTTAGGTGATGGTCCAATTGGATTAGAATTTGCCGCAATGTATGCCAAATTTGGTAGCCAGGTTACGGTGGTTGGTCAAAATAAAATGATTCTAAATCAGCTTGAACCAGAAATAGCCAATGCAGCCAAGGAAGATATGATGACAGATGGCGTTCAATTTTTATTAAATAGCCAACTCACAAAAGTAACTGATATGGCTAACGGCATTATCTTAGATATCGATACGCCTAATGGCGGGCAAACTCTACATGTCGATGCCTTGTTGGTTGCCACAGGACGGCGTGCTAACACGGATGACCTTCATCTTGAACGTACTAACATCAAAACAGGAAGTCATGGTGAAATTCTTGTTAATGACGTATTAGAAACCAATGTCACTAATGTTTTTGCAATGGGGGATGTTAAAGGTGGTCCACAATTCACTTATATCTCATTAGATGATTGGCGTATTTTAAACAGTCAATTTTTTGGCGACCAGACGCGTACACGTGCTAATCGCCCCGTTTTTGCTAATACTATTTTCTTAAATCCAGCAATTAGCAGTGTTGGTCAAACTGAAGCCCAGTTGCAAAAGAAAGCGCAGCCTTACAAAATTTTCCAAATGCTCACTGCGGGGGTTCCGAAAGCACAAGTCATTGGAAATCCACGTGGTAGTTATAAAGTTCTTGTAGATGAAAAAAAACACCAGATACTTGGCGCAACGATTTATGCAGAAGAAGCATATGAGACAATCAATGTTATCAGTCTTGCCATGCAAAACAATTTACCAGCTGAAGCATTGCGAGATCAAATTTATACGCACCCCACTATGACTGAAGCGTTGAATGACCTTTTTGCTGAATTGTAGTATGTCAAAATTTGGTGAATAAAAATACCTTATAATGAAAAAGAACCTGACTAATTTCGGTTAGTCGGGTTCTTTTTTGTTGTTATTTTTAGTATTAAATAACAACACACATAACTTAAGTTTCAGTTGAGCCTAGTTTAACATTTATGAAAGTTCGTCCACATAGAATAAAATTATTCAAACCTCATAAATTATTCGGAAGTGGAGTCGGAAACATGAATTTTATTAAACGAGCAGGGATTACCCTGTGGGCCCGCAAAGGTCGGACCGTTTTGCTGGTAATTACTGCTAGTGTTGTTTTGATGTTTGTGATGGCAGGATTAATTATTCAAAATGCCGCATTAATGTCGGCAAAGACAGCTACTAATTCAATTGGTTCAACTGTTACCTTGTCACAAAATCGAGAAAAGATGATGCAAAAGATGCAGAAAAAAATGTCATCATCTTCGGCTGATGAGCAGCCAACTTTCACTCAGCCGACAACAACAATTGCAAAAGTTAAAAAGATTGCTGCACTCTCAAATGTTGCATCATACAATATATCAACCAGTGCTTCTGTTAACGCCAGTGGTTTCAATGCAGTTTCGACTTCGTCTGCATCAAGTCAAACTGGTATGGGCGGTCCCTTTGGTAACTCATCGAGTAATGGGAGCATCCAAATTAATGGTGTTAGTACAACAGCTGGTTCAGCAAATTTTTCGGATGGTACGGCTAAGATGATAAGTGGACGGGGATCAAGGCAAGCGATGAAAATAAAAATAATGTTGTCATCGAGTCAGAATTAGCCAGTGCTAATAATTTAAAGATAGGTGATCGCATTAAGTTTGCAAATACTTCAGATGCATCAAAGAAAACATCAGTAAAGGTTGTCGGTATTTACAACGCGAAAACTACTACGAATGGTTTTTCACACCAAGATCCTTCAAATACGATTTATGCCTCATTTACTTTGTCGAATGAATTGGCTGGTACTGAAGGAAAGGTTTCAAATGTGATCTACACGATGGCCGATTCATCAAAGACAAAAGCCTTCATTAAAGCAGCTAAACAGATTTTGAATGATTCAAACATGACGCTAACAAGTGATGCGGCGACATACAAGACGGCAGCAAAGCAAATGAAAGACGTTGCAAACTTTGCTTCAAAGATTATTTGGGTAGTTGCGATTGCTGGTGCGTTGATCCTTGGTTTGATTATTCTTTTAATGACGCGTGAACGTCGACATGAAATTGGTATTTTGGTTGCGTTGGGGGAGACTAAGGTTAAAGTAGTTGCCCAGTTGTTTACTGAATTGTTAATTGTTTTGGTTGTGGCGTTAGGGATTGCGACAGCTGCCGGAACAGCAGCTTCTGGACCAATTTCAGATCGCCTAGTTTCACAACAGCAAAGTTCACAACAGTTTGTGATGAAACAAGGTGCCCCCGGTGGGAATATGAATAAATCGGATCACCAAGGTAATAGCGCACCCGCTACTGGTAAAATAACTGATGGTGCAATGGACCAATCAACGACAAAACCAACGACTATTAATACTGTCTTAACGCCAATGGCAGTCGCTGAGTTAGGTGGCATCGCAATCTTGATTGCTTTGTTATCAGTTAGTGGCGCAGGCATAACCATTTTACGATTGAAACCGAAGAAAATATTACAAGCTGATTAACTAGAGAGCGAAGGAAGATGAAATGATATTAACCACTAAAAATTTGGCGCATTGGTATACTGATGAGTCCAGCAAGCTCTACAGTGATGTCAATTTAACATTTGGATCTAATAAGTTTTATGCGATCATTGGTGAGTCTGGCTCAGGAAAGACAACGATTTTATCATTTTTAGCTGGTTTAGATGTCCCACGCACAGGTGAAATAGCTATTGATGGGGTATCAATTAACAAAATTGGCTTAACCAAATACCGGCAACGTTATGTGGCAACGATTTTTCAATCGTATAATTTATTAACGTCAATGACAGCCTATCAAAATATTGAAACTGCTTTGGCAATAACGCGTTCGTCACATAAAGGTGATCGTCAGTATATTTTAGAGCAGTTAGCTCGAGTTGGTATAAGCCAAGCGCAAGCCTTTAAAAATGTTCAGAAACTTTCTGGTGGTGAACAGCAACGTATTGCTATCGTGCGAGCGTTACTTGTTGATGCACCGATTGTTGCGGCTGATGAAGCGACAGGAAACTTAGACCATGAGAATTCAGGAGTCATTGTTAACTTGTTTAAAGAGCTAGCCCATGATTACGGTAAAATGGTCATTTTAATTACGCATGATCGCGAGATTGCCAAAGAAGCAGATGTTCAAATAGAATTGAAAAATCGTCAATTTACAGTCTTGTAAAGAATACATCTTTAGCAAAAAAAGGTTGAAACGTTTTTGCCTGTTTCAACCTCTTTGTTATTTATTGATAATTTATTTAAAGGGGAGCCATTCTCTAATAATAGGTGTACGATAAAGAGAGTATTTCTTCAGGAGGGAATAGTTATGGTAAATATGTGGGTTCATTTTGTGACATGGATCGTCTTAATTATCGTTGTGGCAATCGCAGTTTTTAGCACAAATCAGAAGGTTAGTGTCATTAGTATGATGATTGCCCGTCTTTCTTACATCGTGGCAATCATAACAGGGATTGGGCTGTTTCAATATGCTTATCAATCAAGTCCGGTATTAACAATTGTTAAAATCATTTTTGCTATCTTATTGATGGGCATTATCGAAATGAGTTTTGCTAAGAAAAAGCAACAACGGTTAAACAGAAACTTTGTGATAGGCGTTATAATTCTAATTTTATTGTTGGGACTATTTGGTATTTACTTAGCAAGTGGTTTCCCTTTTTAAATATTTAATTTGATAAAAGGTTGAAACGATACAATGTTTCAGCTTTTTTTAGTTGCTTTGGATTGCATAATCAGTGAAATGGTCCGTGAATCTTTGTTCGCATATTGTATACTAGAATTATGAAAAATTCTGCAGTAGAAAAATTTAATGTAACCGATTTGACAGAAAATCAAAGACAGCAATTAACTAAGATAGAAGGTTTTGTCCAACGGCAATTGCAACAATCCGAGTCTAGTATCGCCGTCATTGAAGGAGCTGCTGGGACTGGGAAAAGTGTCATCTTAACAAAATTATTTGAAAAATTACAGACGGGGGCTAAAAATCCGGCCAGCCCATATTATGGATTAAAAAATAAGTTTACAGTGAATCATCCAGAGCTACTGAAGGTTTACCAAGAGTTATCGACAACCATTCCTAGTTTAAAAAAGGGCGACTATATTCGGCCAACGTCTTTAATCAATCAGGCACATAAAAATAACCAACGTTATGATGTCATCGTTGTTGATGAAGGTCATTTACTACTTTCTAAGCCGGAACCCTATATTCGATTTACACAGGATAACCAGTTGAGCGAATTAATTAAACTGGCAAAAGTGGTGATTGTTGTGTTTGATTTCCAACAAGTCATGCAATCAAAAATGTTTTGGAATCGTTCATTATTAGAAAAGTGCCTAGCGCCGTATCCGCATCAAACATTTAATTTAACGATGCAGTATCGCATGCAAGCACCAGCCAGTGTGCAAGCTTGGATAAAATCACTGGCAGCTGGACATCTATCAGCCTTACCAAAGGATTTGGGCGACTATGATTTAAGAATTTTCTCGCGAGCAGCTGATATGTATGAATTGATCAAGGAGAAAAACGAGTCGTTTGGCTTGTCACGTATGTTAGCAACAACGGGGTTTATTAAACGAACAGCAAACGAACACAATGTTTACCTCGACGATTTTGACTTACCTTGGGATGAATATGATGTTCAAACGACGCCTTGGGCAGAACGACCAGAGTCTATTTATGAGGTTGGATCAATTTATACGATTCAAGGATTTGATTTGAATTATGCAGGGGTAATTTTAGGACCACCTTTTAGATACGATGAGGCGAATGATCAATTATATATTGATACAGATAAAGTGACTCATCGTGAAATATATAAGAAAACTCCTCATATTACTGATGAAAAATCCATGCAGCAGATGAAACAATCAGTTATGTTTCATGTGTTGAACGTTGTATTAACGCGTGGCACCAGGGGGTTATATTTAACGGCAGCAGATGACGACCTACGGCAACGTCTTGAGCGGTTATGAAGCGCAAAAAGTGGTTAGGACATTTATTTGTCCCAACCACTCCATGCTTTGGATACAGGAGAACAGTTAGGGGTATTACGCTACTGTTATCCCGTATGAATTTAGTATACGCTAAACTTTGCTCAATGGGTAACAAATTGCGAGATTATATCAAAGCAATCGTTGCAATAGTGAAACAATTATTAAAAATAAGTGAGGTATCATAGTGGGATTTTTGACGGAAGAAGAGCTACAAAATACTTTTGCATTAGCTAGTGATGCGGTTTATTTTGCAACACCTGATGGGCAGACGAAGTATTATGGTTTTGGAAAGCAGGCTGAATTAATTGGTGCTTCTTTTGATCAGGTACAAGAGTGGCTAACAACCCTTAAAAAGGATGAACCAAAACCAGTATTTGGTGGTTTTGCCTTTGATGACCAGCAAAATGCTGATTCAGAATTGATGAATGGTTATTTCATGCAACCAGCAATTGTCTATGATGTTGTTAATCATAAAAGCAGCGGTCAACCAATTGATTTGGTGCGCCACCAAACCAGTTTTAATACCACTATTAAGCAAATTACGGACGAAATTGATTGGCCAGTACGCATCCAAGAAGCGATTGATGATATGAAGCAAAATAAACAACATGCAAAAGTTGTGTTGGGACGTCAGCGTCAAGTTGCTTTATCAGATCCATTAGATGAAAAGCAATTGCTTAAAAAGTTACAAAATTCACAATCAACGAGTTATCAATTTGTTTTAAAACATTGTGACGAGTTATTTGTATCTGCAACACCAGAACGATTAGTTAAAATAACTAATGGTCAACTAGCAACAGCGGCTGTTGCGGGTACGATTAAGCGTGGTACCGATGTGGCGAGTGATCAAGCACTAGCTGATACATTATGGCATGATACAAAGAATCGAATTGAACATGAAACGGTCGTTGCCACGATTAAGGAGCGCCTGCAAGCGGCGCAAGTGCAAGCATTGACGGTACCAGATGAACCACAAATTATGAAAAATCCGCAGGTACAACACTTGTATACGCCAATTACTGGCCAATTAGCACCTGATTCAAACCTGTTACAGATTGCAGCAGCACTACATCCGACACCTGCATTAGGTGGTAAGCCACGTGATTGGGCACTTGCAGAAATTGCCCAGATTGAAAAACAACCAAGAGGTCTATTCAGTGGGCCAGTTGGGATGATTGATCCTGATGGCGATGGCGAATTTATTGTTGGTATTAGATCGATGTGGTACCGTGAAAACCTGGCAACTTTATTTGCTGGCGCAGGTATTTTAGCTGATTCGGATGCGCAAATGGAGTACCAAGAAACGGCATTAAAATTATTACCAATGATGAACTTATTGAAGGAGCAAACAGAAAATGACGGATAGCTTAACACGCAACATTAAACATTTACTAACGTCCCTTGTTTTACAAGGTGTGCACGACTTTGTGGTTTCACCGGGTTCAAGAACAACCCCGGTGGCATTATTACTAGCAGAAATGCAACAAGTTCGTGATGACGTGCGCGTGACAGTTGATGTCGATGAACGTTCGGCAGCTTTTTTTGCGCTAGGTATTGCTAAAACTGCGCATCAACCCGTTGTCTTACTGGCTACTTCAGGAACGGCGACTGGTAATTATTTACCAGCCTTTATGGAAGCTAGTATTTCACACATTCCATTGATTGCGTTGACAACTGATCGACCAACCGAATTACAACAAATCGGCGCCCCCCAAACGGTGCATCAAGAACATTTATATGGTAATCATGCAAAGGCCTATACTGCTATTGAAATGCAAGATGATCATGCAGATGTGACGGCATATATTGACTATCACGTACAGGAATTAGTTGGTCGTGCATTAACACAGCCAATGGGACCCATCCAAATCAACTTACCTTTGCGAAAGCCACTGATGCCTAAGTTGGGTGAAGCATGGCCGGATGTAACACCACAAAGAATTTTAGTTGGCCAACGTCAAGCAGGGTGGCAAGATATTCAAGCCATTGCGGCATTGTTACGAAAGCCAAAGGCTATGATGTTATTAGGACCAGATGAAATTGGTTGGCAGACTGAAAAAATAGAACAATTAGCAGCTCACTATCAACTGCCTGTTTTGGCTGATATTTTGAGTAATTTCCGTCCCAGTCAGTATGCCGTTAATGGTATTGATAGTCTAATAGCGGCTGATGTCATTGATGATTCACTAATACCGGATGTTGTCCTCCGCTTTGGTGGTACACCGGTTTCAGCAAAAGTCATTACGTGGTTACGTGAGAAAGAAATTCCAGTTATTCAAATTGGTCAGGAACATGCAGGTCATGACCATGGCCGTCATACGCATACGACGGTGGTTGCGGACCCAGATACCGTCATATCTGACTTATTAGCTGAACCGGGCGTTAAAAATGCGAATTTCTTGAAAAAGTGGCAAGATTTGACTGATAAATTAATGTCAGTTGTGACAGCAGAGGCATCTAACGCAGTGGAATATCAAGTGCCAACGGCATTAGCGGAATTACCAGAAAATGCCAAGTTATTCATTGCAAATTCAATGCCAATCAGAGATATGGATAATTATTTTGTCCCTAAGCAACGGTTTCAGATTGCTGCTAATCGTGGTGCCAACGGAATCGATGGCACAGTCTCTTCTGCATTTGGGATGGCAATGTCCGGACAGCCAACGACTTTATTAACGGGTGATTTGACATTATTCCATGATATGAATGGGTTAATGTTAAGTCATCAGGCACATGTGCCCATGACGATCGTCGTTGTTAATAATCAGGGTGGTGGCATTTTTTCATTTTTGCCACAGTCTGAGGCAGCAGCCTACTTTGAACCGATGTTTGGGACGCCATTACCAATTGTGATTGAACGAATAGCCCGCTTGTATGATGCCGAATATAAATTAGTCGACGATCTTGCATCCTTATCAGAGTTAATACGCAAGCCAGCTACTCGCTTGCGTATCATTGAAATTCAGAGCAACCGTCAAAAGAATGTTACCGCTCATCGTGATTTGACCACGGCGATTAACGAGGCTTTATCATGAAAAAGAAGGTCTCCATCAATGGTTACGAGTACGAATTAGAAATTAAAGGCACTGGCCGACCTACCTGGCTATTTTTACATGGCTTTATGGGGAGTTTGGCAGACTATCAAGGCATTACCCCCACTGGTACGCGCATTTATTTGAACTTATTCGGCTTTGGAGCTAAATCACAGACAGTGAAGCAGCCCAAACGTTTCATGGTTCGACAACAAGTGTCCGATATCTACCAATTATTAGATAAACTGGCCATTGACCAAGTGAATTTAGTGGGGTATTCAATGGGTGCTAGATTAGCGCTCGCTATGGGTATAATGATGCCTGAGCGAATCAATCATTTGGTCTTAGAGAGCGGTACGGCCGGATTGCCAACACAATCAATGCGGCAACAACGTATTATTGCAGATACGCATAAGGCAGAACATGTGGTGCAGGTAGGTATGCCAACATTTATTCATGAATGGGAGCAGTTACCACTCTTTAAAAGCCAACAAAATATGTCTATGCAGCAACAATCATTTATGCATGAGCAACGTATTAATCAAAATGCACAAAATGTTGCCAATTCACTACGCTTTTTTGGTACGGGAGCGATGCCTAATCTATGGTCAGAATTAGCGTATGTGAAACTACCGGTTACTTTAATTACTGGGACGGGTGATTATAAATTTACTCGTATCAATAAAAATATGCAGGAGCGATTACCTAACGTCCAATGGCAGCAAGTACCTCACGCAGGACACAATGTTCATTTCGAACAACCCAGTCAAGTGACTGCTATTTTGAACGGTATTAATAATTAATTTGCATCTTGGGAGGTGTTTGGTTTGCAGGTGAAAGAAATCAAGATTTATCCGCTCGCATTGATGATGAAATCGCCATTTAAAACGGCTCATGGGACGACATTAAAGCGGCCGCTGACGTTAGTTGCGATTACCTTAATGAATGGCATCACGGGTTATGGTGAAATTCAATCATTTGCGGATGATCAATATGCGCCTGAAACACATGCTCAGTCTTTATCAGTGGTGCGACGTTTGAGCAAGGATTTGCTAACCCGTCATTTTGAGACACCGTTTGCGGTTGCGACATGGCTAGCGAATCAGGCGGATCAATCATTTGCCAAGGCTGCTATTGAAATGGCGGTTTGGGATGCCTATGGTAAACAGGTACAACAACCACTATGGACGATGCTGGGCGGGCAGCAACAACAAATTGCTGTCAGTTCGGTTGTCGGGATGCAGACCAATTGGCAACAAACGTCCCATTTAGTCAACAGGCTGAATCAGCAAGGTTATCAACGGATAAAAATTAAAATTAATCAACAGACGGATATCACGGCTATTAGACAATTAGTGGCAGAATTTCCGCAGCAAATGTTTTCATTGGACGCCAATGCCTCATGGGCAACAACTGATATTGAGCGGTTAAAGGCATTAGATCAGGCTGGTTTAGCCTTGATTGAGCAGCCGTTTCAATCCAACGCCTGGACTGAACATAAGTTTGCACAACAGCAATTGACGCAGTTACAGTTAAGTTTGGATGAATCATTAAATAGTTTAGCCGATGTGGACTATGCCATTGCAAATCGAACGACGCGGGCGTTAACCATTAAGCAAGGCAAGTTGGGCGGCATTGCATCAGCGCGCCAAGCCATTATGTCAGCAACCCAGGCCCAATTGAATCCATGGATAGGTGGTATGTTAGGCAGTGGTTTGGGACGAGCAGTGGATTTAGCGTTAGCTAGCTTACCAGGCGCAAATCAAGTACCGGCTGACAGTGCCCAATTTGATCATTATTTTGAAGCTGATATTGGGAAAAATTTACCATATGTGCAACAAGGTACCTTACCTTTGCCTGCCGAAAATGGTATCGGTGTGTCAATTGATTGGCCAACGGTGGCCAAATATCTAGTACATGAACCAATTGTTTACCAATAAGCAAGTGTTACAATTTGATATAATAGAAGTAATATAGAAATGAGGGCTACTATGACAACGAGAATTGAAAATGTACGACAAGTATTTACACCCTTAAAAATTGATGGGGTGTTAGTGGCTGATGGTACTAATATGCAATATTTGACGGGCTTTACTGGTGGTACTGGGGATGGACTTGTCCTGGTTGGCCCGGAAAAGGCGGCTTTGATTACAGATTCGCGGTATGAAGATGCCTATCGTGATCAATTACCAGCAGGTGTTGAACTACTAGTGACCCGCAATTACTGGGGTGTCGCCATGGCTGCGGCACGTCGTTTTAAAATTGAAAAACTGGGATTTGAAGATACCCTGGCTTTCCGGGATTTTGATTATATTGATGAAAATTTCGTTGGGACTGACATTGCGCCAGTACCTGATTTAATTGAAGCTCTACGCGAAATTAAAGATGACAGCGAATTAGACAAGTTGCGCCATGCTGCTGATGTTGCGGTGGCTGGCTTTAATGACTTATTATCAGAATTACACGTTGGTATGACTGAGCGTGAAGTTGCTAACTTATTAGATTATAAAATGAAACAACACGGTGCTGATAAACCATCATTCGATACAATTGTTGCGTCAGGATATCGTGGTGCTTTACCACATGGTACTTATTCAGATAAGCCAATTGCTGAGGGCGAGTTAGTGACAATTGATTTTGGTTATTATGTTGATGGCTATACGTCTGATATTACTCGTACGATTGCTTTTGGTGAATTAGATGATGAATCACAGAAGATTTATGACGTTGTGTTACGTGCACAAAAAGCAACCATTGCCGTTACTAAGGACGGGGTTTCAGTCAGTCACTTGGATGATGTGGCTCGTCAAATTATTACCGAAGCTGGTTATGGTGAGCAATACACACATTCGACAGGTCATGGTGTTGGACTAGATATTCATGAAGGACCAATTCTTTCTGGACATGCACCAGTAGAAGACCAAGTTAAAGCGGGCATGATTTTAACGATTGAGCCAGGCATTTATCTTAGTGGCAAAGGTGGCGTTAGAATAGAAGATGATGTTATCGTAACATCAGATGGTTATGAAAACTTGACTGAGGGCATCACAACCGATTTGATTGTGATTGATAAATAATATGGCATTAGAATACTTAACTTTTTATCAAGGTAATTTAGCAACAGGTTTTGATTACATCTATGCTAAGAAGGTTGCAAGTCACGCATTTTATGTGAATGCACCAGCGAGTCTTGGTGCATCCATCATGGATATTACAGCAGATAGTTTTGATTTTTCACAAGAGAATCATTTGAAAATTTTAACTGATAAGGATTTGCGTCAGTTTTCATCAGTTTGGCAGAACATTACTTTTCAGTGGCCAAATATTGAGCGTCAACTGACAATGATTACGGCTGATTGGCAGTCAGAATATCAGCAACAAGTCCCAGGACCAGTTAAAGAATGGGGCTTAACGATGAAGTGGTCTGATAATGAAAAGCCCCACCAAATAATTGGTTATAATGATTATCCGGAGAATTTTTCTCAGTTGGTCCAGTGGTTAAATAGTTACGCTGGTGGTAAGTTGCGTTAAGAAAAGAGGTTGATGATGGACTTTTTTACGGCAGATACCCATTTCTATCATGAGAAATTATTATTAAGCCAACATTTTTTACCACGTCCATATGACAATTTAGCAGACGAACATGCTGGATTGATTAAAGTTTGGAATCAACGGGTTGATGAAAATGATACGGTCTATCATCTTGGTGATATCGCCATGATGAATCATGTCCGTCCGGAGAAACATGCTCATGAACTGGTGGCGGACATTTTAAATCAACTGCAGGGGCATATTGTGTTCATTAAAGGCAATCATGATTCACGATCATTGTTTAAGTACTTAACGGCACATAATCCTGTTTTAGCAGATGGCCGTGCAAAGTTTGATTTTGAAGATGTTGGCCGTATCGTGAAAGCCAATCATCATCAATTCTTTTTGACACATTACCCGTTGATTCTAGGGCAAACGCAAAATAGTATCAATTTACATGGACACATTCACCATACAATGGTCGCCGTCCCCGAGAATATTAATGTTGGCGTTGATAGTGCTGATTTAGATTACTTAACAATCAGCGAAAAGCCAGTTTGGGGCAGCCCCTTATCTTTAGAAGAGATTGAAATGATGATGCAGCGTAAAAAAGATGATTTTGCAAAACGGAGGTAAAAGAATGTCGGACAAAATTTCAATTCTCCATACCAATGACTTGCATTCACATTTGGAACGATGGCCAAAAATTCGCCGTCATTTGTTGACTCGTAAACGTCAATTAATTCGAGATGGACGCAGTGTCTTAACTTTTGATATTGGTGATTTTATGGATCGACAACATCCATTAACTGAAGCAACCTTTGGCCAAGCGAATGTTAGCTTAATGAATGAAATTGGTTACGATGCCGTTACCATTGGTAATAATGAGGGGTTAGGGCTAAATCATGATCAACTCAATCATTTATATGATGAGGCTAAGTTTCCGGTCATTTTAGGCAATTTACGTGATCGGCAGACCGATGAATTGCCTAGTTGGGCAATCCCATATCACATTATTACAACTCATGAAGGTACTCGTATTGGTGTTTTAGGTTTTACGGCACCATTTGAATTAACCTATCCCTTATTAGGCTGGACACCAGAACAAGTTGATGCTGCGCTAGCTAAAATATTACCGGAACTAGCTGGTAAAACAGATTTTAATATCTTGCTATCCCATTTGGGACTACCGGTGGATCGTTATATTTCTGAAAGATATAGTGAGATACAGGTGATTATTGGTGCCCATACTCATCACTTACTAGAGCATGGTGAGAAGCATGCTAACTCATTACTTGCAGCAGCGGGTCGTTATGGTGATCATATTGGTCGCATTGATCTCGAATTTGCTGATGGCAAGTTGATTAATATGCAAGCTCGTACAATCGTGACGGATGATTTACCACCTGTTTATGGAGATGAAGTAGAAATTAATGGTTATCAGGCGAGTGGTGAAGAGCAATTGACCAAACGAGTGGTTGCTACTTTGCCAGCTGATTATCATATGGAGTTAGGAATTGATCATCAGTTGATTGACTTGGGCTTGGCGGCATTAATGGACTGTACAAAAACTGACATTGCCATGTTATCAACGGGAATGTTTTTACATGACTTACCCGCTGGTGTGGTGACAGCTAATGATTTGCATGCTTTACTACCGCATGCCGTTCATCCAATGCGGACGATTTTACAAGGACGTGAATTATGGCGTTTGGTGCATGAAGTGTTGAAAAACCAACGCTTTTTGGAGAACCATCGCTTAAAGGGCATGGGATTCCGTGGTAATTTGTGGGGTCGAGTTGTTTGGTCAGGTCTAACTGTTGATGACAATGGCGATGTCTTGATTCATGACAAACCACTTGAAATGGATACCTATTATACAATTGGCGGTTTGGACCACTATTTGTTTATTCCATATTTCCCAACCTTGGAAATTATGGGCCAAAATACGTTATCGTACGATACTGTATTAAGAGAAGACTTTGCAAACTACCTACATAAGGAATTTGCACCATAATTATAGAAAGAAAAACTATGAATCGAGAACGCATGAAAGAGCTAGCTGATGCGCAATTTATTGAACGTCAGGCTAGTACAGCAATTACAACGGGAGATACGCCAGAAGATATCTTTATCAATGAGCGGCCATATCGATTATTAAAAAACTATCGAGACGCTTATGATCAACAAAAGATGGCAGCTCGTTTTAGTGATTTCCTAGAAAAGTATGATTTTATTGTGGGCGATATTGCAGCAGATCAATTGCGGTTACAGGGATTTTACAAGGATGGGACCAAGGGCATTGCCCGGAGTCAACAAATTTCATCATTACAGGATTTTTTGTATGAAGAAGCAAATTTTGGAGCACCCTACTTTGTATTAGAAAATTTGAATCCGCACGAAGTTGTTGACCCGGCGGACAAGGAAAACGCCAAACCTAAGCGCCGTCGTCGCCAACATCGCAATGGGAATAACGGTGGTGCAAAAGCTAAACATGGTAACAAGCAACATAACCATAGTAATCAGCATCGCGACAATAAGAAACATAAAAATACGCCAGCCACGAAGGAAAAAGTTAACTCAGGAAATCATCCTGAAAAGCATGTGGCTAATCGTTCAAATTCTGTGGCGTCTTCTGATTCAAAGAAACGTCGTCATTTCCAAGTAAGAGAGCGGTCAAAAAATAAGACAAAGGGAAAAGAATAACATGGCAACACAGTATGATGGTTATTTAATTGATTTAGATGGTACGATCTATCAAGGGACCAAGAAAATTCCTAGTGGTCGTCGTTTTATCAGTCGGCTAGCAGCTAATGATACAAAATATCTGTTTGTCACTAATAATTCAACGAAAACACCGGAAGCTGTCGCTGAAAATTTAACTAATAATCATCAGATTCCAACGACGCCTGAGCAAGTTTATACTTCTGGCATGGCGTTGGCTGATTATTTAGCAAAGTTTGACCATATTCATCGAGTACTAATGATTGGTGAGGAAGGCCTTGAACAGGCTTTGTTAGACAAGGGATTTGAATTAGTGACTGAAGCACCGGCAGATGCAGTGGCCATTGGTTTAGACAGATCAGTTACTTATGAAAAAATTCTCCAAGGTACCTTAGCGATTCAACAAGGGGCAATGTTTGTTGCAACGAATCCAGATACTAATTTGCCAACAGAGCGGGGGATGGTACCTGGTGCCGGTTCGGTGGTTGCCTTCTTGGCAACTGCAGTGAGACCAGCCCCAGTCGTCATCGGTAAGCCAGAGCATATTATTATGGACGGTGCCCTAGAAAAACTACAACTTAAACGTGATGAAGCGATTATGGTTGGAGATAACTATAATACAGATATCAAAGCCGGGTTAAGTGCGGACATCGATACATTATTAGTTTATTCGGGTGTCTCGAAAAAAGCTGATGTGTTGCAGCAAGCCAAGCAACCGACACATTGGGTTGACTCATTAGATGATTGGACCATTGAAAAATAACATCGACGTATCGTCAGTCTGGTTAATAAAAAATTAGCTAGAGCTGGCGTTTTATTTTATAAACTATTTTTATATAATCAATGTCATAGTAAATTGTGCTGAGGGTACATTGATGAAAAAAATAGTATTTTGTTTCAGGGCAACGGTAATTTATAATAACAATCATTTTTTGGGGCATTGGACAGACGTCAATTACCAAAAGGTATATGACAAATTAACTTTAGCTTGTGAGTCACTTGATGCAAATGGTTATATACAAATTATTGATGAGGGACTTGCCGAAAATAATCAAACAAAATGGACCATCTTAACACAACTTTGGGCTTATCACTGGGCAAAGTCTTGGCAGGTTGCTATAAAACAGGCAACACAGTGGTTAGAAATCAATGAGAGTGCGCAATGGTGCGAACGACGCTGTTACGGTCTCAATGACAAAATGGACGCCAGGATACCAATACCTCTGGTGAAAATTTCTGTCAATCAACAAGATATGACAGTTAATGAGCAATCCATTTGGAGTATAAGTGAGGAATATCTATATGGCTGTCAACTGACGACATATGTCTTAACCAATCATTGTCAGTTAACTGTTTTAAAGTTACGTTCAATTGGGACACAACAATGGTTAGGGCAACGAATTACAATGACCACTAATCACGCAACGCCTATGGCACTGGCGCTTTCAAATCAAGGCGATCAAGTAGCTTGGACGAGTAATGGTCAATTACGACAAATTGGCCAACAAACATTTTATGTGTCACATGATAGACTAGTACTAGAAACACATTTATTTAAGGGAAAACTTGGACAGCAACGGGGATTATGGCAGCGTTACTGGCAATTATTTGCGATTACGTGGGAAAAGGACTATCGTTGGGCGCGATTATATCAACACTTAATGTATGAAATCTATCTTAGAAAATCAATTCAAGAAATCCAAGACCTATTATGGGAACCACCATTAGATGTTACGGGAGATTTTTCTTGTCTGGCTTGGCAATGTGATTGGCAACCAGTGTTGACTGGATTTTGGCGACAATTAATTGGTGGCCATATGATTGACGGGCAATTAGTGATTGTCGATTGGCCGCAATTGCCGCTACTGGGGAAGCGTGAGTTAACAATCCATTTGGATCAGCAAAAATTCAAAGTCAGACTAACTGAATGGCAAATGGCGGTACAGCCAAGTAAGCCCTTAAACGTTGTCAGTCAGCAACGTCAAATACTGTGTCCACGACAATGTTGGACAGTTATTTGGCAAAATAGTTAATGTAAAGGAAAAATTTACAAAAAATAGGTATCACATTTACAAAGATTAGGGATAATAAATGTATGGTCATAGCAAAATAAATTTAGGAGGCGTTCACTAATGAAACGCAATTGGTTGATAAGTGCTGCAATCGTGATTGTTGCAGTCTGCCTATTAACGTTTGGCTACGCAACGCGACAAAAAGATAATGGCGTGAATATCACAGCAGTGGGATCCACAGCATTACAGCCACTAGTAGAGGCAGCAGGAGAGGACTTTGCTGGTGAAAATAAGGGCGTTTACGTTAACGTGCAAGGTGGTGGTACAGGTACCGGCTTAGCACAAATTCAGTCAGGTGCAGTCGACTTGGGCAATTCAGATATGTTCGCTGGTGAAAAGGACGCCATCAATGATAAAAAATTGGTTGATCATAAGGTTAGTGTCGTTGGTATTTCACCAATGATCAATAAAGAAGCTAAGGTTGATCATTTAACAAAACAGCAATTGATTGCAATTTTTACAAAAAAGGTGACAAATTGGCGCCAAGTTGGGGGTGCTGATTTGCCAATTATTCTTATTAATCGTGTGACTGGCTCAGGAACACGGGCTACGTTTGAAAAATGGGGCCTTGACGGCGCTAAATCAGCTGACTCTCAAGAACAAGAATCTTCGGGAACAGTCCAGTCAATGGTCAGTTCAACTCCTGGTGCGATATCATATGCTTCATTTGGTTATCTGAATGATTCAGTGGTTGCACCAAAAATTGATGGTGTTACCGCAACTAATGAGAATGTTATTTCAGGTAAGTGGCCAATTTGGTCTTATGAGCATATTTATACCAATGGTCAACCAACCGGAGAAGTTAAACAATTCCTAGCTTATATTGATTCAGAACATATTCAAAAAACGCTGGTACCAAAATTAGGATATATCTCAGTGCATGATATGAAGGTATCTCGTGATGAGAATGGTAAGTTAAGTACAGTAGATTAAGGAGTTTAGGCCATGGATTCAATTCGTGAATCATTATTAAAGAAATCAAAGGCAACTAAGAAAGATCGATTTGGTCGTGTGATTACTTTTTCAGCACTGTTATTGATCGTTGTCGTTGTTATCTCAATCTTTTTGTTTGTCGCTTCAAAAGGCTTGGCGACATTTTTCACCAACAAGGTCAATCTTTGGGATTTCTTGTCTGGTAAAAAGTGGGCTCCTGGCCAAACAAATGCGCAGGGACAACCCTTAACTGGTGCTTTGCCGATGATCACTGGGTCATTTTTGGTAACATTGATTGCAGCATTAGTTGCAACCCCATTTGCGATTGGTACGGCGGTGTTTATGACAGAAATATCACCTAAGCACGGTGCCAAAATTTTAGGTCCGGTTACTGAACTATTGGTTGGTATTCCATCAGTGGTTTATGGTTTTATTGGACTATCAGTAATCGTGCCAGTTATGCGTCATATTTTTGGTGGTTCTGGTTTTGGTATCATAGCGGGGGCCATGGTGCTATTTATTATGATTCTGCCCACGGTGACATCAATGACCGTCGATACTTTGAAATCTGTGCCACGCCACTATCGTGAATCCGCATTGGCATTGGGTGCAACGAGATGGCAAATGATTTATAAAGTTATTTTGCGTTCAGCAACACCGGGAATTTTAACGGCGGTGGTATTCGGTATGGCGCGTGCGTTTGGTGAAGCTTTAGCTGTTCAAATGGTCATTGGAAATGCGCCTTTGATGCCAAAGGGACTAACGTCACCTTCATCAACATTGACCTCTATCCTGACGCAAGGAATTGGAAACACGGTGATGGGCTCGTTAGAGAATAATGCCCTATGGAGTTTGGCTTTGATTCTCCTTTTGATGTCATTAGTCTTTAATATCATTATGAGAGCAATCGCGAAGAAGGGAGCAATGTAAGATGTTAAATCCAAAACAAAGTGATAAATTAGCAAGCATCATCTTATATACAATTGCTGGCTTGGTTATATTGATTTTGGCGGCATTAGTTGGTTATATTCTTGTTCAAGGTGTTCCCCATTTATCATGGCACTTCTTAACGTCACCATCATCTGCCTTTACTGCTGGTGGTGGTATCGGTGTGCAATTGTTCAACTCGTTCTACTTACTGATTATTACGATGCTGATTTCTTTCCCAATTGCTTTGGGAGCAGGTGTTTACTTGCACGAGTATGCTAATCAAAAAAGCCGCTTGATTCAACTCATTAGAACAGCTATCGAAATTTTGTCGTCGTTACCTTCCGTTGTTGTGGGACTGTTCGGTTTCTTATTGTTTGTTGTGCAATTCAAGTTAGGTTTCTCGATTTTATCAGGAGCCATTGCGTTAACATTCTTTAACTTACCGCTATTAACACGATCAGTTGAAGAGTCTCTCCGTAGTATTCCTGATTTACAAAGAGAAGCTGGTGCGGCATTAGGCCTGTCACGGTGGGAGACAGTTGGGCATATTATCTTACCTGCCGCTGTACCATCGATTGTAACCGGAGTTGTTTTGTCGGCCGGACGTGTCTTTGGTGAAGCCGCCGCATTGATCTATACCGCTGGACAATCTGCACCGGCTTTAGATTTCGGTGATTGGAATCCATTTAATACGGCGAGCCCACTAAATATTATGCGACCAGCTGAAACTTTGGCTGTGCATATTTGGAAAGTCAATTCAGAAGGTATTATGCCAGATGCAGCAGCTGTTTCAGCCGGTGCTTCTGCAGTCTTGATTATTGCCGTGTTGTTATTTAATTTCCTGGCACGGTTCTTGAGTAACGTTTTGTATAAACGTCTAACAGCGACAAAATAGAAAAGAGGACGGTCATTTATGGCAGCAGGAACACAAGGTTCTTTAAATTTAACAAATGAACAACCCGATCGTCATATTTATCATATGGACGAAAATAAGCATGAAATTGCTTTGTCTACCAAAAATTTAGAAGTTTATTATGGCGACCACTTAGCTTTACAGGGTGCTGATTTATCTTTTGAAAGATTTAAAATCACTTCATTGATTGGTGCATCTGGATCAGGGAAATCAACATTTTTGCGTTCATTGAATCGGATGAATGATGATGTTGCGACTGTTAAGGGAAACATTATGTATCGTGGTTTGGACATTAATTCGCAAGATATCGATGTTTATGAAATGCGTAAACATATTGGGATGGTCTTTCAGCGTCCTAATCCATTTGCTAAGTCAATCAGTGACAACATCACTTTTGCCCTAAAGCAACATGGTGTACACGATAAAGCAAAACTGGCAGAGATTGTGGAGACATCCTTAAAACAAGCTGCCCTGTGGGATGAGGTTAAAGATGACTTGAAAAAATCAGCCTTATCGCTATCAGGTGGTCAGCAACAGCGGCTAGTGATTGCACGTGCAATTGCTATGCAGCCAGATATTTTATTGCTGGATGAGCCTGCTTCTGCATTAGACCCAATTTCATCTGCTAAAATAGAAGACACGCTGATGGAATTGAAGAAGCGATTTACAATTATTATTGTGACGCACAATATGCAACAAGCGAGTCGTGTTTCGGATTACACAGCATTCTTTCACACAGGTCAAGTACTTGAATATGACTTGACCAGAAAAATATTTACACGGCCAAAGGTCCAAATGACAATTGATTATGTGAACGGTAACTTTGGTTAAAAGGGGAGCTAACAGATGACACAAAAAATTTTAACAACTGAGAATGTGCATCTTTATTACGGTAAAAAAGAAGCCTTGCATGGGATAAATCTTGACTTTAATAAAAATGACATAACAGCTTTGATTGGTCCATCTGGTTCAGGAAAGTCGACCTATTTACGCGCTTTAAATCGCATGCATGATTTATCGGATTCTGTGACTGTCAATGGTACTTTCATGTTCAATGGTCATGACATTTATGCGCCCAATACTGATACAGTTGCCTTACGCCAAAAAATTGGCATGGTCTTTCAACAGCCTAACCCATTTCCGTTTTCAATCTACGATAATGTTGCATTTGGCGTTCGCACTGCTGAGAAGAAAAGTAAAGCTGAACTGGATGAAATTGTTGAAAAGTCTTTGAAACAAGCGGCTATTTGGGATGAAGTCAAAGATAATTTACATAAGTCGGCTTTATCATTATCAGGTGGTCAGCAGCAACGAGTTTCAATCGCCCGTGCATTGGCAACGAGTCCGGAAATTTTATTGTTGGATGAGCCAACAGCGGCACTAGACCCAGTTTCAGCAAGTAAAGTTGAAAATACTATGATGCAACTGCGTAATCAGTTAACAATGATTATTGTGACCCATTCAATGGCGCAGGCATCACGCATATCTGATAATACGGCTTTCTTTATGGATGGTCATTTAGTTGAATTTAATCATACGAAGAAGGTTTTCTTAGATCCGGATCGGCAGGAAACACAAGATTATATATCTGGGCGTTTTGGATAAATTGATTTTTAGGGTATGATAAGGGAAACATAGAAAGGAAATATTGATATGCGCCAGTATTTTGATGATGAATTAGCAGACTTGGATACGTCCTTTAAAGAAATGGGGTTGCTTGTATCTGAGACTTTGGATGAAGCTGTTCAAGCGTTTTTAGATCATGATCGCGTTGTCGCACAAGAAATCATTGATCGTGACAAGGCAATTAACCAACGTGAAATTGCTATTGAGAAGAAAAGCTTTGAAATGATTGCTTTGTATCAACCCGTGACAACTGACTTACGTGAAATTATGACGGTACTAAAAGCAGTATCTGTTTTGGAGCGTATTGGGGATAATGCGCGAAATATTGCCATATCAACGATTCACGTTAAGGGTAACAAGCGTGTCGCAGAAATTGAAGAAACTATCGGTAATACGGGAACAGTTGTTGCCAAGATGGTTTCACAAGTTTTGGATTATTATGTTAACGATGACGCCGTTGCTGCTGAAAGTATTTCCGAAGTTGCTTCGGGGGTTTCAGAGACGACTAGACACATCCGTGAGCTGGCTATTGAAGCTAGTAAAGCTGACCCAGAACAAGTGACTGCGGCAACGGATTACCTAGTTGTTGCCGGCTATTTAAAGCGTACATCAGATTACGTAACTGACATTGCCGAATGGATTATCTATAAGCGAACAGGAAAAATCGTTGAGCTAAATCCTGGGACATCTTCATTTATTTAATGACTTATAAAGTAAGAAACAGTGGATCTAAATCTTGGTTCACTGTTTTTACTATTTCAGTTAAAATGAACATGAATGGAGGATACGATGCAAACAGTAACGAAGGTGACACGTCAACGGCGCAAGGGACGTTATAATGTCTACTTAGATGATGAGTATGCCTTTGCAGTTGATGAAAAAATATTGATTTCGTATAACTTATTTAAAGGTACGACCCTAGATGAAACGGCTATTGATGAAATTAAGACAGCCGAATTTAGTCAAAAAGCTTATACGAAGGCGTTGCTTTATGCAACTGGTCAAATGCGGACAAGCCAGCAAGTATCTCGTAAACTGAAAGACCAAGGTTATGACTGGGCAACAATTAAAGATGTGGTACAGCGTTTGCAAAATGATCATGTCCTTGACGATGAGACATATGCTGAAACGTATGTTGATCAAGCTAAGACAGCCGGTAAGTTGGGACCACGAGGCGTTAAATTTAAATTACAACAAGCAGGTATTGATCAATTTGTCATTGAAGATGCTTTAGTGGCTTACACAATTGATGATCAAATAGATGCATTGACGGAACGCGTGGGGGCTTTATTAGAGAAAAACGCTCGTCACTCAAAATTTTTAGCGGAACAGAAAACACAGCAAAAATTGTTACAACAAGGTTTTAATCAACATCTTATTCAGCAAGCAATTAGTGAGTACCGGGAAAACGAAGCATTTGATACTGATCAAGAGTGGGAAAATCTAGATCGAGATGCGACAATTGCAGCTGATCGTTATGCATCTTTTACTGGCTGGGAATTTAAAACGAAAGTTAAAGCAGCAATGTATCGTAAAGGCTACAATTTGAATTTAGTTGATCAATGGCTAAAGCAAAGAGACTAAGTCGACAGTGTTTTTTAACGGCTCGCGTGATACAATGAAATAGAAAAAAATTTGGTGAAATTCACAGAAAGCTCAAGATAATGAAAGATAGTCGATTACCACGTGAAGGCGACTTCGTAACTATTAAGAGCTACAAGCATGATGGGAGTTTACATCGGACTTGGCGTGACACAATGGTGTTGAAAACCAGTGAGAATGCAATTATTGGCTTAAATGATCATACATTAGTGACCGAAGATGACGGTCGCCGATGGGTGACACGGGAACCGGCAATCGTTTATTTTCATCGAAAGTATTGGTTTAACATTGTTGCTATGATACGAGAGAATGGTGTGTCGTACTATTGTAACCTGGCATCACCATTTGTGTTGGATAAAGAAGCGTTGAAGTATGTCGATTATGATTTGGATGTGAAAGTTTTTCCAAATGGTGAGAAACGTTTGTTAGATACAGACGAATATGAATTACATAAAGCACGTTGGCGTTATCCAGCAGATGTTGATTATATTGTGCGTGAGCATGTCAAAATCTTAGTCGATTGGATCAACAATCAGCAAGGGCCGTTTTCCGATGCCTATATTGACTTGTGGTACCGACGTTATTTAGAAATTAAACGTCGAAATAGTCAACAATAGTTGTCATAATATAAATAAAAAGACTGGGCCATGGGATGGTGCCAGTCTTTTTTGTTGCTATTTACAATAGCAGCACAGGATTATGATCTATTGAAACGAATGATAATATTCGTTATACTAAATTGTTAAGAATTTTAAAAATAATATAAAATAATAAAAAGGCGATTAATTATGGCATCATTAAAAGAAGCAACGCAAACCCGGCGTACATTTGCTATTATTTCTCATCCGGATGCTGGTAAGACGACAATTACAGAGCAGTTACTAAAGCTTGGAGGAGTTGTCCGTGAGGCTGGTACGGTTAAGGGTCGTAAAGGAAACTTTGCGAAATCTGACTGGATGGAAATTGAGCAAAAGCGTGGTATTTCTGTTACATCATCTGTTTTACAATTTGATTTTGACGGTAAACGAATTAATATTTTGGACACCCCAGGGCACGAGGATTTTTCTGAGGATACTTACCGTACATTGATGGCTGTTGATTCAGTTATCATGGTAGTCGATTCAGCAAAGGGAATTGAGCCACAAACTAAGAAATTGTTTGAGATTGTTAGCAAGCGGCACATTCCTATTTTTACTTTCTTCAATAAGCTTGACCGCGATGGTCGTGAGCCATTGGATTTAGTAGATGAATTAGAAACTACGCTAGGTATCAACGCCTATCCAATGAATTGGCCAATTGGTTCGGGTCAAATTTTGGCTGGATTATTTGATCGTTACCATAACAATGTGGAAGTCTATCGACCAGCTAGTGAATCAGAACGCTTTTTACCACTTAATGATGAGGGTGTTGATCTCGCTAAGCCAAATGCTATTCAAGAGAATTCATTATGGGATGATACACGTGATGAAATTGAGATGCTCCAAGATGCGGGTAATCAATTTGATGAAGCAGCTGTTATGAATGGTAAGCTAACACCAGTTTTCTTTGGTTCAGCACTACGCGGATTTGGTATCGAGACATTTTTGCAAACTTATATGCAATTTGCGCCAGCACCAGGAGCGAAAAACACCACTACTGGTGAAGCAATTGCACCTGAAAATGAGCAATTTACAGGTTTTGTTTTCAAAATTCAAGCAAATATGAATCCAAATCATCGTGATCGCATTGCCTTTTTGCGGATTGCTTCAGGGAAATTTGAGCGTGGTATGGATGTCACGTTGCAACGGACCAAGAAGAAAATTCGGCTCGCTAATGTGACGCAGTTTATGGCTGATACACGTGAGAATGTTGAAACAGCCTATCCGGGTGATATTATTGGTATTTATGATACGGGGAATTTCCAAATTGGTGACACGATTTATGCTGGTAAGCATGAAGTCGCTTTCGAAGAGCTACCAACATTTACACCTGAACTATTTATGCGTGTGCATGCTAAAAATGTCTTGAAGCAAAAATCATTCCATAAAGGTGTGACGCAATTGGTTCAAGAAGGAACGATTCAAATGTATACTGCTTGGGATTCGGGAGACTACATTATCGGTGCCGTTGGTGCCTTGCAGTTCGAAGTTTTCCAATTCCGTATGGAAAATGAATACAATACTGAGGTCTCATTAGAAACGATGGGTCCAAAGATTGCTCGTTGGATAAACCCAGAGCAGTTAGATCCAAAAATGGCATCATCACGAAACTTACTTGTTCGTGATCGCTATGAAAATCCCGTCTTCTTATTTGAGAATCAATTTGCGGAGCGCTGGTTTACAAATAAGTATCCGGATGTTGAATTGGAGGCCAAGCTATGACATTAATGTTACCTGTTATGCCAACTAATTGGCTGATGGGCGCATTGGTGTTTGCCGTGGTATTATTAATGCCTACAGCAGTTTATTTTGCTGGTCATTCGGCGTTAAGGCGGTTTCCAAAATTATTCAATGCCTTACATTGGTTGTTTGGGGCGTATTTAATTTATTTAATTGTTGCTGGCGTGGCAACTTTGTTAATTAGCTAAAAATTTAAACACTTGTGAGCAATAAGCGAACGTCTATCTGGTTCGTTTATGCGTTTATGCTCACAGGTGTTTTTTGTTATTTATAACATTAAAAAATAATGAACTTTATTTGTTTTAAATTAGATTGTTAAATTATTTTTTCTAATATATTATTGACATTTACTAGTTAAAAAGATTAAACTGCATTCAATCTTTAAATTTAAAAACATGTTTCGTATGAGTGGATTTGTTGTTAAGTTTAAAAATAATGAAAAAGAGGTGGTCAATATGAAGTACGGAGTTATCGGTGCAGGCGCAATGGGGTATAGGTTTGGAATCATGTTACAAAAGAACGCCGATGTTGACGTTGATTTTATTGACACTTGGGAACCTAATGTTGAAGCAGTTCGTGAACAAGGCGGTGTTTCTGTCGCCCGTGATCACGAAAATCGCCATATTGAACCCATTAATATTTTTTATCCCGAAGAATATACAGGTCATCCTGATGTTTGGATTGTCTTTAAAAAGCAGATGCAACTGGCAGAAGAGTTAAAACGTGATGCTGCGGCAGGTATTTTTCATGATGATCAGTTTGTTTTTTCTGCGATGAATGGGTTGGGGCATTTTGAAAAGATTGCCCAATATTTTCCTAAAGACCATATTTACTGTGGGACAGCAATGATTGCAACTCGCTTGGATGGTCCGGCTAACGTTGACTTTATGGGTGCTGAAGGAACTGAAGTTATGCACATCGCCAAATATGATCAACAAGCAGACGAAGAAACATTTCAGGCCGTGGTCGCTGACTTGAAACAGGCAAAATTAAACCCAGTTGTCGTGGATGAATGGTTGGGCATGTGTATGTCAAAGGTTGTCTTTAATGCGGTGACGAATACACTATGCACCATGTTTGAAATGCAGATGGGACAATTTATTGAGTATGATGGTGTTAGAGAAATGTCTAAACAACTGTTTGATGAGGCTTATGATGCCTGCGAGCGAGCTGGTATCTATTTGATTGCAACACGGCAGGAACAAGTTGATTCAGTAATCATGGTTAGTCAAGAATATAAATATCATTATCCTTCAATGTATCAGGATTTCTCGAAAGGACGTCCAACTGAGGTAGATTATATTAATGGCTATATTGCAAAAATAGGACGTGAACATGACTACGTTTGTCGCACTCATGAATTTGTTGTTCATGAAGTACACATGGCAGAAATGATGCGCAAATATCATCAAGTTCAGGAGAATGTGGCACAGTAGTCTATGGACCATCAAAATTAATACAGATTAAACGTAAAAGGATTGGGTGAACTGAACCCCGTAAGTTGGAGTAATTTCCAAAACTTACGGGGTTTTACTATGTTTTCAAAAGAAGTACAAATTGAAGCAGTCACGATGTACCTACAAGGTATTCCGCCTTATAAAATACGGAAAAAGTTTGGTATTAAAGGAACAGACACCATTCGTAACTGGGTTACTAATATCAAGGAACTTGGTGTCTATGGATTAAACAACGCTAGTCAAAGTAAGACAAATTATCAATATTCCTTTAAAATCAAGGTAATTCAATGGCGACTTGAGCACAAAGCTTCGCTTCCGGTAACTGCTAAGAAATTTCATATTCGTACCCCAGCTACCATTTGGCAATGGGAAAGAGCACTGGAATCTGGGCGCCTGAAATCTAATAAGCAAAGGCGGAAGAAAATTATGACTAAGCAAGAAGATAATAAAATTAAGAAACTTGAAGAAGAGAATGAATTACTGCGTATTAAGGTAGCCTATCTGGAAAAACTCGAGGCCTTAGCACAGGAGAAAAAGAAATTACAAACCAAGACAAGGCGGTAGTAATTACTGTGTTAAGGCAAGAATTGAAATGTAAATTGAAATTAATTCTTCAAGTAGCAGAAATGTCTAGTAGTAGCTACTATGATGCTTGCAAGCGAGCATATAAAGAATATCCTCGTGATTTGATTAATGCCATTACTGCAGTTCGTAACGAAAATCCCGATTATGGTTACCGTCGTGTCACTCAGGAATTGCATAACCAAGGGTTTAATACCAACCATAAGGTTGTATTGAAAATCATGAAAATGAACGGTATTCTTTGTACTGCATTTAACCGAATAACTCGTAAGTACAATTCATATGTT
>NZ_BJEC01000015.1 GCF_005405465.1 Weissella thailandensis
ACGAGCATATTTTACGGCCTATATTGATGTTTATAGTGGTGAGATTCTCACTTGGAATATTGATCTTCATCCAACCGTTGATTTCGTTACGAAACCACTGGATGAACTATTAAATACTAGGCCCAAATTAAATTACCGTTTGACGATTCACTCTGACCAGGGATTCCAGTATCAAAATTATGAATATGTCTCACGTTTGCAGAACAACCAAGTGTTTCAAAGTATGAGTCGCAAAGCGACCTGTCTAGATAATGCTATGGCAGAGAGCTTCTTTCATATCTTGAAGGTAGGAACTGTCCATAATAACCATTATCAAAACTATGACGAGCTGAAGTCTGCCGTCAATAATTATATCTATTACTACAACAATAAGCGGATTAAAACAAAGCTGGCCGGAAAAACTCCGGTTCAATACCGAAGTCTTTCCGACCAGCTAGTTGCTTAAACTTCTCTCCAATTTTTGGGGTTCAGTTCATCCAACCCTTTTTATTAATACTAATTATAAGCTGCTAAATTATTTTTAATACAATGGTCCTCGTGCTGCATTAACCTTGTTCAACATAACCGTTGAAATTAAGGCAAATGCAGTAAAGGCAGCACCACCGATACCTACATTATTCAAGCCAAAGTTTGAAACGACCAGACCTCCAGCTGCAGATCCTAATGAGATACCTAAGTTTGAGAAAATTGAATTGATTGAAGAAGCTAACACAAGTGATTGCGGATAATCATTTTCAGCAACACCCATAATGTGTAGTTGAAGTGGTGAATTAACAAGATACATCAAAATACCAACTAGCATAATGTCAACTGTACCTAACCAGGTGTTTTGTAGCCATAATGGCATCGTGATTAGGACAATAAATTCAATGATGTAAAGTAGTGGCATGCTACGCAAGCCTTTATTGTTGGCGATTCGGCCACTTGCCTGATTACTAATCAGTGACATCACACCAAAGATAGTTAGCAAAAACGTAATCACACCCGGATTGAATGATAATGTCTTTGAAAAAATTGGTCGTAGATAAGTATAAAAGACATATACACCAGCTAGACTACAAGTTTGAATAAAGACACTGAGATAAATTCTGGGATCCTTGAAAATAACAAATTGTTGTAGGACGTGACCTTGTTTCTCTTGCATCAAGTTATGAGGTAACGTTTTGATGATTAAGAATACAGTTATGATGCTGAGCAAGGTAATCGTGATGAAGGTGAAACGCCAACCTAATGTTGTACTGATCCAAGTTCCTAAAGGTACCCCGAATACTGATGCGACACTGAAACCAGAAAAAATCCAGCTAACTAACCAAGCACGTTTGGGCATTGGGGCAATAACGGTTGCGAATGTCATCGATAATGACAGGAGCGATCCGGAAACAATGGCAACGATGATACGCGAAATTACAAGTATCGTATAATTTGGCGCAAAAATCGTTAGGGCATTTCCGAATGTAAAAATCAGCGCTAAAACGACCATGGCGTGATATAAGTTGTTTTTAAGCGTTGATGTGATGATTGGTGTACTCACGGCATAAACCAAGGCAAAGATGGTCACCAAATAGCCCGTTGTGGCCACGCTAACTGAAAATTCTTTTGCCAAATCATCAAGAATACCAATAATAATAAACTCACTAAAACCTAAGATAAAAGAGATTAAAATCAGTACAAAACTTTGAATTTTAAATTCTTTCACACGAATCCTCCTTAATTACTAGATAGTAATAATATAAACCCACAATATTTTTTCCACTCAGGATAAAATATAAAACTTTAACCCCTGTTGTCAATGTTTTTTAACTGACAAAGCATAGGAAATATAATCGCTATGACATCGTGTGTGACGCTAATTTACTTAAACTACTTTGGTCTTATAGGAATGAAAGCGCTAATAGATAAGAAAAGTGAGCAAGACAGCATTAATGCCGAATAATCATGTTTTCAAATGACGAAATGTCTGTTATATTTAAGTACATAATAATTGAAACGTAATCACTGTCGGTATAATTGTTGGAGAATGGCCAACGAGTTCCTACCCTTCTCCCAAGAGATGGACTACCGATAGTGTTTTAATATTTTGATGCACCCATTCTGCATGCTTTTGCGTGTTTGGGTGCTTTTTTATTGCCAAATATCTATAGGGATAGTGGTTACGTGTGTTGTTTCTACATTGGAGGAGAGTTAAGTTATGGAGTCGAACACACGGACATCGACAGGACGTTTTAACAAGTTACGTAATCTGATTTTAGGGTTGCAACACGTTCTGGCAATGTATTCTGGTGGGATCTTAGTACCATTATTGATTGGTGCAGCATTACATTTTAATGCGCAACAAATGGCGTATTTAATTTCAGCTGACATTTTTATGACGGCGATTGGAACTTTATTCCAAGTTAAAGGTACCCGATATACTGGTATTGCAATGCCAGTTGTGATCGGTTCAGCGGTACAAACGGTTTCACCGTTAATTAATATTGGTAGTACACTCGGGATTGGTGCGATGTATGGTGCCACGATAGCAGCCGGTATTTTTGTCTTTCTGATTGGTGGTTTGTTTTCGCGTCTACGTCAATTTTTCCCACCAGTGGTGACCGGGTCATTGATTACGGTGATTGGATTTACCTTAATTCCGGTTGGTTTCCAAAATTGGGGTGGTGGCGACACTGCAGCGAAAAGTTTTGGTAGTTTGACGAATTTATCAATTGGTTTGGTAACCATATTGATTATTCTGTTATTTACTATTTTCGCCAAAGGCTTTATTAAATCAATTGCTATTTTATTGGGGATCATTCTGGGAACGGTTTTTGCAGGACTTCTTGGAGAAGTATCATTACAACCAGTTGCTGAAGCTTCATGGTTCCATATGCCAACACCATTTTTCTTAGCGACACCAACATTTCACTGGTCAGCGATGATTACGATGATGATTGTGGCACTAACATCGATGATGGAATCAACCGGAGTTTACTTCGCCTTAGCTGGTTTAACGGGGCGTAAACTAACGAATGAGGATATGGCGAAGGGATATCGTGCTGAAGGATTGGCAGTTATCCTTTCAGGTTTGTTTAACACATTCCCATATTCAACGTTCTCACAAAATGTTGGGGTGGTTCGTTTGTCAGGTGTTAAGACACGACAACCAATCTATTATGCCGTATTGATTTTGCTCTTGATTGGTTTGTTACCAAAGTTTGGCGCACTAGCTACGATTATTCCATCATCTGTTTTGGGTGGTGCAATGATTATCCTATTTGGTACAATCGGTGTACAAGGAATCACGATTCTAAAGCAAGTTGATTTTAATGCTGAACGAAATTTGATGATTGCAGGTATTTCGATTGGTGCAGCAATTGGGGTGACAGTGTACCCACAAATTTTCCAACATCTACCAGAATTAGTGAAATTAGTTATTGAAAATTCAGTTGTTATAACGTCAGTATTAGCTGTATTATTGAATATTTTATTACCAGGACGTGAGAAAGAGGTTAATTAGCAGACATGAAAATTTTAGAAGATCGCATCAAGCAAGACGGCCGTGTTTTAGGTGAAGATGTTTTGAAGGTTGATAATTTCTTGAACCATCAAGTAGATCCTGAATTAATGCAAGCTTTGGGTGAAGAATTTGCGCGTTTGTTTGCAGATGAAAAGATAGACAAGGTATTGACTGTTGAATCATCAGGAATCGCGCCTGCTGTTTTTGCAGCATTATCATTACAGGTGCCAATGGTCTTTGCTCGTAAGAAGAAGTCAATTACGCTATCTTCAGAATCATACATTGCTGATGTTTACTCATTTACCAAGCAAGAAACAAATCATGTGATGATCGATAAGCGTTTCTTGCATGAAGGTGAACGTGTATTGTTGATTGATGATTTCTTGGCAAATGGTCAAGCAGTAACTGGTTTGATGGAAATTGCTGAAGATGCTAAAGCTGAAGTTGTTGGCGTTGGAATTGTTGTCGAAAAGACGTTCCAAAAGGGCCGTGCGATGTTAGATGATCAAGGGGTTCATGTTGAATCTTTGGCACGTATTGCAGCTTTTGAAGATGGTCAGGTTGTGTTTGCTGATTAATATATTTTAAGTACGAAATGGTTGGAACAAAATAAATGTTCCGACCATTTTTTTGCTAAAAATGTATTAAGTTACGTCTGTAATTTTGATAGTATAAACACGTTCCAAAAGTCTGAAGCCTCAATGTAACAACGATTACACAATTCCGCCTCTTCGCTGCACTACGAGTCAAAATAACGTAATCATCGTTACACAACAGCTTCAAAACGACTTTTATCTCGCTCTCATTTTTATTTTTTAAGATAAGCAAGGTAAAATAGAAATAATATAACAAACAGGGGGGCATTTGAAATGAAAATTGGTGTTATCGGTACAGGGGTTATGGGAAGTGGCATTATAAATAATTTATTACAGGCAAACTATGATGTGTTTGTTTATAATCGAACCAAAGCACATGCGCAAGCAGTCATTGATCATGGTGCTGTGTGGCAAGATTCACCACGTCAAATTGCTTCAGTTGCTGATGTGGTCATTACGATGGTTGGTTATCCCAAAGATGTTGCGAGTCAATATTATGGCGAAACGGGTATTTTTGCAGGAACCCATGCCGGACAAATTGTTGTTGATATGACGACGTCTACCCCAACCTTAGCGCAAGAACTGGCTGAGGCAGGTGCAAAACAAGGGATGACTGTTTTGGATGCACCAGTATCTGGTGGTGATACGGGCGCTAAAAATGGTACATTGACTGTTATGGTTGGTGGCGAAAAGGCAGCTTTTGATGAGTTACAACCAATTTTTAAAGTTATTGCCAAAGATACCACATTATTCGGTGGTGCTGGTCGTGGTCAACATGCAAAAATGGCTAATCAAATTATGGTTGCTGGTACCATGTTGGGGATGGCAGAAACCATGAGTTATGCACGTGCTGCTGAACTAGATGTTAATCAAGTGTTGCAGACATTAGGTGGTGGTGCTGCGCAAAACTGGTCATTAGATAATTATGGGCCACGTATTTTAGCAGACGACTATGCTGCTGGATTCTATGTGAAGCATTTTATTAAAGACTTACGCATTGCATTAGATGAGGCTGCTAAATTGCAAATCGATCTACCAATGACCGCATTAGCTGAGCAGATGTATACAAAATTAGCAGATGAAAATAAGTTAGCAGATGCAGGAACACAAGCAATTGTTAAGTTGTGGTCCCAATTTGCATAGTACATGAACAATGGTGGTTGATACTTTTTCAGCAATCAGCCATGAAAGGCGGAACAAATGAACTTTTTTATTAATGCAACAATGCCGAAGCAAAAATCGGGAATTGAGCATGCTGAATTAAAGCGATTAGATTTATTCAACAAAAATAATGAGCCAGTCATGGTCGTGTTACGTGACTGGGATCCTAATGCCCATATCAATGCCAATGATGCGGGGATTGTTGATAATCAATTAATTAATATGTTTGATTATTTTCAAGAATCACTACAAATCGAGCCGAAAAAATTACAAGTTCAAGATATTGAATTTGGGGCTTTAAACATCAAATTTGCTGATGATGTAGAAAAATCCCGCTATTTAGTGAAGTCGAATGAGCAACTTGTTGCACGTGTGAACTACAATGTCGATGCCGATCGTCAGGTAAAATCTGTTGAATGGTTTGATGGCTTTAATAATCTTTACCGTGTGGACCATTATGATTCACGAGGATTTATTTCATTACAACAGTGGTATACGCCAGATAATAAAATTGGGACTGAAACTTGGCAAACACCATCTGGTCGCACTGTGATTGAAGCCTTTCATAAAAATACAATGAGTGGTGAAATCAATAAAACAAGTTGGCGGTTGATTGATCGTGCTAATCAGGTTTATCAATTTGATACTCTGGCTGAACTGACAAAATATTTCTTTGATTGCCTGAATGATGATTATTGGTCGCTTGATCAACCGAATGTTTTCATTGCCGATCGGGCCCATTTGGGTGATTGGGGACTATTACATCTGAAAAAGCCAGCGTATACGGTTTTCCACTTACATAATGCGCATACGGCGAATGCCCGAAATCCGGCAGCACCTTTGCTGAATAATAATTATGAATTCTCATTGAATAATATTGATGGGTATGATGCAGTAGTATCGGCTACGCACAAGCAAACGGCTGATGTTCGCGCACGTTTTCAACCCAAAACAAAGTTATTTACTATTCCTGTGGGTGTTGTGCCAGACCGTTTATTAGGTGCACCACGTGTGCCAGTAGCTGAGCGTAAATTTGGTAAAATGGTTGTTTTTGCACGGATTGCTTGGGAAAAGCATCTTGATGATTTAGTGCGGGCAATTGGACTTGTGCATCAGGAATTTCCTGAAGTGACCTTAGACTTATACGGTTATCCTGATCCTAGTGATAATTACAAGGCGCGTCGTGAAGTTGAACAGGTGATCGACGAATATCAATTGTCAGATGTTGTTACTTTGAAAGGCTATACGACAGATATTGATCAGGTGCAAAATGAAGCCATGATGTATGGCTTGACCTCTCGTATGGAAGGCTTTAATTTGGCAATCATGGAAGCTATTTCCCACGGGTTAATTGCCTTTTCTTATGATGTTAATTATGGGCCAAATGAAATTGTTGAAGATGGGGTTAATGGTGCCGTTGTGCCATACGGTGATTACAATGCTTTGGCACAAGCAATTTTACAAGTTCTTCGTGATCCAAAGCTAGCAGAACAATATATGACTGGTGCGTATGAGTCAGCCGAGCGTTATTCAGAAGCTTCTGTTTGGTCGGCCTGGCAATCATTATTAGTGGATGCTAAAGAAAGTTGGCCAGCTAAACTTGCGGGTATGCCAGGTTATCGAGGAGGACAACTCTAATGTATTATTTTGTGAGTGAAAATATATTTGCCTATAATTCGGGAACTGAACATGCGCAAGCCCAACGTGTTAAGTTCTTTAATCGACGAGCGGAGCAAGGGCGCTTGGGTCAAGCAGCATACGTGACGCGAGATTATAATCGCTTTTTAAGTCGGGATGCGAATGCCATCGGGTTGAATACTGACGAAGTATTGAACATGTATGACTATTTTCAAGGAACGACTCATGTGTTGCGTCAAGAACAGCCATTACGCTTGTTATCACAAATTCCCGTTGACAAGTACCATATTGTTGGTCATGGACCAAATTATTCCACCCTTGAAGATGCTGGTCGTGTCGTTGCGAAAATTAATGTGATGCCGGCAACTGTTGGCTTAGTTAATGACATTACGTATTACGATCGGGCTGATAATGTGACGGCGCGTGAAAATTTTGATTGGCGTGGCTTTAAGTCATCTGTTGACTACTTTCATCCAGATGGTCGATTGGCTGTGCAGAAATTTTTGAATTTATCCGGCGAAACGGTTCTGGAAGTGACCCATATGAATATTAATGGCCAATTACTACCAAGTATGTATAGGCTAATTAATTATTTAGGTCATGACTACCGATTTAACACTGAGGAACAATTATTCCTGTTCTTTTTGAATGAAATTACGCGTCAGCAACCTGATACGACACTGATTTCAGATCGGCGTGGTTTGGATCATATTGTGGCTGGGGTGCAGGGAACGACTCATAAATTCGCTTATTTGCATGATATTCATACTGGCGATACGAAACATCCCGTACGTGGTAAGTTATATCCTGCCTATATCAATGTATTAGAGCGCTATGGGGGAGCATTTACAGCAATCTTGGTGTCAACGTTGGCGCAACAAAGAGATTTACAGACCCGTTACCCACGCTTGACTATCAAAGTGGCGCCAGATGTTGTGATTGATGAACAAACGTTGGCACAGCCACGTGTGACGCTGTCAGAGCGCCAGCCACATCAATTACTGTATGTTGGTCGGCTATCACCTGAAAAGCGCCCAGAACAAGCGTTACGAGTTTTAGCACGGGTAGTGAAAGATGTGCCAGATGCAACGCTGGTTTATTACGGTTATGCAGCGACACAAGAAATGATGCATGACTTGCAGGAATTGGCAACAAAACTACAAGTTATTGATCACGTTACTTTTGGTGGTTATGTGCCAAGTACGGATCTACAAAAAGATTATCAGCAAGCGCAGGTTATCCTACAAACATCCGTTGGCGAAGGTTTGGGGATGAACTTGGTTGAAGCAATGGGAAATGGGGTTCCAAGTGTTAGCTTTGATGTACCATATGGGGCCCATGCCTTGATTGAAGATGGGGTTAATGGTTACGTCGTCCCAGATGGATCGAATCTGGTAATGGCTCAAAAAGTAAGCGAGTTGTTACTTGATGATGATCAATGGACCCAAATGTCGGTTGCTGCTTATGATAAAGCACAAGCATTTGCAGAATCGAAAATGGCAACTATTTGGCAACAAGTACTGAATTAAATAAAAAAGGACAAACTGACGCGACACTGTCAGTTTGTCCTTTTTTAATAAGGTAGTGGCGGGAATCGAACCCGTGATGACGGTTTTGCAGACCATTGCCTTACCACTTGGCTACACTACCATATACATTTGCTACCACGATTACATATTATAGGGGAAATTAAGCAAAGTTGCAATTACCTAATTAAATTGTGGTGGAAGTTGTTTGAATAGGGAGTAGCCAAGTGCTTATTTTATTCGTGATGCCCTAATTTTTGCAGATAGTCAGCAAAGGATTCATCTTCAGAAGAAATGCCAGCTTCTTTTGCTTCATACCAATTAATTTTGTCATTTAAAATTTGTAGATGATGTTGTATTTCTGAAAATTCGTTTAAAAAATCATTCTTGGTAGTCTTTAAAAGTTCAAGACGCTGTGGAATGGTACTATCTCCTTGTTCGCGCCAGATAATATATTGTTTAAGCTCTTTAACACTCATACCAGTACCTTTTAAATGATTCAAGAATTTAAGCCAGCTAATATCTTCTGTCGTGTAGTAACGACGGCCATTAGGAAATCTTTGCGGTTTAATCAAACCTTCTGTTTCATAGTATCGTAAGGTGGAAGTTGGTAAATTAAATTTACGGCTAAATTCGCCGATAGTATATTTTTTATTATCAGATAAATAATTCATTTTTATACACCTCTTAAAGTTGGGTTTAGTTTATATTATACAGGAATAACTGCCAATCGTTTACTTTGACTTAAAGTGTACTTTAAGTAGTATGCTTGCTACAGATACTAAGAATTGGGGGATGAAAAATGACTTTACAGTGGACATCAGAGCAATTGGACAAATTTACAAGTGCTGACGACTTACACGTGTCACCATTTTATGCGGATGGTAAGACTTATGGTACGCCAACATGGATTTGGTCAGTTGTTGTCGACAATGATATATATGTGCGAGCTTATAATGGCCAAAATTCAAGATGGTATCAATCAGCTATGGCACAAGGGGCCGGTAAAATCAAAATAGCTGGTGAAGAATTCGAAGTGAATTTTATCGATGCAGCTGGTAGCAATGAATTAGATTTAAAAATCAATGCGGCATATCAAAAAAAGTATCAAGATAGTCCTTATTTACCACCTATGTTACAAGCGGGACCAGTAAGTGCCACAGTTAAGATTTTACCTAGGTAAGTTATTGGAGGAATTAGTTATGGCTAAGAAACAAACTGCTGGGCAAGAACAATTGGGTGATTTTGCACCACAATTTGCCCACTTGAATGATGATGTTTTATTTGGGGAAGTTTGGAGCAAAGAAGATGAGTTGTCTGCGCATGATCGTTCGTTAATAACGATTGCAGTGCTGATTGCTACGGGAAATACTGAACAATTATCTGCTCATTTACAAATTGGAAAAAATAATGGTATTACCCAAGAAGAAGTTGTCGCTGAAATTACTCATTTAGCCTTTTATACAGGCTGGCCCAAAGCTTGGTCAGCTTTTAATCGAGCAAAAGAAATTTGGCAAGAAAAATAAGGAAGAGAATATGACATTAGAAAAAGTTGAACAACCTGGGGTATTTGCAACCGGACCAAAAAATGATGCTTACGCCCAATATTTTATTGGACAAAGCTATAACAATACGTTAGTAATCCCTGGAAAAGACGTTAGTGTGCCAGTCGGCAATGTTACTTTTGAACCTGGTTGTCGCAATAATTGGCATATTCATCATCATGGTAGTCAAATTTTATTGATTACTGGTGGTGAAGGCTGGTATCAAGAAGAAGGTAAAGCGGCACAATTATTAAAACCAGGAGATGTTGTGATAGCACATGATGGCGTCAAGCACTGGCATGGTGCCACGGAAAATTCTTGGTTCAGTCACTTGGCTATTACGACAGGTGAATCAGAATGGTTAGAGCCAGTTACGGATGAGGAATACGCTAAGTTAGTGGTAGCTGATTAAATAAGAAAGGCGGCAAGATGACAATCTTAAATGAAAAGTACACGCTAAATAATGGTGTTCAAATCCCAAAATTAGGTTTTGGAACTTGGTTGATTGACAATGATAAGGTAGCAACAGCAGTTCAACAGGCAGCCGAACTTGGGTAACGTCACTTTGACACCGCACAAGCCTATGGTAATGAGGAAGGTGTGGGCATTGGATTAAAGGCCAGTGGACTTAATCGCGATGAAATTTTTGTGACAACTAAAGTGCAAGCTGAATTTAAAGATTATGAAACTGTCAAAAACTCAATTGATGAATCTTTGCAAAAATTAGAATTGGATTATGTGGACTTATTGTTGATTCATGCACCTGAGCCATGGGCTGAATTTCATGGAGAAAATCATTATTTTAAAGAGAACCTAGAAGTTTGGCGTGCTATGGAAGAAGCTGTTCAAGATGGCAAGGTCCGAGCAATTGGTGTTTCAAATTTTAAACAAGCTGATTTAACTAATATTTTAGAAAATGGCTCAATCAAACCGGCAGTGAATCAATTGTTAACACACATTGGAAACACGTCTTTCGATTTATTAGAACAAGCCAAGCAAAATGATATTTTAGTTGAAGCATACTCGCCAGTGGCGCATGGTGAAATCTTGAAAAATGGACAAATCAAACAAATGGCGGCTAAGTATCAAGTGTCAGTCCCACAATTGGCAATCCGCTATTGTTTAGAGTTGGGAACTTTGCCATTACCTAAGAGTGAGACCCCAGAGCATATTGCTGATAATGCGGCTGTTGATTTTAAAATTGATGCGGCAGATATGGAAATTTTAAAGAATTTACCACAGTTTAAAGACTATGGCGATTCAAGTGATTTTCCTGTATTCAGTGGTAAATGATTCAATGGTTGCTGAAAAAATTAAATTATTTAAGTTGTTTTAAAATTGCGGGAGCATCCATAGGTTGGTGCTCCCTTTTTTCATATCTGTAAAAGGTTAAGGTAAGTGATACTAAATAAAGAGCGTATGTGTACTTGTCGAATAGGTATTTATATTATTAATTTGATGAGCTGATAAAAATGGTCGGTAAATTTGCTATATAGCAAGTTTACCGACCATTTGTGTTTTAACTATTAACTTTAATTATTCCTCCGCAAATTTCTGAACTAGGTTTACCAAATAATAAGTACCTTGCTTGAAGTCAGATATACGGATGTTTTCATTTGGCGCATGAGGCGTACTACCACTGTAATGAATACCAAAACCGACGATTGGTACTTGTAAATGATTATAAAATGCTCTCATAGGACCAGCACCTGGCTGATTTGGGATTAATGCTACTTTATTACCAAATAGTTCCTGAGCTAATTTATAATTTTGTTGTACAAACTCGGTTTCTAGGGGTGTCCGATGAGCATCTTCTGATAAATTAAAATGGACTTGCAAATCACCAAAGCCATTGTGTTTCAATTGCTCTTGAATATAATAAGCTATCTTTTCAGGGTCTTGGCCTGGTACTAATCGACAATCCAACTTGGCTTTAGCGTATCTTGGAATAACTGTTTTAACACCAGCTCCTTCATATCCGGCACTTAGTCCATTAATAGTCATTGTAGGTTCATTCATTACGGCATAGAAAGGCTTTTTTACTGGCAATTTTCCATTAGTTACACCAAAAGTATCGATGATTGTTTCAGTATCAAAATGTTGTTCTAATGTGTCGATTTGTTTTTGGGTGTAGTCACTCAAGTGTGCAATGCCATCATAAAAATGTTCAACATTAATTTGGCGGTCAGGCCCATATAAACTAGCTAATCCTTGAACTAACCGCCAAGCAGCGTTATCCAGATAAGCTGCTAATGAAGAATGTGCATCGGATGTGGCTGTATTTACATCCACATCAAAAGAGGTGATTCCCTTAGTGCCAGCGATAATTTGAAAGTTATTATCTTCATCCATACCACCACCTTCCCAAATCAACGCATCACATGCTAAATCAGCGGTAGCGTCTTGAACATACTTATCTATATTGGGACTACCGATTTCTTCTTCTCCTTCAATCATAAATTTCACATTACAAGGTAAACCACCGTTTTCTTGATAATAACGTACTGCTGCTAATCTCGAGACTATTTCTCCTTTGTCGTCACAGATTCCACGGGCATATACTTTATCATCTTTATAAGTAGGTTCAAATGGGTCAGTTTCCCATTCGTCAATCGGATCTTCCGGTTGGACATCGTAGTGGTTATAAAACAATAATGTTTTATCACTGTGCCCTTTAAAAAAGGCATAGACAACAGGATTGCGATATTCTGAATAGACTTTCACTTCACTTGCACCTAATTGTTTAAACGTTGTGGTTAAGTAGTTTACACCTTCTTGAATACCTTTATTTTGTGCGGACACACTCTGAATTCGAAAAAAATCAGCATCCTTTTTAAGTTCTTTTTCAGCGTATTGATAAATGTTTTCTTGATTCATAAGAACCTCCTTTTTACAACATTTTTAGAAAGAAAGAAGCGACAAATACGGCAGCTACTGAAACGGTAGCAAAACCTCCGACCAGCATCTTAGGCAACATGTTATCTAGTAAGAATACTTGTTCTTGCTTGTCTTTTGTTAAGTTGTTAACGACATCAGTGGTTAGAATATAATCCGAAGGGAAACCGCACAAAGCAGTCAACGAGCAAGCAAACGCCATCTGACGAGACATACCAAAGGGTTTAGCTAATAGGAATGATGCAATAAACATTCCTATGAGACCCAAGGCAATGAGAGTGATTACTGGTAGCAAGATTTGGCCAATTGTTTGGGGTGTTGTCGCATTCAATTCGGCCAAAATATATGCTAATAAACCATACATTAGCCAGTTGAAAACACCGGCTTTGTTCATCGCATTATCATCTAAAAAGCCAATTTCGTGGAAAACAACACCAAATATCAAACATAAAACATTGGCATTAATTGATCCGCCTACCAAATCACTTATCCAATAACTGATTGCCGCAATTAGTGCCACTTTAGCCATGATGAAAGCAGATGTTTCATAATCCTTACCGAAGCTAAAGAATTGATGACGTTTAGATTCGTCAGTTTTGTCGTTGATAACACTTGCCTGGGCTTTAGTGGGATCATTTGCATAAACTTTCTGTAAACGATGACCTTCTTGTTTAAGCATTAATGAAATCAGTGGAAAACTAACAATATGATGTACAACAAACATTGCCACAGGGTAAGCAACAATTGCAGTTAAACCGACAGATTTGATTCCCTGAGTCATCAAAGCGGCTGATACGAGTCCACCAGTTAATGTGGGCACGGTAGCTAAAACTAAGTTTTTACCAAAAAATGCTAACCCGATGGATAGTGTTAGTAACATCGTACCAGCAACGCCAATTAGTGCGATACAGACTGCTTTCCATTGTTGTAGTAATTTTTTTAAATTCATTAAGGTCCCTAGATGAACTAATAGTAGGCCAATGCAGATATTAATAAACGGGGTACTATAGGATGCTTTTGCAATTAAATCTTTTGGTAATACTGTCCAAAATCCAATTAAAAAAATGAGTGCAGTAACAAAAATAGATGGTATCCATGATTTAGTCCTGGTTGAAATACATTCACCAATAAACATTGCTGCCATGACAAAGCAGAAAAACAACAAATTTTCCATATAAACTCTCTCCTATAATAAGTAAATTAATAATATCTATGAGGCTTCATATTTTTTGGCTTATAGTCTTACCCGGATATGTTTTATTAAATTTTTTTCAAATAGGGTAGTATGATAAAAATATCTATTCATAATTCAATACCTTATCCTCTCCGTAGTTTTTATTATTCTAAAAATAAAAAGGCCCCAGCTATTGAAAGCTGGAGCCTTTAAATCACTAGAAATAATTAATTAGTCTTAACCTAGCAAGTCCAGTTTCAAAGTTTCTGAAAAGGACTTACTGTTGAAGTCCTTTATGGAACTAACACTAAGCCTAATAAATTAGTAATAATTGCTGATATTTTATTTGAACTTGTGTTAATTACCATAACCTGGGCCTCCTTGATTAAACTATAATTAGAATTATAATCTTATTTTAATTAAAATCAATGGTTGATTTGGTTTTGATTTATTATAAGAAAATAGGGTAGTAATTTATCGGCTAAGTGAGAAGTTATAAAGCAAAGCAGACAATCTTATCCTTCACCAAACGAACCTCATCACTTCATACTCAGATAAAATTAAAATCATATGTCGTTAAGGGTTGCAAACCTTGCGAAATATAGGTATAATAATTTCTGTTGTTGAGTTTACAGCAACAGAAAAATGGACGTTTAGCTCAGCTGGGAGAGCACCTGCCTTACAAGCAGGGGGTCACAGGTTCGATCCCTGTAACGTCCATTGGTCGCATGGTCTAGTTGGTTATGACGTTCGCCTGTCACGCGAAAGATCACGGGTTCGAATCCCGTTGTGACCGTTTATAATGGCGCGGTAGCTCAGTTGGTAGAGCATACGATTGAAGCTCGTAGTGTCGACGGTTCGATTCCGCCCCGCGCCATTTGATGATACATTGTATTGTCAATAATAACCATCTCAAAATAGGGGTATAGTTTAATGGTAGAACAACGGTCTCCAAAACCGTCGGTGGGGGTTCGACTCCCTCTACCCCTGTTTCTTTGATGATGGCGGTAGTGGTGAAGTGGTTAACACACCGGTTTGTGGTTCCGGCACGCGTGGGTTCGATCCCCATCTACCGCCCTTGGAGTTATTAATTGGTAACTCCTTTTATATTTGTATATGATAATAGTTAAATATGCCGTTGTGGCGGAATTGGCAGACGCGCTGGACTCAAAATCCAGTTCCCGCAAGGGAGTATGGGTTCGACCCCCATCGACGGCATTCGGTATTACCGTTTATTAGCAATATTTCTTATTTAATTATTACATGCCGTTGTGGCGGAATTGGCAGACGCGCTGGACTCAAAATCCAGTTCTCGCAAGGGAGTATGGGTTCGACCCCCATCGACGGCATATTTTAAGTTCTACAAACTTGGTTTGACTAGGTTTGTGGAGCTTTTTTTGTCTAGTATTAACTATGAACAGGTTAGCGTTGTATTTTCAGTTCTTGACAGTCGCATCATAATGCAGGTACACTTATGTCAATAAATTCAGTGGAGGGTCATTATGAATCAATCAATGCTTAATGTAACAGTTTGTTTCTGTCGAACAACGCGCTTTATGCGATGTTCGGCCTGTTAGTATTGGCATTTTTGAGGAATAATAACCTTAAAAGTTCAATACCCGCTTGGCTGGGATTGAGCTACGGGCGCGAAGTCTCTGATGAGAATCAGAATTTCGCGCTTTTTTTATTAGGGGAAATTGAGACATTGACGAATAGGGGGAAAATAAAATGGAATTCGGTACAAAATTAATTCATGGTGGTATTAGCGAAGACGAGTTTACTGGGGCAACATCAATACCAATTTATATGGCGTCAACTTTTCACCAAAATAAAATTGGGGAAGGTAAGTATGAATATTCACGTTCAGGTAACCCAACCCGTGAAGCGGTTGAAAAATTAATTGCTGATTTAGAGGGCGGTAATGATGGTTTTGCTTTTGCTTCAGGTTCTGCAGCTATCAATACAGTATTTTCACTCTTTTCAGCAGGTGATCATTTTATTGTCGGTAATGATGTTTATGGTGGAACTTTCCGTTTGATCAATTCGGTATTAAAGCGTTTTGGCATGACATTTACAATTGTTGACACGCGTGATTTGGAAGCTGTTAAACAAGCTATCACACCAGAAACAAAAGCTATTTATTTGGAAACGCCAACCAATCCCTTGTTGCGGGTAACTGATATTGCGGCAGTTGCCGATATTGCGAAGCAACATGGTGTACTAAGTATTATTGATAATACGTTTGCTTCACCTTATATTCAGCGTCCAATCGAATTGGGTGTTGATATCGTATTACATAGTGCTTCAAAGTACTTGGGTGGTCACAGTGATGTCATTGCCGGTCTGATCGTTACGAAAGATCCAGAATTGGGCGAGCAAATCGGCTTTTTGCAAAATGCCATCGGGGGTGTTTTAGCACCACAAGAAAGTTGGTTATTACAACGAGGGATTAAGACCTTGTCACTACGTATGCAGGCACATTTAAAAAATGCCCAAGCGGTTTTTGACTATCTAAATAAGCAACCTATGGTAAGTAAAATTTATTATCCAGGTGATCCAGAAAATCCAGATTATGAAGTCGCTAAGAAGCAAATGCATGGTTTTGGTGCGATGATTTCTTTTGAATTGAAACCAGGATTAGATCCTAAGGCATTTGTTGAACAGCTAAGAGTTATCACATTAGCCGAGAGTTTGGGCGCTATTGAAAGTTTGGTAGAAGTACCAGCTGTGATGACCCACGGTGCTATTCCACGAGACATTCGATTACAAAATGGGATTAAGGATGAATTGATACGCTTGTCTGTTGGTATTGAAGACCAAGCGGATTTGTTGGCTGATTTGGCACATGCCTTTCAATATTTAGGTGATTAAAAATTTAAAGTAATAATCTTTTAAACAGAATGAAAGCGGTAACGGTGTTATAATTGATATATGTTGTAAGGTATATTAATGAATAAGTATAGAATTGAGGAATTTTGTATGACAATTAAAAATGTTACCGTTGCTGGTGGTGGTGTTTTAGGCAGCCAGATTGCATTTCAAGCTGCCTTTACAGGTTTTAAAGTGACACTTTATGATATTAATGATGGCGCATTAGACCATGCCAAGCAATTATTAGCTAGCTATGTACCCGAATTTGAGGATTTCTATGATGATGGGGATAGAGCTGATTCAGTGATCGACCAAATGTCATTTAGTACAAGTTTGGCCGAGGCGGTCGCTGACGCTGATTTGGTGATTGAAGCTATTCCGGAGAGTGTAAAAATCAAGGTTGATTATTACACGGAATTGTCAAAGGTTGCTCCAGCTAAGACAATCTTTGCAACTAATTCATCAACATTTGTACCTTCGCAGTTTGCAGAGTATGTTGACCGTCCTGAAAAATTCTTGGCCATTCACTTTGCTAACCAAATTTGGAAGAATAACAACGCTGAGATTATGGGACATCCAGGAACTGAAGATAAGTATTTGGATGAAGTTGTCCAATTTGCTAAAGATATTCGGATGGTACCATTCCGCTTATATAAGGAACAGCATGGTTATATTTTGAATTCATTGTTAGTGCCATTACTAGATGCCGCACAAAAGCTTTGGGTCAATGGAGTATCTGATCCGAAGACGATTGATAAATCATGGATGATAGCCACTGGCGCACCACAAGGCCCATTTGCTATCCTAGATGTGGTTGGATTAAATACACCTTACAATCTTGCTTTGGCTAAAGCTGATACAGATGAACAGTCTGCAGAAATTGCTAAGGCTTTAAAGACCATGATTGATGATGGTAAGACAGGTGCTGCGTCAGGAGAAGGATTCTATCAATATCCTAATCCAGCCTTTGCGGATTCGGATTTCTTGAAATAAAAATTGTGAATTCTTAAGATAGAGACTGAGAACTAAAGATGAGGTTCTCAGTTTTTTTATATAAATGATTTTTGGAGAAACGAAATGACTAAATATCAAAATATATTGGTGACAGGTGGTGCTGGATTTATTGGCACAAATTTTGTTCGCTATGTGGTTGCTGAGCATCCAGATGTCAAAATAACAGTATTGGATAAGTTGACTTATGCTGGTAATGCTGAAAACTTAGCTGATTTACCAACAGATCAGGTGACGTTAGTCGTGGGTGATACCAATGATGCAAAATTGGTTGATGAATTGGTGCAAAAAGCAGATGCCATTGTTCATTTTGCAGCTGAGAGTCATAATGATAATTCGTTAAATGATCCGTCGCCATTTATGCAGACTAATTTAATGGGTACATTTACCCTGATTGAAGCGGCACGTCGTTATGATGTTCGTTTTCATCATGTATCAACGGATGAAGTTTACGGTGATTTGCCATTAGAGAGTACTAACCGTGATGAAAAGGTTACACCGCTGACAAGATATGATCCATCGTCTCCATATTCAGCAACTAAGGCAGGATCAGATTTGCTGGTTCGTGCATGGGTGCGGTCATTCGGTCTGAAAGCAACGATTTCAAATACATCAAATAACTATGGTCCCTATCAACATATTGAAAAGTTTATCCCGCGGCAAATTACTAATATTATTAGCGGTATCAAACCGAAGCTGTACGGCAATGGCCGTAATATTCGTGATTGGATTCATGTTTATGATCATGTGACTGGTATTTGGGAGATTTTGGCGCATGGCACGATTGGTGAAACCTATTTGTTGGGGGCAAATGGCGAGCATGATAATCTTTTTGTATTGAGGAAAATTTTACAGGCCCTAGGAAAATCTCCAGACGATTTTGAATTTGTCCGAGATCGTGCAGGACATGATTTACGATATGCCATTGATGCTACAAAAGCACGCAGTACATTGAACTGGCAACCAAAGTATACGGATTTCGATGAGGGACTAAGACAGACAATTACTTGGTATCATCAAAACCAATCTTGGTGGCAAAAAGATAAAGCAAATGTAGAAGCTAAGTATGCAAAAAATAAGCAATGAATCAATCAAAATTCGTTCATAATGTCAACACTGTTTCATAGTATAAAAGGGTGTAAAATGTACCTGAAAAGGGAGGAATGCAAAAATGTCACAAATTAATTTAGGTGGTTCTGGTTTGATGGTCCCAACGATTGCGTTGGGTGCTATGCGTATGGGGGAAAAATCAGACGCCCAAGCACAAGAAGTCGTTGAAACCGTGATGTCAAAGGGTGTTAACTTTTTTGATACCGCTGATATTTATGGTGATGGTCAGTCAACTTCAAAGTTAGCTGGTGCCCTTAAAGCGGCGGGCGTTAAACGTGAAGATATTATCCTACAATCAAAGGGTGGTATTTTATCAGATGACGGCCCTGTCGCTGGTGATGGTATTTTGGGACCACGCTATGAATTTTCTAAAGACCATATCATTGCGTCGGTCGATGCTGAATTATCACGTTTGAATACAGATTATTTGGATGTTTTCTTACTACATCGTCCGGATGCATTAGTGCAGCCAGAAGAAGTTGCCGCAGCATTTGATGTTTTGTCAGCGGCTGGTAAGGTTAAGCAATTCGGGGTTTCAAATATGAATCCTTGGCAAGTAGAGTTGCTCCAATCTGTATTGGACCAGAAGTTGGTTGCTAATCAATTACAATTTGGTGTGATGCATACGGGGATGGTCGACGCAGGTTTGCATGTTAACATGTCAGATGCTCGTTCAGTTGATCATGATGGCGGTATCTTACCATATTCACAATTAAAGAATATGACGATCCAAGCTTGGTCACCATTCCAATACGGTATGTTTGAAGGTCACTTTGTGGATAACGACAAGTTCCCAGAGTTGAATGCCAAGTTGCAAGAAATTGCTGATAATCATCATTCAACTAAGAACGGGATTGCTGTCGCATTCATTTTGTCAATGCCAGCAAACATGCAGGTTGTTTTGGGTTCAATGACACCAAGCCGATTAACAGAAATGATTGATGGTCGCGATGTGCAATTGACACACCAAGAATGGTATGACATTTACTTTGCAGCAGGAAATGATTTGCCATAAGTTTGGATGTATATAATATAAAATGAACTAAAAATTGCCAGGTGCGTTTATAAAGTATCCGGCAATTTTTAGTTATTCATGGAAAAAGGTACCCAATCAGGTTATGCAATATTTTGATTTAACAAAGCAAAAGACAAATGCCCATGCTGATTGGTACAACCCAGGTGTTGAAGAAGGCGTTAATGGCGATGCTGGTGGCACAAAAGCAGTTAAATAATGTGTTAACGAGATAATTTCTTAAAACCTACCACTTAACAACGACAAAAAAGTTGTGTTATTGTATACGCGTGGTAATCAAATGCTACACCACGGGAGGTTATTAACAATGAAAAAACAAGTTGCAGTTCTTGTTACTGATTTTGTAGAAGATGTTGAGTATACTGATCCGGTTACAGCAATTGAAGATGCCGGCCATGAAGTGACGTCAATTGGCTTTGAACAAGGAACCGTTACAGGAAAGCATGGTACAGAGATTACAGTCGATAAAGCAATTTCTGACGTAAAGCCAGAGGACTTTGATGCATTGTTCATTCCAGGTGGGTTTTCACCTGATCAATTACGTGCTGATCAACGATTTGTTGATTTCGTCAAATACTTCTTAGCAAAGAACAAGCTAACTGCAAGTATTTGCCATGGTCCACAATTAATGATCCAAACAGGGTTAGTACACGGACGGACAATGACATCTTACCTGACTGTACAACCTGATTTGTATTATGCTGGTGCCCGTATTGAAGATAAGCCAGTGGTCATCGATGGTAACTTGATTACTAGTCGTGAACCTAAGGACTTGCCAGTGTTTAATGATGCAGTCGTCGCTGCTCTTGGCTAGTCTAGTAAGTCGTTTTGTTTTTAACTATTAGTTATTTTTGTTAAAATGACGCCATATCCTAGCAGGATTAATTAGTTTTATTCACCGAGGAGGATTCTATTTATGACTGAGAACAATAAGAAATCAGAAGAAGTAGAGAAAGATTCTCAAGAAGAGGAAACAACACAATTTAGTCCACAAGAAGAGGTTAAGGGAAGACCGGCACCAGCTGATTATAAAAAGGCTGATTAGTGTTTGTATAATCATTTTTAATGAAAAACAGAATATCATATTGGTTTAGATTTAGTTCTGGCAGGAATTGTGAAAGCAATTCTTGCCAGAACTTTTTTTGTTTTTAGTTCTAGAAATAAAAACCAGTCATAATTTTGTCGTATATTTAGGCTTATTATTTTTTAAAAATATGAAATACAGGAACAAAAGCTACTTGTGAAAAAAATATTTTGTGAATTTTTTTTATGACCTTTTGTTAAAGACTTACATTATGTAAATTGTATAAAACAAAAAAATGTAAAACAGTTTCACATAAGTGAAGCATAAACATTTGTTGGCAGGCGATATGACAATGTTTTTCTACTAAATGATAAGAATAAAGTTATATGAGCGCTAACCTATGAACTTTTTGTGAATTTTTTAATGATATAAATCGAATTAAAATTGAACATTGTGAATTTTTTTATTTCGTTGTAACCTTGTTGTGAAGTTAGAAACCGCTTACATAAATAACAACATTAAATTTAAATGTTTTGTTAATGTGTAAGTCATCCAATGGGGGGATATTAACTATGCCAAAATACGTATTATCAATTGATGAGGGGACTACCAGTACTCGAGCTGTCATTTATGACAAAAAGGGTAAAGTGATTGCATCGGCTCAGCGTGAGATCACAATGTTCTATCCAGAACCAGGTTGGGTTGAGCAAGATGCTAATGAAATTTGGATTGCTGTCCAAGCAGTTATTGCAACAGCCTTGATTCAATCAGGAATTCACCCAGGTGATATTGCCGGAGTAGGTATTACCAATCAACGTGAGACAACAATTGTTTGGGATAAGGAAACTGGATTACCAATTTATAATGCGGTTGTTTGGCAATCACGTCAAACGGCACCAATTGCGGAAAAGTTAATTGCTGATGGTTATCAAGACATGATTCAAGAGAAGACTGGTTTAATTTTAGATGCGTACTTCTCAGCAACGAAGATTCGTTTTATTTTGGATCAAGTCAGTGGTGCGCAAAGCCGTGCTGAAAATGGTGAATTACTATTCGGTACGATTGATTCTTGGTTGGTATGGAAGTTGACCGGTGGTGAAGTTCACATTACCGATTATACCAATGCTTCTCGTACAATGATGTTTGATATTAAGAACTTGAAGTGGGATCAAGACTTATTGAATCTATTAAACATTCCATCACAGATGTTGCCAGAAGTTCGTCAATCTTCAGAAATTTATGGAACTGCCATTCCAGTTCACTTCTTTGGTGCTGAGGTACCAATTGCTGGAATCGCCGGTGACCAACAGGCAGCTTTGTTTGGTCAATTAGCTCTTGATAAGGGTGACGTTAAGAACACTTATGGTACTGGTGCTTTCGTTGTCATGAATACGGGTGATGATGTAAACATTTCTAAGAATGGTCTATTAACGACCATTGCTTATGGAATGGATGGCAAAGTAACATACGCACTTGAAGGTTCAGTCTTCGTTGCTGGATCAGCCTTGCAATGGTTGCGTGATGGTATGCGAGTTATTGAACAAAGCCCTGAAAGTGAAGATATGGCCAAGGCTTCTACCGATGAGGATGAAGTTTACGTGGTACCTGCCTTTACCGGATTGGGTGCACCTTACTGGGATTCAGAATCACGAGGATCAGTCTTTGGTTTGACACGTGGAACAACTCGTGAGGACTTCGTAAAGGCAACCTTGCAATCATTGGCTTATCAGAGTCGTGATGTTGTTGATGTGATGCGTAAGGAAACCGGACTTGATATTGCTAAGTTGCACGTCGATGGTGGTGCATCAATGAATAATTACCTCATGCAATTCCAATCAGATTTGCTACAAACAGAGGTTTCACGTCCTGCCAATGTTGAAACAACGGCGATAGGTTCAGCATTCTTAGCTGGTCTAGCAGTTGGTTTCTGGAAGGATGTTGATGAATTAAAGACAATGACACAACAATCAACTGAATTTAAGCCAGAAATGGCAGAAGATGATGCTGATGAGTTGTATGAAGGATGGCAATTGGCTGTGAAGGCAACACAGACCTTCAAGCCTAAGAAGCGAGGCAAGAAATAATGCAGTTTAAAAGTGATCAGCGCATATCAGCAATCCAACAATTGAAAGAAGACGACTTTGATGTTGTCATTATTGGTGCTGGAATTACTGGTGCTGGTATCGCGCTTCAAGCAGCTGCTTCCGGATTACGGACAGCGATAATTGATATGCAGGATTTTGCTGAAGGAACTAGTAGTCGTTCAACAAAATTAGTACATGGTGGTATTCGTTACTTAAAGACGTTTGACGTTGATGTGGTTGCTGATACAGTTTCGGAACGTGCGCGTGTGCAGCAAGTTGCACCACATATTCCACGTCCATCACATATGTTAATGCCACTTTATGATGATCCTGAAGCAACATTTACACCAATGAGTGCTGAGGTTGCGATGGGAATTTATGATAAGTTAGCTAACGTTCCTAAGGATAGCCCTTATGTGCATCGGCTACTATCAGCTGAAGAAGCCCATGACTACCTACCAATGTTAGATAGTAAAGGATTAGTGGGCTTGGCCATTTATCTAGATTATCAAAATAATGATGCACGTTTAACAATTGAAAATATTAAACAAGCTGTTAGTGATGGTGCAGTTGCTGTTAGTCATTTGAAGGCAACTTCAGTTACTCCTGATGGTTCTGGTAAGCGTATTAGTGTTGCAGATACATTTACGAAGGAATTATTTGATATTAAAGGAAAAGTCGTGATCAATGCGGCTGGACCTTGGCATGATTCGATTACAGAATTTGCGGATGAAACAACACAAGATGCTATTCGTCCAACTAAAGGTGTGCATTTAGTGATTAATCAGGACCGTTTACCAGTACCAAATACGGTATATTTTGATTCTGGTTTCCATGATGGCCGTATGTTATTCGTTATTCCACGTGCAAACAAGACCTATTTTGGAACGACAGATACTGATTATACCGGTGATTACTTGCATCCAAAGGTAGAAAAAGCCGATGTAGAGTATCTATTGACGGCCATGAATAATCATTTCCCTCATGCAAATATCACTGTTGATGATATTCAAGCAAGTTGGGCAGGACTACGGCCATTAATTGGTGGTACTGGTGATTATAACGGGAATACGAAAAAGAAGGTTGCATCTGATGAAAATCTACATACATTAGGTGAAAATCTCGATAAATATTTCAAGCATGAAATTGATCGTGAAGTCGTTGATGAGCAACTAGACAGCTTAGCAGGTAATAAGAAGAGTACTTCAAGTGTTTCACGTGGTTTCCAAATTAAGGCAGAAAACGGCATTGTTAATGTGTCTGGGGGTAAGCTTACTGATTATCGTCTGATGGCAACAGAAACAATGGAAGAAATCGCAAAGATTTTTGCTGATAAATTTGAAAAAACGGTCACACCAGTTGATGCTACACAGTATCCTGTTTCAGGAGGTCACTTTGACCCAAATAATGTTGATGGTGAACTTGAAAAGTATGCTGAAGAGTTAATGAAGTATGAAGTTAATGAAGTGAAAGCTAAGGAAATTGCTAGCCTTTATGGATCTAACACACCTGAAATTATTGAATATATCAAGACAGGTGTTTCAGCGCCTAAGTTATCTGTTGCTGAAACCAGTATGTTGCATTATGCCATCGAAAAAGAATTTGTTTTACGTCCAATTGATTACTTCTTGCGACGTACCAATTACTTATTGTTTAAGTCAGAGGACTTGGCACGACTTGAAACACCAGTGATTGATGAAATGGCTAAAATGTTGTCTTGGTCTGACGAAACAAAGCAAGCTATGACGGAAGAATATATCAGCGCACGTGATGAATCACAATTAAAAGCGCTAAAAAAGGAGTTTAAATAATGGCAGAGAGAATTCCTTTAATTGTTGCAAATTGGAAAACAAATAAAAAAGTAGCAGAGGTTTATGATTTCTTACAAGAAATTCAAGGAAAGTTACCAGATGCTAAAAAAGTAAAAGTCGGGATTGCCGCACAAGATATTTATTTGCATGAGATGGTTAAGCAAAGTAAAGAACTAAAGCTACCAGTTTCAGTGATTGCTGAAAATGTTCACTGGGCTGATGAGGGTTCTTATACGGGTGAAACTTCACCAGCTGCCTTGGCAGATATCGAAGTTTCAGGATCAATTATTGGTCACTATGAGCGACGCAAGATGTTTAAAGAAACCAACGGGTCAGTGGGGCTAAAGGTTACTGCATCACTACGTAACGGGCTAATTCCAATTGTTGCCATTGCTGAAGATACCACCCGCTATAATCCAGATGACGAGGATATGGCGCCTTTGACTGAAATTGCGGTTGGGCTAGCAGGTGTTGATCGGCAAAGAGCGGAAAATATTGTGATTGCCTACGAGCCAGCATGGGCGATTGGTGCTGCCGAAACACCTTCACTAGAGGTTATTGAACATGCAGCACGGGTTATCCGTAAGTCGTTAGCCATCTTGTTTTCACAAGAAGTTGCTGATAAGATTCGCATTCAATACGGTGGTTCAGCTACACCAGAAAATTCAAAAGACATTCTTGGGTTAGATGATATTGATGGATTATTAATTGGGCGTGCGTCACTTGAACCAACTGCATTCTTGAGTATGGTTAACGATGCTATTTAGGGGAAAATAAAAAAATGAAAAAGAAAATCTTTGGGGAAGTTTTTGGAAGTGCATTGTTGGTCTTCTTTGGACCAGCTTTGGTAGTTATGGGTGGGTACAATGACCTATTGGGACCTTCACTTGGTTGGGGTATTTCACTAGCCGTTTTGGTTTACGCATTTGGTCCTTTATCAGGTGCTCACTTTAATCCAGCTGTTACCGTGATGATGTTTTTAACAAAACAAATGAAAGCCGCTGAAACACTTATTTATATCGTTTCACAATTAGTTGGTGGTTTGATTGGTGGTTTGTTCTTGGTCTTGACCTATAAAGCTTACCTAAAGGGGGCTGGCTTGAGCTGGGCAACTGAAGTCGCTAAGAATAACTTGAATTCAACAGTATTCCCTAACATTTCTGCCGGCATGGCATTTCTTGTTGAGGTAGTCTTGACCACAGTATTGTTAGTGGTTGTCTTGGTTTTGAACAATGATAAAACTAAGGTATATAATCTACAGGCACCAATTGCCATTGGTTTAACAATCGCTATTTTGGTCTTTGCTGCTGGTAACTTAACTGGTGCATCAATGAACCCGGTTCGTTCATTGTTCCCAGCACTCTTCGCTGGTGGTATGGCCATGGACGATTTGTGGGTATATCTAACGGCACCATTTGTAGGTTCGATTTTTGGGGCATTGATTGATCGCTACATTTTGCGTGATTAAGGTAGAAAATTAATACAAATTAAAAGAGCTGTTGACCTAACTAATAATTGGTAGGTTGGCAGCCCTTTTAATGTATTAAAAATAATTTTTATTGTTTCCTTTTATATCTTCGGTTCATAATCAACATCTAGTGTCGCTAACCGTTCTGTTCCCCAAGTAAACATTAATTCAATGATTGGCATCAAGCTTTCTCCAGTTGTTGTCAAAGCATAGAACACAGCTTTGCGATTTTTAACGAGTGTTTCATGGCGGGTTACTAAACCATCTTCAACTAATTCATTGAGTTGTTGTGATAATACTTTATGGGTTGCGTTATCTAAAAGTTGTTGGATTTGGCTAAAACGCATTTGGCCGTCATGTGATAAATGATAGATAATGACGATTTTATATTTGCCTGAAAACATTGATAGGGTATATTCTTTGGCACAATTAAAATCTTTTTTTTGAATTTTTTCAATGGCATATTTTCTGATGACATCAGTCATAAGGTGTACTCCGTTCATATTAGCGTTGATACGCACAAAAAAGTGCGTTATTGTGTTATGGTTTTATTAGGTATAAATTATATACCATAATAAAGGAGGTTGTTAATTATGACAAAGAAAGTTGCAGTTGTGGTTACCGATTTAGTAGAGGATATTGAATTTACTGATCCGGTTGAAGCAATCAAGGACGCAGGACATGATGTGACAACGATTGGTTTTGAAGAGGGCACTGTGGAAGGTAAGCATGGTACTAAGATTAACATCGACAAGTCTATCGCTGATGTAAAACCTGAAGATTTTGATGCCTTGTTTATTCCTGGTGGCTTTTCACCTGATCAATTACGTGCCGATCAACGCTTTGTTGACTTTGCAAAGTCATTCTTATCAAAGAATAAGTTGACTGCAAGTATCTGCCACGGTCCACAATTGATGATTCAAACTGGTTTGGTACATGGTCGTACAATGACTTCTTATCTAACTGTACAACCAGATTTGTATTATGCAGGTGCACGTATTGAGGATCAACCAGTGGTTGTTGATGGTAATTTAATTACAAGTCGTGAACCTAAAGATATTCCGGCATTCAACGAAGCTGTTGTTGCAGCCTTAGCATAGGTCCTAATTGGAATGATTTAAGTATCTATTAGTATTAAGGTTAAAAGTTTAGCGTACCGAGTAAATCGTGTACGCTAAATTTTTGTTGTTATTTTTAATGACTGATATGATGGTGGTAAATTAAAGAAAGAGGGGAAATATCAATTATGGCATATACTGCTATTAATCCATATAATGGCGAGGTTATCCAAGAATTTTCGAATACAACAGATAATGAAATTCATGATATTTTGAATCAAGCTGAGAATTATTACCAAAAAGAAAAATCAGTTTCTTTTTCTAAGCGTGCGGAGCTACTCAATCAATTAGCGGATGAGTTTGAAAACCATTTAGATGATTATGCGCGTTTGGCATCCACCAACATGGGGAAGTTGATTGGAGAATCACGCACCGAAGTTGAAAAAATTGTGAGTTATGCTCGTTATTTTGCTGAACAAGGGCCAAAATTTTTACAACAAAAGAATTATGATAAATTGTCTGTGGGTTCGAGTGCTCATGTTGAATTTTCCGGTATTGGTATCGTCTTAGCTGTGGAACCATGGAATTTTCCGTTCACTCAGGTGATGCGCGTGTTTGCACCAAACTTCATGCTGGGTAATCCAGTTGTTCTAAAACATGCAAGTATTGTGCCTCAAGCTGCCCAATCATTTGCGGACGCTTGTCAAGAAGCGGGCTTACCTCAAGGTGCGTTTGCTAATATTTTTGCGACCCACGATCAAATTGATAAGATTATTGACGATCCACGTGTGCAAGGATTTGCTTTAACCGGTTCAGAACGAGCAGGTAGAAACTTAGCTGCTAAGGCCGCAAAGAATCTTATGAAAACTACTTTAGAATTAGGTGGTACGGATATCTTTGCAGTCTTGCCTGATGCAGACATTGATAAAGCAGCCAAAGATGCTGCTGAAGCTCGGCTAGCTAACGCAGGTCAAGTTTGCACTGCGGCAAAACGATACTTGGTTAGTGACGAAGTTTATGATGAATTTTTGGATAAGGTTAAACAAGCCTTTGATAGTTATCAATTTGGTAATCCACTAGATGAGAAAACTACTTTAGCACCACTATCATCGCAGAGTGCAAAAGATAATTTGCAAGAACAAGTCGAGAAAGTTGTTGCGGGTGGGTCTGAAATATTGTATGGTGACCTTACTAAAAATGAAGGTCCTGGTTTTCAATTTTCGCCATTAATATTGGCAGGGATGACTCACGATAATCCAATGTATGACGAAGAATTATTTGGACCAGTTGCACAAATTTATCGTGTAAGTTCGGAAGAAGAGATGATTAAGATAGCTAATGATTCTCGTTATGGGTTAGGCGGTGCAATTTATACAGCTGACGTTGCCCATGGTAACGAATTAGCTACCAAGATTGAAACCGGACAAGTGGCAATTAATCAAGTACTAGATGAACAAGCCGAAGTACCATTTGGTGGCGTGAAAGACTCTGGATATGGCAGAGAACTCAGTGATTGGGGACTCTTTGAGTTTGCTAACGTCAAGTTGGTGTTGAACTAGAAATGACAATTTGTATTATTTGTACAAATGGAACTGATCTCAGAATTAAATAATTAAAAAAGCAACTAAATCCATTATGAATTTAGTTGCTTTTTTGTCTAGATTTGGTATTTATTGCTATGAATTCTAATTAGAAGAAAGAGGTAACCAAGCGAAAACTTTTTTAATTTCGTTTTCCCAGAAGTTCCAATCATGATAACCAGGAGTAACAGAGTAGGTTTCGTTAATGTCTAATGAATTCATAAAATCAGTGAAATGGTCATTAGAATCACGCATAAAATCATGATCACCAATTGATCGATACCACTGTATTTCTTTAAGCTGTTCATTTGGCGCTGCTAGTGCTAAGTTTTCTAAGTAGTTTTCAGGTAAATTTGGACCGAAAACACGTGAGATATCGGACATGATTGGAATGATATCACGTAAATTAACAGCAGGAGACAGCGCTGCAATGGCACTGAACCATTCTGGGTGTTTAAAGCCAAGTTTTAATGCACCGAAGCCGCCCGTGGAATTACCTATGACAAAGTTTTGATTACGCAATGTACTTAGTGGTAGCATACGGCGTAATTCAGGCATGAGTTCTTCGGTTAAATAAGTCCAATAGGATAGGCCGTTGACTTCATCCATGTAAAAACTACGGTATACATTAGGCATAATCACGGCAACTTGATATTGCGTTGCCAGATTTTCAATAGTTGTAAAACGATACCAACATGATCCGTTTTCACCTAGTCCATGTAGCAACCAAATAGTTGGTAGGGGCTTGTTAGATAGATTATCCGGTAAGATAACACTAATTTTTAAATGTTCTTGTAAAACTGCTGAAAAGCGCGTGATATGAGTTAAAGACATTGTTCCTCCAAATTGTTCTTCCTGCAATAAAAATATCGCCTATTTTATTTAGTCTGAATAGTAAACATTTGCTTTTATATTTTGACGATGATTACCAAAATGTTCACCAAAAAGTGTTAGACCACCATAGACATCATTTTTAATTGGTAACACCGACATTTTTAAGGTTAGCCGTGAACTGTCAGATAGATTTAAGTCGCTAATTTTAACGTTTGAAATACTATTACTATCAATAGAAGTATCAAGTTCACCGACTCGGAGGTGTTTTAGTAGACCGTATTGGCTAAACTTTTCTGGCCACCAATCGGGCGTGTAATTACCTTGAACATCAGAATAATTACCAGGTAGTTCGGTTTCACCAATATAGTTATCATTGATCCAAAAGCCGATTCTAGAGTGCCAGTTATTGTTAGATAGCGGAAATTCACTCGCCATTTCTAACTCAAATTCAATCATCTCAATTTTACTATCGGATGGTAGTTCGTTTGGGATGATGTATTCAATCGTTCCCTGAGTAATCCATAAAATTTGTGAACGAAAACGTTCAGCTGAGAAAAAGGCATTCACGTCGTCCATTTTAGAAATCAGTGAGCTTTCAGATGATAAACCACAAGATGGCACGACATGGTTGATTGCAAAATAGTTACCAATGGGAATGTCGTAAGCTTTTTTATGGTACTCTGGAAATATTTTTTGTGGAAAATGAATATTAATCTGGTCGATATTCATAACTGGATAACTTTTTCGACTATCAGCATTTTTTTTGAAACTAATGATATTTGCTTTTTCTAAAATGTGTAAATTTTTAGAGATTGCTGCTTTACTGATATTCATTCTTTGAGCTAATTCAGTAGCAGTTACTGTCTCGCCGGAAATGATTTCCAGAATTTCCAATCTAACCTCGGAGTCCAAGGCCTGATAGACATGTAAAGAATTTGGACTAATATCAATATCCATATATTTGTCTCCTTAACAAATTTGTTAACCTTTATGTTAATTATTATAAAGACAATTATCCGTATAAAGTGTTTAGTTGTCAATATGATCAACCGTTTTCAATACCGTTTCAATAGTATTGACATCGCTTTCATAAAGCGTGATAATTCAATCGTTGGGATGGTTAATAATGATGTTAATTATTTAACAATGTAGGTTTATTAAGAGGGGATATTTATGAAAAAGGCACAAATTTTTGGTGCAATTATTGCATCATTTTTTTTATCATTTGGGCTAACAGAAGTGTTTAATCCAGTGGTTCATGCGGACTCTAACAAAGAAATTGTTTTTTGGAATCCGTTTACTGGTCCAGATGGTACGAGCATGCAAAAGTTAGTGAATGAATATAACAAGACGAATCCTGAATACAAAGTGAAGAATGTGTCACTGACTGAGGCGGATATGTATTCTAAGATTCCAACAATTGTTAATTCTAAAAAGGGAATACCCGATTTACAGATTGTGCATGTGGAGCGCATTAAGGATTATGTGAATAACGGGTTATTGGACAACTATAATCCTTACTTAGACGATTTTTCTGATATTAATAAATCGAATTATGTACCTGAGGCTTGGAATAATGGAGCCTATAAGGGGAAGCGGTATGGTGTGCCATTAGATATACATACAACCTTTATGTACTACAATAAGGCATTAGTTAAAAAGTATGCACCACATGCGCTTGATGATAATATCGTCACTTTTGATGAAATTAAAGCAGCTGGCGAAAAATCTCAGAAGGATGGAATAACAGGTATAGGATTAACCTGGTGGAAGCCTAACTTTTTATCACTATATGGCCAATTGGGGGGCAATTAACAAAGGATGGCAAAAATCCTAATTTAAATAATCAAACATCACGAAAAGTTCTCCAAATTTATAAAGGGCTTTATGATAAAAAAATTACTTCTCAAGATGGTCAAGATCCAATGCAATTGTTCTTGACGAATAAAGAAATATTTTTCCCAGAAGGTATTTGGATGAACAATCAAATTAAAGAATCCGATGTGAAGTATGGGGTTACTAACGCAGCGCAATTATCAGATGATCCCGACAAAATGGTTAATTGGTCCTCAAGCCATCAGTTTGTACTATTAAAACAACCAAAGCGTGATAAAGCTAAGACAGAGGCGACTTTGAAGTTTCTTAGTTGGGTACGGACCAATTCATTAGAATGGGCAAAGGCTGGTCAAAACCCTGCAACGTTGGCAATTACTAAAGACAAGGAATATCAAAAAATGCAACAGTCTTTCTTATTAACTGATAAGACTGAACAAGAATCATTAAAGATATTTAATTACCGATATAACGGATACTTAGCAGACTATTTAGACCGGTATGCTTATGATTCAGTTTTTGGTAAGACTAGTATTTCTAGCTATTTGAATAAGTTACAAAACACTGTTCAGGATGAAGTGGATGCACAAATGACTGACTAGTCAAAAGGTAACTTTATTGCAACATATTGATAGGAGTAAAAAACAAATGGCAGATATTTCTTCTAAATCAGGAAATGTTAGTACAAATAGAAAAAAGACGTGGCACTTGCATGGGAAGAGTTTCCCTATATTATATTTGCTACCGCACTTAGTAGTTTTCACAATATTCTTTTTAATTCCATTAATTTTTGGTATTTATATAGCCTTTACGAAGTGGGACTTAGTTCGAACACCTGTGTTTGTTGGATGGGATAATTTCAAAACACTGTTATTTTCAGACTCAATATTTCATGACCAATTAACGAGTGGGCTATGGCACACAATTTTGTTTGTGTTGATTTCAGTGCCATTTTGTATTTTGGTACCACTACTTTTGGCGGTGGTGTTAAATACAAAACCAGCTTTTGCAAAATTATTTCAAGGATTGTTCTATTTGCCCAGTCTATTTTCAATTTCGGCAGTGGTTATTGTTTGGTCACTAATTTTTAATCCTAATTACGGCCCCTTAAACACGTTGTTTCACTTAGACCAAGTTTGGACAGGTACACAACCATGGGCATGGATGACGATCGTTATTTTGACAGTTTGGTGGACTATTGGTGGAAATATGATTATCTACCAAGCAGCTTTAAACGGTATTCCACAAGATTATTATGAAGCAGCCGATATTGATGGTGCTTCACGATGGAAAAAATTTATTCACATCACATTGCCTAGCATTCGCGGGCAATTGTTATTTACCATCGTAACAACAACAATTGCGCAATTTAATATATATGGACAACCATTAATGATGACCAATGGTGGGCCAAATGGATCGACAACTGTATTAATGATGAATGTTCAACAAAATGCCTTTGGATCGGGGCAATCATTAGCTGGTATTTCGTCAGCTATGGCCGTTATTTTGGGTATTTGTATAACTATTGTTTCAATGGTTCAACTATTTCTACTGAGAAATAAAGATTAATACGGGAAGGTGAGAAGATCATGAAGAATAAAAAACAAGGGTCAGTTCAATGGTTATCCCTCATTTTCCTAATTGTGTTAGGAATTGTTTGGATTACACCATTGTTATATGGTTTGATGTCATCATTTAAGAGTAATCTTGAGATGCAATCGGTAGGATTTAAATTTTTGCCCATCAATTGGATTTTTACTAATTACACACGATTACTACAAAATACATCGAACACACCAGTATTTCGCTGGTTTTTAAATTCAATAATTATTTCTGGTGGATCAACTTTGCTGGTATTAGTTGTGACATCACTTTCGGCATTCGCTTTTTCACGTTTACGCTTTAGAGGTCGTAATGTCTTGTTTATGTTTTTGTTATCAACGATGATGTTTCCGCCAGTTATGAACATTATCCCTCTATATAAAATCATGACAACTTTAGGTTGGGCAAACACGCCATGGGCAATGATATTTCCAGCTGCAACAGGCGTATTTAATATTTTCTTAATCCGACAATTTATGGATAATATTCCTATCGCATATGATGAAGCTGCGAGAATTGATGGTGCCAGTGATTGGCAAATCTTTAGAATCGTTATTTTACCATTAATTAAACCAGTCTTATTTGTGGTTGCATTATTTACATTTACAGGATCATGGAATGACTTTTTGTGGCCATCAATCGTCTTTTCAGATATTAATAAGATGCCAATTACGCCAGGATTAAAGTTATTGCAAGGTATGTATGTTGCAGATATTCCAACATTAATGGCAGGAGCGATTATTGCAATTATCCCAACATTTATCTTATATCTTGTTGCACAAAAATACTTCCTACAATCAATGTCGTTGTCTGTAGGTGTGAAAGGATAGTTGTTAATGTTAGATAAGCAGTGGGATAAAAAAATATTGATTGCTTGTGCGACATGGCAATTTATCGACGGGATGATAACGATTGTTTTAGGATTTCTGAATATGATGAAGATGAGTGACATCAGCGGCACATTACCAATTAGTTCATTTAATGGTCTAGTCGGGACAATGTTTATCTTAGCCGGATTAACAAATCTGTTGATTGCTCATTATTTCCTGTCACAAAAAGAAATCAATAAATGGATTATGCCAATACTAGTGATAGAAATTATTATTTCATACTTTTGTATGGATGTAATTGCAGTTGGTACCTTGGTGCCAGCAGCGATTATCATTAGCCTAAAGAAAAAAAGACAAAGGTTAGCAAATACGCAGTAAAGAAAGTGAGAAAAAGTATGTATCGTACAGAATACCCAGAACCGCAATTTCAAAGAGATCACTGGATGAACCTCAATGGTACTTGGCAATTTGCTTTTGATGATCAAAATTTAGGTGTTAAGGAAAGTTGGTATCAGCAACATGATTTTGACCAAACGATTGAAGTGCCATTTGTTTATCAAACAAAATTAAGTGGTATTGATGATCAAAGTGAACACGGGGTTGTTTGGTATCAACGCGATTTCACAGTTGAAGACAATACTGATATTGCAACGATTTTACATTTTGGTGCTGTTGATTTTGAAACAGACGTTTGGATTGATGCACAGCACATTGGGACTCATTTAGCTGGTCATACGAGCTTCTCTTTTGATATTACAGATTATATTAAAATTGGTGAAAAACAGATTTTAACCGTTCGTGCAAAAGATCCAGTTCGTGATGAAGAACTTACTAGAGGTAAACAAAACTGGACAGGTGAGAGCGCTGGTATTTGGTATACCAACACAACCGGGATTTGGCAGACCGTTTGGTTAGAAATGAAACCGTTAACTAATTTAGCAAACATTAAGTATGTGACAGACATCGATAAAGGTACTGTTCACATGACTGGAGAAATCGCTAATTTTGTTTCTGGAACAGAAGTTGTTGCCAATATTAAATTTAAAGATGAACAATTAGCGAAAGTAGCTATTTATCCAGAAGAAAGTTCATTTGAATTAAGTGTTAATGTGTTGGGTAAGCATATTTTCCGGATAGGTTATCACAACGAGGGCTGGTTGTGGTCACCGGAACATCCTAATTTGTTCACGGTTGATTTCCAAACAACAGCACCAGGTGCACAAACTGATCAAGTGTCATCATACTTTGGTATGCGTAAAATCCACACATCTAAGGGGATGGTTTACTTAAATAATCGAACATACTATCAAAAATTAGTATTAGATCAAGGATATTGGCCGGAAGGATTGTTGACAGCTCCTGATGATGAAGCTTTTAAGAAGGATATTGCCTTAGCAAAGGAGATGGGAGTCAATGGGGCTCGTTTACACCAAAAAGTTGAAGATCCACGTTTTCTATATTGGGCAGATCAGTTAGGCTTTATTACTTGGGGGGAATGTGCTGCTGCACCAGTCTTTACACCAAAAGCTGAAACAACATTGTATCAAGAATGGTTAGAAATTATTGAAAGAGATTATAATCATCCATCAATTTTGACATGGGTGCCAATTAATGAAAGTTGGGGTGTACCACAAGTACACATTGACCGACAACAACAACACTTTACACAGGCCTTGTACCATATGATCCATTCATTAGATACAACGCGACTTGTACAGTCAAATGATGGTTGGGCACAGACAGAAACGGATATTTGTGCTGTTCATAATTATGCGCATGGTACGAAGGACGATTCGGAAACGTATAATTATTACACGGAAACATTAAGTTCGTGGGAAAAAATCATACGGAATCCACCGGTATGGGATATTTTTGCTGATGGTTTTTCATACAAAGGTCAACCTATCTTGTTAACTGAATTTGGGGGCATTGGCTATAATAAACAAGCACCATCAGAAGGATGGGGTTATACAGGCGCAAAATCTGATGAGGAGTTTATCAGTGAGTATCAAAGAATTATAAACGCTGTCAGTCAATCACATTGCTTATACGGAATTGTTTATACACAATTGGCAGATACGGAACAAGAAGTTAATGGGCTGTTAACGGTTGATCACGAACCGAAAGTTGATCCAAGTATCATCAAAAAAGCTAATGATTTTTTCATTCGCTCATTTGTTGAAACGCCACAAAAGGATTTAGAAATCGTTGATGTGTTGGATGATAATTTGGACTAAGTGTTCAAGAAGAGTTTATAGAAGGATAGGGTGATGTTCAAATGGTTCAAATAGCGCTGGATCACATTTATAAAAAGTACGAAAACGCTTCGGATTATTCGGTGACCGATTTTAATCTGCATGTTAAAGATCAAGAATTTATTGTTTTTGTGGGTCCTTCAGGATGTGGAAAATCAACAACTTTACGGATGATTGCTGGTCTGGAAGATATTTCAGAGGGCGAGTTAAAAATTGAAGATAAGATTGTTAATAATGAGTCTCCAAAAGACCGTGATATTGCGATGGTCTTCCAAAATTATGCTTTGTATCCACACATGACGGTGTATGATAATATGGCGTTTGGCCTTAAATTACGTAAGTATGACAAAGCTGAAATTGATAAGCGAGTTAAGGATGCTGCTGATATTTTAGGATTAAGTGATTACTTAAAACGTAAGCCTGCCGCTTTATCTGGTGGTCAACGGCAACGTGTTGCTTTAGGGCGATCGATTGTGCGAGATGCACCAATCTTCTTGATGGATGAGCCCTTATCTAATTTGGATGCTAAATTGCGTGTTTCAATGCGTGCAGAAATTGCAAAATTGCATCAACGGTTAAATACAACGACAATTTATGTGACTCACGATCAAACTGAAGCAATGACAATGGCAGATCGCATCGTTATTATGAAAGAAGTTAAAATCCAACAAGTTGGAACGCCTCAAGAAGTCTACGATAATCCAGCAAATGTATTTGTTGGTGGATTTATTGGATCACCAGCAATGAATTTCTTTAATGTGATTTTTGAGGGTAACAAAATTACTGATGAAGATAGTAATTTTGAACTTGAAGTGCCACAAGGATGTGTTAAAGTCTTAAATGATAAAGGCTATCAAGGTAAAAAATTGATTTTTGGTATTCGTCCCGAAGATTTACATACAGAAAATGCTTTTTTGGATACTTTCCCTAATGCGGTGGTATCTGCTAAAGTTGTCGTTTCCGAGCTACTTGGTGCTGAGTCACAATTATATAGTAAAATTGGGAGTACAGAAGTAGTTGCTAAAGTAGATGGACGTGATATTAAAGAAACTGGTTCAGAGTTAAAACTTGGTTTTGATTTGAATCGGTCACATTTCTTTGATCCTGAGAGTGAAATTTCTGTTTATTAATACATGTATATTAAATTAACTAAAAAGCTGGTATCAGGAATTTCTGATAACTGCTAAAGAAAAGGATGAGTCAAGCAATAATTTTTTTTGCCTGACTCATCCTTTTAAAATTTTAAAATTAAAAATTACCGTTTAAAAAACTAATAATGCATTTAGCTGCTAGGGGTTTATCACCAACTTGGCAGTGACGCTCGCCACCACTACGTTCAGTAAAGACTTTACTGGTTATTGAACGAGCGTTTGTCAATTGTAATGCTTCTTTAGCTGCTGTATCAGCAGGAACGTACAAATCTTTTGAACAACCAATTAAGAGAACATCTTGCGTGATCCGATCAAGTTTACCATCCATGGAATACTTGGTAGCTTCCATAACAAAGTCGACGGGACGCTTAGCAAAAGTTATATCCATTCCTTTACGCATTTTAAAAGCAAGGTCAACGTTGTTTTTAGCTTTTTCGATGAGTGTATCATTAAATTTTTCTTGTAAGGCGACATTGCCAGTTAAGTTAGGGATGATTTTGTCAGCTCCAGGCATCTTCATGATTAAAGCATCGGCCATGTCGTACATCACATCAAAAGCTAGTACTTTTTTAATACGTGGTTCATAGGCAGCGGCACGAGTTGCTAAGTAGCCACCTAATGACATGCCTAAAATATCGGCTTCTTCAATGTGGTAATAATCTAATAATGCTCCGACGGGCTTTTCCCATTCTGAAGTGAGTGGCACCCCAGTTCGTACACAAACACCCTGTCCGGGACCTTCGAATAAAATGAAATTATAATCTGGTAGGGCGTCGTATAATCCTTGGGAAAGTGTTAGACGGATGATTTCTTCCATATATGAGTCAAAACCACCATGGAAAAGAATCGTTTTCGTAGCATTTTTGTGATTGAGTCGGACTACTGGCATATAACCAGCACCATAAGGAACTTTATCAAAGATTAACTGTGACGTGTCGATGCTTTTATAATAATCTTCTGAAAAACGGCGATATGTTTCCTTTTTACGCTCATCTTCTTCACTTAAAAAGAAGTCAGCTAATTGGAAATAAGCAGAAGCTAAATCATATTGCTTTTGTTTTTCTGTTTGATTCCCTAAGTCATACCACGTCTGGTACCAGTTTTCTTGATTAGTAATATGACTGACGGCTTCTTGGATTACGTTTTGCACTTTTGGATCGTCATAGTAAGGTTCCATAAAACGATTGACCTGAAAATTAAATTGTTCGTTTGACATATATTTACGATACATTGATTTAGCTCCTTTTTGGTCACGGTATAGTGTTATTAATCTTTTCAACAAAAACATCGTAACATGGTTATTTAATGCAAGCAAGTACTTGCTTGCAAAAAATAGTGCGTGTTATAATTAGCCATGCTTTAAAAGAGTAAAATATTTTGCAAATTATGGTGAGTATAGGGAGTAGCATGATGGATAACCACGTAGTTGATCAAAAAATTATGGATGCTTTTGCTAATTTAGCGGGATCTTACGGATATAAGGGAACGACGACCCGTAAAATTGCGCAACAGGCTGGTGTAAATGAAAGCACGATTTTTAGACATTTTTCTGGTAAGCAAGGTATTTTAAAAGCACTAATTGAACGGTATCAAGATGAAATAAATAAAGCTGAGCTTTCTTTTCATACCACTGGGAATGTGGAAATGGACATTCGTCATGCTATCAGTATTTATCAATATTTTATTGAACAACATAAAAGCATTTTTTTGATAGCTTTACGGGAGAGCTCACAATTTCCTGAGTTAGGTCAAGCGATTCAAAGATTATTACTTATACAAAAAGAAATGTTACTTAAATTGTTTCGTAATTTAATTGAACAAGGACATTTAAGTGCTCAAAATAATCTTGAAATGGAAATTAGCAATTTAGTGTTGATGAATTTTTCACAGGCGGTATTAAAACTAGCCTATCCAAATACTTCAATAGTCATTAGTGATCAGGATTATCTGGACAAAAACATCCAAAACTTTGTTAGCAATTTAAAAAAGTAGTTAAATAAAATCGTTTTGAAACTACTGTTATTACATCGTGATGTAAAGAGCAGTACAGTAATTGGAATCCCCCATAATTGTTAGATGTAAAAATTAGCAATTATGGGGGATTTTTATAAGAACGAACTATTTTTTAACGTTTACATAATTTTACGTCATGAAAAATATTGTTTTATAAATAAAAACAAAGTAACATGTGACTATAATTATTTGCTGGAAGGTTACCTTATGAAGCTAAAAAAACAATGTGTGTTAGGGAACAAGAATGAGATAATTCCTGAAATAAAAGAATTTGATCGTTTTGTAAAGAAGATGTCTACAAGTGATAGTTTATTATCACGACAGCAATTGACCAAATTGACACAAACAGGTCAAGTGATGCTATATTCATTGCAATCACGTTTGGATCAAAAATTACCAAATCGACCATTGGATTTATCATTGATTGTTTATAAGAATGACTTACGGTCAAGACAATTACACGTTATTTTGCCGACAGGTGAGGTAGCCGAAATCTACCAATATTTGAGTCAACTCAATGCTTTATTAACAGAAGTTATTTCTGAGCATGGTTTCTATGATAATCTTATGATGAAATATGAACCAAGCGTACGAGTAGAAACAGCAGATAAATCAAACCGGGCGAATCAATCATTGAAACAACGAATTAGACAGCTAACAGAAACAAAAATTCAACTAACATCACAATATGAAGATGCCCAAGCACAGTTAAAACAGCAGTTAACTCAATTAGCGATTAGCGATAAACAAAATCAGGGGTTACAGTTAAAAATTAAACAACTCGAGCAAAAAATTAAAGATTATCAGTTTGAGTTTACCAAGCAAAAAGATGAAATGGGCCTTATTCGTGAACAATTTCGTATTAAACAGATAAAACAGAAACAAAAAAAATTAGTGAAACAAGCTGAGGTTACCGAGCATGTCTGTCCAAAATTAGATGATAAGTTCTTTAAGGAAGAAATCGCTGGTTTACATCAGCAAGTTGTCAAAGCGCAACACGAATTACAATTATATAGGAAACAGCGTTCTTCTAGTTTGCAAGTCAGTCGTTCAGAGAAAATCAGGCAGTTAACTAGCGAGTTAGATTTAACTTGTATTGACGATTACCATCCGTTACTTCGTTTGGTGCATAAATATAATGAATTAGTTGCTGAAGATTTAGTTTTATGGCAGCAAATGCAAGGTCATTTCGTAAAGGTTGATAATCAATGGCAATTCATCGATCAAAATGGTCAGGCTTATGAATTATCTGAATTATCTTTAAATGGCATCATACCAGAGACATTGACAACTAATTATTATTATTCCGCACGTCAACGTTCCGATACGGGTTATATCATGTTGATTAGACAATTAAACAAACAGGTTACTAATGGTCAAATTGAGAATCATAAAAATGAAAATGATGTGCCAGTACGATGGATGAACAAGCAAGTTTTAATAATTTCTTGGTGGGGTGAGACTGTTAAAAATGCGGCTAAAAAATTAAACTATTTTGGTATAGAGGTTGTTTGGCTGGATCCATCAGATATTAGTAATGATAAAATTATGCATGAGATGAATAAGGTACAGTATGATTTTGAATTAATTGTCATGCGAGGTGCCCATCACGAAACGGTGACAGCGGCTCATCGTCTGCGCCGGTCTGGTAGGCAGATCAAGGTAGCAAATAATCCTGGGGCAAGTGCGATGTTTGATTATGTGAGTAGTGCATTAGGATTAATTGAAAATTAACAAGGATGTGAGATGCCAAAAATAACTTGCAGAATGATAAAAAAATCAGTATTATAGGTTAAGTATTAAAAAGTAAATAACTCGACATCCTATCAAGAGTCAGGGAGGGACTAGACCCCGTGATCTGACACCAACTACCGTACGGTGATGTGGTAATTTCTAGCAGATGGGCGCATATCGACTGAACCCCGACGTGCCGCCTATGTGTGGTCGTCGGGGTTATTTATTTTGATTTTTCGCTACGTAAAGGAGATATTTAATAAATCATGTCAGAAAAGCGTTTATTTACATCAGAATCAGTTTCGGAGGGACACCCAGATAAAGTATCTGATCAAATTTCAGATGCCATTTTGGATGCGGTTTTAAAAGATGATCCACAAGCACGTACAGCTGTTGAAACATCGGTAACTACCGGCTATGTTAATGTGTTTGGTGAGATATCAACAAAAGCATACGTCAATATTAATGATATTGTACGTAAGACATTGAAGCGTATTGGGTACGATGATCCTGATGCTGGTTTCTTAGCTGATGATATTCACGTGGGCGTTACACTTGATGAGCAATCACCAGATATTGCGCAGGGTGTTGATACAGCTATTGAACAACGTGAAGATGGTGGTATTGATCCCCTTGACCAAATTGGTGCAGGTGATCAAGGTTTGATGTTTGGTTTTGCAACCAATGAAACCGATGAATATCTACCATTATCAGTTGTTTTGTCACATAAGTTAGTTAAGAAGCAAGCTGATATTCGTCGTGCTGGTATTTTGGATTATTTGTTACCTGATGCAAAGGCACAAGTAACTGTTGAACTTGATGAGAACGGTAAGCCATTCCGTATTGATACAGTTGTTTTGTCAACGCAACATCGTGCATCGGTATCATTGGAGCAATTGCGTCATGATGTACGTGATCTTGTTATTAAGCCAATTCTACCTGCAGATATGATTGACGACGAGACACGTTACTTGATTAACCCAACAGGTCGGTTTGTTATTGGTGGGCCTAAAGGGGATGCTGGTATGACCGGACGTAAGGTCATCGTTGATACTTACGGTGGTTATGCTCGTCACGGTGGTGGTGCTTTCTCTGGAAAGGATGCCACGAAGGTTGATCGTTCAGCCGCATATGCTACTCGTCACATTGCGAAGAACATTGTTGCTGCTGGTTTAGCTGAAAAGGTTGAAATCCAAGTTGCCTATGCTATTGGTGTGGCAGCACCAGTTTCAGTTAATGTTGAAACATTCGGTACGGGTAAGGTATCAGATGATGATTTGGTTGCCGCTATTCGTGATTTGTTTGAATTACGTCCAGCTGGAATTATCGAAGACTTAGATTTGCGTAAGCCACGTTATGAAGCAACTGCTGCCTACGGTCACTTTGGCCGTCCAGAATTGGACTTGCCATGGGAGCGTTTGGACAAGGTTGATGAATTGAAAGCTTACTTTAATAAATAAATTATAATAAGAAAGAGATGTGAAAAATTATTTTCACATCTCTTTTTTGATTATTCAATCGTGGTCATTTATAGCATGGTATAAAAGGACAATAGCTTAGCATACAAAGTGTCTATGTAAATATCATATCGTATTTATGCCAAATGAAAGGTATTGAAATTGTTACAGGGCGATTATGTACGATTGTCAGTGCAAACTATCTAATTGGCATATTGAGAATCAGCATCTCTAATACTATCTGGTAATACTGTTTGAATCGTCTCAAATGCCTGGAAAATTTCATCAGGAATATCTACATGACTGATAAAATTTTTCCCTTTAGGTCCATAACCCGTTGATGTATCTTGCAATCTTGCAATTTCACCCATTAATAGATTCACGTATCGTTGTGATGTCCACATCCCATGTGGGGGATTAACAATTTTTCCGTCCTTAATGTTTACTTGATATGTGGCGTAATTAATAATCTGTTTTGAATCCTGAACATATTTTTTTAATCCAGCGTACATTCTAACTTGCATGGTGGCGTCTTGTGCTAAGATAATTGATTGCCAATCGGGTAGGTGCTCTTTTAATAGGTTTAATAAATTATTAATATTATTACCACAATTTGTTGATTCCATTTCAAGCCAATCGACTTCTAAGTGGTAACGTTGTTTGATGTAGTTTTGAAAAATTTGGGCTTCTGTTAAACCTGCCGTTTTTATACCGGGATAAAGATTATCCACCACTTGACGTAAAGTGTTTGTGGTATGTCCTGCGCCACCGACAATGATAAAATGTTTAGCAACATGGTTTCTAATTGCTCTGGCAAGAACATCGCCACCAGCTATGATACTACCCCCAAAAAGTACCATTACATCTACTTGTTCAATGCCGTATTTCTTTGCCAACATTTCCTTTTGTAAATCATCAATATCTCGCCGACTTAAAAAGTGGCCAATTTTATTAATGGCACTATCAATATCAGACAAAACTATACCTCCGTTTATTGCAGTCAAAGTTGTTGAATAATTAGTTATATCGTATCATAGGTAAGCATTTATCATCATACGAATAACATGCTAGGATCTTAAAACATTACAATTACCTACGGTCACTTCGGTTGTCCAGAATTGGATTTGCCATGGGAGCGTTTGGACAAGGTTGATGAATTGAAAGCGTATTTCAAATAAATATGTAATGAAAATGTCTGTGAAAGGTTATTTTCGCAGATAAACAGAGCCCTGTAAGTTAAAGTGTTTTCTAAAATTTACGGGGCTTATTTTATTAAGTTAGATCAACGAGATATGTTAAAATTAAGGCCACAAATATTTTTGATCGTTATCGATTTACGACCTGCTTATCCATATTTAAAACGCTAAAAGTAGTGGAGCGGTGGGGGATGAATACTATTTTTATGATGAAAGGAAGGAAATGATATCATGCAATTGACGGTTTTTGGGGCAAGTGGTAAAACTGGTCAACAGGTTGTACAACAAGCGCTAAGTCGTGGTTATCAGGTTGTTGCTTATGTCAGAGACCCAGCAAAGTTATCTGTGACGGATGCGAATTTAAAAATTATCCAGGGTCAGTTGAACGACTTGGATATGATTAAAGGGGCAGTGACAGGTAGTCAAGCTGTTTTAAGTGCTTTAGGACCGACTGGTAAAGAAGCGAGTGATCAACAGATTAGTTTGGGGATTGGTAATATTTTGATTGCGCTTGATGAACTTGGCATCAAACGATTTATTGCGTTATCAACAACAAGTGCGCAAGATCCATATGATATTGATAGTATAAAATTTAGATTAAGACGGACAATGATTCGTAAGGGTAGCCCTAGCTCTTATGAAGCCATTGTTGAATATACGGAATTAGTACGTCAGTCTGAATGTGATTGGACATTACTTAGAATTGCATCCTTATTGACTAATGCATCATTAACTAGAAATGTGCAAGTTGGCTATCTAGGCAGAGATAAATTTAAGGCCAAATTATCACGGGCTAACTTAGCTTGGTTTATGCTAGAACAGATAGATAGTACAGAATTTATTCGTCAAGCGCCAGCAATTAGTAACTAAATTAAAACTCCGATTCAGTAAGTTTACAGACACACTTACCAGATCGGAGTTGTTTTTATTTAATTTGCCTGGTTGGCACGTGCCACGGCGGCCTTAATGTTAACAGGTTTACCAGCTTTACGCAGGTCACTGTACTCGGCTGTTGCAGTGAATAATAAGTCGGAAGCTGAATTAACAGCGGTTTCGACAGAATCTTGGATAACACCGATGACGAAACCAATACCAACAACTTGCATTGCGATATCATTGCCGATACCGAATAGACTACATGCCATTGGAATTAACAATAATGAGCCACCAGCGATACCTGAGACACCGGTTGAAGCAATGGCTGTTAGGAAACATAGAATCAAAGCAAGCGGAATTGAAAATTCCATACCTAATGTGTGAGTGGCCGCAAGCGTCATAATTGAAATGGTAATTGCTGCACCACCCGAATTAGCTGATCCACCTAGTGGAATTGAGACACTATAACTTTTTTCATTTAAGCCCAGGTTCTTGCAAGCATTCAAATTGATGGGGATGTTAACCGCACTACTACGAGTAAAGAAAGCAGGAATTCCTGAAACTTTTAGTGTCCACCAAGCCAGTGGAAATGGATTTTGACGGGTCAATACCCATACTAATAATGTGTAAACAATTAAGTAGACAAATATCATCGTACCAACTAATAGTAGAACTAGTTGTCCATAACGCATCACACCATCAGTTCCTGTTTCCACTAGAGCTTGATGAATCAGTCCAATAATACCAAAAGGGGCACATTGAATGATCCAACTAGCAACTTTACCAATGATGCTTGATAAATCTTGAATAACTGATTTTGTTGTTTGGCTAGCCATTTGTAGAGCAATACCTATCAAAACAGACCAAAATAGAATTGTTAGGTAGTCACCTTTCATCACGGCTGAAACGGGATTTGAGACAATGTTAGTAATCAAATCGTTCATGATTGATCCTAAGTCTTTAGGTGCATCAGCACCATTAGCTGTTGTTGCCTTAGATAATGCCAGTTTTATTGGAAACAAATATGATGCAATGACCGCAGCTACGGCAGATAAAAAGGTCGCTCCTAAATATAAAATAATGACGGTTTTAAAATGGTTATGAGCACCTTTTTGATATCCCGAAATCGAAGACATGATAACCATAAATACTAATAACGGTGCAATGGCTTTTAAAGCACCGATAAATAATTGTCCTAATACATCAATCCAGGTCCAGGAAGGGGCAACAACTCCAACGAAGACACCGATAACAATAGCAATTATTATTCGAGCAATTAAAGGGATTCTGATGTATTTTTGTAACATACGTTTTTCCTTCCGTATAATTGTTTTACCTAAAATTTAGGTGAAACAATATATAATATTGTTAGCTTAGTGTACCGATGGAACAGACTAATGTCAATAAAATAATGATAAATATTATATTTAAATGATAAAATAATTAAATTACAAACTTTTAGTTAGTTAAAAAGAGGTTGAGACATTTAATTTGTCCCAACCTCTTTATGAGTTCATCGTATTAAAATTTAATCATGATCGTCATAAATCTTGCTGATGCGCGAGCGTGTTTCTTCGACTTTTTGTTGTGACTCTTGATAGTGTTTACTAATATAGGTGTAGAACAAGATATCAACAACATATAATTGTGATAGTAATCCAGTCGTTGATGCAAACCGGACCTTGTCAAATTGTTGCGAGGTCGTCGTCAGCGTGACGTCGCAACCGCGAGAAATTTCAGATTCAATTTCATTGGTCAAAACAATGACCTTTAACTCTAAATCAAGACTGATTTTTTTGAATTTTAAAGTCTCGAAAGTGTAGCCTGATTCAGATATAACAATAGCTAAATCTTGGTTGGTTGCCGTTGCTTGCATTGTTGTCATCATTTGATGAAAATCAGCATGATAGATAACATCTAGACCAACTCGAGTGAATTTTTGCTGAATATCTTGTGCAGCCAGCGCTGAGGCCGTGACGCCATAGACGAAAATATGACGGGCGTTTTCTATTAACTTTGTTGCGTTAGAAAAATCGGCAGTTTCATTTTGCGCTGTAATGACATCAGGTATTGTTTTAAAACGAGCACTGGTTTTTTCTAAAATAGTCGTAATTGATTCTTCTGCTTCGATTTCCGTTAAATCACTATTATTTTGATTATTGGTTGTTGTAACAGCGATGTCTAATTTCATCGCAGGGAAACCGCTGTAACCGAGCTTCTTTGCAAAGCGGACGACTGCCGAACTGCTTGTACTAGTAAGTTTACCGATTTTTCCAGCAGTAGCATCAATAGCTAGTTGCGGTTTTTCTAAGAAAAAATTCGCTATTTTTCGTTCACTAGCTGTGAAATTTTTTTCTGAAGATAAACGTACAAATAACGAATTCATGATTAACCTCGTTTTGTGATTTAAGAGACGATTATTTATATTTCATTAACGTGTATGATAACATCACCAATTTCAACAGCTTGTTCCGCTTGAGTGGTTACGGAGTCAAAGTCGGCACTATTTGTCAAAATAATAGGCGTTATTGTTTGATAGCCTTCAGATTGAATGGCTTGCAAATCCATGTTGACTAGTGGCTCGCCGACCGAGACTGTTTGGCCTTCTGTGACCAAAATATCATACCCTTTTCCTTGTAAGTTAACGGTATCTAGTCCCATATGAATAAGCACTTCTGCGCCTTGTTCACCCACTAAACCAATCGCATGTTTGGTAGGGAAAATAGTTTGTACTGTACCATTGATGGGTGAAAATATTTCGCCATTACTTGGTTGAATGGCGACTCCTTGACCCATCATACCTGTAGAAAATACTTCATCAGGAACATTGTCTAAAGTAATTAGCTGTCCTTTAGCAGGTGCTTTGATTTCAAAAGCCGCAGTATGTGTTGCTGTATTAGCTTCGCTTGTAACACTTGATTCTTGTGTTGTTGGCGTGGCCACTGCAGTCGCTTCATGCTTTAATTCTTTCGGAATACCGAAGAAATAAGTAAGAATAAAACCACCGATATAACCAGCAATCAAGCCGATAATATAGTATAGCGTTTTATTATTGGCAATCAGTGGGATTAATGCCCATCCAGAAGGTCCAACAGCAATCGATCCGACATGACCGAGCATCCCAATTACTGCACCACCAATACCACCACCAAGACAAGCTGTAATGAATGGACGACCTAGAGGCAATGTGACTGCATAGATCAATGGCTCACCAACACCTAACAAACCGACTGGCAAGGCACCCTTAATATTTTCAATTAATCCTGATTGCTTATCATCTTTGCGGAGGAATAGCCATAATGCAAATGCGGCACCAACTTGTCCAGCACCTTACATGGCTAGAATTGGCAAGAGTGGGGTACTTCCCATTTGATTAATCATTTCTAAATGGATAGGAATTAAAATCTGGTGTAGTCCAAGCATAACCATTGGTAGGAATAAGGCGCCCAGAACAAAGCCAGCGACAGGACCACCAACGTCTAAGACAACATTAATAAATTGTAGTAGTCCATCTGATACGACACCTGCGATTGGCATAATTAGATAAATAGTTGCTAAACCGATTGCCAACAGACTTAAAGTTGGCGTGATGATAATATCAATAGAATCTGGTACCCATTTATGTAGTCTTTTTTCGACTAATGACAGTAGCCAAACGGCAAAAATGACTCCAATAATACCGCCTTGACCAGCAGCCAGGTCTTGACCATTAAATAAGTTTTGAATAGTCGTATCCGTGGTCACGCCGGAAAGTAGGGTGACAGCGCCAACGGTACCACCCAAAGCTGGTGTTGCACCAAATTCAGCAGCGGCATTGATACCTGTGTAGATTGCTAGATAGGTGAATAGACCATTTTTAATAACATTAAGAACCGTTACAAGTTGCGTCATGGCATCGCCTGTTAAAGTTCCTGCAGTTAGTAAATTTTGCAGGATAGAAGCGACTCCGGCAATGATACCAGCACCAACAAGTGCCGGTATCATGGGAACGAAAATATTTGCCAATGACTTGAGAACGTTTTTAAATTTGTTTGGTTTATTGTATTTTTGTTTGGCAGCCGCTTTGTTTTGATCCGTCTGTTCATTCAAGTTGTTATCTTCAGGTGTCTGATTTTGACCTGGAAAATCTGCCCCCAATTTAACCCCGACAGAATCAACCATGCTTTGGGCGACTTTATTTACTTTTCCAGGCCCCACAACGACTTGCAAGGTTTCATCCTCAACAACGCCGAGCACGCCTGGGAGTGCTTCTAATTCTTCAAGGTCAGCCTTACTTTCGTCTTTTAAAGTTAGCCTAACGCGGGTCATACAGTGAATTAACTTTGAAACATTTTCTTTACCACCCACATGCTGGAAAATGTCTTGTCCTAATTGATCATAGTCTTCTTTCGCCATAATAATATCTCCCCAATTAAGTAATTAAACTGATTTGTTAATAAAACCGTTGGCCTGTCGTAATTTTTCTTCAGATTCATTACGATCAACGCCTGTTAGAATCATAACGATTGCTACTTTGACGTTTTGATTTGCGACAATAAAAGTTTGTTCTGCAACTTCAAAAGAGCAATCTGTTGCCTCCATGATGATGTGTTTTGCACGTTCGACTAATTTTTCGTTGGTTGGTTGGACATCAACCATTAGGTTTTTATATACTTTACCAATACCAATCATTGAGATAGTTGAAATCATATTTAATACCATTTTTTGAGCAGTACCTGATTTCAAACGAGTAGAGCCAGTTAAAAATTCAGCGCCAACGTTAACTTCAATGGGGGTGTCTGCGTGTTGACTAATCAAAGCATCGGTGTTTAGCGCCAAACTAACCGTTGCCGCATGAACACTTTTCGCGTAATCTAGCCCTCCAATCACGTAAGGGGTGCGACCGCTCGCCGCGATGCCTACCACCGTATCATTTTTTGTTAAATTCAAATTTTTTAAATCACTTGGACCTAAAGTCAGACTATCTTCAGCACCTTCCACGGCATGAATCATGGCCTTATTACCACCAGCGATTAAACCAATCACTGTATCAGGACTGACCCCAAAAGTTGGTACACATTCAGCGGCATCCAAGACGCCTAGACGACCACTGGTACCAGCCCCCATATAAATGATTCGACCGCCAGATTGGAGGGAGGCGGTTGTCTTTGCAATCGCGTTTTCAATAGCGGGTAGGGCCTCAGCGACAGCCAAACCTACCTTTTGATCCTCATTATTCATCAAAATGGCTGCTTCATGAATTGTTAAGCTATCTAGGTTCATGGTCTGCTGATTTCGCTTTTCCGTTGTTAAGTTAGTTAGTTCATTGAGATTCATTAATTTCTCCTTGTATGAAAGCGGTTTCTTTTTATGCAGTCATTATATCGTTATAGCAATTTAATTTCAATTAATCTATTTTAAAACGATTAATTGAAATTATATTTCATAACTTGTTATAAAACGGTATTTTTTAAACATTTGAAGGTTTTGTGAAATTGTTCATTAATTATTAGGTGCTGGGTTATGAAATAAATATGACAATAAAAAACAATTATTTTATATATGAAACATTTTTTTGCACATAGTAATATTATATAAAATAATCTTAAAGTATTATATATGTTATTAATTTGATTTCAAATATAGTCTATTTGTAGTATTGGACGCATGCACTTTTATATTGTTTTTATTTATCTAATCAAAAACTAACTTGACGCATACTGTTATTTAAAATACAATAGAATTTGTAGAAGTAAGAAAGCGTTTCCAGAACGCAAACATGTAGGGAGATATGTTAAATGTCAGAGAATAAGATAACTGCTGGATTAGCAGCTTTGAAGGTTATGGAAGGTTGGGGTGTGCCCACTGTATACGGTGTGCCATCTGGAACTTTGAGTGGATTCATGAACGCCATGGGTGATCCTGAAAACAACGTTAAGTGGTTACAAGTTAAGCACGAAGAAGTTGGTGCTATGGCTGCCGTTATGCAATGGAAGTTTAGTGGTAAGCTTGGTGTTACTGTTGGATCTGGTGGACCTGGTGCAACACACTTGATCAACGGTTTGTACGATGCAGCAATGGATAACGTTCCTGTATTGGCAATCTTAGGTTCAAAGCCAGTTCGCGAATTGAACATGGACTCATTCCAAGAGTTGAACCAAAACCCAATGTACGAGAGCATTGCCGTTTACAACCGTCGTGTAACAACTGCTGAGCAATTGCCTCACTTGGTTGACGATGCTATCCGTACTGCTATTGCTAAGCGCGGTGTAGCCGTACTTGAAGTACCTGCAGACTTTGGATTTGCTGAACTTGATGCAGACTCAATCTACTCAACACCATTGTATTCTTCAGGACTAAAGTTCAAGAACTACAAGTCAGCTCCTGTTGATGAGAAGGATATTGATGAAGCTGTTGAACTATTGAACCAAGCAAAGCGTCCAGTTATTTACGCTGGTGTTGGTACAATGGGACATGGACCAGCCGTTCAAGAATTGGCTCGTAAGATCAAGGCACCAGTTATTACTACTGGTAAGAACTTTGAGACTTTCGACTGGGACTTCGAAGCTTTGACTGGATCAACATTCCGTGTTGGTTGGAAGCCAGCTAACGAATCTGTTCTTGAAGCAGATACAGTATTGTTCGTCGGAACAAACTTCCCATTCTCTGAGGTTGAGGGTACTTTCCGTAACGTTGAAAAGTTTATTCAAATTGACAACAACCCAGCTATGCTAGGTAAGCGTCATGAAACTGATGTTGCTATCCTTGGTGATGCTGGTGAAGCAATCGATGCTATCCTTTCTAAGGTTGCATCTGTTGAAGAATCAGCTTGGTGGGCTGCCAACATCAAGAACGTGCAAAACTGGCGCGATTACATGAACAAGCTTGAGCAAAAGTCTGAAGGTGATCTTCAAGCTTACCAAGTTTACAATGCTATTAACAAGTACGCTGCAGAAGATGCAATCTTCTCAACTGATGTTGGTAACGTTACACAAATGTCAATCCGTCACTTGCACATGACACCTAAGAACATGTGGCGTACTTCACCATTGTTTGCAACAATGGGAATTGGTTTGCCAGGTGGTATCGGTGCCAAGAACGTTTACCCAGATCGTCAAGTTTGGAACTTGATGGGTGATGGTGCGTTCTCAATGACTTACCCAGACGTTGTGACAAACGTTCGTTATGACATGCCTGTCATCAACGTTGTCTTCACTAACACTGAGTATGGATTCATCAAGAACAAGTACGAGGATACAAACGAGTACAACTTCGGTGTTGACTTTACTGACGTTGACTACGCTAAGATCGGTGAGGCACAAGGTGCTGTTGGTTTGACTGTTAGCCGTATCGAAGACATTGATAGTGTCATGAAGAAGGCTGTTGAATACTACAACCAAGGCCGTGTTGTTGTTATTGATGCTAAGATCACTAAGGATCGTCCAATCCCTGTTGAAACATTGAAGCTTGATACTAACTTGTACAGCGAAGATGTTGTTAAGTCATACAAGGAAAAGTACGAAGCAGAAGATCTTGTACCATTCCGTGAGTTCCTTGAAGCTGAAGGTCTAACTTCAAAGTACATCAAAGAAGATAACGGTAACAAGTTTAGCTTCTAATTAAATAGATTTATAAAGTACCATGAGCATTGCGCTGATTGAACTGAACCCCAAAAATTGGAGAGAAGTTTAAGCAACTAGCTGGTCGGAAAGACTTCGGTATTGAACCGGAGTTTTTCCGGCCAGCTTTGTTTTAATCCGTTTATTGTTGTAGTAATAGATATAATTATTGACGGCAGACTTCAGCTCGTCATAGTTTTGATAATGGTTATTATGGACAGTTCCTACCTTCAAGAGATGAAAGAAGCTCTCCGCCATAGCATTATCTAGACAGGTCGCTTTGCGACTCATACTTTGAAACACATGGTTGTTCTGCAAACGTGAGACATATTCATAATTTTGATACTGGAATCCCTGGTCAGAGTGGATTGTTAAACGGTAATTTAATTTGGGTCTAGTATTT
>NZ_BJEC01000016.1 GCF_005405465.1 Weissella thailandensis
TGTAGGTACATCGTGACTGCTTCAATTTGTACTTCTTTTGAAAACATAGTAAAACCCCGTAAGTTTTGGAAATTACTCCAACTTACGGGGTTCAGTTCACCTCGACTTTTTTTATATGCAATTAGTCTTCTGCAACGAATGGCAAAAGACCCATGATACGAGCACGCTTAATAGCAGTCGTAACCTTGCGTTGGTTCTTTGCTGAAGTTCCAGTTACACGACGAGGCAAAATCTTACCACGTTCTGAAATGAAACGTTCCAACAATTCAGTATCTTTATAATCCACGTATTTAATGTGGTTGGCTGCGATAAAGTCAACCTTACGACGGCGACGAGGTCCGCCACCACGACGTTGTTGTGCCATGATTAAATTCCTCCTGATAGAATGATGTCGTTAGACAATCTTGTTGTTAATAATTTAGAATGGTAGGTCATCGTCAGAGATATCAATCTCTTGACCACCACTGAAAGGATCATTTGATGATTGTGAACTAGCTGAACTGCCATTGAACACATTACCACTTGATGCTGGTGCGCCAAATGGGTTTTGTGATGCTGAAGAATTAAAATTCCCCTGACTACGCTGTTGTCCACCACCAAAATTATTCGTATTATTTGAACCATTATGAGAACGACGTGCTTCACTTTCAGCACGGCTTTCCAACAATGAGAAGTTATCAACAACTACTTCCGTGACATAAACACGTTGTCCCTGTTGATTTTCATAATTCCGAGTTTGAATACGGCCTTCAATACCAACTAACGAACCTTTTGATGTAAAATTAGCAAAATTCTCTGCTGACTTACGCCAAATGACAGCATTAACAAAATCGGTATCACGCTCACCGTTAGCATTTGTAAATTGTCGATTGACGGCAATTGTAAATGACCCAACAGCAGCACCAGAAGTCGTATAACGCAATTCAACATCACGTGTCAAACGACCAACCAGAACAACACGATTTATCATATGGAAAGCCTCCTTTCAAGGTCCTTAGACCTAGCCACTAAATTTTATTAAATTAATGTAATTTTTAAAAATTACTCAGCTGATGCTAGTTCACGCTTTACAACCATGTGACGTAAGATATCTTCTGAGATCTTAGCCAAACGATCGAACTCGTTAACAGGTGCGTCATCTTCTGCAGTAAATGTAACCACGTGGTAAAGACCCTCACGGTAACCTGCAATTTCAAAAGTAAAACGACGTGATGACCAGTCCTTTGACTCAACCACCGTAGCACCATTATCTGACAACACTTTGTCAAAACGCTCAACCAATGCCTTCTTAGCGTCAGCATTCATGTCAGGGCGAATAATGTATGTTAATTCGTATGCCATTATATATTCCTCCTTTTGGTCTATGGCCGACTACCTGCCGGCAAGGAAAGCTATCAATAAGTGATAACTCACAAACACTTATATTACACGACAAAAAGGCATTTTGCAAGCCTTAGCTATTCATTAATTACGATAATACTGCCAATGTATAATTCATGAATCGCTCCAAATAAAATGGTTCATCTACTTCAACAGCCACATAATTATTCTTATGTGGGTCACGCAGCCGGCTAGGATCACCAATCGTTCGACCATCGTTAGCATCTACCATCATGTTGAGTGGTAATAATGTTACAAAATTTGGATCAACTGCCACACCCACTGCTAGCGGATCATGCAAGGCTGCCCCAGCCTTATTAATGTCTAAGTTGTAATAGGCATCAATATAATAATCAAAAATATCTGCAAAAACGCGTCCTTTTTCAGTCCCTAAATCACGCCATTGTTTCGTTTCTTGTTTCGTTAACAAGGTCTGTAAGGTCACGTCTAAGCCAACCATTACCAAATGTTTAGCATGCTTAAACACATAGTCAGCCGCTTCAGGATCTTGGTTAATGTTTGCTTCAGTGTATGGCGTCACATTTCCTGGCACAACAAGTGCACCCCCCATTAACGTAATGTTACCAATCAAATCAGCTATTTGCGGATCCTTCTTAAAAGCTGCAGCCAAATTAGTCAATGGACCAGTTGGTACCACGACCAAATCATCAGCATATTGGTGGGCCGATGCAATCAGGAAATCAACCGCTGATGTTGTTGCTAGAGTTGTCTTAGGCTCTGGTAACTCAACATCCCCAATGGCATTTTTACCATGAATATCCATTGATACCTGCATGGTCTCAAAATTATCAGTGGTTGAAGAATGTGCCGCCCCAACAAAAACTGGTACATCCGATTTTCCTAATAGCTCTAATAGCTTCAAGGTGTTTTGTGCAGCAGTCTCAACTTGGGTATTTCCAAATGAGGATACCACACCAATTAAATCAGCATCCGGTGTTGCTAATGCATAAGCTAATGCCAATGCATCATCAACACCAGTATCTAGGTCTAAAATCATCTTCTTTTTTGCCATTACATTACCCCTCTTATAAAAAAACGTTGCTCTAAACTTTGCTAGAACAACGAATCATTTTCTTTCTTAGTCAGATGTACGGTGAAAGCGTGTCTTAAACAAAGGCGAAACAGCCTTGTTCTCATTAATGCGCTTAATTGCTTCACCAATCAATTCTGCAGTAGAAACTTGAACCAACTTAGGGAACTTCTTTTCTTCTGGTAAATTAAGTGAATCCGTCACAATAACCTTTTCAAATGCTGAGTTTTGCAAATTCTCCACAGCCTTACCTGAGAAGACTGCGTGTGTTGCAACCACATATACTTCGGCAGCTCCTTCGTCTTTCAACTTTTGAGCACCTTGCGTAATGGTACCACCAGTATCGATCATATCATCGATCATGATGGCACGCTTACCCTTAACATCACCAATAATATTCATAATTTGTGCAACATTAGCCTTTGGGCGACGCTTATCAATAATAGCGATTGGTTCGTGTGAACCTAATAATTCTGCCAAAGCACGTGCACGAGTAACACCACCATGATCAGGAGATACAATCACGGTATTATTATCAGCGATACCCGTTGTAATTAAGTAATCAGCCAACAATGGGGCACCAGTCATGTGATCAACAGGGATATCAAAGAATCCTTGAATTTGTGATGCATGCAAGTCAAGTGCTAATACTCGTGTTGCACCAACCATCTCTAGCATGTTAGCAACCAATTTTGCTGAAATTGGTTCGCGAGAACGTGCTTTACGATCCTGACGTGCATAACCGTAATAAGGCATCACAACATTAATTGAACGTGCGCTTGCTCGACGTAATGCATCAATCATAATCAACAGTTCCATCAAACTGTCATTAACTGGTGCTGATGTTGGTTGGATAATATAAACATTATCCCCACGGACAGATTCTTCAATATTGATTTGAATCTCCCCATCACTAAATCGGGCGATATTGATTTTCGATAGTTCCACACCAACAGCAGCAGCAATCTTTTCCGCTAATGGTTGATTGCTACTCAATGAAAATATTTTCAAATGTGGATCCGAATAAGTTGACATGCTTTCCTCCATAGACACATTCACGTGCGTATTCCAGTCTTTAATAATCCCATTGTACCGTTTTTCAACGCATTCTTCAATCCATTATTAACCGACCAACATGACAATCAACTTAATTCAATAATTATTTATTAAATTTTTTGAATAATGGTGTCCGTTGCCAGAAATCTGCTTTAACCGTTTGACGAGCACGGGCAATCCCCATGGCATGCTCTGGCACATTATCTGTAATAATCGAACCAGCGGCAATAAACGCTTCATCAGCAATATCTACCGGACTAATAATTTTTGATCCTGAACCAATAAAGGCACGGTCACCAACATTTGAATGCCATTTGTTCATACCATCATAGTTAACAAATACAGTCCCAGCACCAATATTTACATCAGCACCAATCGTTGCATCACCCAGATAAGACAAATGCCCCATTTTTGAGCGTACGCCTAAGGTTGCCTTCTTCACCTCAACAAAATTACCAGCGTGGGCTTCACGATCCAAGAAAGCTGCCGGACGTAGATGAGCAAACGGACCGACCGTTGCTGCCTCACGTACTTCAGCCTTTTCCAAATGACTGGCATCTATTTGAGCCCCATCAGCAACGATCGAATCAACAATGGTTGTTCCTGCCGTTAAGACAACATGGCTACCAATCTTAGTTTGACCCTTTAGATAGACGTTTGGTTCAATAACCGTATCGGCCCCAATTTGGACATCCACATCAATGTAAGTGTTCGTTGGGTCAATCAAAGTGACACCAGCTCGCATGTGGGCTTCATTAGTACGTTGGCGCATAATTTGATTTGCCTTAGCTAAAGCAACGCGGTCATTGACACCCATCGATTCACCAAAATCACTAATTTGGAAGGCGCCAACCGTTTGACCGGCTTCACGCAAAATCTCTAATGTGTCAGGCAAGTAGTATTCACCTTGTGCATTATCATTCGTGACATGTTGCAAGCTTTCAAATAATAATTGATTATCAAAGACATAGACACCAGTATTGATTTCATCAACCTTTTTCTCATCATCATTCGCATCTTTTTGCTCGACAATTCGTAGGACGTTACCTTGCTCATCACGAATAATACGACCATACCCAGTTGGATCTGGTGCTTTGGCTGTCAATACAGTAACAGCATTATTTGATTGTTCATGATAGCTAAATAGGTCTTCATAAGTGGTGGTAGTAAACATTGGTGCATCCCCTGAAGCAATCAGCGTGACACCTTGTTCACTTGCCAACAATGGGGCGGCCATCTGAATGGCATGACCAGTACCTAATTGTTGCGTTTGCACTGCAAATTCAGAAGAATCCCCTAGCGTCTCTTTTACCTGATCCGCACCGTTACCAACAACAGTAACCGTTTTGTCAACACCAGCATTTTTTACCGTATCGACTACCAATTGTACCATTGGCTTACCACCAACTTTATGCAACACCTTTGGTAAAGTAGACTTCATTCGGGTCCCTTTTCCTGCAGCTAAAACAATGACAAATCTTTGCATGACTTCCACCTTAATCTAATACTATTTATTTTCTAATTCTTCTTCAAACTTGGTATAAATTTCATCGGCATAATTACCAGGTGTGACGTGAATAATACCATCATCCTTATTTGTATCCACATGAATCAATGATGTGTATTCATCAATTACACGATGCTCAACGCGGCCTTCAGCGACAACGGCAGAACCAACCACTTGTCCTTCGAATTCTTTAACTAGAGAAGCCATACCACGGATGGTACCACCAGCCTTCATAAAGTCATCAACAATCAATACGCGTGAGCCCATTGGCAAAGAACGTCGTGATAACTCAAGCTTTTCTAACCGTTGTGACTGACCAGTGACATAATTGACTGACATCGTTGGCCCTTCAGTAACCTTTGTATCATTACGGACAATCACGAATGGGACATTTAATTCTTCAGCTACTGCTTGCGCAACTGGAACACCTTTGGTTGCTGCCGTCATAACAGCATCGATTGGCTCGCGCAAATATTGTGTTGCAATCAAGCGACCAATGCGTTGCAAAAACCAAGGTTGGCCTAAAATATCTGATAAATAAACATAGCCACCTGGCAAGACACGAGTCTCATCATCAATGACATTAACTAATGAGTCCACAAATTCTTTGGCATCATCTTTCGTCATATATGGTGTGAAACGGGCACCACCAGCAGCCCCCGGAATCGTCTCCAAAAGGCCAATGCCGCGCTCATGAAATGTCCGCTTTAAAATGGTCAAATCCTCTGAAATAGATGATTTGGCACTTTCATATTCTTCAGCAAAATGTGTTAGTGAAACTAAAGTACGTGGTCGTTCTAGCAAATAACGTGTCATATCTACTAAGCGATCGCTTCGACGTGTTTTCATATTTTATAACCTCGAACGTTCGGTATTTTTTAATTTAATACTGACAGTATAACATATCCGTTCATTTTTCGTTTTAAAAAAACGTTTAAAGCCGAAGACAGCCGATATGTTCTTATAATAATCAGCATTTTTTCGGACGTTCGTGTTTTATCATATTATTGCCAACTTATATCTTGCCGCTGCTGATCAATCGTTGCATATAATGCTAATTCATTAATTTCAGGTTTATCAAAAACGGGCAGCATCTCTGCAAACGTGTGCGGTAATTTAAACTGGCCACTCAATAATTCCTCGCGGGTCGTCCAGAATATTTCACCTTCACGTCCAGTTTGAATCTCACCTTGATATTGATCAGTCTTATATAAAAAGACGATATAGCGAGCCCCATCTGCTAATGGCCATTCTTTGATACCAACCATTTTAGGTGATGCAATTGTTAAACCGGTCTCTTCATAGGCTTCTCGATAAACTGACTGTGTGACCGTCTCTCCCTCCTCTACGTGCCCGCCCGGAAAAGTAACTCCTGGCCACGCCGGATTCCGTCGATTTTCGACTAAAATTTCGTGTGTTTGCGGATTTTCAATCATAATCATATTAGTTAATTCAATTGCTGTGTATCTGGCCATAATAACTCCTTTATTCTTGAAACAAATAATCCTCCGTCACTTATTATCAAATAACAAGCACTACGGAGGATCGACAATCTATTTAATTTTTAAAAACCAGTTTAACCCTTAAAGACCCATTCGTTGCCGTCTTTTGCTAACAACTCATCAGCCGCAACTGGTCCCATTGAACCTGAAACATAGTTAGGGAATGATTCTTTCTTAGCATCCCAAGCAGCTTGAATGGCATCAACGAACTTCCAAGCAGTTCCCACACCATTCCAGTCAGCGAAGTTTGATCCATCACCATTCATGGCATCATGAATCATACGCTCGTATGGTTCAGGCGTAACGGCCTTATCTTCATCAGAAACTTGCCAATCTAGGTTAATCATACGTGTTGCAAATGCTGACGTAATATCCTTTGCATTGATCTTAAATTCAATACCACCCTTAGGGTCGATCAAAATTGATAATACTGGATTATCTAATGAAACGTCTTCACCAAAGATATTCAAGCCTTTCTTAAAGACAATATCGACACGGGTTGACTTCGCAGCTAAACGCTTACCTGAACGAATGTAGAATGGTACACCTTCCCAACGGGGCATATCAAATTGTAGTTTACCAGCAACGTACGTATTATTTTGTGAATCTGCTGGTACATCCATTTCATCCAAGTATTTCTTTTGTGAACCATCTGCTGATTCACCATATTGACCACGCACAAAGTTAGCCGCAACTTCCTCAGGTGTGTTATAAATCTTCAAAGAATCAAAGGCTGCATTCTTAGCTGCCCGAATTTCTTTATCATTAAATGATGCTGGCTTTTCCATGGCTAACCAACCAATCACTTGCATCGTGTGATTTTGAATCATATCACGCAAGGCACCAGCTGTATCATAGTATCCAGCTCGTTCTTCAACACCCAAAACTTCTGACAAAGTCACTTGAATGTTTTCGATGTAGTCCTTATTCCAAGCCGCATCAAATAGTGGGTTACCAAAACGAACCGCTGCAATATTTTGAACCATTTCTTTACCAAGATAGTGATCGATACGGTAAATTTGGCTTTCATCAAAAGCTTCTGACAATTCGTTTTGCAATTCTTCAGCTGTATCATATGAAGAACCAAATGGCTTTTCAATCATCAGACGGTTAAATTCACCATTTTCAGTTAGCAAATTCTCTGACTTCAAATACTTAGCAACTGTACCAAAGAAGCGAGGTGCAACTGACATATAGAAAATACGGTTACCCTTCAAATCATACTTAGCATCCAATTCATTATTCAATGCAAGCATGTCAGCATAGCCAGTTTTATCCGGAATATCTAAACGAATGTAATAAAAGTGTGAAACAAACTCTTCAGCATTCGCCTGATCTTCAGTAAAATCAGCGATTGATGTGCGAACTAGCTCACGGAATTCATCTGTCGTTAAATCCTGACGAGCAGTTCCAATAATCGCAAAATGTTCTTGTAAGAAACCTTTCTTAAAAAGGTTATAGGTAGATGGATATAACTTACGCTTAGCTAAGTCTCCAGTCCCACCAAAAAACGTCAACAATGTTGTAATTTCTTTAGGCACGATGAATGCTCCTTTACTAGTGAGTTCTTAAAACAATTATTAAATAAGTACATCATTACTTTCATCAACAATTATAAACTTTTTTTCACAAGTTTTCTATAACAATGTACATCGCTTACAATTTTAGACTTCTCCAAAAAATCGAGTCGCCTTGATTGCATTACGCCAACCTTGACGTAAGTGCTGGCGTTGTTCTTCGGCCAAGTTTGGCTTAAATTGACGACCAGCTTGGACATAGTGTTGTAAGTCCGATAGATCCTGCCAGTAACCAACTGCAATTCCAGCCAAAAAGGCTGCCCCAAGTGGCGTAGCGTCCTCATCTAAGGAACGTTCAATGTCAACATGAGCAATGTCCGACTGAAATTGCATTAAGTATGGATTACGTGAAACAGAGCCATCCGCTTTCATTGTCGCTAATTCATAGCCCGAGTCTTTCTTCATGGTTGATAAAATATCCGCAGTTTGATAAGCAATCGATTGCAAAGTTGCCTTTACAAAATCGGCCTTGTTGGTCCCACGTGTCATACCAAAGACGGTTCCACGTGCATTCGGATCCCAATATGGTGCTCCCAAACCATTAAATGCGGGAATCACATAAATTTCATTATGATTATCCGATTCTTCGGCCAACGACCAGGCATCTAGTTGCGTTTCAATCATGCCTAAGCGATCATGTAACCATTGAATAGCTGTTCCAGCTGAAAAAATTGATCCTTCTAAGGCGTAGACGGGTTGATCATCGATTTTATAAGCAATGGTCGTAACTAGACGATTATTAGACATCACCGGTTCATTACCAGTGTTCATAATCATAAATGCTCCAGCACCATACGTATTTTTGACCATACCCTTTTCAAGAGCCAGTTGACCGACCATCGAAGCATTTTGATCACCAATAACACTAGCAATCGGTACTTGACCACCGAAGAACGACATGGGACTCGTGCGACCAATTACTTCACTACTATTATGGACCTCAGGTAGCATACTTAATGGAATGTTGAACATCTTTAATAATTCATCATCCCATTCTTGTGTATGAATGTTGTACAGCATTGTTCGAGCAGCATTCGTCGCATCAGTTGCATGAACGGCACCATCAGTCAGTTGCCACGTTAACCAGGTATCCACTGTTCCAAAAACTAAGTCACCATTTTCGGCCGCTGCCTGTGCACCAGGAACATTATCCAAAATCCAGCGAATTTTGGTTGCTGAGAAGTACGCACTAACAGGCAGACCAGTTTTTTGACGAATCAATTCCGTCTTTTCAGCATCATCAGCAATACTTTGAGCAATATCCTGTGATTGTGTCGATGACCAACTAATTGCATTATAAATTGGCTGTCCCGTTTGACGATGCCATATAATCGTTGTTTCACGTTGGTTTGCGATTCCCAACGCCTTAATCTCATCCCCCCGAATACCGGCATTGATTAACGCATCAGCAACTGCTGTCTGAGTTGCATGCCAAATATCTAACGGCCGTTGTTCTAACCAACCAGTCCTTGGGATCACTGGCGTCATTGGAATAGCAACTGATGTCACACGCCGGGCATTATGATTGAAAACAATCGCTCGCGTGCCGGTTGTTCCTTGATCAATTGCTAAAATATATTCTGGTTTCTTAATCGCCATTTTTTATTCCCCAATAATTCTATCTAGATTTGAAACTCATCTTCATTAAGTATACCAATTCCCACAGATTATGCTAAACTTTTCTAGTAGTCAAAACAAATAGACACACTTTTTAGGTGCATAATACCACATATAAGAGTCATCTTAAAATGATATCGTGTCACAATTTTTTATTCATATCAGTTCACACATTCATGGAGGATTTATGATAAGTCAGTCGTCACCAGACGGCGATGTGCACAAACCACAGCACGTCGAAATTAAAGCCATCATTTTATACATTACAACGTTTTTCCAATCCACAGGCGCTTCACTGATTTGGCCAATCACAACACTCTATATGCATAATGTCTTACATCAAAGTATGACTGTATCAGGAGTCGTTGTGATGGGGCTTTCGGTAACCATGATGTTCGGTAATTGGTTAGGCGGCCGTCTCTTTGATCGCTGGAGTCCGTATAAAGCCATGACCCTCTCAGTTGGCGTCGCCCTAGCGATTCTAATCATGCTAACTTTTTGGCACAGTTGGCCAGTTTTTGCACTATTTATGTTATTAATTGGTTTTGCAGATGGTCTTATTTACACTTTAGTAAATGCCTACGCAACCACCATCCAATCTATAGATACGAGAAAGGTGTTCAATTTCCAATACCTCTTTATGAACGTTGGTGTGGTTGCCGGTACTGCAATCGTCGGTTTCCTATTTGATTACGGTGTTAAATACGTATTTGGTAGCGCTGCTATCATGTACACTGTATTTTTTATTCTTGTCATTAAATACTTTAATATTAAAGGGTTGGCCAAACAAAGCGCACAAGCAGCTGCTCGAGCCGCAAAAAGCACCTTCAAAACGCCTACTATCATCTATGCCATTTTAGGATTAGCTTTCGCCTTCTACATGTCATACATGTTATGGGAAACCGTCATTGCAACGCATATGACTGACCTTGGTATGACAACCAAAGATTATTCATTCTTGTGGACCCTAAATGGTATCATCATTATTTTTGGTCAGGGACTACTAAACCGAATTATTGACCGTTTACCACTACGTCTAACTGTTTTAGGTGGTTCAACTTTATTTGCGCTATCATTCCTAGTATTGATTCAGGCAAAAACATACCCCATGTTTATCGTTAGTTTTGTCATTTTGACTATCGGAGAAATTTTTGCTAGCCCACAGATTCCTGCTTGGGTCGACAAATTAAGTGATCCAACTGCGAAAGGTCACGCTCAAGGGTTGTTGACTATGTTCGTTTCCTTAGGACGTGCGATCGGCCCACTTTATGGTGGTTTATTGATCGATGGTGGCTCATACAAGTTACTCTTTGCATCCGTCTTTATTCTGATGATGTTCTTCGTCGCTTTGACATTAATATTGAATATACGTCATCTAAAAAAGTAAGGAGAGCGAGACAAAAGCCGCTTTGAATCCAGTGTGTAACGTTGTTTTCGCCATTTTTGGCCGTGGACAGGAATGGCGTAAATGACATTACATTGAGGCTTCAGGCTTTTGGAACGCGTTTATGCTATAAAATTTACAGCCTTATAATTAATGCATTATTAACACAAAGAGGTTGGGACAAAACAATTGTCCCAACCTCTTTTATGTTTAATTTTTACAGTATAAACGCATTACAACCGAATTAATTTTTCGGCATTAATAGCATAAATAAATCGTTTAGGCATTGGTAAGCCCATCGCAACTAGCGCTTGTGCATAAATGTTTAATTGGCCAGCATATCGCTTAGTCAAAACATCTGTCGCCGACTTCTGTGAAACGTGATCTGTTTTATAATCAAACAACCAAATTTCATCATCCACTTGGAAATACCCATCAATAATTCCGTGTACTAACACCTTATCGTCACCATCAAACGCGCGGTATAACCGCTTTGCATCTAACAACAGTGAAAATGGTACTTCTCGTTGTAACGTATCAGCATGTCGGACCATTTGTTTACCAAGTGGTGAATCAGTAAAGAACCGTACGATTTTATCAACCGAAATTAACGGCGCAATTTTATCGTCAATTAATTGTTCAGCAACTAGTTCTTGGATAAGTGCCTTGATTGTTGCCAATGTTGGCAAACCGGCTGTTAAATCTAGCCGTTGCATTACCAAATGGGTCGCCGTTCCAATGGCAGCTGAAGACAAGCGTGTCGCCGATTCCTGCATGAATTCCGGCGCCGGTAACTCTTCATCAGTCAGCCGTAGTCCCGCCAAATCATCCGTCACCAACCGACGATCGATCAACTGACGTCCCTCGGTTAAGTCAGGATCTTCAAATAATCGTTTGATTTCGGACACCGACTGATAGGCAGTCGCACGTGTTGCCGTTTCATAAGGATACTGGAATTGAAGAACCGGTTGCCAATTGGTATTTTCAGTTACCGTTTGTGCAACATTCCCCGTATCTGGTTTTTCATCAACCATTGGTTGATAGTTTGCCACTCGTGTCACTAAATCTTGTGTATTCACAGCTTCCACGTCATATTCAAAAACATTTTTAGGCGCTTTGGCTCGGATATCATCAAACTGCATGACGTCATGCTCATCATAAGCGCGCAGCGGTGCCAAACGTTCTGGCGCTTGGGGGTGGCGAATCAACGTCATCCCAATCAAATCCATGAATGATTTTCCAGCAAGACGAATCGTATCTGGTAACATCCACTCCGTTACCCCAGCACTCTGCTGCCAAGTTTGCCATAACTTATCAACACCATCATAGGCACCAACTATAAATAATTGTTGCTCGGCACGGGTTAGGGCCACATACAACACTCGCAATTGTTCAGCATATGCATTTTGGCGTTTTACTTGTGCAATATACTCATGCTGTGGGGTACTTAATTTCAGATGATGCGGTAAATCAATATAATTCATCCCACCACCAGCATGGGCATCAAGAATAATACTGCCTTGTGTCTCTCGTTGACTAATCATTGTACGAGTCGCATTTAATAGAAAGACAACCGGGAATTCTAATCCCTTGGAATGATGAATCGTCATCAATAACACACTATTTTGAGCCACATTTGCATCGGCTTCACCTAAGTCTTTATCTTGATTCTGTAACTGAATCACATAGTTAATAAATTGATATAACCCCACAAAACTGCTCTTTTGATAGGCAGCTGCACGCTCATACAGTGCGTGCAGATTGGCTTGTCGCTGAGCACCTGAAGGCAACCCACCAACATAATCCAGCCACCCAGTTCGGTTATAAATTGCCCACAACAACGTCACAATTTGGTTCTGAACGGCCAAATCACGAAATACTGCTAAATCAGCTAAGAAGCGTTGGACTTGTGCTTGTGTTTTCGTTACCAATTCAGCAGAAATACCAGGAACATCAACACGCATTTCAATACTTGCTAGTTGTTTAACAGCCGTATAAAAATCTTCATCTGGCGTTTGTGCGCGAATCAATGCCAGACCATTCTCAGCAATGCTATATAGCGGTGAACGTAATACAGCCGCCAACGGAATATCCTGATGTGGATTATCAATCACTTGTAGGAAACTCATAATCACTGATATTTCAGTTGTCTGAAAATAATTTTCCGTCCCATCAATCATGATTGGTATGCCCATTTCACGAAAGATATCTAAGACATCTAGGTTTTGGCTCTTCGTTGGCACCAAGATCGTAATATCACCATAGTTGATTGGTCGCTTCATTTCAGCATGACGATCATAAATTTCAAACTTTGATTGCACCAATTCTTGTATCTTTAATGCTGTCAAACGAATTTGCCCCGTCGCCTTTGTATAAGGAGCCTCAGAAGTTGTTGGTTCAACTCCTTTATCACTTTCAGCGTCTGCACCCAAGTCTTCTGAACTAGCATCATCTAAATAAAGCAAAAGTTCTGCTTTTTTTGGCAATTCCTCTGGATAATACGTTGCACCAGCAACCAATTCAGCTTCACCAGTATACTCAATATCACCCAATGAACGACTCATCGCTTGCGCAAAGATATAGTTAATGAAATTCGTCACGTTAGGCTGTGATCGGAAGTTCTCCTGTAACGTAATGACAGCACTTGTTGAATCAGATGGATAAGTTGCTAATTTACCCGCAAATAATGTTGGGTCTGCTTGGCGGAACTTATAAATAGACTGCTTAATATCACCAACTTGGAATAAATTATCACCCGCAGTAATTTCATCCAGAATCGCCTCCTGCAATTGATTCGTATCCTGATACTCATCGACCATGATTTCAGTATAGTGTGTCCGTAATTCTGTTTTCACTTTTTCTTGGCTAACGATTTGCAAAGCAAAATGCTCTAAATCATTAAAATCCAATACTTTACGACGTAATTTTTCAGCCAAAAAGTCCTCACTAAAATCTTTGGTTAACTGAACCAAACGTGAAATCACAGAACCAGCACCTTGAATGGCTAATGACAACCCCGCTTGGTCGAGAACAAAATACTTTTCCAATAAGGTCGTAAAGCGCTTCTTTAATGCTTCACGTTCATCTTTGACTTTATCCCAAGCTGCTTTCAACGCCGGATCATGTTTCTTCGTGAAATTTTTACGTTTACCTTGTGCATTAAGACCCCATCCCATCAACTCAGACTGTCGTAACGTTTGTCGCATAGTGTCCCAATCACTGGTTTCACTTTGGACAACTTGCAAGACCTGTTGATAGGTCGTTTCATCTGCTTGCAAATTCAATAAACGATTCATCGCTGGGGCTTCATCCATTGTATCGGGGGCTTGTGCAACCAAGCCGGATGCCTTAACAACAATGCCTTGTAATTCTTGTAAAATTTGTGGTTTTAACTGCTCTTGATAAAACTTGCTAGTTGTGAAATCTGCTGACCCTACCTGATATAAATCCGATAGATGATCCAACCAATCAACCGTGTCAGGACGGGCAGTCGCAAAATCATATAAAGAAAAAGTCGCTTCCTGCAAAGATTTATCATCTGTGCTACTCGTTGTAAATTGCGCAGCGAAGTTCGCAAAGGTCTGTTGTTCATCATGAGCATATTGTTCTTCTAACAACGTATTGTAAACTTCGAGCATAACTAAGGTACGTTCTGCATCGTCCATCAGCCGAAACTGTGGATCCAAATCAATCGTGTAATGATATTGTTCAATTAGGCGTAGCGCAAAAGCATGTAATGTTGAGATATTAGCGATATTCAACAGTCGCAATTGCTTCAAAAGATGTTGTCGTTGGTCACCAGTGCTCTCAATAAGTTTGGCACGGATTTCTCCTTCTAAACGTTCTTTCATTTCGCTTGCCGCTGCTTCAGTAAACGTCACAATCAAAAACTCGTTAACATTTTCACCAGCCAATAAGCGACGCATCACACGCTCAACCAAGACACGCGTTTTCCCTGAGCCGGCTGATGCTGATACCAACACATTACGCCCTTTTGTCTCAATGGCTGCTGATTGAGAATCAGTAAATTTCATTATTTTTGACCCTCCTCTGATTCCTGATGATAATTCTGAATAAAACGCGTCATTGCTTCTAACGTCGCACTGACTGATAACTTTTGCAAATGGTTATACCGATTTCCCATCATAGCATCAAACATCATAATTGGTTTATATGGTGAATACATCAACCCTGTATTGGCAGCGCCATCACGGAATGGATATAACGGAAAAGCTCCATCTAGAATTTGCTCAGCAATATCTTTAATTTTGTATTCGTTAAACTGCAACAATGTTTCTAAGGTATTGTCTGAAACAACATCAGCACTCTTCTTAAACGAAGAATCTTTTTTCCGGTCAATTGCATAAGGAGCCACGATATCAGGCGTGCTTTCAAGCTGTGTAATATAATCCTCATTTGTGCGTAAGATTCCTCGATAACGACCTTGATCAATCGCTTGTTTATCAGCGGCTGACTGCAATTGTTGTAAGGAATCTCCTGTCAAATCACTCATGCTGATCCATGGATTTTGGAGTGTCCAAAATAGCGCGCCCCCCATCTCACTATCTGGTAAGATATCTTTATTCATTAGCATAGCTGTCCAATAGGTCATTAATTGTAATTCTAACCCGGCATAAGCTTTACTATAATCAAACACACGTTTGCTTGATTTGTAATCAACAATGGTCAAAAAATTACCGGCAGTGGTTTCAACCAAATCATAGCGATCAACTTTACCACGAACTTTAACGTGCCCAAACGGTATCTCATATGCAACTGGTTTTAGGTCACTTTGCGGCAAACCAAAACCGGCTTCAACACCAATTGTATGGATACCACCATCAAGCAGTTGACCACGTTTCATACTCGTCATGGTTTCATGAACCTGCATCGCCAGCCGTTGGGTCAAAAACTGCATCCGTGATGAACTATTGAAAATATCATATGTTGGATCATCACTGGTCAAAAGCCCTTGTAAAATATCTTGTTCTAATTTACGCAGTTGGTCATCAGTCAATGCACCGAGTACTTGTTCGTTAGTAATTAGCACCTGGAAAATTTGTTCCAACATGGCATGCATCAAAGTTCCCTTTTCAGCTGGTGTTAACTGCAAAACTTGTCGTTCTTGTAGCCGTAAACCATATTGTAAGAAGAATTCATACGGGTTACGCGAATAACTTTCCAAACGTGAAATCGATGCTTTTAAATCATGGCCAAAGAGTTTATTGACCAATGCTGGTTGTAGCTTTTCTGGTTCGTTTTGATAATGCAAACTACCTAATAATCGTTGTAATTGATGTGGTGCCAACTGTTGTACTTGTTTCATCAAGTTACGCCAGGCACTACTTAAGTCATTATTCGCTGTCTCTGATTGCTTAGCCTGCCGATTGGCAATCACAATTTGGGCAATCGTACTCGTGGGTGTACCGACATAATTAGCAACCTGGTTACTCATTGGATCAGGCAAGGCATCAAATTGAATTGGATCCAGTTTAAATTGCTTTTGCATACGTGTGACATAGGTAGATGGTTGTTGTGCCCCATCCCCATCGCTTGTGGCATATGTCCATATCAACCGTTGATCAGCAACCATCATTGCACGATACATCAACAATGATTCTTGAGCCATTTGTTGTTCCGAAGTCTCTTTCAAAAAAACATTATCAGGCAATGCTGGCTGCAAAACTGCCCGGTCACCATCATGTAGGATTGCTTTAATTCGCGTAACGGCTGGTAAATTATGATTCGTTGCCCCGAATACAATAACCGTTTCATAGCCAGTTCGTTGCACGATTCCGCTTTCAGAAATATGCACTTGGTCCATCGTGGATGGCACACCAGAATAATTCGCACTATCAAAAGCGGCTTTAAAAACATCTTGCAACGTTTCTAAGGTCATTTCCGCTGTATCAAATACTTGAACAAAATCATCCAAAATACCAATAAATACTCGCCAAACTTGTTCGGGTTGTTGTGCAGCCCACAAATCTCCTTTGGCAATCGCCTGATCACGCCAATCAAGCAAGCGCTTTTGGACACCAATTTGCGTTATAAACTGATATAGTTCACGGGCCATTTCACGGGCGGTTTGTGCGTGTTGTAGTTGATGCAAAAATGGGGCAACCACTTGACTAATTTGGTCATGAATCATCGCCAATTGCGCATCTTTACCCGCAACCCGTTCACGAGTTACTTCATCATCACTGGTCAATGCTTGGCGATCATATTGCCAAGGCGTTTTATCCGTCCATTGCCACCCAGCAATGTTTTTGGCCAACACATAATTCTCAGTTTCCGCAAGTGCTTCACGATAATCCGCCAATGAAACGTCTGCTGGTATCAACAACTCCGTTTTTAAAAAACTCATGACATCTGTAATCGTATATGTCGGTGCCAAATGGAGTAACTCATCCAAAAAAGCAACTAACGGATGGGCTGACATGGGCCGATCTAAGTCCATAAACATCGGAATGTCATAACGAGCAAAAACCGCTGGCACGATATTTTCATACTGACCCAAATCACGCGTCATTAATAAGTAATCACGATAGCGATGCTTGCCGGCAGCGACTTCTTGCCGAATCAAACGTGCCATCTGTTCGACTTCTTGGTAACGCGTATGAGTCTGCCAAATCTCAAGTCCCCCCTGGGCATCGTATTGTTCGCGCACAATTCCCTGCTGCTCATACTTTATCCAGAAATCTTCAACGGCCAACATCCCCGCACTCATCTGACGTTGGGCTGTAATCGTATTTGCGATAACTGGCACTTGATGTGTAACGGCCGCATCCCGTAGTTGTCGGCCAAGTTGCTTAGGTCGATAAAACAAATCATTTTCAGAAATGGCTGATTCGGTCAAACTAGCTGATCCATCATCTGCTGGTAATGCAATCGTTACCCCACCAGCATACGTAATCAACGCTTCAACCAATCCACGTTCAGGCGACGTCATTTGCGAATAATCATTAATAAAGAAGTAATGATGTGAAATATCTGTTTTTTCCGTTGCTAAATAAACTTTCAAGGCCAATAATAAATCACTACTTAAATACTGACCACGTTGCGTTAATTCAGTTTCTAACGAACGCCCAATGGTCGCTAAGTCATGCAGTTTCATCTGCAACGTCTCTTGATTTGTCAGCCCATCGGCCATTGCCGTGACATCGTCCCATGATAAGCCGGATTGTTTTAACTCTAATAATTGGGTCGTAAATTGGCCAATGAATCCTTGTTTACTCAATAAATTACCATATAATTGCAATTCATCTTGATGCTGTTGTAGTAGTGTCTGGACTAACATCGTGAGCCCATTTTGTGACAAGTTTGCCTGTTGATAAATGGGATCATTTTGCATGTAGTACCAGGCTAAACGGCTTAATGAAAAAACCGAAACATTAGGTACTGAAATTGCGGCGCCATGGTGACCTTCTAATGTTGCCAGCCTGGTTAAAACATGTATTTCTGTTTCAAATTTGATATGATTTGGGACAATATAAAATACTTGTGCTTGTTTATCTGTCGCTAAAACCTGTTGTATGCGCTGTAATAATGCCAATTCATGGTCAGCGCTTGAGCGACCAAATAATAATTCTAACGCCATGTGTTGCCTCCAATATCACTAGTTATTACTCTTATTTTACCAGTTATCAGCTAACTTTTTTTACATTGTCATTAATATGAAAATGTACGTGCAAGAAAAAAGCGTTTTGAATTCAGTATGTCGCGTCCATTACGTGACAACCGGCTCAAAACGCCATTTATCAAATTATTTTTTACTGACACAAACGCCAAATTGACTCTGCAAAAATCGCCATCGATCGCGTTAAATTAGCCACTGGCGTAAATTCATTGGCTTGATGGCTAGTTACCTGCACATCAGGAAATTGACCACCGAAGGCAACGCCTCTTTTCAATAACCGCGCATATGAACCACCATTAGATGTCCGTGGTGGTAAGTATTGACCGGTTTGTGCCGCATAAACCTCAGACAAGGTGCTTACTAATTCATCATCAGTTGCGACCAAGTGCGGTGGCATACCAGCTTGAACATTAGTGACCTCAGCCGCTAATTCGCCCATATGTCGCTGGACCTGGGTAATAATTGCTTGCAGATTAACCCCTTGTGGATAACGGAAATTAAGCAATATACTTCCCTGACCACGATGACTGTAACGCATCACACCAATATTCAACGTTAAAGCACCCATCTCTTGATCACGATAAGCTAATCCCAGGTTCTTAGCATAAATATCTTGGTGAATGGTTGTCCCCAAGAAGTTCAAAAATGCTTGCGCATCGCCACCAAACGGATATTGTTCCAAAAAATGAGCCAAATATGTACCGGCATTTTTACCATCAGCTGGGTACGCCCCATGAGCTTGCACACCAAATAATGTTAACCGAACCGTCTCATTAACTTGTTGTACATTTCCTTCTAAGAAAGGATATTGTTCCAAAAAATCAGCGAAGTCGGCCGCAATCAACATCCCCTGTGGCACGTTAATTCTAGCTTTCGCTTCCCCAGGCACAACATTTGCCCGATTACCTGATATAAATCGTTCCAAAATATAGGGACCTTCGGAAATACTTGGAAAACGTAGTTGTACGGTTTGAAAGGCTTTCTCACCATTGACGACCGCAAAAGCCCCGTCCGGTGAAAAGCCCATTGTTGGTTCACCCTCTTGTGCTAGATAACGTGGCATATCCCGCCACCCGTTTTCTTCATCAGTACCAATAATCAAACGTACTTTGCGCTTCAAAATGCGACCTTGATCAGCAAGCATCTTCAATGCATAATATGCTGACATCAAATCGGCCTTCATATCTGCAGCACCACGCCCAAAATATAAACCATCTAAAACTTCTGGGTTGAATGGCTGACGGAGCCAACCATCACCTGCTGGAACCACATCAATATGCGTTAAAATTCCCAACGACTCTGGCGCATCGGCTGGTCCAAATTCAATCCATGTCACCATATTATCAACTCGTCCATAACGAAAACCGTCTCGATTAGCTAATTCCTCCATTTTGGATAACGCACGAATCATATCAATCCCAAAAGGTGTTTGTGTTGTTTGCGTTTTTGGATCCAATACAGACGGAATTCGAACAATTTGATTTAAATCATTAATCAAAGCTGCCTCATACTGCTTTGCTTGTCTTACCCACGTCATATCGCACTACCTCTAATCAAAATCTAATAGAGCCAGTGTACCGCGTTTTATAGAGAGTGACAATATACTGATATTACGGTTGTTCGCGTTTATGATGGTAATAGTAAAAAACAGGTAATCCAATCAGTACTAAGGCAATTGAAATGACCGCTCCTGAAAAATCATTCATAATAGTTGAACCAATCACAAATAATGCGCCAATAATTGCCACCAATGGTGTCGCTGGGAACAATGGTGTTTTAAATAAGGTTGCTGGATCAACATCTTTATCTAGTTTTTTGTGACGTAAAATAAAGACACCAAAGAAGGCTGCCGTGTAAAAAATCCAAATAGTAAAGATTGCAATATCTGATAAACGATCCACGCCATTAGTGTACAAAACTGCTAAAGTAATCGTCATTAACGAGACCGTCAAAATCGCATTAGTTGGCTCTTGCGTTTTAGGTGTTAATTTAGATAAATATTTTGGGAATAAACCATCCAGTGCCATGGCATAAGCCATTCTTGGAAAGGAAATCATTTTACCATTGAGCGTACCAAGCATAGAAATAATAATCGTGATGCTTAATGCACGGCCACCAAAGTCACCAAAAGCTGTGCGGACCACCGCAAATGTCGCATTATTTTGTAAGGCCACAATTTGGTCAGATGGTAAAGCATGATACACCCCAAAGGAAACGCCGACGTAAGCAACCACAATTAAACTCACTCCGCCAACAATCGACCGAGGTAAATCACGGCGTGGATTCTTCAATTCACCAGCGATATTCGCTAGTAAAATCCAACCATCATAGGCAAACAAAGTTGCTAAAATCGCCATACCAAATCCGCCACCATGAGAAACAGTGTCTGAAACAGTTTGGCCTAATGCGTTGACCTTCCCAAAGAAAAGACCATAAATAATTAAAATGGCAATTGGAATTAATTTGATTGATGTTGTAATCACTTGAAAACTAGCAGCCACTCGATTTTCAAAGAGGTTAATACCGGCAATAAAAGCAACATAGAGTACGGCAATCCAAGTTGCCGTACTTGTGGGTAACCCAAGAAAATTAGCCGTCAAAAAGGCTGCATAGCCGGCAATTGATGCAATCACGGCTGGTGCATAAATGACTACCTGCATCCAACCAGTCAAAAAACCAGCAACTGGGCCATATAATGACTCGATATAACTATACAAGCCGCCAGTCTTGGGTAAACGAGCACCAATTTCCGCAATCGTTAAGCCTGCCGCCAAAGTAATAATACCGCCAGTTAACCAAGCCAATAATCCTAAAGTTGACGAACCAGCTGTTTGTAATACGCCGGCTTGTTTAAAGAAGATTCCTGAACCAATAACTGTTCCAACAACTAACGATAAGCCTGACCAAATACCCATTGATCGTTTTAATTCAACTTGCTGTGGCATAACTATTCTCCTAATTAAAAAAATCAACAAAAAAGCAGTCAACCAATTTAGTAATTGGTTGACTGCTTCGTAAATTCTCACAGTTTAAGCGTTACAAAAACGCCCAATCACTAATTGTGTTGAGTTCAAACGATTATTATTATTGTTATTAATAAAATCAAACATTTGATGGTCTCTCCTCAATTAATGTACGTTTTTCTTTTTCGCTAGACAAATATTAGCATGTTTTAAACTGCAAAACAACATCAATTATCATTGATTATTATTTTAGGCCTCGTCATACCATGAATAATGGTACATTTCACCGGCTGGCTTATCAACACGTTCATAAGTATGGGCACCGAAGTAATCACGCTGTGCTTGAATTAAGTTAGCTGGCAAAACTGCTGAACGATATGAATCATAATAAGCCACGGCCGCTGATAACGATGGCACTGGTACACCAGCCGCGGTTGCCAAAGCAATCACACGACGAGCAGATACTTGATATGACTCCGCAATCTGCTTAAAGTAAGGTGCTAGCAACAAGTTGTGTAATTCAGGCTTTTCATCATAAGCATCGGTAATGCGTTGCAAGAATTGCGCACGAATAATTGCTCCAGCACGCCACAATTGGGCTAATTCACCAAATGGCAACGACCAATCATAATGGTCTGATGCCATGCGTAATTGGTCAAATCCTTGGGCATATGACATCACCTTACCAAAGTAAAGCGCCTTACGGATATCTTCAGTGGTAGCCACAATGTCACCGTCAAACTCATACTCTGGTCCGGCTAGCACATCAGCAGCAGCCACACGATCAGTCTTTAATGCTGAAATATAACGGGCATAAACTGATTCCGTTATCAATGATTGTGGTGCGCCAACTTCCAAAGCTGATTGTGATGACCACTTACCAGTCCCTTTGTTACCAGCACGATCTAAGATCATATCAACCATTGGCTTACCAGATCCCAAATCGTCATTACGTGTCAAAATATCGGCGGTAATTTCAATCAAATACGAATCTAGCTCACCCTTATTCCAGTCCGCAAACGTCGTAGCCAAATCATCTTGATCCAGCTTCAAGACACGCTTTAAGATGTCATAAGATTCGGCGATAAGTTGCATATCACCATATTCAATCCCGTTATGCACCATTTTGACATAGTGACCGGCACCATTTGGACCAATATATGTCACGGTTGGCTTACCATCTTTCGGTGCCTTAGCGGCAATTTCTTGCAAGACTGGTTCAACCAAATCGTACGCTTCACGTTGACCTCCAGGCATCATTGATGGTCCCTGCAGTGCACCTAGTTCACCACCAGAAACTCCCATACCAATGAAGTTGATTCCTGACTTCTCTAATTTATTAGAACGACGAATGGTATCCTCAAAGAAAGTATTACCACCATCAATAAGGATATCCCCCTTATCTAAGTATGGTAGCAATTCCTCAATGACCGCATCCGTTCCAGCACCAGCCTTTACCATCAATAAAATTCGGCGTGGCTTTTCTATCGATGCCACAAATTCTTTAATTGAATAGCTAGGTACAAATCCTGAATCAGGATGCTTCTCAACCAAGTCATCCGTACGTCCAGATGTACGATTATATAACGCCACTTTGTAACCGCGTGAAGCAACATTTAATGCTAAGTTACGACCCATAACGGCAAGTCCAACGACTCCAAACTCTGCTGTTGTCATATTTATTATTTTCCCCCTATAATTGACAAAAAAACATTCTGTAGCTAATAGTGTAACGCGAGAATCTTAAAAAAGCATTACTTTAATCTAGCAACCAATTTAGTCATGATAGATTGTTAATAGTTGCGTTTTCACTTCCTCAGACACTGAGGTTGTTAAAAAGCGGGCCATCGGTGTAACATCATGTCGATTTTTAAACGTCAATGGCTTAATTGCAACTAACATCACAACCAAATTATTTTCCGTCAAAAATAATTGGCCGGGTTCTTGCAACTTTCCTTTGGTATGTTTACCGATGCGCCAACTATGAAATGCATTCATATCTAGTTGTGTTTCTTTTGGTTCATATTGACCACTATTAGTTTGCGTCATTACCACGCCAACTAATTCCGCTGTTGGATATTTACTTGCCATGCCAACCTCCATCTATGTATTGCGTAGTACTTTCATTATAACAATTTGGCTTATTTCTATAAAAAAAAGACTAACGTATATCTACGTTAGTCTTATGGTTCTATCGCTAAATAGATCAAATTACTTTGATTCTAATTCAGCTTTACCCTTAGCCCATTGTTGAATGTTAACAACTTCAGCTTCGCGAACTTTCTTTGAATAGTCATGTGAAACTGGACGACGACGGGCCCATGTGTTATATGGTGATCTAGTTGCCATAATTATTTCCTCCAATTTTGTTATCGATAACTGTTAAAGTATACCGATTTTTATACCGTTAGTCAACTATCAGTATTTACATTCCACCAATTTAAGCCAATAAATTTGATTTTTTGAGCATATCCCCTTATAATTAGTAAGCAATAATTGAAAAGAGGACTTAACATGGCTGAATTAACCGAAGAAATGAAACAAATGCTTAACGAACAGTTACCCTTTTTAGCTACTGCCGATGAAAACGGTATGCCTAAGGTCGGTCCTAAGGGATCACTCCATGTTCTGGACGATACTCACTTAGCCTATTTCGAGCATACCTTCCGTCACGCATTCCATAACTTAACTGAGAATGGTCGTGCCGCTGTTGCCGTTGCCGATCGTTCTGCACAAAAAGGCTTTCGCTTTGAAGGCCAAGTGCATATTCATGAAGACGATGACCTAGCTAAGGAAAAACTACCGGATAGTCTATTTGAACGGTTTCCGCGTGCTGCTTTTGTCATCATTGATATTGAAAGTATTTTCAAATTAGATAACTCATTAGACGCTGGTACCCAAATCTCTTAAAATTCTAAAAAAATTAACAATAAATATTCAAGTCGTCAAACTACCAGTCAATTGGTAAGATTGACGGCTTTTTTATAATTTTTCAAAAAAAGCCATCACCAATTAATTATTTCGTTATACTGATAATAACAAAACATACATATACCTATGAAGAAAGTAGAGTCGATGATAGATGATAAAAGAACAGCAATTATTTTCTAAATGCACAGTATATCATGTTGATGAAATGACTCCTGACGATCGCGTCACCCTAGTTAATCAACATGGTATTCCGAATGAGTTGATCAACTATGCGATTGACCCTTATGAAAGCGCCCGTATGGAATTTGATGAAATCAATCACTATCATTTAATGATATTTGACATTGTGACCCCCATATCAAATCGAGCAACTACTGAACCTGTGGGTTTTCTCTACAAGACCGACCAGTCTACCTTGTATATATTTACCCGTAAAGAGACTGACTACGCCATTAATCAGTTGACCAAATTATCTCCAAAAACATTCACCCAACCGATTGATATCATCCTAAATCTGACAGAATCATTATCTAGCGAATTTATGAAATCAATCTTAACCATTAATCGTAAACGTTTATCTATTCAAAGCACGATTAAGTCAACAAAGCCAACCCAACCCGCAATCAATCAGCTAATGTCATTACAAACCGACTTGATTTACTTGATTAATTCGTTACAGACGGATAATGTGCTTCTGAAAACACTACAAACCCATGATCAACAGCAGTTAAATACCAAGCAGCTTGAGCGCATTGATGACGTTCAAGTTGAGTTGCAGCAGGCATTAGACACCGGAAAACTATCACAAGAAGTCACAAAAAGTGTCGCTAACGCCTTTGACAATGTGGCGAATGCCAACTTGAATTGGACAATGAAACTACTGACAGTGTCATCAATCGTCCTCACCGTACCCACGATTGTTTCGGGATTTTTCGGACAAAACGTTTCGCTCCCTTTCACCAATGAATCTGGCGGTTGGTTATATACTGTAGTTATTACAATCATTTTAATGGTGATCATTACAGTGATTCTATGGCGATTCGGATTTTTCAAAAAATAAACAGATAACATGCTGGTGCATAGAAAAGAGAGCGAGACAAAAGCCGCTTTGAAGCTGGTGTGTAATGTTGTTTTTGCCATTTTTGGCCGTAGCAAAGCGAAGGACGGGAATGATGTAAATGACATTACACTGAGGCTTCAGACTTTTGGAACGCGTTTAGGCTATAAAATTTACAGCCTTATAATTAATGCATTCTTAGCACAAAAGGGTTTGGGACAAATCAATTGTTCCAAACCCTTTTTGTGCTAAAAATAGATCAGTTATAGGCAACTTTCTGTACAGCGCTTTCATGAGATTCAGCAGGTAGATTAACCATCCAAGCACGCGGATCTTTTTCTTGAATATTTTTCATCAAACTATGCATCAAGCCAACTGGGATTTGATGAACTAGCACATAATCACCCACTTGATGCGCATCATAATTACTAAATAATTGCTGATAATTAATGGTTGATCGCAATAAATAGTCACTTTTCATTAGGTTCGCTTGAAATGTTAATTGTCGTTCAAAGCCACGTTTTAAATGATCTCGATGTTGCACAATATCTAAAATATCTTGAATAATAGCATTAGCAGTTGGTAACTGCCCCGCTCCTTGACCAATGAAATTTAAATCGCCGATTGTTTCACCATGCAGGCTAATCAAATTATAGTTTTCTCGCGTATTCGCTTCAAATGTATTCTTAGGATACAGTGTGGGCTCGACAACATAATCAAAAGCATCCCCTATTTGACGACTCTTACCCATTAATTTCACTGTATATCCCTGGCGAGCAAAGGCATTAATGTCTGCCGCTGTGATGTTTCGAATACCAAAGACTGGCAAATCCTGACTCGGTGACACAAAACAATCATAAGCAATATCGCAACTTATACATAGTTTATTGGCAATGTCCCAACCATCAACATCCGCACTTGGGTCAGCTTCAGCATAACCAAGCTCTTGTGCTTGACCAAGTACATCTGCAAATGCAGCCCCACTCTGAGCCATACGATCCAGAATAAAATTACTTGTGCCATTGAAAATGCCCTGGATGTGGTCAATATCATCAACCCGCACAGCACGTTCTATTTCTGAAATCCAAGGTGTACCACCACCCACACTTGATTCAAAATAAAAATGTACCTGATTTTCAGTAGCAACTTGCGTGAATTCTTCTAAATAACAAGCAATCACAGCCTTATTCGCCGTAATAACATGTTTATGATTTCGTAACGCCGCTAAAATATACTGATGTGCCGGCTCTAAACCGCCTAAAACCTCAACAACCACCTCAACCTCTGGATCATTAATAATTTCATCAAAACTTGCAGTTGATTCTGCCAATTGATCTTTTTGATTTTCTCTCACAAAAACATATTTTACGTGGAGATTTTCGGTTAGACGATGCACCTGATTAATCATGTTAAATACACCTGTCCCAACTGTACCAAATCCTAAAATTGCAATATTCAAACTAACCCACCTCCAAAAATATGTTTATTTTATATAAACACTTGTCTTTTTATGATGAACAAATTATCATGATAAATACTAAAAGGCAAGGAGTGATATCAAATGAAAAGAAGATTTGTTAGTACTAGAGGTCGCCAGCAACCAGTCTCAGCTAAAACGGCTGTGAAGCAAGGGTTGGCTATCGATCATGGATTATTCGTTGACCCCAACCTCGGTCAGGAAAAAATCAATTTAACTGAACTACTACCGTTAGATTATCAACAGCTTGCACAAAACATTTTGTATCTTTTGTTACCAGATTTTACGCCAACCGAGCTTACGCAAGCTGTTCACAACGCCTACTATCAAAATTTTGATACCACTAAAATTACCCCTTTACATACAATCAACGATTGCCACGTTTTAGAACTTTGGCACGGTCCAACCAGTGCCTTCAAGGATATTGGGTTACAACTCCTGCCTCATCTCATGCAGCTAGCCCTAGAGAAAAATGAACATAGTCTCGTATTAACTGCCACAAGCGGCGATACTGGCAAGGCAGCCTTAGAAGGTTTTAAAAATATCAATAACGTTGGCATTTCGGTTTTTTATCCAGAAGGTGGCGTGAGTGATATTCAAGAAAAACAAATGCTAACGACCGCTGGGGAAAATACTAGTGTTGCTGCTATCACTGGTAATTTTGATGACGCTCAACGTCACGTCAAAGAAATCTTTACCAATGAAACATTTAAAGAAACATTAGCCAATGATTTGCATCTCTCTAGTGCAAATTCCATCAATGTTGGTCGTTTAGCACCACAAGTCGTCTACTATTTTTCTGCCTATCAACAATTAGTTAAACAAGGAGAAATTGCCCAAGGTGATTTCGTTAACTTCACGGTTCCTACTGGTAATTTCGGCGACGTTTTGGCTGGTTATTACGCCAAGTTACTCGGTTTACCAATTAAAAAGCTTATTGTAGTAGCCAATGCTAATAATGTATTAACCGATTTCTTCAAAACTGGTATTTATGATCGACAGCGCCCCTTCTTACATACTGTTGCACCAAGTATGGATATCCAAGTATCAAGCAATTTAGAACGTTTGCTATATTACGAATCAGGATTAGATAGCGCTTATATTGACCAACTAATGAATCAACTAGAGACAAACGGACATTATCAAGTTTCAGATAAACTTTTACAAAATTTGCAACGAGACTTTGCCTGCGGATTCAGTAGTGATCACGATATTCAAATAGCAATCAAAGAGGTTTATGAAGAACAAGGCTATTTAATGGATCCACACACGGCTGCCGGCTATCATGTAATGCGTGATTACCAGAAACATGATCAAACGCCGATGATTTTATTAGCAACAGCCAGTCCTTATAAGTTTGTCGAAACAACCGCCCCTGCTATTTTGCCAGATGTTGATAAAACTTCTAATAGCTTCGATTTAATACAACGATTAGCAGATTATACCAATACACCTGTTCCAGACAACCTTGCCCGTCTGCACGATTTACCAATACGACACAAAAACATTTTGTCATCTGAAAAAATGCAGACATACGTTAAAAAACAAGCGGAGGTAATTTTTAATGTTCAAAATCAAAGTGCCTGCTACTAGCGCAAACCTCGGCGTTGGCTTCGATTGTATGGGGCTAGCAGTTTCCATGTATTCAGAATTCTATTTCGAAACCAGTGATCAACCCCTAGAAATCAACGGTTGTGACGTTGCCTATCAAAATAATCGTAACTTAGTCTACCAAGCATTTCTGAAAGGTTGTGAATTTCTCCGAGAGCCTATGCCTAATCTCAAAATAACGATTGCTAGTCAAGTGCCGGTTGCTCGCGGATTAGGCAGTTCTGCCGTTTGTATTGTCGCCGGTCTCAAAGCTGCCAGCATCTGGTTTGATAATGCTATTTCAACAACTAATCTGTTAAAACTAGCTGTTGAAATGGAAGGACACCCTGACAATGTGACCCCATCGATTTACGGCGGGTTATGTGTCTCGTTTTTAGATGATCAACAGCAACCCGTAGTTGCGCAATATTCGATTTCTGATAATCTAAAATTTGTCGCCCTTGTGCCAAACTATCCCATCAGCACACATGAGGCACGGCGTGTTTTGCCAACAACCATGAATTACGCAACTACGATTCATCAGGTCAGCCGTTGCACCATGATGACGCACGCATTAGAAACTGGGGATGCTGACTTGTTACAACGCACATGTCAGGATCTTATTCACGAACCTTATCGTGCGAAATTAATTCCAGAATATCAACAGGCCAAACAGCTTGCTGAAAGCGAATATGGTACGATGTATATTAGCGGTAGTGGCTCAACTTTGATGGCAATTATGCCTAACCAGCAAGCCGCTCATAGCCTAGTGGTTCACGCCCAAGCGTTGTTTCCACAATGGATAATTTCACCAGTTCAAATTGATAAAAACGGTGTACAAAGTGAGGTAATAAACCGTGGAGAAGTATTATATCGTTGACAGTTCAATCTTGCCGGATTCTTTTGGTAAAGTGATTGAAGCACGCCAGCTACTAGAAAAAGGCGTTGTTACACAAGTCAGTGAAGCGGTCAAAAAAGTCGGTATCAGTCGCGGAACATTCTACAAATACAAAGATTTAGTCTTTTTACCTGACGAAAATATCGGTCACCGTAAAGCAATTATCTCGTTCCTACTAGAAGATAAGAGTGGCTTATTAGCTCAGGTGCTACAAATAACTTCTGCATCTGGCGCAAGTGTGCTAACGATTAACCAAAACGTCCCTATTCACGATGTCGCCAGTATCGTTATTTCATTAGATATCAACCAAATGACCCAGACTTTAACGGCATTGATGCAGGAAATTCAAAAAATTTCTGGCGCAAGTAATGTCCATTTAGTAGCTATGGAGTAGACATTGAAAATTGTGAATGCAACAAAACTTATCACAGCTAAAAAGAGGTTGAGACTTTTTTGTCTCAACCTCTTTTGGACTTAACACATATTAATTATAATCCTGTGACTTTTATCGGATAAACGCATGCCAAAATACCTTTTGTTTCACTACCCACGGGCTAGGATTTTCTTTAAGAAGTGATAGATAGCATATTTTGGACCATTAATTGGACGAACAAACGAACCAACCTTTTCTTCTGCATGGCCAGAAAATCCTTGCTTAAATCCTAAGACACCATCGGAACCATCAAACACACCTGAAATACCATAAAAATTGTAATGTGGAATTTGGCGCTTCAATGCTTGTTCAAAGGCATATTCTTGGACAGCATATGGTCCGTAGAAGTTTTTATACTCATCATAAGTACCTGAGTACAAATAAATCATTTCATTAGCCGTGGCTAAGAACAATGCACCGGCAATAGTGACAATATCCTTACCAGCTCGCTCATGAGCCATCTTCGCTTGTGTAATCCGCTTTTCATGTTGCTTATGTTGATCAGCATACTCTGCACGTTGACGCTTTAACTTTTTATAGTTAGGTTTCTCAGCAATTCTTGCATCAAGATTTGCCACAACTTCGGCTAAATGATCACGTGCTTGTTGTTGGCCCTTGATGTATGCCGGAAAATTCATTTCTGCAAAAACAAAATAGGCATCATCCCCATACTCATCAAAAACTGTTTGATAAAAATCTAAGTCCTTATCATGATAGTTTAAGCGATTTGCTGTATCTTGTGTTAATGCTTTGAAATCAGGTAAGTCAGCCTTACTTAACCGTCGCACCTGGATACCAAATTGATCTGTCTTCTTCAGATAGTACTTACCATCTTTCGCTAATGATGATCGTAAAGCTTTTTTAGTATCTTGCGCTTCCAAAATTGGTTGTAGTGACTTTACATATTGCCATGAAGGTGAAGAATTGGTTGTCCATCCCTTAGTAGCTGGCGTATGCTCAAAACCAATTCGTGTCAAAGCATCAATAACTGTGTTCTCCGTATCACCAATTTGCTGGCCTTCATCATCAAAGCGACGATAGATTGCATTCGGCATGATTCGCAAAAACAAACCATGACGTTCTTTTGCAAATGCCATCACACCTTCAACAAAATCTTTTACCAAGTCTTGGTTACTAAAGTCAATTAGCATCCCACCATCAATTTGGAACAGATTACCCATTCGTACAGGAATCCATCCCAACACGGCGGCTGCGACTACTTGGTTATCTTCAACCAAGCCAACCAAGCTTGTTTGCCAGCCACGACGAGCCAATAAGCGCGCTTGTGCTGCTGTTTGCAAATAGCTACCAGCAGGGTGTGCTTGTGCAAATGACTCAAACTGTTCTTCTGTTAATTCTTTAAATGAACGTGTCATAGTTAACCCATTTCCTTATCTTATTTTCTATTACTTTGAATTATACGCTATCCATCTTAAATTTTGGAAAATAACTGAACAATATCGTTTTCCACACCCAAGTAAACTTAACGGTGCTTAAGCGACCATTGCCATCATGCAGTTTTTGATATGTTTAGCGAAAAATTTGTTCTATTTTGTATTAAATTAGACCGTACCAGTGGAAAAAGACAGAATAATCCCAACCTTTTCCACCTTTTATCCACAGAAAATGCAAGTTTTGCACATATTTTTCCACAGAGTTAATCAAAAAAAGTTGACCTCAATAATTGAGATCAACTTTATCCTAATGGCACGATTACTTTAAATGCAATTTCTTTGCTATCCAAACGGCACGTGGACCTAAGATAGCTTCGCCGACGTGTGTCTTCAGTACGGCAATACCATAAATGGTGGCACCAATAATACCAGCGATTGTTAAATTCAATAACTGGAATAACTTGGTATCTGGTATAAATAGTCCCAGTGTATAAGAAACCGGTGTGACAATCACGTACATCACCAAACTCCAGAACAGGATAACCATAAAGGTATTGTTAAACGATGCCCAATCAATATGATATAGACTTGATAGGTGGCGAATAGCCACAACCATACCGACCAAGAACGCAATCGTTGTTGATACAAGTGGTCCCATACCTTGCAACCAAATCGTTAATGGTACTTGCAAAATAATTTTAATGACAAATATAAAGACAAGTAATTTAACTGTATAGCGCAATCTACCCAACCCTTGATAAATTGCCAATATCACCATGTACAAGCTCAAGAAAATAGCTGAATAACTAGCGAATTGCAAAATCAAGGTACCATTCGTCAAATCAGACGTCCGGTAGAACAAGATATAAAGTGGACGCGCAATTGCAACCATCCCCAAAACTGCTGGTACCATAACAAACGCTAGTAACTTTAAAGCAAATTGGATTTGACGACCAATATTTTCTAAGTTACCAAGCTCTCTTGCGCGTGCTAACATTGGTAAGGCAGTTTCTGCCATCCCAACGGCTAGCGACACAACCAACATGACTAACTTATTAGAATTAAAGGCAAATTGGGCATACATTGCTTGCATTGCATCATTCGAAATATTCGTAAATGCCCGGATAATTCTAAAGAACGTATATTGATCAAACACTTGAACTAGTGAAATCGCTGAACCGGCAAAAATAACAGGTACCGATTGCCGAGCCATTTTTATCAAGACAGCACGAGCATCAAAGTTTTGCGTTTTAACAGAATGGCGACGTTGTTCTGCAAAGAACCGACGGCGCATCACGATACCTAGTAACAATACCAGAATACCAGCCAAAGCTCCCCAGAAGGCAGCAAATGTTGACTGAACCGTTGCATCGACCCAATCACCATGATGCCCAACCATAATCCAATAGGTCAGGGCTAGCATATAGATAACACGCACTAATTGTTCAACAAATTGCGACCACGCTGACAGCCCCATAAATTCGAATCCCTGTACGTATCCTCGTAACATCGACAGGATCGGGATAATAACTACCGCAGCTGACAAAGCGTGAATGACTCGTACGACGTTTGGATCACCTTGAGATAGTAATCCGGCCGACAAGTATAGAACAGCCCCAACAACAATTCCTAGAATCGCTCCTAAATTGATAGCCTGCCGAAAGACATGCCGAACAGCATCAAACTGTTTGGAGGCACTGTACTCTGCGACTAACCGGGCTAACACATTCGGTAATCCAGCTGTCGATATTAATAAGGCAACACTATATATTTGGTAACCTTGTGAGAACAATGAATTGGCAAGATTATAATAAACATTCCCAATCATCGCAATCCACGGAATAATATATAAGGCCCCTAATAATCTAGATGTCAGATTACCAATAGTCATCCAAGCTGAGCCACGTAACATACGCGACTTAGCGGCCGTCTCTGTTTCTTCAGGTTGACTATCTGACGTATCCGCTTCACTCGTTGTTACTTCTTGCTTAGGGTTAGGGTCAACAAACGGCCTTTTTTCGACATCCGTGGCATGATCACTCGTTGGTGTTGGCGTATTCGTTTTTGGAGCAACCGTATCTGGCACTTCATGCACCTTAAACGTTGACACACCATTCGGCCGTACTTTGACTTCTGTCACTTGCTGATCAGAAACAATGTCATCTTCTGCTACTGTATTTTCAGCAGATGTCTCGTCTTCGCGCTCTTCAAAGATTTCATCAATTTTCTTACCGTTAAGTAATTGATTTAATTCATCAAAACTAATGTCACGCCGAAACGGCGACGTTGACGAACCTTTTTTTGATTGGGGTGATTTATCGTCAGCCATGTCACTTCCCCTTCCTAATATTTCGATGACGCTACACAGACTCGAACTGTGATCTAAGACTTAGGAGGTCCTTGTTCTATCCTGTTGAACTATAGCGCCAATGACAACCTAGTAACCTATTATACACAAGAAAACCCATTGTTTGTAGATGTTTTTCTACAAATAATGGGTTAATGATTAATCAATTCGTGTTGAGCATTGTTTTAAACAACGGCACCGTCGCAAAGTTTTCCACCCACTCTAACGACTTTTTGCTAACGCTTTAGGCAGTTCAGGACACTAAACGGGCGACTCTACAAAAGTGTTATAAAAAGTAGAGGCTGAAACAAAAATGTTCCAGCCTCCGTATACTCAGAATAAAAAGCATCTAAGCATTACTTATTTTAATTGTATTAATTCGTACACTTCACTGCTGTTATATCACAAAGTTAATCAACTTACCGGGCACAACGATTACCTTCTTAGGCTCTGCACCATCTAGTTGCTTTTGGACATTTTCATTTTGCTTTGCAGCAGCAGTGATGGCATCACGATCAGCATCCGCAGCAACGGTAACATGACCACGTAGCTTACCATTGACTTGAAGAATCAATTCAACTTCATCAGCAACTAATGCTGATTCATCATAAGTTGGCCATTCTGCGTATGCAATTGATTCATCCGCATGCAAATAGCTCCACAACTCTTCAGTCATATGAGGTGCAATTGGGTTAAGCAACTTGATAAAACCTTCAACGTAAGCCACTGGCAAACTATCTTGCTTATATGCTTCATTAACAAAGATCATCATTTGAGAGACTGCTGTGTTAAAGTGCAAGCTCTCATAATCTTCAGTGACCTTCTTAACAGTCTCATTATAAACTTTATCTAACTTATGCTCGTTGATTGTTGTAATGTGATCACGTAATTTATCATTATCATCAATGAACAAACGCCATACACGATCGAGCCAACGACGTGATCCAGCTAGACCGTCTTCAGACCAAGCAATTGATTGATCCAAAGGTCCCATGAACATTTCGTACAAACGTAACGTATCGGCACCATATTCTGCAACCACATCATCAGGATTAACAACATTACCCTTTGACTTTGACATCTTCTCATGGTTCTCACCAAGAATCATACCTTGGTTAGCCAACTTTTGGAAAGGCTCCTTGGTATGCACAACGCCTAGATCGTACAATACCTTATGCCAGAAACGTGCATACAACAAATGTAGCACAGCGTGTTCGGCACCACCAATATACAAGTCGACGTTCTGCCAGTATGCTTCTGCTTCTGGTGAAACGATTTGCTTTTCATTGTGTGGATCCATGTAACGTAGGTAATACCATGATGAACCAGCCCATTGTGGCATCGTGTTTGTTTCACGTTTACCCTTACGACCATTTTCATCAACAACATTGACCCAGTCTTCTACGTTAACCAATGGTGATTCACCAGTACCAGAAGGCATAATATTATCGACATCCGGCAAAAGCAATGGTAGCTCTGATTCAGGAACTAGTGTTTGCTCACCATCTTCCCAATGAATAACTGGAATTGGCTCACCCCAGTAACGTTGACGAGAAAAAATCCAGTCACGTAGACGATAATTGATCTTCTTTTGACCAGCATCATGCTCTTCCAGCCAATCAATCATCTTTGTGATTGCTTCTTCCTTACCCAAGTCATCTAGGAAACCTGAATTAATGTGCTTACCATCGCCTGTGTAAGCTTCTTTGGTAACATCGCCACCTTCAATAACTGGACGAATAGGCAAATCATATTTCTTAGCAAAATCATAATCACGTGCATCATGAGCAGCAACTGCCATAATTGCACCAGTTCCATATGAAGCTAAGACATAATCACCAATCCAGATAGGCAATGCTTCACCATTAACCGGGTTAATGGCATACGCACCAGTGAAGACACCAGCTTTATCTTTGTTCAAATCTGTACGTTCCAAATCTGACTTAGAAGCAATTTCTTCCTTAAAGGCGTCAACAGCAGCCTGCTGACCTGCACTAACAATTGAATCAACCAATTTGTGCTCAGGTGCCAATACAAGATACGTTGCACCAAACAAAGTGTCGGCACGTGTCGTAAAGACTTCGATCTCGTCATCAAAGTCTTGCACCTTAAATGTAACTGACGCCCCAACAGAACGTCCAATCCAGTGACGTTGTTGTTCTTTAATTGCATCTGGCCAATCTACATCGTCTAAATCATCAAGCAAACGATCTGCATATGCAGTAATCTTTAGTGCCCATTGACGCATTGGCACACGATAAACTGGATATCCACCACGTTCAGTCTTACCATCAATGATTTCCTCATTTGAAACAACCGTTCCACCATTATAATCTGGTGCCCAGTTGACCATGATTTCATCTTCGTAAGCAAGACCTTTTTTGTATAATTTCTCAAAAATCCATTGCGTCCACTTATAATATTTTGGATCGGTCGTGTTCACTTCACGTGACCAATCATATGACAAGCCAAGCGATTTCATTTGGTGACGGAATGTCTTAACATTCTTAGCTGTCACTGTCCTTGGATCTTCACCAGTTTTAATGGCGTACTCCTCAGTTGGCAAACCAAAAGCATCAAATCCCATCGGATGTAAGACATTATAGCCTTGCATACGCTTCATACGTGACACAATGTCTGTTGCAGTATAACCTTCTGGGTGACCAACGTGTAACCCTTGGCCAGAAGGAAATGGAAACATGTCCATTGCAAAATACTTTTCCTTATCAGAAACATTTGATGTTTTAAATGTCTGATGTTCATCCCAAAAATGTTGCCATTTTTTCTCTACTAATTTGTGTTGATATGCCATGATTGATAACCTCACTTTAATAATCTTACTTTATCAAAAAAAGACCGAGCTTTCAATATTCATCAAGGATTAAACCAATCAATTATTATTCATATTTTCGGAACATTTTGTGCTAAACTAATTAAATGAGAAATGATTGAGAAGGAGGGATTCAAATGAGGCGTCTAAGAAAATTCGATTATCTACAAATAGCTTCCGCTTGCATTGGATTAATCATTTTTATCGTCATGGCGGTTGGCTATGTATATCACCTTGGCTATATTGACTGGCTAGATCAATTTGGGTTCCGCTACCTTCGTGAACCACTGACTCCAGAAAGGTCTTGGTTTTTTCGCAATATTACACGTGCCGGAAATACCAAATGGACAGCACTCGTCATGGTTGTCACTGCAATTATTGCCTTATTGATTCGTAAATTAGACGTGGCTATATTTATGATTGTCAATGTTGGTGTCTTTGGTTTAGGAGTCATGTCACTATCTAAGCATCTATTTCACCGACCACGACCAGCGATTTACCACGTTATCGAACAATCAGGTTACTCATTCCCATCAGGACATGCGTTGAATGCTATCTTGTTATATGGTTCATTGATTGTTTTGGTACACTATTACCTAAAATCTGAAGATAATATCCGTTACGCCTTTATGACCTTATTTGCAGGATTAGTTATTGCTATTCCTGTTAGCCGTGTTTATTTGGGTGTACACTATTTCTCAGATGTTCTGGCCGGTTTTGGCTTAGGAACTTTCTTATTAATCATGTCTAAAGAAATAATTTTTAAATATCGCACACGAGAGGTTTTCGAAAATGCGCTCAATTCAAAATCTAGTACAAATATCACTTAACGAATATCTAGCCCCTGGCGACGTCGCAATTGATGCAACCATTCGTCATGGTGATATCACCCGCTTCTTAGCTAGTCGAGTTGGCGATACCGGCAAGGTGCTAGCTTTTTCAGACTCAAAGTCTGAAATCGATGATGTCGCAGCTTCCCTATTTTTAAGTGGTTTAAATGAACGTGTCGACCTAATTAGCAAAGGATTTACTAATATCCCCGCTTACTTGGATCCAACTGAACCCATTGGCGCAGCCATTTTTCAATTAGATGAGCAAAGTAGCGTGTCTGATGTTCAAACGACTATTAAGTCATTGTTGATGGTCTTAAAAACAGATGGCTTATTATGCCTACTTAGTGAAGATAGCGATTCACTACTAGCTATTAAAAGTTACTTAGAAAAATTACCTGACACTTCATATAGCGTTTCTTATTATCAAGACGTCTTAACGCAAAGTAGCGCCTTAGTCGTACAACGCCATTAATTATTGGAGAGAGCAAGGCAAAATCAACCAGAAAAGCGGTCGGAACATTTTTTGATGTTCCAACCGCTTTTTTTAATTATTTGGTTCAAAAACTGTGACCACTTCAACATGGGCCGTTTGTGGGAATTGATCCAGTGGTTGAACATCCCCTTTTATGTGGAATCCTTGGTCAATCAAGTACCTAGCATCTCGAGCCATTGTAGCTGGATTGCACGATACATAAACAAAACGGTCAGGACGCATTTCAGTTACTGCATCAAGCAATTCGTCGGTCAAACCACGGCGAGGCGGATCAACAAAAATAACATTAGCATGCAGACCTTCTTGTTGCCACCGATGCATTTGTTCAGGCGCGTCTGCCGTAATAAAGGTGGCGTTCTTCACCTGATTATTTGCCACGTTCTTTTGTGCATCGATAACTGCCCGTTCAATAACTTCAACACCAAGCACTTGCTTTACCTGGCTAGCAACTGTTAACCCGATCGTTCCGATACCAGAATAGGCATCAATAACCGTATCAGTTGGCTTTAACTCGGCCTTTTTAGCAGCCAAAGCGTATAATACTTCTGTTGTTTGTGGATTTACTTGATAAAACGAATTTGGTCCAATTTCAAATTCAATGCCAAGCAATGTATCGTGAATGGCATCTGCCCCCCATAGCGTCCGATTATCACCCGACATTAACAAATGTAACGCTCTGGGATTGTGATTCAAAACAACGCTACGAATACCTGGCACAACAGCCGCAATTTCATTTGCGATTGCAGCTTCATCCTTAATGGTTGCTGTTTGCGAAACCAAAACAACCATTAATTCATGACTATAATAACCGCGACGAACCATAATATACCGCATCTCACCTTGTTGTGTCTCATCACTAAAGACAGATACATGGTGTGCGTTTAAAATATCACGAACAGTCCCAATTGTTTGGTCAATCACCGGGTCGTTCACATAGTAGTCACTCAAAGGTAAAATTTCTCCAGGCGTCCGTCGTTTAATGAAGCCAGTGACTAGTTTATCCCCATTACGTTTAATAGGTACTACTGTTTTATTACGATAGTGGGTTGGGTTTTCCATGCCAATCGTTGGCGCAATAGTCGCCTCAATACCTGCTGCTCGATAGAACTTTTCTACCTGAAACTGCTTTAACTTTAATTGTGCCTCGTAGCGCAAATTAATATAGGGCGCAATCCCAACATCTAGTAGGTAATCCTTGCCAGTCTCCACACGATCTGGTGATGGCTCTACGACCGAAATCACTTCAGCGCGGGCAAACTTTCGGTTAACTTGTGTAATTTCGAAAGTGACCGTTTCATCAAGAAATGCATTGGCCATGTGAATAGGATAATCATCCAACATCACAACGCCAAACCCATTGTAGCGAACATCGATCACCTGCCCCGTCAGTTTTTGTCCCAAACGTACAGGCATGATTATATGGCTCATTTTATTTCTCTCATTATCTTTAGCATTCTTTTTCCTATTATACTAGTTTATTGATTGTAGGCAATTAATCAATTGGACAACCAATCAGACGACAAAGTTGCTGTACCATCCAAATCATACTCGGCAATGCCACACTCACACCAATTAACCATTTAAAAAAACGCATATCTGCCACGATTGTTTTCAGACCTACCTTAACTTCAGCCATATCCAATTTTAATTCTTGGACATCTTGTTTCAAGTCACTAACATCACGCTTTAGATAACGCACATCCACCTGTAACTCTGTCACACTAACCTTTAAAATCTGGACATCACTTTTTAAATCAGAAATTTCATGATTGTAATGGACACTGTCATGCTTTAAAGATGCCACGTCTTGTTGTAAATGTTTAAAATCATCATCTTTGAACGACATAAAATCATCTACGGTCATTAAATTATGGACTTCTAAATCCGCTGCAGCCATGTTTTTCCCTCGTTTCGTGACTAGTAAAATTATTGTACCAAAATATTTTCAAATCCATAGACGTACTTTTATACGTAGAAAAAAAGTTGCGTTAGTCAAAAGACCTACGCAACAAGTAATTAATTATTCAAAAATGGTTTCATCACGCTCAACAAACCACATTAAGCAGATAAAGATGACAATAGCAACAGCCATAACTGTCGTTTGCAAAAACCAGCTATCTAACTGGGCGAACAACACACCATAAGCCCAAGGTGCTCCAGCAGCAATTAAATAGCCACCCGTTTGCGCCATACCAGATAGTGCTGAACTTTCCAACGGATTACGTGTTCTAATAGCATATGAAGTTACCATATAAACAAACACAGCGGTTCCGCCAAGGCCAATAAAACTCGTCACGATCAACCACCAAATCAAACCAGCTTGCGTATTATACATCATGATGATAGCAATCAACCATAAACCAGTTGCCCCAGTCATAAAGTGAACACGTTGCTTGTAGTTAGCTCGCTCTAAAAAGCTAGGCACCCACATTGACGCTGGAATACCAATCAAAGACATCACCCCGATTACCCAACCAGCTTGTGTGGCCGACAATCCGGTACGCTGAGCAACTGTTGGTACCCAAGCAATACTTGTATAGAAAACTGCCGATTGAATACCAGCCATGACTAGCATTGCCCATGCATATTTATTACGCCATGGATGGACCTGATCTGTTTTATTATCAGTTTGCTGCACACGCTTATTAGCAGATAAATCAACATTCACATACATATGCAATATCCACGTGACAACAACCAACAAAACAATTACCGAAAGGAATACGACTAGCATTTGCCAACTAAATGTTTTGGTAATTGGTACCGCAATTATTTGAAAAATCGCCGTCATCAAGGTCATGGTTGTACTATACAACGATGTATAAGTGCCAATTTTGTTAGGCGTAAATTTAACTAATGTTGCCGGTAGCAAAACATTAATAAAAGCAATACCAATTCCCACCAAAATCGTACCGACAAATAGCATTGAGGCGCTGGCAACACGTAAAAGTGAACCCAAAAGTACCAATAGTAATGCCCCTAACAAGGTCTTTTCCATACCAAAGCGCCGCGTCACATAACTCGTGGTTGGCGAAAAAATTGCAAACGTTAATAAAGGTAAAGTTGTTAGGATACCCAGTTGACTGACTGGCAGACCAAATGAGTGCGCAACATTATCAATTACGACTGGTATTGTTGTAAATGTCGCACGCATCACAACACCTAATAACACAATACTCAGTGTAAATACCCACTTTTTCTCATCTCATTCTCCTTCAAATAAATTCCACTCACAACCTTATAACAAATTGAAAAAAATAAAAAGGGGCAGACAATTGTTTTGTCCACCCCTTCGACAGTTATCCTAACTGACTTAATTATTTATATTTGGAAACAGTTGCTTACTTTGTTGCAAATTCAGCAAATTGTGCACCAACGCCAGCCAAGAATCCCTTTGTATCTTCGTTAGTAATCTTACCATCTTCATTAGCAAGAGACATTGTGTTACCAATGTACAATTCAGGTTGGTGCATGATCTTCATATCCAAGAAGTCCAATGAGTTACGCAATACGTGGTGTGCAGCAACACCGGCAATACCAGAAATTGATTGTGAAGCTGGCAATACTGGCTTACCTGCCCAAACGCTTTGTCCCCATGGACGAGAAGCAACATCCAATGCATTCTTCAAAGCAGCTGGAATACTACGGTTGTGTTCTGGCGTTACCATAATAAATGCATCTTGTGCCTTTACGGCTTCACGGAATTCAGTATACTCAGCAGGAGAAGCTTCATCGTAATCTTGGTTATACAAAGGCAACTTTGCAATGTCCAAGTATGTCACTTCAGCATCTTCAGGCAAGCCGGCAACCAATGCTTCGGCAACACCCAATGAGTATGAGTTCTTACGAATTGATCCAACAATTACACCATATTTTGTCATATTATTAACACTCCTTAAATTTATTCATTATGTACAACTTATAACTCGTTACCACTATCTTAACTTACTTTTTAGAAGTTGTAAATACTTATTTTTTATAAGTAATATAAAAAGCCAGAACATTTTATCTGTTCCAGCTTCCTGTTTAAAAATTAATTTTCTTTAGTTAAGTCAATCAAAATCTTAGCTTGTGACTTATCTGTTGATAAGCGATCAAATCCTTTTTCAACAACGTCATCCAAACCAATGATATCTGTAATAACTGGCTCAACATTAATCTGACCTGAACTAACTAGGTCAACTGTTTGTTGGAAAGTCTCACGTGAGTATGCAATAGTTGATGTTAACTTAACACCAGCATTCATTAATTGCATTGGGTCAAATGAGATTGGGTGGGCAAAGATTGAAACAATCACTGCTGTTCCACGAGCCTTTGTTACATCAATCGCTTGTTCAAAAGTAGGTTGTACACCAGCAACTTCGAATGATACATCTGCGCCACCGCCCAAAATTTCACGGACAGTTGCCACTGCGTCATCAACTTCACTAGGGTTTACAACATCAGTTGCTCCCATTGCCAATGCCTTTTCCAAACGAACAGCTGATAGATCAACCGCAACAATCTTAGTTGCACCAGCAGCCTTGGCAGCAGCAGCAACTAACACACCAATTGGTCCAGCACCAAAGATGGCAACCTTCTCACCAAACTTCAAGCCACCCTCTTTAACAGCTTGTACAGCAACGGCAGTTGGTTCAATGGTAGCAGCCAACTTTAATGGGAACTCTTCTGGTAATGAATATAAGTTTCCCTCTGGCACATTAACATGCGCAGCGAAACCACCATTACAGCTCAAACCAATAAAGCTATAGCCATCATAAACATCAACGTCATCTGGTGATTCCCCATGTGTAACCGTTGGATTAACGGATACATGATCACCGACTTTATAGTTTTTAACATCCTTACCAACTGACTCAATGACACCTGAGAATTCATGTCCCATAGTAATTGGTGCTTCACCACCAGTTAATTCATCAACCTTATCAACCGGAATAAACACAGGACCCTCTAAGTATTCATGCAAGTCACTACCACAGATTCCTGCATATGCCACACGAATAACGACTTCATCGTCTTTTGCTGGCTTCAAGTCTACATCTTCAACACGAATATCCTTTACGCCATGCCATACTGCTGCCTTCATGTTAATACCCCCAAAAACATAAATTATAAAAATAAATACTAAAATCATCATTTCATGAAATCCACATCTCATGAACAACTACATTTTATTCTCTAATTTCAAATGGTGCAATAGTGTCAGTTTCCAAAAATGGGACAATTAAAGTCCTTTTTTTAGGAAACGTTGATGCAGCAACAAAGATAGTGAATTTTATAACATGAAAACCCTTACATCATAAAAATATGATTTTTGCAAGTATTTATTATTGTTTGTAAAATCACAATAAAGACATTATGCCTTGACTTTTAATGCCGTGACAATCTCTTTTTCCATCTTTTCAGGTTTAGTAATTGGTGCATAGCGATGAATGAGTTGCCCATCGCGACCAACCAAAAACTTAGTGTAGTTCCACTTTATCGGACCATTTCCTGACATATCTTTTAAATACGTAAACAATCCATCTTCACCGTCACCGTTAACCAGCACACGCTTGGTCATAGGGAAAGTTACGCCATAATGCACTTGGCAATAATCACTAGTTTCTTCATCCGTATCTAATTCTTGTTTAAATTGATTTGATGGTAAGCCTAATACGACCAAGCCATCATCCTGATATTTTTGATAGAGAGATTCTAACCCTTCAAGTTGTGGAGCTAATCCACATTTGCTAGCTGTATTAACAATGATCACAACTTTACCAGTGTAATCTTTTAAGTTAATTTCTTTACCACTCATTTCCGTTTCCGCAAAATCATAAATTGATGTCATCGTACCCTTCTTTCTAAAAATAAAAGCATTAAAGATATAGCTTACACAATACCATTTGCAGGTTCATTTACTATTTAAGTAATTTTTTATAACAAAACTCTGTTACATACTTTATTATAAACCTAGAAGGTTAATATTGACTAAAAGTAAGCATTAAGAAATACAAAACCATGTAAATCAATCATGAATAATCGTTAATAGCGAACCCATTGGATCAATAATATCAATTTGGTCATTAGTATTTCCCCTTAACCCAGGCATGTCTTTAGCGCGTGTTACTAGTAGTGAAAAATACTTTTCGTCAACAATAACCTGCCAGCTGACAATACCGGCTTCGTCAAGGTGACGCAGCTTGCTATGCTGACTTTGCCATAAGTTAACGGCATGATGGTGGTGGTAATGATTATTTGAATAAAAACTAGCACCAGGTCGCATATCAGTAACTAAATACATTTGTAGAAAGTCTAAAAAGAAATGATCAGCTACGTCTAAGTCATTGCCCATAAAATGAAGATGGCCAATTTTCATGCCTATCGGAAACCCTGTCCAGTCGTGCTCTTTCTTGCTCAGCAATGCATCTGCATCCACTTCGCTAGTGCCCATCGTCACCTGACCATCTGTCCACTGCCACCCTTTTGGATCTCGATCATGATAGAGCTCAATACCATTACCTTCAAAATCATTAATATATAATGCCTCACTAACTGTATGATCACCGGCACCAACCGGAATCTGCAATGTTAGTAAGCGATGTAATAGTGATGCTAATTCTGCTGCATTAGGAAACAATAGGGCAACGTGGTATAGCCCTGTTTGAGCAACACTTTGTGCTTTACCTTTTAATAACATCGTTAGAAATGGTGCTTCGCCCTTTCGAAACGCATAATCGATATGTTCATCATCTGATGAAACATCTACCAATCCTAAAACTTTTTCATAGAAAACACGTGTCCTTTCCTCATCCACAACACGCATCGTTAAATGTTGAATATCATATCTTGTTGTTTCCATTTTTTCATATCTCTTTCTTTGTTTTTCATTTACTAAAAGTAAGTGTATCGCAAATATTCAACTGGTTGTTATGTTTATCCAAACGCAACAAAAAAGCCAGGACATTTTCGTGTCCCAGCTTCCGTTTAAAATACATTTATTAAGATTCAGATACTGTTACATCGTCATCAAAAGTAATGTTTGCTTGCGATTCTGATGTTGCTGATGAATCATCCGCTTTTTCACTCACAATACTAGCGAAGTTATTCTGCAAATCAGCGTTCTGTGTTTTCGTTAATTCTAGATTGTCACCATCTGCTGTCTCAGTTGCATAGACAACCCCTTGCCCATCATGTATCACAAAAAAGTATGACGTTGGTTTATCTGAACCCTGTCGAGAGCCAGTGGCAACCGCCACAACTTGATAATCCGCTTTTTTATCAGCCTTAGCTGACCAAGTAAATTTTACATCCTCATTATCAAGTTTTGTATGCCCATCAAGCTTGCCTTCTTTTAATGCTTCAGGGAACTTGTATGTCAAATGTTTTGGTGTATCACCATTATAGGTTCCCACAAACGTTTGACCAACTGCGTTCTGCCAGACGCCCATATAATCAGCCAATTTCTTTGTTTGATCCTCTGACCATTGCGCAGCCACTTTTTCTGAGTCTTTTTTCTGCTTGCTGCTTGCCTTTTCCTTTTCACTATCGTCCTTTTTAGTAGCGGGTTTCTTTGACGACTTTGCAGCCGTATCATCAGACTTGCTCGTATCCCTTTTGGTCGTTTCAGTACCAATCTGGGCATTTTGCTGATTATGTTTAACCACGACAACCCCACCACCTATCAATACAACCAACACAACAACGACTGCGATAATCATATCGTAATTACGCTTTGGTCGCTGACTAGTTACTGGCTGCATTTCTTGATCATCATTTGGACGAAGGACTTCTGGAACGACCTGATCTGTAGGTTCTTCATCTGACATGTTAGTTGCTGATTCTTCCTCATCAGACACTGTCTCATCGAACTCGCCCGTCTTTGCTGATAGATTTTCAGCCACATCTTCGTCAGTAGCATATGTCTCATCATCCACTGAATCGGCCGTATCTTCACTAACCGAGTCCGTATCATCAAACTTAGGCGCTTCTTTAGGCTCATCCGTTGACTGTTCATCTGCTTGAATTCTTTCTCGTAGATGTTTAGTCATATCATTATATTCTTCTTCGGTAATAGCACCAGCTTCCAATAAATCTTGGTACTGGCGTAATCTTTCTTTATCGGTCATCGTTTAAATCCTCCAATAACCTAATGACGTTTATTGCTCCTACCATTATCCCATATAATAAGGAACTCATGTAAATTTTCTTTATTATGATCAAAAATTTCCATCTATAAATAATGAAAATAATTTTTATTTTTTACAACCACTCAAAAATTACTATATACCAATATACACATTCACATACTAACCACTAACAAAGAGACTTGTACTCAAAAAATGCACAAACGTTTAAAAGATTGTTATCATGCGATTATAAATCTTTAACCTTATTGTTATGGGGTGAAAAGGTCAAAAATTCACAAATGAAAATAATTTTCATTCATTTTGTGAACGTATACCATTACGAAAAACTGTCTTGTGTTCCAAATATTTTGGCTGTATACTCATTTTGTGTCACGTTAGTACATATACGCAGAAAAGAGGGAATGTTATTAAAAAACTATTTATTGACATGGACAATACGCTAGTTGATACTTTGCCAGTATTAAATGCCGAAAGTCAAAATGTCCAAAAATATAATGTAAAGAAACCAGACCAAATCCCTGGTATTTTCCGCCACCTAAAGCCTTTACCCGGTGCAATTGATGGTGTCAAAGAGTTAGCAAAACACTTTGATTTATATATTCTTTCTACTGCGCCTTGGGAAAACCCTAGTTCTTGGCAAGATAAAATTGAATGGTTGACCGATTACTTCGGTAACGATATCAACAGCCCATTCTACAAGAAGGTCGTTATGACCCACAAAAAAAACTTGGTAAAAATGCCTAATAGTTTGCTATTAGATGACCGCCCTTATCACGGCGCCAGCGATTGGGATGATGCTAAGATCGACAGTTTTTGGCTACAATATGGCTATGACGATCAATTAGTGTGGACAGAAAAACTAGTACCTTTTTTAATTAGTATTGCTAACGCTAATGAGGGTACTTTGCGTGAGGATATTGCACTGGCAAATAAAACTAATCAATATCAACTTCGTCACGCCACAACAGAATTTAAAAAAGAAAGTTGGGAATAAAAAATGACTATTGTTTCAGGAGAAGCTATCGTTTCAAAGGCTCGTTTATCTGGTTATGCGGTTGGGGCTTTTAACACCAACAACCTTGAATGGACAGAAGCAATTTTGCGCGTTGCACAAGCTCAACAAGCACCAACCATCGTTGCTGCCTCAATGGGAGCTATTAAGTACATGGGTGGCTTTAAAACTGTCGCTGATTTAATTCGTAATCTTGACCATGAGCTTAATATCACCGTTCCAATCGCCATTCACCTTGACCATGGTAACTACGAAGCAGCAAAGTCTGCAATTGCTGCTGGCTTTACTTCAGTCATGTTCGACGGCTCTCACCTCCCACTAGAAGAAAACTTGGCTAAGACTCGTGAAATCGTTTCATTGGCCCATGCTAAGGGTGTCTCTGTGGAAGCTGAAGTTGGTACAATTGGCGGTGAAGAGGATGGTGTCATTGGTAATGGTGAAATTGCACCTGTCGAGGAAACTATTTCAATGGTAGAAACTGGCATCGATTTCTTAGCCGCTGGTATCGGTAACATCCACGGTCCTTACCCAGATAACTGGAAAGGACTCCAACTTGATCATCTCCAAAAAATCACCACTGCTATCAACGAAACTGCTGGCCATAAAGTACCAGTTGTATTACATGGTGGTTCAGGTGTCCCTGACGACCAAATCCGTACAGCCATTTCAATGGGTGTATCAAAGGTCAATGTTAACACTGAAGCCCAGTTAGCCTTCCATCAAGCATTGCGTGACTTCATTCTTGCTGATCATGACCTAGAAGGCAAGAATTACGACCCACGCAAGTTATTAGCAACTGGTGTTAAAGCAATTGAGAGTTCCTTAGTTGATCGTATCGATGTCTTTGGTAATGCCAACAAAGCTTAAGCAATAAAAATTATCATATTATTTAGACAAGCCATAATTGCCGATAATTTTCTAACAAGTATGGCTTGTTTTTTTGTGCGTAAACATAATTAAATCTACTATTTTAATACTAGATACGGTAGTATATTTAAAACATCTCTTTATTCTATTTATGGGCTAATATCAAACAGGGGCAAATTTTTATATGAATAACATCCTTAATTACCAACGTTTTATTTGGGTAATCGCTTCTTTACTATTGTTGGTTATCGCACTATTCGGCACACTACCTTTATTTGCTCTGACCGCAATCTTCATTTTCGTATTTTTAACTATTAAACTATTCACAATGGTGCAATATTCCTTTGGCCTAAAATTGACGCTATTATTCGGTTACGCACTTACTATGATTCTGCAACTTACTTTTTACGCAACGATTGTTTTTTCAAATCAGGGCACGAGCCAATTCTTGCTATCCTTTATTGCCGCCATGTTGTTACCCTTACCCTTTTTATTAGAAGGTGTCGTTGTTCATGCAAAAAGCACCTCTTTTTATCTACCGTCAGTTGAAGAAGTTAGCACAATCACCTTCACACAGATGAAGCGCAACCAACAACGCCTTCATCAAGCGACCGATACTTTTGGTAAATTTCGACATACTCTATCGATTCAAAACATCCAGGAAATTTTTAGTGATTTAAACCGACACAGTACAATCCGTTATATTAATAATGGTTCTTTGGACGCTAACTATTTCGAAAAGGCAGAACAATCATTAGTGGATCCAGCGCTCTATATCGTCATTTCCAATACTGGTAGCGCCGCTAGTGAACTAATCGGACTATTTACCCAAAAGCAATTTAATCACGCCTCACTTAGCTTTGACGCTGATTTAACAACTATCATCAGCTATAATGGTGGTGAGCGAGTTTATCCACCCGGTCTTAACCCCGAAATGATTCAAGCCTTTCATAAAAAGGCAGACGCATCAGTGTTAATTTATCGACTACCCGTCTCAGTTGCTCAGAAGCAAAAAGTCTTAGATACAATTAAACAAATCAATCAAACAGGTAGCGCTTATAACATCCTAGGATTAGTAACAAAGCACTCCACGCGTCGTAACATCATGTTTTGTTCACAGTTTGTTTATACCATGCTTCAAATTGCTGATGTCACCTATTTCGATAAAGAACCTGGTCATGTGCAACCAACTGATTTTATCGAACTGGATTATCGTAGAAAACTAACGTATGTTTCGGAAATTAAATTTTAATATTCTCAAAGTGGTTGGACAGAGCAAACGTCCCAATCACTTTTTTATTGCAACAAAAAAGCACCATCTGAACTGAACCCCGTAAGTTGGAGTAATTTCCAAAACTTACGGGGTTTTACTATGTTTTCAAAAGAAGTACAAATTGAAGCAGTCACGATGTACCTACAAGGTATTCCGCCTTATAAAATACGGAAAAAGTTTGGTATTAAAGGAACAGACACCATTCGTAACTGGGTTACTAATATCAAGGAACTTGGTGTCTATGGATTAAACAACGCTAGTCAAAGTAAGACAAATTATCAATATTCCTTTAAAATCAAGGTAATTCAATGGCGACTTGAG
>NZ_BJEC01000017.1 GCF_005405465.1 Weissella thailandensis
AAATACTAGACCCAAATTAAATTACCGTTTAACAATCCACTCTGACCAGGGATTCCAGTATCAAAATTATGAATATGTCTCACGTTTGCAGAACAACCATGTGTTTCAAAGTATGAGTCGCAAAGCGACCTGTCTAGATAATGCTATGGCGGAGAGCTTCTTTCATCTCTTGAAGGTAGGAACTGTCCATAATAACCATTATCAAAATTATGACGAGCTGAAGTCTGCCGTCAATAATTATATCTATTACTACAACAATAAACGGATTAAAACAAAGCTGGCCGGAAAAACTCCGGTTCAATACCGAAGTCTTTCCGACCAGCTAGTTGCTTAAACTTCTCTCCAATTTTTGGGGTTCAGTTCAGTTCCAACCTTTTTTCTGAAAGTATATTGTATAACGAAGTTTATGCTACGGCCAAAAATGATGAAAATCACGTGACACGCTAGCTTTAAAACGACTTTTGTCACGCTCTTGTTTACCAAGGCTTGATGATAATCGCAGTTAAAAGATATGCCAAGATTAACAGGCAGACGAGGCCCCATTGCCATTTTGGTAAGTGTTCTTGTACAGTCTGTGTTCGTGGAAAACCTTCCGAAAAACCATGAGAAGTCATGGCAATTGCCAAGTCATCCGACCAATGTAGGGCACTTAGAATCGCTTTGAAATAGATCTGAGGTTGCCATAAATGATAAGTAATCCCACGCAAGGCACCAGCATATCGAATGATTTGCACTTGTCGTCTGACACGTGGCACTAAGTTAAAGGCAGCTAATAAACCATAAGTAAAAGTATTAGATAACTTTGCATGCTGATTCAAGCTGAACAGTAAATCTTTCACATTGACAGTTAGCGTGACAGCGGCTCCCAAAAGGAGGTAGGCGTATAAACGAGTTGCATAGACCAGTGCCAGGTGATGTGTGTCACCAGTACCAAAGGCAATAAATGACCACCAAGTTCCAAAGGCCACGGGAATCGAGATTATCAGCATCAGGCCGACAATTTTTAAGTTTGGTCGTTGGAGTAATAGATAAATTAAACTAATGAGCGCAATGACTCCGTTGAGAATAACGGAACGGACAAATGAAGTTTCAATACCAATGCCGAGCATAATGAAGACAAGAATTGTTGGATTTAATTTAAGCATTTGGCGCCTCCCCAACAAGTTGTAATTGTTGATTCTTAAAAATCAATTCATAGTCAATAAAATCAGCCAAACCGGCACGTTGATGAGAAATCATCAGGACACTTTGGTCAGTTTCGTGAATACTCTGGTTAATTAATGTCATCACTGTGTTTACTGAATCAATATCCAGACCAGCCAGTGGTTCATCCAACAATAGAATTGGTTGCCCCATAATCAACATACTGAGCACTTGTAACTTCTTTTGTTGACCACCAGATAGTTGATAGACCACATGTTCAGTTAGATGATTTAAGTGTAAATTTTCTAAAGCTGTTTGTATACGCTCATCTGTCCAATAATCAGTTGCTAAACTATGCTGTTGTGACAACGTGACTTCTTCTTGAACGGTCATTGTTACAAATTGATCACTAGCCGATTGAAAAATCAACGCAACTTTTTTTGCCCAATTTTTTAGCTTTATTTTGGCTGTATCTTGATCATCCCAAGTCACTTGCCCGTTATATTTGACTTGGTGACTAAGTGCCTTAAATAAAGTTGATTTACCGATACCGTTTGCACCAGACAATAAGCCGATTTGTCCAGTCGGTAAAGTAAAGTCACTATTGATTAACAATTGCCGACTTTTGCCCACAGTCAGTGTCAATTCTTGCCAGCGTAGATGACCATCAGTTTTAGGAACACCATAAAAAGGTGTTTGAGCAGGGAGATTAACTAATTTTGACAGTGATTGTTGATTTAATGTGCCCGAATCAGTATCGATAGCAAATAGGTAATCAACGAGTTCTTGGTAACCAGATAAGTCATGATCAGAGATAATGATCGTTTTGTGCTGCTCTAGTTGCATTTTTTTCAAATCCGTCAGTAGTGATAAACGTGCGGCTGGATCAACACTGGCAAATGGTTCATCAAGTAAGATGATATCACTGTCCATCGCAAAAATAATGGCCAAGGCAACGCGTTGTTTTTCACCACCAGACAACGTCAATAAATCTTGGTCAGCAATTTGCTCTAGATGGAGCGCATTGATAGCAAATGCTACTCGCTGATTAATAACCTCAGTTGGCAATTGTAAATTCTCTAAAGCAAATACCAATTGTAGTCGTGCTGTCCGCATCGCGAATTGACGGTCTGGATTTTGGAAGAGCATGGCAATTCGGTTTGCCCGTTCGAAAGGTGCTAATGGTTGAATAGGTTCGTCGTTTAATAATACCTGACCAGCCGTGACGACCCCACCAAATTTTGGTAGTAATCCAGCCATTGCTTTCAGCAGGGTCGATTTACCTGAACCAGAAGGGCCAATCAATAAGTTAAAAGATCCTGTTTCGGGAACCCAGTTAATCTGATTTAATACGTTGGGTTGGTCAGCTTGATAGGCAAAGCTTAGATGATCAACTTGTAATTTTGTCATAAGCTTAACGTTTTAGTAATCCAGATTTTGCAACAAGCTTTTTGATAAAGTAAACTAATACACCACCAAAGAAACCGGCAGAAATCAAACGAATAATAAATAGGGTAATCATCAAACTTGGCTTGTAATCTGCATAACCACTATTGAAGAGGTCCCAAATGAATGTCACGATCGTTGTCGTTAATACAGAAAGACTAATGCCTAATTTATCCCAGTTTTTGTAGCCAGTCGCAGCAAATCCGAGTTCTGTACCAATACCTTGGACAAAACCGGAAATCAAATTAGCAGCTCCCCAGCTTGAGAATAATAGCATTTCAACAGCTGCTGCTAATACTTCACCAATAGTTGAACTACCGACCTTTTGTAGGATAGCCCCAGCTAATGGTCCAGCCATCAACCAGACACCTAATGTTAAATCATTTGCGTAGGGCTTTAGTGGAGTAGCAGCAACGGCGTAATAAGCAGCACTCCAGACCTCAAAAATGACCCCAAAAAAGATGGCGATGATGGCTAAGAAAATCACATCACGTAATAACCATTTAACCTTAGACTCAGTAACTGTTTGCATAATAATTGCAAACCTCCTTAAAATAAAATGTGGTCGAATCGCCGAAGCTTTGGTAACAAAAAAAGCCCCAGTATCGATAGCGCTTACACACTAATCATTGATACTGGGGCTTGTTTACTGTCATGGTAAACAAACCAAGCTCCCTAGCAACATTACCTTGCTCAGGTTCTATGGGTATTATCTCAGCCAGCTTAATGGCACCCCAGCTTGTTTGATTCGCTTGTTTAAGTATAGTGGGAATGTATTTAATTTGCAAATAAATTCTATTGGGCTAACACATCATCAGAACAACTCAGGCTTTTAATGGTATAAAGCATACCGTAACCGGTTTTATTTTGTTAAAATAGATTTAACGACAGATGGTGGTGAGAAATGGAGGAAATCACTCGTGAAATCTCAAATAAAGTTGTTAGGGCTAACTGCGAATCATGATTTAGCAGATGCAGTGGCAGAAGAATTGCATTTGCCGTTGACACAGTTAGATATCAAGTGCTTTGCGGACGGCGAAATTTATGAACGAATATTAGAAAGTATCCGTGGCGATGATGTTTACGTTATTGCACCAATTGCAGAGGAAGTAAATGATGCATTTATGGAAATGATGATTGTTGTGGATATCTTACGACGTTCATCTGCGGCGAAAATTACGCTTGTTATTCCATACTTTGGTTACGCTCGCCAAGACCGTAAAGCCAAATCACGAGAACCGATTACTGCTAAAATGGTTGCGTCACTTATTGAAATGAATGGTGTTGACCGGGTTGTTTCGATGGACTTTCACGCAGCGCAATTACAAGGCTTCTTTAATATGCCAGTTGATCATTTGCAAGCGGCACCATTATTAACAGACTACTTTTACAGCCGGAATTTATTAGATGATTTGGTTGTTGTTTCACCAGATCACACCGGAGCTGGTCGTGCCCGTAAATTTGCTGACTTACTTGGTGCTCCTTGGGGAGTTGTCAACGATAATGTCGCAATGACTAACCCAGAGTCTGATGATGCAATTGTTGGTGATGTCAAAGGACGTCGGGCAATCATTGTTGATGATATTGTTGATACTGGCTACCGTGTGCAGATGACTGCTAAAGCGTTATTGGCTAATGGCGCCACTGAAGTTTACGTTGCTGCAACACACCCAGTTCTTTCAGGTCAAGCAGCTGAAAATTTGGCAGCAGATGACAATATTGAACGTTGTATCTTTACGGACACCTTACGTATCCCTGAAGAGAAGCAAAGTTCAAAATTCACGACATTATCTGTTGCACCTTTGTTTGCCGAAGCTATTAACCGCATTCATGAGAACAAACAGATTGATGTACTATTACGTTCAAAAAATAAGCCAGAAGTTAATTTATAAATAATCGCATTTAAAAATTAGGAGGTACCATAATGGTCTACGCAGCATCAGAAAATCGTTATGAAGTTATGCCATATCGTCGGGTTGCCGATTCAGGATTGATTTTACCAGCCTTGTCATTTGGATTGTGGCGTAATTTAGGAGATCAAAAGCCGCTAGCTAATTCAAGAGAAGTGATGTTAAAAGCATTTGATAATGGTATTTTTTCTTTTGATAATGCTTCAAATTATGGTCCTTCCGATGGGACTGCGGAAGAAACATTTGGTGCAGTTTATAAAAAAGATTTACATCCTTACCGTAATGAATTGATCATCACCACTAAAGCTGGTTACCATATGTGGCCAGGACCACTGGGACAGTTTTCAGGTAAAAAGACCTTAACAGCTGCTTTAGATCTATCATTACAACGGATGCATTTAGATTACGTTGATATTTTTTATGCGCACCGTTGGGATCCAGAGACGAACTTACGTGAAACAGCTGAAGCCTTAGACTTAATGGTTCGCCAAGGGAAAGCTCTGTATGTTGGGGTTTCAAATTACACGACTGAACAAGTGGCTGAGATTAGTAAAATATTTGATGAATTACACACACCATTTATTGGTAATCAGATGTCATACAATATGTTTAATCGAGAAGCTGAAGATACGGATATGTTGGCTACTTTGGCACAACATCATGCTGGATTGATTGCGTATGGTCCATTGGCAGAAGGTTTGTTAACGGATCGTTATTTGGATGGTTTCCCAGCTGACATGCCATTGCATCGTACCAATGCGTTCATCAAAGATGATCCCAAGGGAACGGTGTCAAAGCTTAACGCGTTGAATAAAGTGGCAGCTGATCGTGGACAAACCTTAGCACAACTAGCAATGGCCTGGTTGCTACGTGATAAACGTGTGCCATCAATCGTCATTGGTGCTTCTTCAGTTGATCACTTATTGGATAATGTCAAGGTTGCTGATAATATGACGTTGTCTACCGAAGAATTAGCAAAAATTGATGCTATTTTGAAGGGATAAAATTTGAGGGACAAGAATTGTTTATTTTCTAGATAACTAACTTGAAAATAAACAATTTTTTTGAATAATTATTTATAGGAGAATTGAGCTATGACAAGAAAAGTAACAGTTCTGGGGTCGTTGAATTCGGATACGATTTTGCATATTGATCACTTGCCAGTACAGGGTGAGACCATGGCCATGTCTGATGCCTCAACCGCACCAGGGGGTAAGGGGGCCAATCAAGCAGTTGCTGCCCAGCGCTTAGGTGCGCAAGTGCATTTTATCGGTGCTGTTGGTCAAGACCAGAACGGTGAGTTGCTACTGAATGCCTTGCAAGCAGATGGTGTCGATACCACACACATTGCCCAACTTGCCAATGTTGGTACCGGAGCCGCCTATATTTTATTGGAAAGCGATTCGAACAATACGATTCTTATTTTAGGTGGTGCTAATCAACAAGTTAGTGAAACAAATGTTGATGAGGCAGAAAAAACGATTCAATCATCAGAAGTCTTGGTCGCACAATTTGAAACACCGATTGTGGCAACGCTGCAAGCGTTTAAACTTGCTAAGTCAGCGGGGGTCATGACGATTCTAAATCCAGCACCCGGGCACAAAGACATTCCAAAAGAATTATTGGGGTTAACTGATCTGATTACACCTAACGAAACTGAGGCCGAAATCATTACGGGTATTCCAGTTAATGATGATATATCGATGACCAATGCTTCTAATAAAATGCAAGAGATGGGTGCTAAAAATGTTATCATTACTCTAGGTGAGCGTGGTGCGTATTATCAGTTGGCTGATGGTCATCATGGTTTCGAGCCGGCCTTGAAGGTTAAAGCTGTGGATACAACAGCAGCAGGTGACACTTTTATTGGCGCATTGGCGACTAAATTAGCGCCTGATATGACCAATCTTGTTGAAAGCGTTCGTTTTGCTAGTGCAGCATCCGCATTAACTGTGCAAGGTGCAGGTGCCCAACCATCGATCCCCACACTTAAAAAAATGAAAGAAGTATAACATCAATTATGCACAACAACGATATTATTCGTAGATTGCAATATATTTTCAATATTAATAGTAAGGACATGATGACTATTTTTGAACTAGGTGGTTTGACTCTTGATAAGCTAACCTATTTAGCAATCATGGCTAAACCAACCCAAGATAGTGCCAGAGATGCTCAGCTATCACGACATGACCTGGAAAAGTTTTTGAACGGATTGATTATCTCTCAGCGAGGACATAAAAAGAATCCAGATGGGTCGATTGCTGCACCGGACTATAGTATGCAACGCGATAACGATATTAATAATGTCGTTATTAAAAAGGTAAAGATTGCTATGGCGTACACAACTGAAGATTTACTTGATTTTTGGCAAGCTGCTGATTTCAAAGTAACTAAAGGTGAGGTTGGGGCAATGTTACGGCGTAAGTCACATCCAAAATATTTAATTGCTGGTGACCAATTCATGCGTAAACTATTGATTGGTATGGCAAACACGCTGCGTGGTTAAATGACCAATTTATGATAGAAAACGGCTTAAGTTAGGCATTACTTAACTTAAGTTTTTTTGTAAACGTTTTAATTTTTAATTGATAATAAAAATTAAAACCACTTTTGGGCAAAATATTTGATATTATTGTGTAAAAAAAATAAAAATAAGCAAAAAAATAGTTGCAACTGGGGGCGTAAGCGAGTAATATATTGTCGACGGGTAAGGAGCGCCCCGGTTAAGTATAAGTCATAAGCTTTCAACAACCAAGTTGAACGAAATTCTTTATGAATTCTACTTAGCACTATATACAAAAGTAAATAGTACACTGGGACTGACCTTATTACGGCATATTACGTATTATGGGAGGTTGTCATGACTGAAAAAGAAGTGACAAAAAACAAAGGGCTGGTACAAGATGCAGCTGCGGATGATAGTTTAGGCGATATCAATGGTTCTGTATCTGTACCAAAAGGTGGCTCTTTTTGGAGAAAACTGTGGGCATTTTCAGGACCAGGGGCATTAGTTGCCGTTGGGTATATGGACCCTGGTAACTGGGTCACTTCTGTAACTGGTGGAGCAACGTACCACTACACATTACTTTCAGTTGTCTTGATTTCATCACTGATTGCAATGATGCTACAATATATGGCTGGTAAGTTGGGAATGGTTAAGCATGAAGACTTAGCTCAAGCGACTCGTAACCGTACCAACAAGACCGGTGGTATCATCCTTTGGATTATTAGTGAGTTGGCCTTGATGGCAACGGATATTGCCGAGGTTATCGGTGGTGCGATTGCGTTGCACTTGTTGTTCGGTTGGTCAATGATTGCATCTGTGTTAACGACGGCATTGGATGTTGTGTTGCTATTGTTACTAATGCGTTTTGGATTCCGAAAAATCGAAGCAATTGTTGTAACACTTATTTTAACTATCTTATTTATTTTCGGATATCTAGTAGTTTCATCAAATCCTAATTTAGCAGCTTTGTTTGGTGGTTACTTACCACAATTACAAACAGTTAGCACACACGGTATTCATGGTGCTGATTCACCATTAGTCATGACCTTAGGTATTATTGGTGCGACGGTTATGCCACACAACCTATACTTGCATTCATCAATTTCACAAACACGTCAAGTGAGTCGTAAAAACAAGGAAGAGTTAAAAGAGGGTGTTCGTTTTATGGCTTGGGATTCAAATATCCAATTGTCATTAGCCTTTGTTATTAATTCATTCCTATTGATTTTGGGAGCATCATTGTTCTTCGGACATGGTGATCAAGTTGGTACTTTCGGTCAAATGTATAATGCACTAGGTGATAGTTCAATTGCTGGTGCCATTGCATCACCAGTTCTATCAACGTTATTTGCGGTTGCTTTGCTAGCATCAGGACAAAATTCAACAATTACTGGAACGTTGACTGGTGAAGTTATCATGACTGGTTTCTTACACTTGAAGGTGCCAATGTGGCTACGTCGTGTGATTACTCGTGGTTTGGCTTTGATTCCAGTTGTTGCCTTTACGTTGATTTATGGTGGTGACGAAGGAAAACTTGATCAATTACTTGTTTATTCTCAAGTCTTCTTGTCAGTTGCTTTGCCATTTGCGATGGCACCATTAATTGCGTTCACATCTTCAAAGAAGGTTATGGGTGAAGACTTTGCCAACTCAAAGTGGATGACATGGTTAGCATGGATTGTCTTTGTTGTTTTGACAGGATTGAATATCCAATTAGTCTTCCAAATTCTTGGACAGTTGTTTGGTTAATTAGTTAACGAAGCTAATTAATTTTGGCATAAAATGATTTAATCAAATAAACTATAAATCAAGTGGCTGAATTCTTTAAAGAATTCAGCTACTTTTTTGTAGATTTGTGAGGAGGTGGTATTTCAATTATGGTCGACAATAATTTTGACTTACATGACTGTCTTGCTGAATTAACTTCAGATCCTAAAGCAGAATCAAAGATATTACAATACATTGACCAACAGCATGGTCCCAAAAACAAAGTTGTTATGCATATTGAAATGGGAGAATTAATTAATGTTATACTGTCAACAGAAGAAGGTGATAATATCTTAGCTTGTGTTTTGACTTATTCAGAGCATTATCATAACAAGATAATTGAATTGACAGCTAGCTAATTTAAACACTGTAGGTTTAATGAGGGGGGGACGATATATGAGTAAATGGGTGCGTGAATTTTTACGCCTTGATTTAGAAACAATAATATTTGGTTTTTCGTATTATTTTTTTACTAATTTAATAGGTTATGAGCAAAGCATTACTAATGCTGTTAGTGTTTCTGTCATATTTTGGGTACTAATGTTAATTGTTTTAGACTTTATGGGTAAATTTAAGAAGAACGATTAATAATTGAGGTCATTGGTAGTATAAAAATAACTTCTTATCTTTTTAGTCTTGAAATGAAAGGTTAATTTGGTTAGTTGTTACATGATGCTAATAGCAGAATTATTTAATTGAATAGCTTAAACACTAAGCAGCTGAATTCTTCATGAATTTGGTTGCTTTTTTCTTTAAACGGCAATTATTATAATCTTTATTGTTGACATACCATTATACGTCATATAATATAATGGTATACAAGATATAACATTGAGAAATAAGGAGAACAGCCATGAATATTCAAGTACCAACGGTGGTACTCGATGGTTCTGTATTGGCCGTATTAACCAAGGAAGATACATACGGTTATATTATTACTAAGGCGATGCAAGAATTATTGGGCGTCAGTGAATCAACGATGTACCCTGTTTTAAGACGATTAAAACGTGATGGCTATTTAGAAATATATGATAAGCCATTTGAAGGTCGCAATCGGCGTTATTACCACATTACTGAAGTAGGTGTGACCCATTTAAATGAAATCAGTCAAGCATGGGTAGATTTCCGTGGAGCAGTGGATTCATTATTGGAGGAAAGTGATGATTAAAGAATATTTAACAGCAGTTAGATCATATTTGAATGATATTCCTGCTGATGAACGTGAAGAGTTACTACAGTTTTATGAAGAGCAAATGTTAGATGCTGGCTATACGATGGAAGAAGTTAAAGAAAAGTATGGTTCACCAAAGCAATTTGCGCGCTCATTAAAAATTGAATATTTCATTGAAAGTGATGAAGTAGCAGATGAAGATATGCCAACTAGCAAACGAACAAAAAACCGCGTGACCTTAATCTGGTTAATTGTTTTGGGGTTGTTTGCGTCACCAATTTTAATTCCCGTGGCAATTGGATTAGTACTCGCACTAATTGGTGCCTTTATTGGTTTCCTGGCAATTATCTTTGGTATTTATGTTGGGATTATCGGAACTTTAGCTGGTGGTTTGTTTGCCTTCGTTAACGGTATTATTTTATTGTGGCAGTCTGTGCCAACTGGATTACTATTTATCGGTGGTGGTCTGTTGTTAACCGGTCTAGTTGTTTTCTTTGCACCAATCGTTTGGCGCTTGACTCGTTGGTTATTTGAAATGTTGGTACAATTTGTGAAGTGGATTGGCCATCGTTACTTAGGCAAAAATCACGTAAAGGAGGCACAATAAAATGGGATTAAAAACAACACTCATGGCTGGTGGTAGTATGATGCTTGTTGGTGGTGCCTTGGTGATTACTGGACTATCAACCGGTGCTAAGACGTCATTTACTTGGGATAATGGTCCCAAGATTGTCGAAACACACAGTCTTAACAAAACATTTAATAATAAAGATTTTAAAAAAGTTACAATTGATAGTGGCGCGAATTCATATGTGAGAATCGTCCGGGGGAATCAATGGCAAGTATCAGGCAAGTATCTTGATGGTAACGCTGATTTAAGTACCGTCAATAATGAATTGAAGTTGGCCTTACGTGAGCCAAAAAATTCAGTTTTTGGTTTTAAAGAATCAGATCAGACTGCTGTTGTGACGGTCCCATATAAGGTTAATTTGGATGACTTAAACATTAATACTGAAGGTAGTGGTGTGAAAACACAGGATGTGTCCGCCAAGAATGTGACAGTTCATAATAATTATGGTGGTGTACGTTTAACAAAATTGACCGCCCAAAAGATTAATATGCAAGGCGATGCTGGTAATTACCGCTTACAAGATGTGACGGCGGATACGATACATGTGGACAGCGGGGATGCCTATTTGAAGGCACGCAATTTAACGTTGAAACAAGCTAGCCATGTGCAGGGTGATAATCAAGAAGTTGTCTTACGTGAAAGCCACCTACCAGGTATTAAGGTTGTTAACCAAGATAGTAGTATTTATGCTAACGGTGCTGACCAAGGTGATAATGATTATCTAACAGGTGATCAAAGTAAGGCTTTGACGATTGATGGCGACGAGACTGACGTTACAATCAAGTAGTTTATAGACTGGTAACTAATATATTTATAGCAAGCAGGGTTTGGAATGATTATTTTGTTCCAAACCCTGTTTTTTACTAAGAAGTTTAAACATTAATGTAACACAATTTGTACACCGACTTGTGTCACGCTCTCAAGTTCTCACTGTGTTTTAATCTTTGTTATAATGGAAACACTGAAATGGAGAGTGAAATATGAAAATAAATCAATTTGGTGTTATCAAAAGAACTTTCGAACAGAAAATTAATGAGTTGGCGTTGATTGGTTTTTATGATGAAAAAATCCAAGCCGCCATTTCAAAGGGGAGTGTGCCACTATTACAAGCACTGTTAGAACAAGCAGCGCAATCAACTGCGGTGACAACAAAGTTTGATGATTATATGGTCAACGAACAACAAGATTTAGCCGCTTTTTTTGCAACGGATAAACAAGTCACCAATCAAGAATTTGATGCCATTGCTTTGCAATTACTCAATTTTGAAGAATCAGTTGACTATAATTTAGCTGATTCTGTACAAGCAGTAAACAGAATTGGATTACCGTTATTTAGTAAGGATGGGGACTGGTCGACTCATGATGTGTTAAATGCATGGTATGATCTGTTAACGACGCATACCAAAGGTGGTCTACAATTTATTGATGAATTAGTCAGTCATCAGTATCTCAAGCCAACTAATCAGACAGTGTTCTTTAATGGTAAGGCGTTAGCAACATTTGACACCAACCAATTAATTAAGGAAGTTGTCTATGTTGAAACGGATTTAGATACGGATAAAGATGGTGTAAAAGATTTTGTTCGTGTCGATATTATTCGTCCAACAACAGCACAAAAGGTGCCAACTTTGTTTACGGCATCCCCTTACTACCAGGGAACAAATGATGTAGTTAGTGACAAAAAAATGCACGATGTTAATCAACCACTACAACGCAAAATTCCTAATAATTTAACATACGAGGACGTTGCATATGAGCCTAGTGCACCGGAAGAATTGACCGCCCATGAACAAACCGGCGAAACAACGGAAGCAACTGAAACCTTCTATCCAAAATCACACGTGGATTTGAATAATTATTTCTTATCTCGTGGATTTGCTGTGGCATATTCTTCAGGGGTTGGGACTCGTTATTCAGATGGTATGCAAGATACCGGTTCACCTGAGCAAGTGGTTAGTATGCAGGCAGTTGTGGAGTGGTTGGCAGGTAATCGCCAAGCCTTCGTTGATCGTCAAAGCGGTGTGACAATCAAGGCCCATTGGTCAAATGGCAAAGTGGCGATGACAGGTAAGTCATACTTAGGAACCTTAGCGACTGCTGTGGCAACCACGGGTGTTGCGGGATTAGAAACGGTAATTTCTGAAGCAGCTATTTCAGATTATTATCAATACTACCGTGATAATGGGCTTGTGATTGCGCCCGGTAGCTTTCCTGGCGAAGACATGGATGTTTTAGCAGAATTAGTCTATTCACGGATGCAAGACGCAGGTGATTGGCATCGGACAAAGGAACAGTGGGAGCAATTCCAGAAGCAAACCGTTAGAGATATGGACCGCACGACAGGCAATTATAATACTTATTGGGATGCGCGTAATTATCTAAAAAATGTGCCCAATATGAAAACCGATATTGTGATGGTTCACGGCTTGAACGATTGGAACGTTAAGCCACGACAAGTATTCCGCCTCTATCAAAAACTACAAGAACTTGATATTGTTAAGAAATTATATCTACATCAAGGACAACATATCTATATCAATAACAATCGTTCATTAGACTTTAGTGATCAAATGAATCTGTGGTTGAGCCATAAGCTGTATGGTATTGAAAATGATGCTGTTGCGCAATTACCAGATTTGACTTGGCAAAGTAACCAAACACCTGAAACTTGGGAAACTCGTCAAAGCTGGGGCACGACGACCCCTACGAAAATTTCCTTAGCAAATGTTCAAACGCCGGTTAGTTACACAGATCGACAAACGAAAGTCGCCTATGAATCGTATAGTAAAGACTATGATCACTGGCGTTCATTAATGATTGATCGTGACAATCATGAGCTTGATCATTCACGTGTTATCTTTTCACAACCAAAACAAAAACAAGACTTATTGATTGATGGTGAAGTATCGCTGCAATTAAGAATTAAATCGTCAACTAATGTGGGGTTAGTCAGTGCGATGTTAGTGGATTATGGTGATGCTAGTCGTTTAACGAAGAAACCTGTTCCACAGGGAAGCCAAATTGACCGTGGTGTCAATTGGCAGCCAACGCCGTTAGTTGAATTCGAACAAGCAAAATCAACACCTAATAAAATGATCACGATTGGTCATATCAATATGCAAAATCGTGAAAATGCTTGGCGTGTGAATGATTTGCGTCCTGATGAATATGTTGATTTAACATTGACTTTGCAACCAACCTTGTATCAGTTAACGGCTGGTCATCAATTAGGAATTGTGATTTATGGTACCGATTTTGAAATGACTGTGCGCGGTAATCAAAATATTACTTATACAATTGATACAAAGCATAGCCAATTATTAGTACCAGTGGTTACTAGTAAGTAAATGTCAATAATCAAGATTGTAGGCAATAAGAGAAAATAAAAGAGGGTATAGTTATGGGACGTAAATTAGTTGGCATTGATTTGGATCGGACAACTTTAAATGATGCCGGAAATATTTCTATTAAAACACGTCAGACCATTCAAAAAATGCAACAAGCTGGTCATGTCGTGGCAATCATTACGGGACGTCCAGTACGGCTATCAATGGACATTTATCAACAACTGGGGCTAAAATCCCCAATGATTAATTTCAATGGATCACTTGGTGAAATTCCTAATCAAATGTGGGAACATGCTTATTCTTACCAAGTTGACCGTGAAATTGCTTTCGATTTAATTGAAAATGCGGCTGATATGGCTATCAAATCAGTGGTTGCTGAAAGTCGGGCGGATGTTTGGACTAATAGTCGCATAGCACCGGAAAATCCTAATGAAGCGTTTTTCTTTCCGCAAACGACTGACACTTACCACATGTTAGACCGTTTAAGTTTGACCACGAATATCAATTCAATCTTGATTGAAGCACAAAATAGCGATCATCAAGCACTTATCCAAGAATATGTGACCAATCGTTACGGTGCAGACCGTGTGACAGTTAATACCTGGGGTGCTGATTCGCCGGTACTAGAAGTGGTGCCAGCAGGGGTTGCGAAAGATACAGGATTGCAGATTATGCAACGTGCTTTTGATATTGATAAGGATGATGTCTATGCCTTTGGTGATGGCATGAATGATTACGAAATGATCGATTATGCCACGCATGGCATTGTCATGAAAAATGGCAATCCAGATCTAAAGGCGATTGCTAATGACATTACCTCGTATACTAATGAGGAAGATGGCTTGGTCAAGTACTTAGAGCAGATTATTTAAAAGAACAACAAAATATATTTTTCAGCCGTCAATCTACCCAGTAAGTGTGGGCAGGTTGACGGCTGATTGTAATTTTGAGCTCTTGCAGCGTCCTTATTTTCGTTGCCTGAAAAACATCTTTTTGAATAGTAAAAAAACGTGTAGAATAAAATTATTATATAGGACAAGGAGTTTATGAAATGGCGGAGTTACCTAAAGACTATCAGACGAAGTACCGTCAATTAATGGGCGATGATGCAGATGAATTCTTTGCAGCATTTGATCAGCCAGTTGTGAAGGCTTTTCGAGTCAATCCATTAAAAGCTAATCAGCAATTGTATGATACACCCACAAACGGGCAAGTGCCTTGGGGTGACTGGGGTTACTTTGGTGTTGCGAAAGGTCATTCAGTTGACCATACAACGGGTGTGATTTATTCACAAGAACCATCTGCGCAATTAGTAGGAGAAATCGCGCAACCACAACCTGGTGAGAGGGTGCTTGATCTAGCAGCTGCACCGGGCGGCAAATCAACGCACTTGGCCTCTTTTATGCAACAACAAGGATTATTGGTATCGAATGAGATTTTTCGTAAGAGGGCGCAAATTTTAAGCGAAAATATTGAACGTTTCGGGGTCCAAAATGCATTGGTGACTAATCACTCACCACAAGAACTATCAAAGAAATTTCCACAATACTTTGATCGCATTGTGTTAGATGCACCTTGTTCTGGTGAGGGGATGTTCCGTAAAGATCCTGAGGCAATCAACTATTGGCATACGGACTATCCAGCAGAAAATGCAACTCGTCAGCGAGAAATCTTAGTAGAAACCATGAAAATGTTAAAGCCAGGTGGGACACTAGTATACTCAACATGTACGTTCGCTCCTGAAGAAGACGAACAAATCATTGCATGGTTATTAGCAACTTATCCTGGTTTACACTTGGTTGATGTACCAAAGCATGACGGCATGTCAGATGGTCACCCAGAATGGGCGGATGGCAATCCTGAGTTAGTAAAGGCTGTGCGTTTGTTCCCACAATTCGTGGCTGGTGAAGGGCATTTCATGGCAAAGTTGCAGTATCAGCCAGAGGATGAATCAACAGTTAAGGAACCTAAATTGACTAAAACTAATTTAACGGCTGATCAGCGACAATATTGGGACGACTTTCAACAAAAATTCTTACCAAGTTATCAACCAGGCGTTCTTTTAGCTTTTGGTGATCAACTTTATGCAGCACCAACAGGCACGCCAGAATTAAAAGGCATCCAGGTATTACGAGCTGGGTTGCATTTGGGAACTTTTAAGAAGAAGCGCTTTGAGCCTAGTTTGGCTTTGGCTTTGGCCTTACATCCCAATACGTTTACGCAACGCTATCAATTAAACGATGAAGAATGGCGTCAATATGTCCACGGCGACACATTCATGCTACCATCATCTATAGGTGATTTAACAAATGGTTGGTATTTATTAGAGTTAAATGGTAATGGGGTTGGCTTTGGTAAGCTAGTCAATCGTCAAATGAAAAACTTTTATCCAAAGGGTCTAAGGTTCATTGTTCACGAGAATCAAGTGAATTTATCAGATGACGTATACTAAATATAAAAACTTTTGGTAAAATAGCTATATTAAAGCATGAAAGGAATTAACATGGCAAACGAGCAAATTACGCGTGAAGAAGTTGAACATGTGGCTAGCTTAGCAAAGTTAGCTTTAACGGATGCAGAAGCTGATATGTTTACAGATCATTTAGGTAAAATATTTGATATTGTGACAACATTAGCCGAGGTGGATACAGAAAATGTGAAACCAACATACTCTGTGACTGAGATGCAAACAGTATTACGAGATGATGTGGCGGTTAACGCACAACAATCAGAAGCATTATTGAACAATGCACCAGAACACCAAGGTACTTTGATTAAAGTGCCCGCAATTCTTAATGGGGGAGCTGAAGGTTAATGGATTTTTTGCATACAGATATCGAAAAGTTGCATGAACAACTAGTAAACAAAGAAATTACATCAGTTGACTTAGTTAAAGAAACACTAGCAAATATTGAGCAAACTGATGCAAAATATGATGCATTTTTAGCAACTATGTCAGAAAAGGCTTTAGCTGAGGCTGCTGCCATTGATGAAGCAGGTATCGATCCAGATAATGTACTATCTGGAATTCCATATGGAATTAAGGATAACTTGATTACGAAGGATGTGACGACAACGGCCGCATCAAAAATTTTACAAGACTTTAAACCAATTTATGATGCAACGGTCGTTTCACGTTTGCGTGAACAAGGCGCCGTTGGTGTTGGTAAGTTAAACATGGATGAGTTTGCCATGGGTTCAACAACTGAAACATCATACTATAAGCAAACTAAGAATGCTTGGGATCAAACAAAAGTCCCTGGTGGTTCTTCGGGTGGATCAGCTGTGTCAGTTGCCGCCGGTCAAGTACCATTCGCATTAGGAACTGACACAGGTGGTTCAATCCGTCAGCCCGCTGCCTTCAATGGGATTGTTGGAATGAAACCAACATATGGCCGTGTGTCACGTTGGGGAGTGATTGCCTTTGCGTCATCACTTGACCAAGTTGGTGTCTTTACGCGTCGTGTCAAGGATAATGCCACTGTATTAGCTGCCATGGCTGGTCATGATGACAACGATCAAACGTCTTCAGACCAAGCGGTTCCTGATTTTGCAGCTCATTTGGATGGCGATATCGCTGGTTTGAAGATTGCCGTACCAACAGAATACTTTGCTGCTGGTGTGGATGAAGGTGTTAAAGCAACTGTTCGTGCCGGTATTGACAAATTACGTGAACTTGGCGCAACAGTTGATGAAGTTTCATTGCCACATACAAAGTATGGTGTTGCTGCATACTATATCTTAGCTTCTGCTGAGGCATCATCAAACTTGCAACGTTTTGATGGTATCCGTTATAGTACGCGTCCAGAAAACGTCAAAAGTTTGGAAGACCTATACGTACAAACACGTACACAAGGCTTTGGTGACGAGGTCAAGCGTCGTATTATGCTTGGAACATACTCACTTTCAGCTGGTTCATATGATGCTTTCTTCAAGAAGGCTGCACAAGTACGTACGCTAATGAATGATGATTTCCAAAAAGTCTTTGCCGATTATGATTTGATTGCGGCACCAACTGCACCAAATGTTGCTTATGACTTTGGCGCTAACCAAGATGATCCTGAAGTCACTTACATGAATGATGTTTTGACGATTCCTGTTAATATGGCTGGATTGCCAGGTATGTCAGTACAAGCAGGCTTTGTTGATGGATTGCCAGTTGGTATGCAATTGATAGCAAACCGCTACCAAGAGGAGACCATTTATCGTGCTGCGTATGCTTATGAGCAAGCAACACGTCTATTCGAAAAAGTACCAGGAGGTAAGGATTAATGGCAGTGCCAAATTTTGAGACGACGATCGGACTAGAAGTCCATGTTGAGCTAAAGACTAATTCTAAGGCGATGTCACCTTCTCCAGTACAATATGGTTCTAAGCCTAATGCCAATACCAATGTTATTGACTGGGGATATCCTGGGGTTTTGCCACAGGCTAATAAGGGTGCCATTGAATATGGTATGATGGCATCACTTGCATTGAATGCTGATATTACACGTGATTTGCACTGGGATCGAAAGAATTACTTCTATCCTGATAATCCCAAGGCTTACCAAATTACCCAACAACAACAACCCATTGGTCGTAATGGTTGGCTAGAGATTGAATTTGAGGGTCAAAAGAAGCGTGTGGGTATTACTGAACTACACGTGGAAGAAGACGCTGGAAAGAATACCCACGGTACAGATGGTTATTCATATGTCGACTTAAACCGTCAAGGAACACCATTGATTGAAATTGTTGGTGCACCTGATATTTCATCACCTGATGAAGCTTATGCTTACCTAGAAGCATTACGTCAAGCTATCCAATTTACAGGAATTTCTGACGTGAAGATGGAAGAAGGTTCGATGCGTGTCGATGCCAATATTTCAATTCGCCCAGTTGGTTCAAGTGAATATGGTACTAAAGTCGAGTTAAAGAACTTGAACTCATTTAACTATGTGCGTAAGGCGCTGGCATTTGAGGAAAACCGCCATGCCAAGATTTACATGTCTGGTGGTACAATCAAGCAACAAACTCGTCGCTTTGATGAAGCAACTGGTGAAACTGTTTTGATGCGTGTTAAGGAAACAGCTGATGACTACCGTTACTTCCCAGAACCTGATTTGACGCCAATCCACGTCACGGACGATTGGATTGATGAAGTTAAAGCAAAGTTACCAGAGACAGCTAAAGCCCGTAAGGCACGTTATGTCGATGAACTTGGTTTGGAAGTTTATGATTCAGAAGTCTTAACACAAACGCTAGCCATGGCAAACTTCTTTGATGAAACCGTTAGTTTTGGTGCGGATCCAAAGCGTACCGCTAACTACCTAATGGGTGATGTTAATGCCTTCTTGAACGAGCAACAAGCTGATTTGGAAGAAACCCCATTAACACCAGCTCACTTAGCTGACATGATCAAGTTGATTGATGATGGTACAATTTCAACAAAGATGGCCAAGAAGGTCTTCAAAGCAATTACTAAGGGTGATGACCCAGTTGAATTTGTGGAGAAGAATGGTCTTAAGCAACTATCTAATCCAGCAGTATTGACACCAATGATTGATGAAGTTTTGGATAATAATGAGCAATCAATTATTGATTTCCATAATGGAAAAGATCGTGCCGTTGGCTTCTTGGTTGGTCAAATTATGAAGCAAACCAAGGGTAGTGCTAATCCAGCAGTTGTTAACAAATTATTGATGGCTGGTTTGCAAGCCCGTAAACCTGAGTAAAAAAACAGTGGAAACACATTTAAAAAGAGAGTAATTTTCTCTTATCGGAATCAGAGTAGTATAGTCTACTCTGGTTTCATACATATATTAAAACTTAGGAGCGAGATAGAATGAAAAGAGCACGCATTATTTATAATCCAACTTCTGGACGTGAAGCTATTCGACGTGACTTGGTCGATATTTTGGCTGTGTATGAAGAAGCCGGTTATGAGACCAGCGCCTATGCAACGACTCCTGAACCAAACTCAGCAATGATGGAAGCAGAACGTGCTGCCAAAGCAGGCTTTGATTTGTTAGTTGCGGCAGGTGGTGATGGAACGATTAATGAGGTTGTTAACGGGATTGCTCCATTAGATGAGCGACCAATGTTAGCCATTATCCCAGCTGGAACGACTAACGATTATGCACGTGCATTGAGTATTCCACGTGAGGATCCTTTAGCAGCTGCTAAAGTTATTCTGAAGGGGAAGGCAGCCAAGATGGATATTGGCCAAGCGAATGATTCGTACTTTATCAATATTGCTGCTGGTGGTTCATTGTCAGAGTTAACATATTCAGTGCCTTCTAAGTTAAAGTCAATGTACGGCTACTTAGCTTATGTCGTTAAGGGAGCTGAGATGTTGACTAGCATCAAACCAATGGACATCCATGTTAAGTATGATGATGGTGAATTTAATGGTAAATCAGCCATGTTCTTCTTGGCATTAACTAATTCCGTTGGTGGTTTTGAGCAGATTGTGCCAGACGCTAAGCTAGATGATGGTAAATTTACTTTGTTGATCGTTAAAACAACAAAATTTGCTGAGATTTTGAATTTGATTACCGAAGTGCTGAAAGGAAAGCACGTTAATAATCCAAATTTGATTTATGTGAAATCTGAAAAAGTGGAAGTGTCATCGACTAAAAATGACAAAATTATGATTAATTTAGATGGTGAATATGGTGGGGATGCCCCAGTCACATTCGTTAACCATAAACAGCATATTGATATCGTTGCAAACATTGATGATATTGCAGAGAATACGTTAGTTGCAACGCCAATTACGTTACATGAAGATTAATTGTTTTTGATAAGTACTAAGGAAAACCATGTGGAGATTTCTTGGTACTTTTTTTACGGGATGGCTGCGTTTAGCGAATAATTATCAATAATGCGCCGCCGAGTAAGAATGATATATGATAGAATAAAGCTTTAGAGAGTCGCTTGGTCGACATAAAAGATGAAGGACTGGTTTTCATATGGGCACTGTTGAAACATATCGACAATTTGAAAAGAGTTTGGGTGATGATTGGCAAGTATTGCCCAGTCAACATAGTCGGGTCGGCATGTTGAAGGAAATTTTAAATTGGCTTGGTCATCCTGAGCGCCGTTTGTCGGTTATTCATATTGTTGGCTCAAACGGTAAAGGATCGACTGGTGTGATGTTGAGTAAAATATTAACGACTGCCGGTTATCGAGTGGGTCATTTTTCAACGCCAGCAATTTTGTCAGATCGTGAAGTTGTGATGATTAATGGTCAGATGATTAGTGAAAAAGAAGTGATGTTTCACTATAAGCGTATTATGACTGAAATTAAAAATCACGGTGGCGATGAAAAAACATTAACAAAATTTGAAATGTGGACTCTGATTGCCCTATGCCATTTTGCGAAACAAGAAGTTCACTTTGCTATTATTGAGGCTGGTTTAGGTGGTACTGGGGATGCGACGAATGTCGTTGAAAAGCCATTGATTGTTGCGATTACGAAAATTTCCGATGATCATTCGACCATGCTGGGGCATAATGTGCTTAAAATTGCAGAGAATGTTGCTGGGGCGATTAAGCCAGGCAGTTTAGTAGTCAATTATCCTGGACAAGATGTTGAAGTTTTTAAAACACTTCGTGATAAAGCAACAGCAGTCGGGGCAGTTTGGAATCCGTATCCTAAGCCACAAATTACATTGATGCGCTCATCACCAGAAGGGCTGATCGTTAATGCCGACCAATTAGAAGGTTTGAAATTATCATTAACGGGTGCTTATCAGGCAAATAATTTAAGTACCGTTTTGCAGGTCGTCACCATCTTAAAGAATAAGCGAATTACTTTGTCAGATGTGACAGTTGCCGAAGCATTAGCGCATGTTAAAATCACGGGCCGGATGGAGTTTGATAGCACCCATAATATTCTTTATGATGGTGCTCATAATCCGCACGGTATTTCAAGTTTGGTTGCCGCTATTCGTTCTTGGCATTTACCTTTTAAGCCGATTGTTATTTTGGGCCTGATCAAAGGTAAAAATCATATGGATATGTTGGATGAATTGCTTCCTTATGTATCAACGATCATTGCGGTGACACCTGATGCCAAAAATGCGATGTCAGCTGATGAGTTGGCAGCCAAAATTGTGATGATGAGCAATGTGGACGTTGAGATTGCTGATGATTCTACAGCCGCTATTTCGTTAGCGCGACAAGTTCGTGAGTCGTCAAAGTCATTAATTGTAGTTACAGGTTCATTTTATACATTACGGGCTATCGAAAAGGAGGACGGTATTTAACATGATTGAACGATTTGTTATTGCCTCAAATAACACCCATAAAACTGACGAAATGGTTAGTTATCTGGCTGTACTAGGTTTAAAAGGTATTAATTATCGTCAGTTGATTGATGAAATAACGTTTCCACCAGAAACCACTGATGATATGGCTGCTAATGCGCTCGTCAAAGCGCAAACGATCCATAATTTATTGCCAGATGAGTATGTTTTAGCCGATGATTCGGCGCTATTTATCCCGGCCATTCCGGATCATTTTGGGGTAACGACCATGCGCGAGTTTAGGGCTCATCAGTTACGTGGCGATGATGAAATTAATCAGTATGTACTACAACAATTGCCAACTGGTGCATCGCGCGAGGCTCATTTGTTGGCAGATTTTGTGGTGATCACACCACAAAATATCATTTATACCACACAAGGTAAGGGTGGTGTGACGCTTACTGAGACACCACGTGGTAATCGAAATGGATTAGATGAGTTGTTAGAAACTAAAAATGGGCTGACCCTGGCAGAAATTGATATGCCAGCACGTGTGCATTACGCACATCGTGGTCGGGCAGCTATTAAAATGAAGAATCAATTACAACAAGCTGGCGAATTAAAATAATTAACGAATAATCAGAAAAGAGGACTAAGTTTGATGACACTCACTGCAGATAACATCACAACGTTATTAGCTGATCAAGATTTATTAGTATCAGCACCAGAATTTGATGGTGAGATACAACATTTAGCTTATAATTCAAATGACGTTGTACCAGGTACCTTATTATTTATTAAGGGGAATTTTAAAGCTGCGTACTTAACCGATGCCATCGAAAAGGGCGTTACTGCAATCGTTGCTCCGGCTAACTTTAAGCATGATACTAATTTACCAACTTGGGTAGCAGATGATGTACCAGCGGCCATGAGTATTATTGCGATGGCTTATTACCAATATCCACAAAATAGTTTAGCTTTGATTGGTATAACTGGTACCAAAGGGAAGACATCAACGGCGTATATGGCATATGAAATTTTGCGTGCGTATACACATGATAAGGTTGCGTTGTCTTCAACTTTACAAGTTATTACGGGTAATAATCCAGAATCTCATTATCGGGCACACTTAACAACGCCAGAATCAGTAGATTTGTTCCGTTGGATGCGTGAGGCGGTTGATAATGGTATGACGCATATGGTGATGGAAGTATCATCACAGGCATTTAAAATGCGCCGCGTTTATGGCCTTCATTTCAATGTTGGTATTTTCTTAAATATTAGTCCAGATCATATTGGTGAAAACGAACATCCAACATTTGAAGATTATATCCAACACAAAATGATGTTATTTGATCATTCAGAACAGGTGGTTTTGAATGTTGATACAGATCATTTTGGGGAATTGATCGAACATGCTGAATTAACGGTTCCTCGTGATGGTATTTGGTTGTATGGGCAAGAAGATGCTGATTCTCCCAAAGCGGATGTTTACTTTGAAGCGACTGATGCCAACTTACATGGCAGTGTCTTTAAAGTTCGTGAGGTGGGTCAACAAGCCGAACACTTACATATTAATGGGGAATATACTTTAGATATGCCTGGTGATTTTAATCAAAGTAATGCGTTAGCAGCAATGATTGCAACGCGTTTGGTTAATGCGGATGCACCAGCAATGGCCGAAGGGCTCGAAACGGTAAAAGTTCCCGGACGGATGCAGGTTTTAAACACCAAAGAACACGGGACAATATACGTCGATTATGCCCATAATTATGCGTCAATTGCGGCCTTATTGCAGTTTGTTCGCCAAAATGAATCGGTCAATCAATTAACGATTGTTGTGGGAGCGCCAGGTAACAAGGGTGTCTCACGTCGTCCTGGTATTGGAAAAGCCGTTAGTGAGGGTGCCGACGTTGTTTATCTGACGAGTGATGATCCACAGTATGAGGATCCAGCAAAAATTGCTGATGAGATCCAAACGGCAATCACTAATCCGAAAGTAACGATCTATCGCGAATTAGACCGTACAAAAGCGATTGCATCAGCAATCCAGGCAGCTGGTTCAGACGATGTTGTCGTCTTAGCAGCTAAAGGATTGGATGAATATCAAAAGATAGACGGTGTCGATACACCATATGAAAATGATTGGGCAGTGGCAAATCGGATTGTTTCCGAATTAGAGTTCTAGTCTTTAGGCTAGAAATTTGTTATAATTTATAGAATTGTCGTTATTGCGGCCAACTATTAATAAATAAAAAACCTCAGTTATAAAAGTAAAGGGGAAACTATCATGGCTAAAGAACCAGCAGAAAATACATCAGAATTTGATATCGGTGATTTCGTCGCCGGTAAGAAGTTTGCTAATTTTGAGCATGACTTCAAAGGAATCGTTGAAAAAATTTATGAGCATTCAGTCCTAGTGGTTATTACGGAAAATAATCCTGAAGATGATGCGACCGTAAACGAATATAATCATCGTGCAGTATTGCGTATGTCAGACGCTAAAATCTTAGTAAAGACTGATAACCCTGCACCTCGTCCATCAGAAGATGATGATGAAGCGGATGATAATGCCAAAGGAGACAAAGCTTAATGGACTACAAGAATCAAATTGCCGAAACAATTGCTGCAGTTGTTCCTGAATTGGATAAAGCAACGATTCTTTCAAAAATTGAGGTGCCTAAGGATACTAAGATGGGTGATTATGCTTTTCCAGCATTTTTACTAGCCAAAGAACGTCGCATGGCACCACAACAAATTGCAAGTAACATTGTGTCAGAAATTGCAACTGACGGCTTTAAAGAAGTCAAGGCTGTTGGACCTTATGTTAATTTCTTTTTGGATCAAGCCAACTTTGGTGTTGAAACATTAGCTGAAGTGCTACGTCAAGATGACTATGGTCATAACACTGATGGTGAAGCAGGTCATGTGACAATTGATATGTCATCACCTAACATCGCTAAGCCAATGTCAATGGGTCACTTGCGTTCAACAGTTATTGGAAACTCTTTAGCTGAAATTGCCAAAGCAAACGGCTATCAACCAATTAAAATCAATCATTTAGGTGATTGGGGAACACAATTTGGTAAGTTGATGTCAGCTTATAAGCGTTGGGGATCAGAAGAAGAAGTGAAAGCTGATCCAATCAACACATTGGTAAAGTACTATGTACGTTTCCATAAGGAAGCTGAGACACAACCTGAATTGAACGATGAAGGTCGTGCCTGGTTCAAGAAGCTTGAAGATGGTGATGAAGAAGCACATGGACTATGGTCATGGTTCCGTGAAGAATCATTGAAAGAATTCATGGAATTATATAATGACCTAGATATTGATTTTGATTCATTTAACGGTGAAGCTTTCTATAATGACAAGATGGACGATGTAATCGATACCCTTAAGGAAAAGCAATTACTTGTTGAATCACAAGGTGCACAAGTAGTTGATTTGGAAGACGAAGGATTGAACGTTGCAATGATCCAACGTACCGACGGGGCAACTTTGTACATGACGCGTGACTTAGCTGCTGCTATTTTCCGTAAGAACAACTACAATTTTGTTAAGTCACTATACGTGGTTGGTGGTGAACAGCGTGAACACTTCAAGCAATTGAAGGCGGTCTTGAATAAGATGGGTTACGAGTGGTCAAATGATATTGAACACATCCCATTTGGTATGATTACTGTTGATGGTAAGAAATTATCAACACGTTCTGGCCGTATTGTTCTATTGAAGGACGTTTTGGCTGATTCTGTTAAATTGGCAACTGCTCAAATTGACGAAAAGAATCCAGATCTACCTAATAAGGCAGAAGTTGCTCATGAAGTTGGAACTGGTGCGGTTGTATTCCATGATTTGATGAATGAACGTCTGGGTGACTTTGATTTCAAGTTGGAAGAAGTGGTTCGCTTTGAAGGTGATACTGGTCCATATGTACAGTATACAAATGCTCGTGCGCAATCAATTTTGCGTAAGGCAGGTAAGCCTGAGTTAGATTTGACTAACTTGTCAATTGATGATGAACAAGTTTGGGAAACTGAAAAGTTAGTTGCAAACTTTAGTGATACTGTTCGCCGCGCATGGCGTGATCGTGAACCATCAGTGATTGCGAAGTATGCATTGAATTTGGCCCGTACTTTCAATAAGTACTATGCTAATTCAAAAATCTTGATTGAAGATGACCAATTAAACGCACGTTTGGCATTAGTAACGGCTGTTTCAAATGTTTTGACTGAATCACTACGTTTGTTGGGTGTAAAAGCACCACAAGAAATGTAATTAAAATATATTAACTATTAAAAGGGTCGAAGTTCATTCCGTGTATCGGAAAACTTCGACTTTTTTACCTATAATAATGATTGATAATTTTGTCTACTAAAGGCAGAGTTAAGTGAAATAGTCGATTATGATAGAATAGTACCAGTGGTGACAGTAACGATTAGTCATCATGATTGAGTGAAAAAAGAGGAATGAAACATGGCTTTAAAAAAGCAAGAACGACAAGCAATGATTCTTGAAATTTTGGCACGTAATGTGATTGATTCTCAAGAAGAAATTTTACATCGTTTGCAAAATGCAGGTATTGCAGTCACACAAGCTACGGTCTCACGTGACATTAAAGAACTACGGATTGTACGTCGTCCTGATGTTAATGGTCAAACGAGATATCAAGTGATGGCTGATGCAACGAATCAGGCTGCTAATGATGGCAATCAAATTGAACAAGGCTTTTCAGACATGGCAGTCGATGTCACACCAGTGTCATTTATGATTGTGGTAAAGACGACGCAAGGTAATGGCAATCGTTTGGCTGCGATGATTGATGCAGCGGAAATGCCAGAGGTGATTGGTACATTAGCTGGTCATAATACAATTTATGTCACTACGCCGACAGCTGAGGCGGCAATTGCTTTAGCTGATCAATTTAATAATTGGAAGCAATAATATGAAAGATTATATTAAAGGATTAAAAAATTGGTTTCATCAAAAAATGATGCCAGTGACTAATTGGTTACGTAAATTTTTTGGTCCGTTAATTCGGTTTCACCAACGATTTTTTCAGCCATTCTATGCGTGGTTGCGAAAAACTTTTGGCCCTTTTTGGCATAGATTTCAAATCAATCGCTGGCTGATTGCGTTATTATTGTCGCTGATTTTAGTTATCAGTGTGCTAGGAACATTTGAAGCTAAGACGACGGATGTATCTGATTTGAAAAAGCGTCTCCAATCAACTACTGAAATCTATGATGTTTCTGGTAACAAGGCAGGTAGTCTGTCAGGACAGAAGGGAACGTATGTCAAGTTTAGTGAGATTTCTCCACATGCGGTAAATGCCGTTATCGCTACTGAGGATCGTAATTTCTATAAGGAACATGGTTTTTCTGTCCGTGGAATGACACGTGGTGTATTGACTACCATCTGGTATCGAATTCGCGGTAGCAATGTGTCGGTTGGAGGGTCAACTTTAACGCAACAGTTGGTAAAAAATGCCTTCCTAAGTCAGGACCAGACTGTTATTCGTAAAGCACGTGAATTATTTTTATCAGTCCAAGTTGAAAAAGAATATTCTAAACATGAAATCTTGGCAATGTATCTAAACAATGCTTACTTTGGTCATGGTGTTTGGGGTATTCAGGATGCGGCTAAAAAGTATTTTGGTGTGAGTGCAGCTGATTTGTCAGTGTCGGAAAGTGCGATGCTCATTGGGATGCTACAATCTCCCAATGGCTATGATCCATTGACATATGAAGATACGGCTAAGCAGCGGCGTGATCAAGTCATTCAAAATATGGTGTCAACGAAATATTTGACGCAAGCGCAAGCAGACTATAATGCAAAGTTTGCCTTAGGCGCTACCGATCATGAAGTTGATAATTCAAATTATAATTATCCTTATTATTTTGATTCCGTCATTAATGAAGCAATGAATAAGTATGATTTGAAGGAACAAGACATTTTGAATAATGGGTATAAGATTTACACAACTTTGGACCAAAAAGATCAAACGAATTTGCAAAATGATTATGACGATGAGAGCTTAAATCCAATTGGTGATGGGTCGCAGGCGGCTTCAGTGGTAATGGATGCAAAAACTGGTGGTGTCCGTGCCGTTGTTGGTGGTCGTGGTGAACACGTCTTTAGAGGATTCAATCGTTCTACCCAGTCTCATCGTTCACCAGGATCGACGATTAAACCAATTGCGGATTATGCGCCATCATTGTCACGTGGTTTCTCATATGATTCTGACCTGAAGAATAGTAAGATGAGCTTTGGTACCAATGGTTATTCACCTTCAAATTATGGTGATTATACCAGTGAAAAAATCCCAATGTATCAAGCCTTGGAGAATTCTTACAATATTCCGGCCGTTTGGCTGCTTGATCAAATCGGTGTGAATGCTGGGTATAACGCAGCTACTAAGGCTGGCTTACCATTGGCCAAATCTGATAAGAACTTGTCATTAGCAATTGGTGGTATGAAAAAAGGTGTCACACCATTAGAGTTGACTCAAGCATATACGAGTTTTGCTAATGGGGGTCAAATGAGTGATAGCCATTTCATTACTAAAATTGTCGATACTTCTGGTAAGACGATTGCCCAAGCCAAAGAAAAGCATACGCGTCTATGGTCAAAGCGGGTGGCTAATGAGATGACTTCGATGATGATGGGTGTTTATACGCATGGTACTGGAACCGCTGCTGATCCGAGTGGTTATGATGTGGCTGGTAAAACAGGAACAACTGAAGTTTCAGGAACTAATTCAACGAGTGATAATGCCACTGACTCATGGGCAATCGCCTATACGCCAGATGTTGTTGTGACGACATGGACAGGATATGATGAAACGGATGCTGACCATACGATATCTGCCTATTTGTCGCAAACATCTGGTCCGTTAATGAAAACGACACTTGAACAAGTTTTGCCAAATACAAAACAAACGAACTTTGGTGTCAAAAGTGTTCGCGCGAAGATGTCAGCCACTGAAAATGGGGCTTCAAATAAGAAGAATGGTATTTCTAATAACATTTCCGGTATTGGTGATGATATTAAGAATGGTGCTTCTAGTGCCTGGAGTAATGTCAAAGGTGGTGCCCAAAAAGCTTGGTCGGGAATTCAATCATTATTACCACAATAACTATAAAATATGAGATAATGGAATAACTAAAAGAGATGGGGAATAAATACTTATGATAAATATTTACGATGACGTTAACGCAGTTGCAACTACTTTACGCGAAACAGCGCAATATAAGACATTACGTGATGCCATTGATGCTGTCGAAGCTGAGCCAGAAGCTAAGGCTATCTTTACTCGTTTCCAACAAGCACAAACACAAATCAATCAAGCAGTGCAATCAGGTAATGAACCAGCGGAGGATCAAATCAAAGCTTGGCAAGAAATTGCTAACGAGATGGAACAATATGATTCTCTAAAGAAGATGCTTGAAGCTGAAAAAGGATTGAACCAATTGTTGATGGAAATCAACGATATCATTACCAAGCCAATTGCCGAATTATACGGTCAAGATTAAATAATAGAGATGAGAGCGAGATAAAAGTCGTTTTGAAGCCGGTGTGTAACGTGATTTGCGATATTTTACCCGGAGCAAAGCGAAGGACAGGAATGTCGTAAATTGTGTTACATTGAGACTTCAGACTTTTAGAACGCGTTTAAGCTATAAAATTTATAAGCGTATAAATTAATTTGTTTTTAGCAAACAAATGTTGAGACATTTACTTTTGTCCCAACATCATATTGATAAACAGGGTGGAACATGTGATTTTGTTCCACCCTGTTTTGCTGTATTAACGTCTTTTAGAACGTTCTCTTTTTTTTGTCGTCAAACTCCCATATAATGAAATTAAAAACAAAAAGGGGCTGGAAAATGAAATTTATTCATGCAGGCGATTTACACCTGGGTAATCCATTTGGTGGTTTATCCGTGACACCAGATTGGTTGACTGACAAGTTACAATCTGCAACCGAAACTGCCGTCCATCGCTTGGTGGATGATGCCATTACTGCTGCAGTGGATTTTGTGGTATTAGCAGGTGACTTATTTGATTCAACCACGCCCGATGCGCGCGCACAATTAGATTTAGTCAAAGAATTAGAAAGATTAGCAACGGCCAACATTCCGGTATATATCGGGTTTGGTAACCATGATTATGTTGTTGATTGGCAACAGTTACCAACATTTCCAAAGAATGTAACCCTGTTTCCAGAAGCGGTGACTACGTATGATTTACAGACCCAAAATCATGAGACGGTAGCAATTTCAGGATTTTCATATACACAACGGCATATTACGACTGACCAAGTGGCCCAATTCCCAATGAAAGCTAATCAAGCTGATTGGCATATTGGTGTTTATCATGGTGCGGTGGGTGAAGTCTGTTCAGGAAATTATGCCCCGTTTAATTTGCAAGCACTGCAAGACAAACATTATGATTACTGGGCATTAGGTCATATTCATGTGCGAGAGACATTGCAAGCTAAGCCATTTATTGGTTATTCGGGTAGTATTCAGGGATTGGATAAAACTGAAACTAATGCCAAAGGTTATTATATGGTAGAAAGTGACGGTGATGAACTAGTACCGACATTTACTCCGGTGGCGCCAATTACTTGGGTGACGGCAAGCTTACGGACAAATCGTGACTTGAGTACGGTTGTTCAATATGTACGCGAGCAATTTGCGGCCAAGGATGAGTTTGAATTAATTACGTTAGAGTTGATTACTGAAGACCCCAATGTCCTGTCAGTCATTGTGAACCAACAATTATTGGCACAATTTGTGGCGGCAGCTCAGCCTACTGATATGTTCTTTATCTACGATATTCAGGTACAAACGCAAGACCAGCAGATGCCGTTACCAGCTGTTGATGAGACCTATTGGTCAGAAACCTTGGCTGATGTATTTACCCGAGAGCAATTACAAAAACTAGGCCTAAAACAGGTGACGGATGTCGCTGTTTTAGATCATTTTTTAAATGAACAGACATTGCATGAGCTACAGACAGCAGTTCAAACACAATTGCACTTGGCACAGATGGGGGATGAATATCATGTGGATTAAAAAAGTGCATATTGTGGGATTTGGTCAGTTTAATGAACAAACATTTGATTTTGTGCAGGGATTACAAATTGTGCAGGGATTAAATGAAGCCGGTAAGACGACTTTACATCAATTTTTATTTGATATATTATTTGGCTTTCCACAAGCTAAAGGTCGTAAAATCAACACTTATGAGCCATTAAATAAAGGCCCATATGGTGGTAGTATGCAATTTGAAGTTGATGGTCAACTTTACGAGCTGGAGCGTTTAGGCAGAACACAAACAGCAACGACTTTAACAGTCGTCGCAACGGGGCAACAATTTGCTGATCCGGAAGCAATGCTGACCAAGTTATTGGGACCAGTTGACCGTGACTTATATTTGGCAATTTTTAGTTTTGACCAAGCAGCTTTAATGAATATCTTTTCACTAAAGCCAGACGACTTTGCATCATACTTGCGGACGTTAGCAACACCAGGAGCTCAGAATTGGTTAGAAGTTGCGAATCGCTGGGAAAAAACAGCAACGGCAAAATTTGGTAGCACTAAAACAGCGCATCGTGAGCTCAACCAAGCTTTGGCAAATTTAAAGACACAACGCCAACAGTTACAAAATAAGATTCGCCAACAGCCATCTTTAGATAAGTTACAAGCAGAGGCGCAACATCTAAGTCAGCGGGTAACGAGTTTACAGCAACGGCAAGAGCAGATCCAAGGTCAGATGAGTCACCAACAAGCACAGGTTCACTTAGTGCCGGTGTATCGACGTTGGCAGCAGATTAAGCAACAAGTCAAAGCGACTGGTAAACCGTTGGATTTAACGGTTGCCGACAAAGCTGACCGTGTCCGGCAACAATTAGCCGCATTAGATGAAGTGATGGTAACGACAGCGGTTACGAAGCAACAAGTTGAATCAGCGACCGTTGCTTTACGGCAATTAGAAAAATTAGAAAAGCAGCAACAAACTTTGGCTGAACAACAAGTCAAATCTGTCCAGGCTCAAAATGAATTATTGGAAAAATATCATTGGACACAGATACCACCATTATTAACAGAGCAACAAAAAGCTCGTTTGGGTGGTCAAGGAGAAACGACGCAAGCAAATTCTGATTATCGCTGGTTGGTCGTAGCGGCAATAATTTGTGTTGTGATTATTATTGGTGCTTTGCTGGCGGGTCATTGGATGATCGGTATGCTGTTAGCGGTGCTTGTCTTAGTCATTAGTTGGTGGGGTAGTCGCCGACCAGAACAAACAAAAACAACACTGAATGGGTCACAAGATTTACCAGCTGCCTACCAACAAATGTCAGCCAACGATATTTTTGCTGTCCAGGCGGATATCCAGCATATTAATGATATGATGTCGTCTAATAATCAAATTATTCATGATCAACAGGCGATGATGCCAGAGTTGGTCAAAGTACGAGCGACTTTAAATTGGTTAGGTGAAGGCTTAACTGTTGACGAATACCGCAAGCGTCTTGCTGATATCCATATTAAGCAAGAAACCATGGGACAACAACAGTTACAACGCGCTAATCTCCAACAAACTTTGCAAGACTTGTATCAAGAACTAGGTGTGAAAGATGCTGCCATGTTGCGGCAACGGCGTGATGCACAACGTCATATTAATGATTTGCAGCGTGAAGCAAATGTGCTTGAAGAACAACTAAAAGATGCTGACTTGCATGAGTTAGCTGCGCAAACTGTTGTTAAGCCAGATGATCAGTCAGAAGCGGACGAGCAGCAACACATTTTAAAGCGTATTCAGGATGAGAAAAATCAGTTGAATCAAAAGTTGGCTGAAATCAATGTACAATTACAAAATCTACAAACTGATAATACAATCGAGCATCAGCAACAGGTGGTGGCTAACCAAGTAGCCGTTGTGAATCAACAATTGACTCAGTATTTTGTTGATCGGCTAGGTAGTGAGTGGATTAGGCAGGCATTGAATGCGGCCATTGCTGATCGGTTGCCAAATCTTTTGACGCAGGCAGGGGTTATTTTAAGTCAGTTGACCGATAATCATTATCAAACGATTCAGCAAACGAAGACGTTGCTCAAGGTGGTTCGTGATGATGGGAAGATTCTAGGGGTGAATCAGTTATCAAAAGGAACGGCTGAACAATTGTATGTGGCATTGCGGTTAGCCTTTGTTAAAACTGTAGCCGCTGCTTTGAAGTTACCGCTGTTGATTGATGATGCCTTTGTTGACTTTGACAATCAACGACGGCAAACCATGTTGAACGTATTGAAAGATCTGGCATCATCTGAACAACAAATTTTTTACTTTACGGCGCAAAAGACACCAGGAGAACAGGTCTTAGAATTGACGCATCAACAATAGGAGGTTGTTTTGACAAAAGCATTAAAGGACTATCAATTAGATGAACGAGTTGAAACCTTTGCATTACTTAAAGAAGTTGATGCCCGGGTAACACAACAGGGAAAGCGTTATTTAGCTTTACAATTAGCTGACCGTTCCATGGATATCAAGGGGATGAAATGGGATGCTACCGAAGCAGAAGTCGGCAAATTAGCTGCCGGCATGGTAGTCTATATTCAGGCGGTACGCGAAGCGTATCAGGATAAACCGCAATTAAAAGTGTTATCGATTCGACCAAGTAAAATTGGTGAACCACAGGATGCAGCAGACTTTGTGGCTGCTGCACCTATGAAAAAACAAGATATGGCCGAAGAAGTATCAGCAATTATTTTTCAGATTACTAATGCCAATTGGCAACGCATCGTACGACACATTCTTGGCAAGTACCGTGAGGCGTTTCTGCAGTTCCCAGCTGCTAAAAGTAACCATCATGCCTTTGCGGGTGGTTTAGCTTATCATAGTTTATCGATTGTGCATTTAGCACAAGCTGTTGTTAAGCAATATGGTAATTTAAATGCTAGTCTATTATATGCGGGGGCTTTATTGCATGATATTGGGAAGGTTATTGAACTTTCTGGACCAGTTGCGACGCAATATACAACTGCTGGTAATTTGATTGGCCATATTGTGCTAGTTGATGAAGAGATTGTTTTAGCAGCCACGGAGTTACAGATTGATTTAAAGAGTGAAGACATGCTTGTTTTGCGGCATACAGTTTTGGCACATCATGGTTTATTGGAATATGGCTCACCTGTACGTCCGATGATCAAAGAAGCGAATGTGTTACACCAGTTAGATGAACTAGATGCTGGTATGCAAAGCTTTGATAACGCTGTGGCTGAAACCCAACCTGGTGAATTTTCACCTCGCCAATGGGCCTTAGATAATCGCAGCGTTTATCGACCAAGTGAAGAGCATCTCGCAGATGAAACAAGGTAGAAAAAAATTTTCGTGAATTTGTTTGCAAAATGTAAGTTTTTTACATAAACTTATAGTAAGTGATAAAGCAAAATTAGATTTGAGAGGTTTTAATAATGGATTACCTAATTGGAGTTGACTTAGGAACCACATCAACAAAAGTTGTCCTATTCGATACTAAGGGACATGTTATTGCAAGTGCTAATAAAGGTTATAAGTTATACCGTGATGCACCCGATATGGCTGAAGAAGATCTAGATGAAATTTGGGAAGCGTTTACTGATGCGATGGCACAAGTAACTCGTACTGCCAAGGATGGTAAAATTTTGGGTGTTTCATTTAGTTCAGCAATGCACTCATTGATTGCCTTTGATGCTGACTGGAAACCTTTGACTCGTGTGATTACGTGGGCAGATGCACGTGCTGTTAAGTATACAGAGCAATTGAAGTCAAGCGGTGTTGGTCAAGAGATTTATAGTAAGACTGGTACACCAATTCACCCAATGGCTCCTTTGTCAAAACTTCTTTGGTTAAAGAATGAGCAAACGGATACTTACAACAAGGCAGTTCATTACTTGGGTATTAAAGAATATTTGTTTAACCGTCTATTTGGCGCTAACAAGATGGATTACTCAATTGCATCAGGAACTGGGTTGTTCAATATCTTTAATTTAGATTGGGATGAACAAGCATTATCAGTGACTGGTGTTGCTAAGGACCAATTGCCTGAACCTGTTGATCCATACACAATTGAAAAGGGTATGAATCCGCAATATGCTGCCGAGATGGGCTTGGATGTCGATACACCATTTATTTATGGTGCAGGGGATGGTCCATTATCAAACCTTGGTGTTAACGCTATTCAACCAGGTGTTGCAGCCGTTACGATTGGTACATCAGGAGCTATCCGTGTCGTTACAGATGCGCCAAAGATCGATCCAAAGGGACGTACATTTACATACGCCTTGGATAAGGACCACTGGGTTGTTGGTGGACCTGTTAATAACGGTGGTGATGTCTTCCGTTGGGCACGTGACAACATGTTCGATTCAGAAAAGTCAACGGCTGAATTGTTAGGTGTTGATTCATACGATCTCTTAACTGAAATCGCCTCAAAGATTCCAGCTGGTGCTGACGGTTTGTTGTTCCACCCATACTTAGGTGGCGAACGTGCCCCAATTTGGGATGCTAATGCGCGTGGTTCATTCTTCGGTTTGACACACAACCATACGCGTGCTCACATGGTACGCGCTGTCCTTGAGGGTATTATCTTTAATATCTACATGGTATCGCTAGCACTTGAAGAGGTTGTTGGTGACTTATCTGCTATCCAAGCAACTGGTGGTTTTGCTCGTTCACCATTGTGGCGTCAAATGGCTGCGGATATCTTTGAGCAACCAGTCACTGTGCCAAAGGCCTTTGAATCAGGTGCCTTAGCAGCAACTGTGATGGCACAAAAGGCTTTGGGATTGGTTGATAACTTAGAAGTTATTGGTGATATGATTGGTGAAGCAAACACTTACCAACCAAATCCAGATAACTATGAGGCTTATCGTGAATTGACACCAATTTTCATTCGTCTATCTCGTCAATTACAAACAGAGTACAAGGCAATTGCTGATTACCAACGTACCCATATTGACAAATAATTAATAAATTTTAAGTAAAAGTGGTTGGACATTATCTTGTCTTAACCACTTTTCTTCGTTGGTAAAAATATTTTTCCTTAGAAAACATCCAGTAACTGTTGTGCTGATAGCATATCAAGGTACGGGATATTTTAGTGTGTCATTATTTTTTTAGCTATCAAAAAAATGGTCTATTTTCTAAAGAAATGCTTACGAATATAAATTGGTATATGTATTGACTTTCAAAAATCATATCAGTACAATTACTTGACCAGATAATATATAGAGAGATATTAGAATTATAAAATGACATTACATCAATTTTATAACATTGGTATACTTATACCTGCTTTTAATCCTGATGACAAATTGATTTATTTATTAGATGACATACACCAACAAACAAAATTTAATCAAAAGATTATTATTGTTGATGATGGATCACTAAATCAAGATATTTTTGAACAAATTATGACCAAGTATGGTCAAAGCATTGTTGTCCTACACCACGATAGTAATCAAGGGAAGGGGCAAGCATTAAAAACTGGTTTCCAATACTTTTTGCAACACTATCAATTTATTAACGGTGTTGCAACAATTGATGCGGATGGGAAACATAAAGTGAGTGATCTTCGAAACTTAGAAGATAATTTTATAAAACATCCTGAAGCGTTGATTATTGGTGGCCGTACTTTTGACGAAGCAGTACCTTTAAGAAGTAGATTGGGTAATCTGGTAACCAATCAATTAGTGAAGGTATTGACTGGTATCCGAGTACAAGACACACAAACTGGACTCCGAATTATTCCAATCAATTATGTGAAATTATTAATTTCATTCCCGACTAACCATTATGAATTCGAATTTGATATGTTATTGGCGACTAAAAAGGCGGGGATTGAACTTGTAGAAGTTCCCATTCAAACGGTGTATTTGGATAATAATGCGACGTCGCATTTTAGGGTTATCCATGATTCATTAGCTATTTACAGTCGCTTTTTTAAGTTTGCGTTTAGTGGTGTCAGTTCGTTTGTCATTGATATTGTTAGTTTCTATGTGTTGGTACATTTTATGATGACATATACTCATGATTTTATTATATGGGCAACGCTTATTTCACGCGTCATTTCAGGACTGTTTAATTATGTCATGAATAAACAGCTCGTTTTTGGTACCCAAACTCGGCAAGCTCTTTGGAAATATAGTGGATTATTTCTTTGCCAATTGGTCGCCTCTGGTTTATTAACGACAATTTTTAGTTATCTAACAGCGTTAAACCAGGCAACTTTTTGGATTAGTTGCATTAAGATAATGGTTGATCTTGGCCTGTTTTTGATTAGCTATCAAATTCAAAAAAGATTCGTATTTCGGGAGGCCAAGGATACTAATGCAGCTTAAACTTCATCAAAAAGTATTATATGGATTAGCGGTTATATTAACGGTTATTTACCTGATTTGGCGAACCTTTTTCACGTTGCCATCGCATGATCACCTTGGTTCATTTGTCGTTGCTATATTACTCTTGCTAAGTGAAATATTGTCTAATATGACTGCGTTTATTATTATTTATTTCCGTGTGAACTTTGATAAAAATAAGAATCAACAACTAGATTTACCTGATATTGCTCCTGAGATTGTCTGGCCGGATATAGATGTCATTATTGTGACACATGATGAAGATATTGAATTATTGCGAAAGACAATCAATGCCGCGGTGAATATGACGCCCGGCCATCATCAAAAAGTTAATATTGTGATTGCTGATGATGGTAATCGACCATCAGTGAAGTTATTGGCTGAAGAATATCAGGTAATGTATATTGATATGCCTGAAGGTAATCAGGCGGCAAAAGCAGGTAATATTAATCACGCTTTAGAATTTATCCAGGCACCGTTATTGGTGGTGTTTGATGCAGATATGATTCCCTTTCAAACTTTTTTGCGACATTCGGTGCCTTATTTTATTCAAAATAAACTGATGCAAGAGCAAGATAATCAAGTGAAATCCTTGGGCTTTTTACAAACACCTCAAAGCTTTTATAATGCTGATATTTTTCAGTATAATTTGTTTTCAGAAAAAACAGCGACCAATGAACAGAACTTCTTTTCACGGGATATCAATATCCTAAATGGCTCAAATGGGGCAGCAATTTTTACCGGATCCAATGCCGTGTTTGCCAGAGAAGCGATTGATGCAGTTGGTGGTTTTCCTGAAAAGACATTGACCGAAGATTTTGAACTAGGCGTGCGCATTAATTTAGCTGGCTACATCAGCTTGGCAACGAGTGAACCAGAATCAAGTGGGATGACACCAATGGCCATCAAGAGTGTTGTTAAACAACGTGTTCGCTGGGCACGGGTGTTATCCAAAGTGCTCGGAATTTACACATATTGACTAACCGTCAATTACCATGGGTGAACCGTTTAATTTTGATCAATGTGTATCTATATTGGTGGTCTTTTGCAAGAAGAATGTTGTTTATCTTGGCACCCATCTTATTTGCTCTTTGGCATATTAAATTAGTCGATGTTAATTTTTGGCTATTACTTATACTATGGGCGCCAGGATATCTGTTACTACATTATGTGTTAGGGAAAAGTAATACTAACATACGTGGTGAGCGGTGGGGTGAAATACATGAAACCTTTTTTGCACCATATCTTTGGCTGCCTGTTCTTTTGGAGACCCTGGGGATTAAGCAGAAGAAGTTTAAGGTGACCAATAAAAATAATGGACAATCAACACAGGCAATCCTTTATGGTATCCCGTATTTAACACTGTGGTTGCTTGATGTTTGGGCACTAATTTCATTTAATTACGGTAAATGGGGCTCTGAAATTATGTATGGGGCGATTATCAGTTTTTGGCTGCTTACCCATTTGATTAATTTAACATTTAGTTTGTATATCGCATGGGGTCGCCAGATCAATCGTCAATCAGAGCGTTTTGCCCGATCAGTTAAAGGGTCTATACAAGTCAATGACGAGACAAATATACCGATAACCACAATTGATATATCTGATAAAGGTTTGTTATTTAGACAATCTGAAAGTATTGGTTTGGAAATTGGACGCGAAGTGGTTGTTGAACTTTATCATGCTGGCAAAACGATTACATTCAGTGGGGTTATTCGGATGAGATATGATGACAATACAAGATATGGGCTACAGATTACCTATATTACCTCAGATAATCAAAACAAGTTATATCATCTTATTTACAATGGTAGAAATACGTTACTACCTAGGGAACAAGATTCTTGGATGACCATTTATGATGCACTGTTATTTAATGTTGGTTATCACTTGAAAAATAGCTGGCGAAATATCCAGTCATACAGAAGGATGAAAGAAAAATGACGATGATGATAGCAATCCTGTTTGCGCTAGCTTTGCTAGGATTTCAGCAGTTAGTGATGTTCTTTAAGGGCAGTCAATATTTATCATGGTTGCTTGCAATTATTATGCAAAGCTTAGTTGTTTATATTTTCGCACTAGCCCATCAGTTACGAATAGGTATTTGGCTAACATTCGTTAGTGGGCTAATACTGGCAATAATTTTTTTGTGGTTAGAGTAAAGCAACGACAGTTACTTAAAATAAATTTACATCTATTTGATGTGTGGTTTATGATTTTTGGCATCTTAATCAGCCTAACTTTGTTGAAAAGCCCGTTGATTCATTATGACAATTTTACCCATTGGGCAACCATGGTAAAGTATTTAACTTTCGTCGGTGAACTGCCAGATGCCCAACAAAATTTGGTGACGTTCACTGATTATCCACCAGCTACAGCGATGTTTTTGACCTATTTATCGACGATTGTAGGTTATCATGAAGGCAGTCTACTGGTCGGGCAATTTGTGATTATTGGTGCGGGCCTATATGCCTTATTTGGGGTACTTCGCGATCAACGACGTGCCTTAATAACGGCAGGCTTGGTGTTCATGTTGACGCTGATTAATATCTTTAACATCGCCATTAGATTTAATAACTTGTTAGTTGATTGTCTGATAGCTATTTTAGCGATAGCAGGTATTAGTGCTGTCTATATTCATCAGAATCAACGTGGTTGGCAAATTGTTAGTACAAGTTTGATTGTCAATTTTTTATTATTGACCAAAAGTTCGGCAATGTATTTCGCAATCTTGATATTAATTTATTTTGCCATAGCTAATTTGGCGAAGATTAAAAATAAGGCGCCTAAATGGCGTGAGGTCATTAAAACGACCGCAGTAATTATCTTGACGACTGCTGGAAGTTTTATTGGTTGGTTACTGTGGCGTGTTCATGTCGCTAATGTGTTTACGAAAGTATCCAAACATGCCTTAAACTTGCAAGCCTATCAAAGCCAAGTTGATCATGAATCCGCAAACACACAAAGGTTAATTGTTCAAAAGTTTATGAGTTACATGACTAATACGGACACGTTATTTTTTCGAGGTATCCTATTAGTTAATATTGCCTTATTACTGACTTGGTTAGTGATTCGTGTTGGTCTCCATAAAAGAAGTTATAGTCTGCTTATGTTAGCAATCACTGATTTAGTTACAGCCATCTATATGATTGGTGTACTGGGGATGTATGTCGTTTCAATGCCATATGCTGAAGCCATCAATTTGGCTGGTATTGATCGTTACTTATCAACGATTGTCATATTTAGCATTTTATTAAGTGGTGTCATTATTTTAAATGATATTGACCGAGCATCGTTTCAACCAATTGTTGCGCAACGAAATTCAGCTAGTTTTGCCAATTTACAAACAAAACAGGTGTATCAAGAAAGTACTTTTTTCTTGCTTATCTTTTCAAGTGTTCTGATGTTGTCAGAGATTAATGGTATTAATTTTTTAAATCAAAAGATGAACGATGCATTGCCGATAAAGATGCAGCAGATGGTGCCTAATCAAAATACGTTTAACCACAAACGTATTTTACTTGTTGATGCGAAAGCACAAGACGTTAACAATGCTTATGCAAACTATGTGGGTCGTTATTATTTATTTAGTGATCATGTGGACGGGCGTGAAGCATTTGATGTCTCATCCAAGCAATTTCAGTCAATTATTCAGGGGTATCAATATGTTGTTGTGCCTAGATACCATCAAACTTTTTCAAAATTAACAAGCAAAACTTATCATGAACATGTGCGTACGGGTATTTATAAGGTAACTAATAATGGTATAAAACCGTTATCGACTGCAAAATACTTAGCTGAGATGAATCAATAATATGCTCTGAAATAGTGAATAATAGAGGCATGGGATGGAAAATATAATGGAAATAACAGTCATTATAATTACTTCATTGTTAATTATAACGGGGATTGTTGCAATCGATTACTCAATTAGAACCTGGATCGATAAAGTTAACGGATCGGTAGTCCTAAAAAGGTGGTTAATTTGGTTAAGAGTGGTGATACCAATGGTGGCCATTGTGATGATTGATTTAAATTACTCAGATGCGACTGATATTTGGGGTCGATTAACTGGTTACAGCGTTGAGATATCGATTGCCTGTTATTTTATTGTGCATGTACATGACAAATTATTTGTGTATGCAACGGATTGTATGGCGCTTGTTGTCATGTTATTTAATATCAGCGTGTATTTTCCGGCGGTACCAAATTATCAAGATTTTGGTAGGCTACTTCTTTCGTTATTTGGTGTGTTATTAACTATATTTATAAATCATCTGATTTATAGTTACGATGTTTTTAAAATCAGGTCGCGTGTTCGATTTTTTGTCATCATTTGTTTGTATAGTATGTCGTGGTGGAGTATTTTATCGCTTAATCAAACATTTTCTGGTTATGATCTGCTAGCACAGATGGTTGCTAGTATCGTTAATATTTCGATTATTTTGTCGTTGGACTTAGTTTTTAGAAAACAGCTTGAGTCGTTGACCCATGAGATTGATGCAGATTTTTTAACGCAAATTGGTAACCGTAAAGCATTTGAATTTGCGTTTCAACAACTGTTTAATAAGTATGAAAAAAGACAGCATGATTGGTATCTTGTGATGCTGGATATCGATGATTTTAAACAAATTAATGACCAATTTGGTCATATAGTCGGTGACACAGCATTGCGTCGTTTATCGAAAGAGGTTAATCTACAGTTATATGATCTACAATTAGATGCTTCGTTTTTCAGAATAGGCGGGGAAGAGTTTGCTATTTTGTTGACGCATATTGATGAATCGCATTTACCGCAAATTATTGAACAACTCAAGACAACTGTTGGTCGAATTGATATTACAACTAATGGTGAGCAGTCTGTAAAGATATCTATATCGATGGGAGTTGCTAAGTATCAGAATCATGATAATAGTGCTGCAGTGCTTTACGAAAGAGCAGGCTCGTATTTATACGCAGCTAAAAAAGATGGCAAAAATTCAGTGAACTATGAAGGTAATAAGTTAATAAAATAGGGCATGTAAATGTCGATACCGCTAATCTAATTAGATTGGCGGTTTTTTATGTTGTTACATTAAACCCGTTGATAGTGTTTGCTTTCCAAATTTCGTTTATGTTAGGCTTAAACTTATTATGTGAAGGGGTAGGTATTTACAAAATGGGACAACAATTACCTAAGCGTATCAAAACGGTTTGGCGTTTGCAGGCCGGGTTTAATCTTTTAATTGATATTGGCATTGTGGTGGGAATCATAGTGTGTCATTACTTTTTTTCATGGCCAACATGGCTGATATGGGTGGCGAGTTTACTTGCGATGATGGCGGCAATTATCCAATTTACCTTGATTCCTTATCGCTATCAATTTTGGCGCTATCAGCTTTCAGACCATGATGTTGAAATCACAACGGGCTTTTTCGTACGTAAAACGACGGCGGTGCCAATCTTACGGATCCAAGATGTTACCTTGTCTGCGGGGCCTTTATTACAATTTAATCATTTACAATCAGTTAAGATTCATACAGCAGCCGCAGTACATGAAATCGGTGGGGTTGATCATGCCACCGCAACACAACTAAAAAATCAAATTATGAATCTAGCCAAGGAGGAGGATGTTTATGACAGTTAAGGCAAAACATCTGCACCCCTTAGCATTAATTGTTTTTTTAGTTGAGGAAGTGAAGACGTGGTGGCTGTTACTATTATTAGGCGCTATTAATGGTTTATGGTGGGTGCTTTTAGCAGCGATTTGTTTAGGATTAGCTTTAATAGTTGGTCGCTATGCCACCATGACTTACGCAATTACAACTAATGAAATTGTGATTAAAAGTGGCATATTTAATAAAAAACAACATCATCTGACTTATCCAAAAATACAAACCTTTCAAACAAAACAATGGTTCTTTATGAAGCCACTGCATTTGGTTAGTTTAAAAATTGAAACATCGGCGCATGTTGACAATCAAGCTGATGCCAGCTTACCGGTGATTACGGTAAAAGAAGTTAGAGAACTGGAACGATTAAAACAGAATAGTTATTCAGAAATAAATGAACCCGCAGAAGCGACATCAACAAACGCCGAACCACAACATTCAGAAACAAAACAGGCACAATATCAAATTAAATGGCGCGACTTAAATTTGTATGCGCTGACTTCATTTAGTGTCGTACCAATTTTAGTTGGAGTGTTGGCGATTTATAGCAACTTAGATGATGTTTTACCAGATCATTATATTAATCAAATATTTAGTCGTTTTAGTCAGCAGACCGCAATGGTGATTATACTTGATGTTGTCTGCTTGATTTTGTTAGCTATCGTGGCTGCCTATTTGTTGATTATTCAGCGTTACTATCACTTTACAATTGTGCACCAAGGTTCACAGCTGACAACGAAAAAAGGATTTTTTCAAACTAGTCGGGTGACCGTCAGACTTAACCGAATTCAAAGTGTGGTGTATGTCCAATCGTGGTTACGACGCTTATTACATTTAACAACTGTTCAGGCGTTGGTAGCAGCAAACGCCTCGGATGATGAAGACAGTGGTGATGTGGTCATTATGCCAGTCGTGCAAACGAAAGATGTGCAACATCAAACCCGCCGCTTTATCAATTGGCTGCCAAGCCAAGATGTTGTACCCGCTTCATGGCGACAAACGAATGCCCATGGTCGTTGGGCATTGATTCGCAACCGCTTGTTAGTAACTGCTATTGTGGTTATACCAACTTGCATTTTTTGGCGTCCCTATGGTTTGTTATCACTAATTTTGTTGCCGGTTGCGTGGGGACTGGGTGCTTATGTTGGTAAAACAAATGGTCTTGGTGTGACTGAAAATCATATTTTGGTTGCCCAAGTGGGCCGTCTATTTGGTCAAAAGCGCTATTATATGCCTAAGAAAAATATTCAATCAATGCGAATATCGCAGAGTATTTTTATGCGCCGGACAGGACTGGTCCATTTAGAAATTCGTCTACGCAGTGGTAACAGTGAGTTATTAGTTGAGAATCGTTATTTGCCAAAACGTGATGCTCAGACGATTTATAACTGGTACCGTCAGACAGATATGGACAAAGAGGCTATCCAATGATTTATAGTAGGCTTTATGGTATAAAGTAATAGAAGTATCTCGATAAATCTAGCAAAATAGGACAGGAGAGATTGATATGGTATGGGGAATTATTGTTGGTATTCTGGTTGTGATAATTATTGGATGGTTAATTGCTATCTACAACCAGTTGGTGCGTTTACGTGAAAATGTCCGTAATGCCATGGGGCAAATTGCCGCACAAGTTGAAAGTCGTTGGGATGCGTTAACTAATTTAATGCAGGCGACTGAAAAATATCAAACGTACGAGAGCAAAACCTTTGAAAAGATTGTTAATGCTCGTCAAAACGTGTCTGAACGATCAGATGTCGCCGATGTAAATGCGGATGAACAACAATTTAATCGGGTATTAGGGGTCGTCAATGCTTTGGCTGAACAATATCCTGACTTAAAAGCTAGTCATGTCTATCAACAGACAATGACGGCAGTTGATGAGTTTGAGAATAAAGTGCGTCTATCACGAATGGTATATAACGATTCAGTTACGAAATTAAATCGATCGATTCAAGTCTTTCCTAATTTCATGATTGCTGGTTCAATGGGCTTTAGTCAGGAAAAGTACTTCGAAAATACCCAAGGAAAACAGGAGATGCCAAAATGGGAAAAGTCAGAGTAAAATCGCTCTGGTTACTATTTCTGGCATGTATCGTTTCGTTTTTCGTGTTGGGGAATAGCCAGAAGGTTGCGGCTGAACAAACCGTTAATCGCATGAATATCGATGTGTCTTTGAATGATCAAGGAACAGCTACAATTAAAGAAAATTGGTCCGTAACAGCTGATGAAGGTAGTGAAATTTACAAAGTTGTGAAGTTAGTTGGTCCTCAAGAGCTTTCGAATTATCAGGTTAGCATGGATGGCCGTCAATTTACGAGGCAATCAAATTGGCAAACTGATAATAATCGCCAGCAAAAGGCCTATCAATATGGTCAGAATGGGGATGAACTAAATTGGGGAATTACCTCATACGGTACTCATGAATATACGATTCAGTATCAAATCAGTAATTTTGTTGAACAAACGGCCACGAAGCAAATGATTGCTTGGCAGTTTTTAAACAGTGATGTGAAGATTTCGCCTAAAAACTTGCAAGTTGTTGTTCATGATTCAAACCGACAATTATCAGTGGATAATGGTTATGGTGTTTGGGGATTTGGCTTTGATGGGGAAACTGCGTTTAATAAGGGGCAGGTGACCATGCAAAGCAGCAAGAACTTGTCAGAAGATAATTACGTCAAAATGATTGTTCAAATCCCTAAGAATACCTATGGTACGGCATATAAAACGACACGTTCTTTTGATTCCTATATGCAAGAAGCCTTTAAAGGTAGTGATTATAATTATCAAGATTATAAGAACGGGGAAACCGTGAAGAATGATCAAGGACGCCGGCTAGCATTAATTGTGGTGACTGTTGTTATTCTGTTGGTATTGGGTGCTGGTATTTGGTTACTACTGTGGTATCGCAATTACCGTCGTTATTATCCAACTATTAAGACGTTACAAAAACAAACCAAAGGCGAGTACTATCGTGAAATTCCAACCGGTAGTATTTATAATGTTTACCAACTATTGAGTGCCATGTTATCGACGACAGTGACAAGTAATTTCTTGTCAGTCGGGTTGTTGCAACTGATGCGTGATCAATATTTGACCATTCAGACAAAAGATGCTGAAAAAAAGCCGAATAAGAAAAAAATCACGTTTATATTGGCTGATAAAGAATTGGCGGCGGATACGCCAGAACCGATTCAAAAGTTACATGAATTATTAAAACACGCAGCCAAAGACGGCGTTGTCACACAAAAAGATTTTGGTAAGTATTTAAGCAAACATAGTAAAAAACTTGAAGCATTAACGAAAGCTTTCGATCATTATAGTCAACAGTATGGTGAGGCCAATGATTTGGTTTATCCGACGAAAACAAAGCGCGTAAAAACTGATGATAAAAAGCGTGATCGGGCAAATCGGGCGGCTAGTTGGTTACAAGGCTTCCGTAAAAAGCCGGCTGCGGATGAAGTTGATTTGAATCTGGCTCGTCTAAAGAATTACTTGCAAGAATTTACATTGATCAATGAGCGAACCCCACAAGAGGTTGGCTTGTGGGATGATCTAATGTTAGCGGCAGCCGCTTTTGGTATTGCTGAAGAGGTGGCCGAGCAACTAACAGTGGCTTATCCAGAGTATCAAGCAGAAAGTGTTTACTATCATGGGTCATTTTTCCCATTCTTTGCTGTTCAGCACTTTAGTAGTAGTGCCATGACAACCGCTGTTAGTACTGGTAGTGGTGGTGCCACGAGTATGTCCGGTGGTGGTAGCTTCGGTGGCGGCTCTGGTGGTGGTGGCTTCCGTTGATTATGCACAAAGTAAATTGGTGTGTACCAATTCCGGGACATCAAAAGGTGTCTTAAACGCTTTTTTTACAGTTTGTACAGTTGTAAAAAGTTAGTGAAAAGGTATAAAATGACGTAGTTGAGCAATCGCTTACACAAGTGTGAGTGAAATTATTTTTTGATTGAAGAGGTTAGTGTATTATGTTCACAATGCTAACAGGATTATCAATTGACAAATCTACAGGACTGTATCAATGGCTGCTAAATGATTTTAATATTTGGCCATTTTTGATTCTAGTTCTTGGAATTGCCTTGTTGCTATTTTTTATCCTGAAGTTAAATGTTAATACCTTCGTGGCATTAATTATTACATCTATTTTAGTTGCCCTTGGTCTGGGTATGAACCCAGCCGGAATCGCCGATGCGTTGAAAGATGGTATCGGTGGCACGATGGGTGAGCTGATCATCGTCTTTGGATTTGGATCGATGATTGGTCGTTTGGTTTCTGATTCTGGTGGTTCCTACCGTATTGCCACAACGCTGATTAGAAAATTCGGTAAGAAGCGTTTGCAGTGGGCAGTTGCTGGTGCATCATTTATCATTGGTATTTCTTTGCTATTCGAAGTTGGACTAGTTGTTTTGATCCCAATTGTATTTACAATTGCGCTTGAAGCTGAAGTACCTTTGCTTTACTTGGGAATACCAATGGCTGCAGCATTGTCTGCCGCTCAAGGGTTCTTGCCACCACAGCCATCACCTACAGCAGTTACTAATATTCTAGGTGCTAACATTGGTATCGTCTTGATGTATGGTATTGTTGTTGCCATCATTGCGATGTTAGTTGCTGGACCATACTTCACTCGTGTTATTAAGAAGTTTGAGCCTAAAGCATTTAAGATTACTAAGAAGTTAGATGCTATTGGTGAAGTTAAGACGTTTAAGTTAGAAGATACACCATCATTTGGATTGGCAATCACAACTTCATTGATGCCTGTTATCTTCATGCTTATTTCAACGATTTACACGTTGACAGTTAACGCTGGTAAGCAAGTTTACTCAGGTACGGTTGGTGATGCCTCATGGAAGGCTATGTCAGCTGCCACTCAAAGTGGTTACGTTACTGATCCATCAGTATTAGACAAGATCATTGCCATGTTTGGAAACCCTGTGATTGCCATGGTCGTGGCTATGTCATTTGCAATCTGGTCAATGGGACCAAAGCAAGGTCGTACAATGGGTGAAGTTGGTGACTCAATGGGTAATGCCTTGAAGTCAATCGCTAACCTATTGATGGTTATCGGTGGTGGTGCCGCTTTCAAGGGAATCTTGACAGCCGGTGGTATCTCTGATGCAATTGCTGACGCTTTCTCAAACACGTCATTGTCACCAATTATCTTTGCTTGGCTTATTGCTTTGATTTTGCGTGTGTCAGTTGGATCAGCAACAGTTGCTGGTTTGACAACAGCTGGAATCGTTGCACCATTGGTAGCAAGTCAATCAGCTGTTGATCCAGCCTTTGTTGTCTTGGCTATTGGTGCCGGTTCAGTTGGTATCTCACACGTTAACGATGCTGGTTTCTGGATGTTCAAGGAGTTCTTCGATTTGGACGTCAAACAAACTTTGAAGATTTGGACGGTACTAGAAACATTGATTTCTGTTGTCGGCTTGATCGTTATCTTAGCTTTGTCAGCAATCTTTTCATAATTAATATAAATAAACGTAAAAACTGGGATTGAACTGAACCCCGTAAGTTGGAGTAATTTCCAAAACTTACGGGGTTTTACTATGTTTTCAAAAGAAGTACAAATTGAAGCAGTCACGATGTACCTACAAGGTATTCCGCCTTATAAAATACGGAAAAAGTTTGGTATTAAAGGAACAGACACCATTCGTAACTGGGTTACTAATATCAAGGAACTTGGTGTCTATGGATTAAACAACGCTAGTCAAAGTAAGACAAATTATCAATATTCCTTTAAAATCAAGGTAATTCAATGGCGACTTGAG
>NZ_BJEC01000018.1 GCF_005405465.1 Weissella thailandensis
ATCCCCTGCTAAGAGGTAGGTTACCCACGTGTTACTCACCCGTTCGCCACTCTTTGTCAGATAAAATCAAATCAGAGCAAGCTCTTCATATCAATTAAAGACAAAGCGTTCGACTTGCATGTATTAGGCACGCCGCCAGCGTTCATCCTGAGCCAGGATCAAACTCTCATTTTAAAAGTTTGAGTATAACTCAATTTGTTGTTATTTGTTTAACAGAAGTTAAACGAATTTATTAGTGTATTGACTTCACAAATGTTTTGTATCAAGTAAATCACTTGATGACCCTACACATTTGTTTCATCGAAACGATATTCAGTTTTCAAAGAACTATCTCGTTAGAAAGCGTTTACTCAACGCCAGCTATATCAGAATAACAACTTCGCGCAACATTGTCAAGAAATTTATTAACTAACAATTATTGTTTGACGTCTATTGCTCTAACACAACTTAATAATCATATCTTATTAAATCCTGATTGTCAACATTTAATTTCAATTGATTATTATTGAGTTTAAATGAATAATGTAATCTTTCCTCAAAACTCAACTTTTTAATAATACCTAATTTACGAAACAATTGCAAGTGTTTTTCAAAATAAAATTAATCTAATTGCATAACTCCTGTCATATCAACGTTTTTCAAAAAATCAACCACGTCCTTGGCATTCACGAACTGCAATCCAAGTAAACTTAATCGATCCAAATTTAAGTTTTCTGAATCAACTGGTTCAAATGTGTATAGAGAAACCAAATCTTCTGGCGAATCCAAACCTTGCGTATGCCAAGCTGCTAACTCACCAAAACGCAAGTTATCCATATTAATACCTAATTCATCTTGCATACCACTAACAAGTGATCCTAGAGCAGTGTCACCGTCATGTTTATGCATCTTAACTGTGTAGAACTTTGGTTCCGGTACTTCATCTGTTACTAAAAAATATGACTGTTCATTTCGCGTAAATATAATTGTTCCTGCAATAAGTGACATATTCGTCTCCTTGTACTCCTATTGATGTAAACGTTCAAGTGCTTCATTGATCATCGATTGCCCAGACTTAGAAATGGTATCAAAGCCTATCTCTAAATGTTGATTCGTCCAATAATGATGTTGAATATATTTATGCTCTTGTTTTACATTTTCAATATCTAGTGGCGCTTTATCATAACCATCAAGGACTGTCCGTCTAGAAAGAGATATCTTATGACTATATAAATCAATATCTAGAATCATGACACGGATTGGTTCGCCAACCTTTATTTCATCCCCAATCTCGTGAATAAATGCTGAACGACACTCAGATATATGAATTAACCCTTGATGTTTTTCATCAAGCTGTACAAAAGCACCATAGGGTTGTATGCCAGTTACAACCCCTTCTAAGACCTGGCCGACATGAAACGTCATCATTATACCTCCTATATACAATATTAAAATATATGTATCCGAGAAAGCATCCCGGCTTATTAATTAATCAGTTACTGTTGCTTTTAAAATTTTGATATCTGTCTTTGGCTTATCGGCAAAGTCAACTTTTTGATTTGCCATGTTATCAATAACATCCATGCCTTCGATAACTTGACCAAATACAGTATGGTGCTTATCTAACCATGGGGTCCCACCATTCTTACTATATGCTTGAACGATTTCATCAGGAACCATTCCGTTAAGTGATTGCAACATGCGTTCTGGTACCTTATGTGCTTGGACAATAAAGAATTGTGAACCATTTGTATTTGGACCAGCATTTGCCATTGACAAAGCGCCCCGCAAATTAAAGACCTCATCCGAAAACTCATCGGCAAATGATTTACCCCAAATAGATTCACCACCCATACCAGTACCGGTAGGATCACCACCTTGAATCATAAACTCATTAATAACACGATGAAAAATGATGCCATCATAATATCCTTGTTTAATTAAACCAACAAAATTTTCAACTGTTTTAGGTGCTTGTGTGGGGAACAATTGTACTTTGATGTTACCTAACGTTGTTGATAAAGTCGCGATTGGTCCTGACACTTCACTTATATCTAATTGTGGAAAAGCCATTATATTTCTCCTCTTAAGTTATGTTAAATACACTGGGGTTATTATAACATATAACGTACATAGGCTTAAAAAAGTGCTAAACTAGAAGCTAAGTAATTTTTAGTCAATTGACAAATATAGGAGTTTAAACACAAAATGGTTCAAATTATCGATATATTCCTCCATCTTGATGTTCATTTAAATAATCTAGTAAATACATGGGGTGGTTGGTCATATGCTGCTCTATTTGCCGTTATTTTTATCGAAACAGGTGCTGTTGTACTGCCGTTTCTACCCGGTGATTCGTTACTATTTGCAGCTGGATCAATCGCCGCTCTATCGGGTAACTCACTCAACCATTGGGTATTAATGTTACTATTTTGGATTGCTGCAACCACTGGTGATTCGCTTAACTTTTGGTTAGGACGAACGGTTGGTTTGAAACTAGTCCGTCACCCTATTTTAGGACGCTTTATCAAGGAAAAGCACTTACAAGAGGCTAATGAGTTCTTTGTGAAGCACGGTAAAATGGCTGTTATTCTAGGTCGGTTCTTACCAATCATCCGAACATTGGTTCCTTTCACTGCTTCAATCTCAGGTTTTCGATACCGAAACTTTATCGGGCTAGAAATGATTGCGGTTACCTTATGGGTCGTCGTTGCTGTCGAAGCCGGTTATTACTTCGGTGGTAATGCGTTCGTCAGCGAACACTTCTCAATAGTCCTCATCGGTATTCTATTTGTTTCAGCATTACCAGCCATTATCAGTGCTGCTCGTCAAATTATTGTCTCAAAAAAGCAAAAACAGATTGAAAAATAATTATCGTCTATAAAAAAGAAGACGGACTTTGTTGAGTCCGTCTTCTTTTTATGTATTAAACTTACTTATTTGTTTGTATCGTCAATAACCACATTACCAGCTTCTATTTCTTCAAAAGCTTGGCCAATTGGCTTAACTGAATCGAACTTTGACAAAGTAGGCAATTCACCTTGCTCCAATCCATGAGCTCGTTTTGCGCCTAAAGCAATTAGCTTATAACGTGAATCAACTTTCTCTAATAATTTATCAACAGATGGGTATAAAATCATGCCTCTAACTCCTCAATCATTTTAATATACTCTGGCAACACACGGTTAACGCGTAATCGCTCAACTTTAATAATATCTTTAATACGATTAACAGCCAATGAAACTTCATCATTAACAACTGCATAATCATAGTTCGCCATCATACGAATCTCAGCAGTTGCTGCTGATACACGACGATCAATAACATCCATCGCCTCTGTACCACGACCAATCAATCGTTCTTTCAGGGCAGCTAAATCAGGTGGTGTTAAGAAAATATAAGCCCCTTCTGGCATTTTTTCTTTCACCTGTAGTGCACCTTGTACATCTATTTCCAATAGAACATCTCGTCCTGCTGCTAATGTTTGGTCAATAAACTTCTTAGGAGTACCATAATAGTTTCCTACATATTCAGCATATTCCAACATATCGCCATTTGCAATTTCTGTTTCAAATTCTTCGCGGGTCACAAAAAAGTAATCTTCACCGTTTACCTCACCATTTCTGGGCTGTCTAGTAGTCATTGAAATAGAATATTGAAAATCAATATCTGGTTCCTCGAATAAGGCCTTTCGTACAGTACCTTTTCCCACGCCAGACGGTCCAGATAGTACGATTAATACGCCACGTTTCATGGTACACTTGCTCCTAACTTTTTATTTAGCTATTTAAGTAGACATTTTACTCGTTTTTTCTCTTTGAGACAACTTTATTCCTCTGAAATTTTATTATCATGGGCTCTTTTGAGTAAATCACGGGCATTTTCTTTCGCAGCAGGCGTTAATTCATCACCTGATAGCATCCGAGCTAATTCATCCGTTCGTTGTTCTTCTGGTAATTGTCGTACCACCGTCTCGGTACGTTCTCCCACTACTTGTTTCTCAATGAAAAAGTGGTGGTCAGCAATGGCAGCTACCTGAGGTAAATGAGTAATCGTGAGTACTTGCGAGTAACGGCCAATAACAGCTATTTTTTCAGCAATTGCCTGAGCAACACGACCAGAAACACCCGTATCAACCTCATCAAAAATTATCGATGTTACCCCTTGTTCTCGCGAGAAGATGGTTTTCATAGCCAGCATCATTCGTGAAAGCTCACCACCAGATGCAATTTTGGCTAATGGCTTAGCACCTTCACCCAAATTAGTTTGAATATAAAACTCAACGATATCAGATCCCGTCGCAGTTAAGCGCTGTTGCTCAAACTTCACCGAGAAAACAGCCTTATCCATGTACAAATCTTGCAATTGCTCATGAATTTGCTTTGCTAGCGACGTTGCCGCTTCACTTCGAATATCATGTAGCTGCTCAGCCAAGGTATTGGCTTCTTTTTTAGCAAGTTCTACCTCGTCAGCTAATGCTGCTGCACTCTGCTCACTGCCACCCATTTGGGCTAATTCGGCATCTACTTTTTGTTGATGTTCTAACACATCAGTGACTGTCGCACCATATTTCTTTTCCAATGACCGAATCAAATTTAAGCGTTCATCGACAAATTGCAAGCGTTCTTCATCAAACTCTAAACCATCACGAACCGTTAATATATCCGAACTTGCTTCTTGTAATTCATAATAGGCACCTCGCACAGCCTCAGTTAACCGCGCATAACGAGGTGATAGTTCTTCAATATCTTCTAACTCACTCATTGCCGTCGCAACAGTTTCTAAACCATTATGTTCCCATTCACCACTTAATGCTTCGTAAGCCTTTGACAAGGCAGTTAGAACGTCTTGAAAATTTGATAACTCTTGATATTCAGCTTCAAGACGTTCTTCTTCACCAGCTTCCAAGTTGGCTTCATTCAATTCATTGCTTTGAAAACTTAGCATATCTAGACGCTGTGCCCAAGCTTGTTCATCCGCTTGTCGTTGACGATAAGCATCTTCTAAACGACGATACTTTTTATAAGCCTGACTGTAGGCCGCCATAACAGGTTGCAATCGATTTTTAGCAAATTCATCTAACAAACTTAAGTGACGTTCAGGTTGCATTAAAGCCTGATGTTCATTTTGACCATGAATATCTACCAAGTGACTACCTAATAATTTTAAAGCTGTCGCATTGACTAATGTATTATTGACTCGAATAACATTGCGTCCATTTCGATGCAATTCTCGATGAATCAGCAGTTGGCCATCTTCTAAAACAATGCCTAAATCATCGAGAATCGCTGATAACGCCGTATTTGGTTCAACATCGATCAATCCCTGCAAAATTGCTGTATTAGTACCTTCTCGTATGTAATCTTGTGAACCGCGACCACCTGTTAGCAAACCAACCGCGTCAATAATAATAGATTTTCCAGCACCAGTCTCACCTGTTAATACCGTCATCCCCGGTTCGAAACTAATATTTAATTTTGGAATAATCGCAAAATTTTGAATTGATAGTTCTTGTAACATGCGTCCTCCTCAAGTGTAGCCAATTTACTGTAATTGTTGCGTAACAAACTCACTTGCTTGTACATCTCTATTTAAGATGATCAGTACATCTGAATCATCACCTAACATACCAAACAGCTCATCAAAATCGGCTTCTTCTAAGGCTGATTTCAAGGCAGGACCCGTACCAGGCAACACTGTAATCATCACAAAATTATCTTGCGTACGAATCGTCGTCGTTGGCTCTTGAATAATTCTCTTTATACGTACCAATGCATCAGTTTGTGCCACAATTGCGTAAGCAAACCCTCCTGTTTCAAGAGGTACTTTAACTAATTGCATCTCCGAAATGTCACGTGAGATGGTCGCTTGGGTCACTTCCCAACCGACCCGATTTAATTCAGCAACCAGATCCTCTTGCCGTTGAATATTTTTTTGTGCAATCAACTCACGAATTGCCAATTGTCTTTCTTTTTTAGTTTTTCTCATCTACTTGACCCTCGCGATGGGCATTTAACTGGGAATGTGCTGATTGTACAACGGTCTCTCTGTCAGCCGCCGTCATTGTACTTTCCCCGCCATCCAATACCAGATGTGCAAGAAATTCAATATTTCCCGAACCACCCTTAATTGGTGAATAGTCTAACCCAATCATGCTGAATCCTGCTTGTTTGGCATAATCAGCAACTTTATCAATAACTTGGCTATGAATAGTCGCATCTTTTACAATACCGTGTTTACCAACGGCTTCACGTCCTGCTTCGAATTGCGGTTTAATCAATGTCGCAACCGAACCGCCATCTTCTAGAATTTTAGCCAAAGGTGGCAAGATAAGATTCAATGAAATGAATGAAACGTCAATCGTTGCTATTTGTGGTTGTCCATCTTGAAAATCCGCCAGTTGTGAGTACCGAAAATTAGTATTCTCCATCACGATAACACGTTCATCAGAACGTAATGACCATACTAACTGATTCGTCCCCACATCTAATGCATAAACTAATTTTGCACCATTTTGCAATGAAACGTCGGTAAAGCCACCCGTTGATGATCCAATATCCAATACCGTTTTATTTGCCATATCAATGTCAAATACATGTAGTGCTTTTTCTAATTTAAAACCACCCCGTGATACATATGGCATGGGAGATCCCTTCAAATGTAACTCCGTAGTAACTGGTATTTTTTCACCAGCCTTATCCATTCGTTGCTCATTAGCACCTAAGATTTCACCAGCCATAATGGCTCGCTTTGCCTGTTCACGTGAAGTAAATAGTCCTTGTTGTACCGCTAAAACATCAACGCGTTCTTTTTCTATTCCCATGTTTGCTCCAATGTTTCTGTAAAATAATCTAAGAATGATGCCAATAATGTTGTATCTAATCCCGTAGCTTTTCCAAACTGTGAAAGTGCTGTGTTAGCATTGTTTACTTGTGTTTTTAATGCCGAAACAGTTTGGGGTAATCCCAGAATAGTTGGATAAGCTTGTGATTCCACCTTACCTGCTTGATAATCATCAATATCATCTTTGATTTGAAATGCTAACCCATATGCCATACCAAAATCACGCAAGATCTTTTGAACTTTTTCATCTGCGTTAGCCATAATGGCACCAGCTTGTAGTGCGTATGCAATCAAGGCGCTTGTTTTATGATAGTGAATCGCCTGTGTTTCAGATAATGTCACGACATCTTTCTGCATTGCTTCAATATCTAACACCTGGCCAGCTACCATACCAGCACCACCTGAATCATTAGCCAAGGCTGTGACAAGTTGTACACGCTGTGCGTCACTCAATGGTTGATCTGCCGCAGTTAGCCATTTAAAAGCTAATGGTTGTAAAGCATCCCCCGCTAAAATCGCCATATCCTCACCAAAAGCCCGATGAGTAGTGGGCTTGCCTCGTCTTAACTCGTCATCATCCATTGCTGGCAGGTCATCATGAATCAAACTATACGTGTGTACCAATTCTAACGCGCTAGCTGCTTTAAGATAATTGTCAATCGGTTGCCCATAAGTCTGGAGAACCGCCAATGATAACATCGGCCGGAGACGTTTACCACCTGCCAGCACCGCATACAACATGGATTCCCGCAGTGTTGATAACGAAACATCATTTGTTAATTCAGTTTCTAAGGTTTGCTCAATTTTAGGTATCACAATCTTTGAAAATTCTTTTAACCGCATCAGCCTATTCTCCATCGCCAAAATCACTAATGCTGCCATCCTCGTTCACAATTTTAGCGAGACTAGTTTCAGCATCTTGTAGTGTTTTTTGTAAATCTTGACTAATTTTAATACCAATTTCGAATTGTTTGAGGGCTTCTTCTAGCGGAACGTCACCTTTTTCCAATTGGCTAACAATTTTTTCTAAGGTTGCTAGATTCTCTTCAAATGTTTTCTCTGCCATTTTACTTCTCTTTCTTTTCGGTAACTCGGGCAACGATTTCACCATCTGATACTTGAACCGTGATGTCTTCATCCAACGCGACTTGTTTTAATTGCCGAACCACTTCAGTATCTTTTTTGGTCACACTATAACCACGACCCAACACAGCTAATGGACTCACCAATTGTAAGCCAGACGCAGCTTGACCAAAACGCTGTTTAGACTGGGTCATTTCATGTTGCATACTCATTTTTAATCTTGGCAATAATGTCTCCACTTGTTGCTTTTGCTGTGCAATTTGCGCTGTAACTGTTCTAATCAACTTGTCTTGCGCAATGTCCAAGCGTTGTAAATATCCTTCGTACAATCGTTCCGGATTCGTTAATACGTAACTTTGTTGTATCCGTGTTAACTGATCTTTACGTTGCGCAATTTCACGTTGTAACAACGTGACTAGCTTTTGCTGATTTTGTTGAATAGCCAACCATAAATCTGCTAAGGGCATTGGTGTCGCCAATTCCGCAGCAGCAGTCGGTGTTGCAGCACGTTTATCAGCAATGAAATCAGCAATAGTTGTATCCGTTTCATGTCCCACAGAACTAATTACCGGAATCTTGACCGTTAATAACTGTCGGGCAATCTTTTCATCATTAAACGCCCATAAATCTTCTATCGATCCACCACCACGTCCAATGATCAACACATCATAATCCTGCGCTTGATTAACCGCTTCAATCTGTCGACATAAGGAAGGGACTGCGCCATCTCCCTGCACAACCGCTGGATATAGGACAATTTCAGCAATCGGATAGCGTCGCTGCACTGTTGTCATAATATCGCGGATAACTGCACCACTTGGCGATGTAATGACTGCAATTTTCTTAGGAAACAGGGGTATCTCCGCTTGCCTAGCCTGAAATAAGCCTTCTTTATCTAATTTTTCTTTTAATTGTTCGTATGCTTGATATAATGCACCGACACCATCAGGCGTAATCGTTTCAATAATCAGGCTATACGACCCATTAGGTGCATAAAGATCCATGTGACCACTAACATTGACTTTCATACCTGGTTCCAATTGGAATTTTAAACGGTTAAAAGCTGACTTAAACATCGTGACTGACAAAACTGCTTGATCATCTTTGATTTTAAAATATTGATGGCCTGGTCGTTGACGATAATTGGAAATCTCTCCTGTTACATAGACTTTTTTTAAATATGGATCAGCTGTAAACTTACGCTTTAAGTAAGCAGTTAATGCTGAAACCGTTAAATACTCTGCCATCCTTGCTCCAATTCTATTTGGTGATGCTTCGCAGCAAGTTCCACTGTGGTTTGTAGTAATGTTGCAATCGTCATCGGACCAACACCACCAGGGACAGGTGTAATGGCGCCAGCAACTTTTTCAGCTGACACAAAATTCACATCACCAACTAACTTATTATTTGGTAATCGATTCATGCCGACATCCATGACAACAGCCCCTGGCTTCAAGTCAGCGCCCATTACTAAATCAGGAACCCCTGTGGCAACCACGACAATATCTGCCATAGCTAATAACTCACGACGTAATGTCGCTGGTGTGTATTGATGTAATAATGTCACACTAACATTAGCAGCTTGTAATAGTGCAAACATTGGTCGACCAACAAGAATTGAACGTCCAATAACAACCGCATGTTTATTTGTTAAATCAATTTTCTCATGCTGTAACATGGTCATAATACCACGCGGTGTATTAGCAACGGGATAATAACCTACTTGGCCAGCATATAAGCGACCAATATTTTCGGGATGGAAACCATCAACATCTTTTTCCGGAATAATGGCTTCTTGTACTTTCTGTTCATTGATTTGTGATGGTACCGGACTTTGCACAAGAATTGCATCAATCGTATCATCAACATTTAATGCAGCTACTTTAGCTAAAATCTCTGCTTCAGTTGCCGTGCTTGGATATTTAAACGTTTCTGCATGGACACCTACTTTATTAGCCGCACGTTCTTTGTTACGAACATAGATTTCACTTGCCGGATCCTCACCTACTAAGACCACAGCTAAACCCGGAATTACCGATTGCTCTTTTAAAATAGCCGTCTGTTCTGAAACTGCGCTACGTAGTTTTTTAGCAATCGCTTTACCATCAATAATCTTCGCCATATTACCCTCACTTTTATTCATTCTTGTGCATAAATTTTATCACACAATCACGCTTTTAACCACGTATAACTCAATATAAAAAGCGAATAAATCGCTTAATTTTAACGATTTATTCGCTTTCTATATTGAATATATAGCAACTATTTAACTTCTATCTTATGTGCATAAATATTGGAACTAATTAACAGCAAAATGCTGGTAAATCTTAAATAGAATTGTCCCAACAATTGCAATGACTAAGGTGTTTACTAAGACAATCAATCCGCCCTCTTTCATTGATTCTACAAGTGACAGATTGTAGACCCAGTGATCTCCTAAAGGTGCAATAATTAACCAGACAACAATATTCGCAAGTAATTGCCAAATATTAAACAAGACCAACTTTCTTGTTGTTAATTCACCAATAAAAATTGCTAAACGCCGGGTAATCAAACCAATGAATAGACCAAATAAACTATCGGCAATCGTCCAAGTCCACCACACAGTTGCCGTTGTACTATTAACCAATGCGTCACTTGTCGCATGACCAATAAAAGCTGTCACCGCACCTGAAATTGGTCCAAAAATGGCTGTTACCAACGATAACCAGGCTGGTGCCAAAGTAGCATTCTCCGTGGTATCACCGATTTGAACCGCTAAATATTTAAACAGAATTATGAAAACAATAATACTAATGATTGTACCAATCACTTTATGTGATGCGATAACATTATGTTTCATTATTTAATTCCTCCAATATAACTACCGACACCGTGTGCCCTAAACAATCAAACATTTCTCGACCAAGTTATGTATGCAAAGATTACTTTGTTTCATCTTCAGCAGCTTTTTCTGCTTCTTTTTCCTCTTCAATTGCTTTTAACTTATTTTCATTGATTACTTCAATTTGTTCATTAAAAAATGAGGCTATTTTTTCCTCAACAGATGTTGCATCATCCAAGAATGACTGTGCCGACGCCGCCTTTTTGATAATCAAATGTGATTTCGTCACTAATGGATGTTCCACGATCATATACAATGATACTTCCGTCTCTGGATCATTAATAACAATTTTACGAATCGCATTAGTATAACGAATTGGCAAATTAATAAGACTCGTTTCCAATCGTAAACTAATGGGCTCTTCCTCGTTAATTAACACTTCTGCACTAAATATTTGATTGTCAGCAACGTTCTTTTCAACAAAAGCAAACAACTCATCTAATGCAATCGTCGCTTGATCAGCAGCTTCAAATGTTTTTTGTTTATAATTTTCTTCAGTCAAGATTTCAATGAAATCATTTCCTGTCATTTCCATGGGTTAACCCCTCTTCTCTAACTTTATATATAAGTTTAGCACACGGAACACGTTTTACACTAGCCACTGTATTGAACAGCGTGTGAACAAAAGCGGTTTGAATTTGGTTGTATACACAACGCAACAAAAAAACTTGTACCAGATTTAATCTGTGAGGTGTACCCCGAAAGTTAAAGCAACAATTTAACTTTCGGGGTACACCTCATTAATCTGACACAAGGTTTTATTTTAATAACCTTTTTTATATAGACTTAAGCTATTTTCGTTATTTCACAATAATATTTTCACGATTCTTGATCTTAGCAGCTGCTGCGTGATCCACAATCACTGTGACATCTGAATGTGTTTGTAAAGCACTTGCTGGCATATTTTCTGTAACAGGTCCCTCAACCATTGCTGCGACAGCGTCTGCTTTATTCTCACCATAGGCAACTAATAGAATTTTCTTAGACTTTAAGATACTACCAATCCCCATTGAAATAGCTCGGCGAGGCACATCATCTTCATTAGCAAAAAAACGTGCATTGGCTGCAATCGTTGATGGTGTTAAGTCGACAGCATGTGTTTGACTATCAAATGACGTTCCTGGTTCATTAAAGCCAATATGTCCGTTTTGACCTAAGCCCAATAATTGCAAATCAATTGGGTGGTTAGCGATGACTTTATCATAACGCACAGTTTCCGCTTCAATATCATCAGCTAACCCATTAGGCACATAACTTTCTTTAAATGGCTTCGCATTGAATAGGTTTTGATTCATAAAGTAACGATAGCTCTGGTCATGCGTCCCTGCTAGTCCTTGATATTCATCTAAATTAATTGAAATTTTGTCTGAAAAATCAACATCGCTAGCTGTTAATGATTGATAAATTGAAATAGGTGATGAACCGGTTGCTAAACCAAACACTTGTGCTTTATCTGCTAAGGCTTGTTTGAAAATTTCAAACCCAGCTTGACCGCCTGCTTGTTGATCTTTTACTTCAATAATTTTCATGATTACACTCCATTTATAACGTTTTGGTATAGACCAATAGTATACCATTCACAATAAAATTGCAATCAAAACAATTCATCACTGTTACTCAACACAAGCATAATAAAAAAAGCTGAGACAAAATAAATTGTCCCAACTTCATTATGTTTAAAATTTATTCATGATGAATAATAGGTCTATTCACCCTTAACGGCTTTTTCAAGCGTATCCAATGCACGTGAATGGTTAGCAATATCTGCAAGTAAGTCTTTCTCAAATTGATCAACAGACTTAACATTCGTATCACGTGAACCGAAGCGACGAATCGTAACCGTATCATTTGAAACTTCCTCATCCCCAATAACTAGCGTATATGGAATCTTCAATGATTGTGCGTTACGAATCAAGTAACCTAATTTCTCATTGCGGCCATCATATTCAGCACGAATACCTTGCTTAACCAAACGGTCCGTCAATTGTTGTGCGAACTCACCATGGGCCTCACGGTTAACTGGGATAATACGTACTTGATGAGGAGCTAACCATGTTGGGAAGGCCCCCTTATACATCTCAGTTAGGTATGCAGTAAAGCGCTCCATCGTTGAAATAATACCACGGTGGATCATAACTGGGCGATGCAACTCACCATCTGAACCGACATAAGTAACGTCAAAACGCTCTGGTAGTAAGAAGTCCAGCTGAATAGTTGATAATGTCTCTTCACCACCCAAGGCTGTCTTGATTTGTACATCCAACTTTGGACCGTAGAATGCCGCTTCACCTTCGGCCTCAAAGTATTCCAAGCCCATGTCATCCATGGCACCCTTCAACATACGCTGTGCTTTCTCCCACATGTCGTCATCATCAAAGTACTTCTCAGTATTCTTAGGATCACGGTATGACAAACGGAAACGGTAATCAGTGATATCAAAGTCTTTGTAAACATCGACCATCAACTGCAAGATTTTCTTGAATTCATCTTCAATTTGGTCAAGCATCACAAAAGTGTGACCATCATTTAAGGTCATCTCACGGACACGTGACAACCCAGTCAACGCACCTGACTTTTCATAACGGTGCATCATACCAAGCTCAGCAACACGGAATGGCAAATCACGGTATGAACGTTGTTGGTGCTTGTAGACCATGATATGTGATGGACAGTTCATTGGACGTAATTCTAAGAATTCACCATCGCCCATATCCATTGGTGGGAACATATCATCACGATAATGATCCCAGTGACCAGATTGCTTATATAGGTTTAGATTTGACAAAACTGGCGTATAAACATGTTGATAACCGTCTTGTACTTCACGGTCAACAATATAACGCTCTAATGTACGACGAATTGCGGCACCATTAGGCATCCATACGGCTAATCCTGAACCAACTTCTTGTGACGTAAAGAATAGATCTTGATCGGCACCAATCTTACGGTGGTCACGTTCTTTAGCTTCAGCACGGCGCTTCATTTCAGCATCCAAGTCATCGGCATTCCAAAATGCAGTTCCATAAATACGTTGTAGCATTGGATTAGATGACTTACCACGCCAGTAAGCACCAGCAACAGATGTCAACTTAAAGTGCTTGATCCAACCTGTTGATGGCACTAAACCACCACGGTCCAACTCAACATGTTCACCTTGAACGGCAATTGAAATGTGCTCATCAGCAGGTAAATCATTAATTAATTCAATTTTATATGGATCATTCTTGAACATCTCCAAAGCTTCATCGCGGGTAATCTCGCGAGATACAATTGGTAAGTTCTCTTTAACGATCCGCTTCATCATCTTTTCAATTTCAGGGAATTGTTCAACTGAAATTTGGTTTCCTTCAACCTTATCAGTATCGTAATAGAAACCATTAGAAATAAATGGTCCAACCCCATAATGAATCTGATCTGGGTAAAGACGATTCAAAGCCTGTGCCAATAAATGTGACACAGAATGACGAAGTAATTGTAGACCTTCTTCGTCATCTTTTGTAATTAATTCAAAATTACCACTCTCTTTGATTGCATCATGCATACCAACATATTCGCCGTTTAACTTTCCAGAAACGGCCTTTTTAGCTAATGATGTTGAAATACTTTTTGCAATTTCTAATGGTGTCACATCAACTGGAAATGTTTTTTCTGCACCATCTGGAAATGTAATTTGTACATCTGCCATAATTATTTCTCCTTAATATCTGTTGTTGATTAAATCACATCGAAATAAAACAAAAAGCGTCCCGTTATCAGAATTCATCCGATAACGGGGCGCTTATACACGGTACCACCCGAATTTATAACAGTAAAACTGTTACACTCTCATCCCTTAACGCGGGAAACGTTGCCGCTTATATCACAGCACACTCGGAAATAGTACCGCCTGACATATGTTACCAACTCACACCACCGTTGGTTCTCTGTTAACATAACTTGTCAAACGACATGTTTTCTTCAACGTTTTTATATTCGACTATTATTATACCTGAAAAGCTAAAAAATAAAAGGGTTTTATTTCGCTTGCTGGTTAGCTGTTACAATGAGTTGCTTTGTAAAGGCTTGTAATGCCTTAGTAGCTGTTGCATCAGGACTCAAATTAACCTTCACACCTTCAGCACCTTTAATGGCACCCGTCTTTTCAAATTGTTGTTCAAATTTATCAATGGCAACCGCAAAATCATCACCATAGAAATCGTCACCCGACCCTGATACACCGTAAACAATGCCACTAAGATCTGTATCAACTAAGTCTTCATAAAAATCCAATGCTTCATCAGGTAATGATCCCTTATCAAAGGTGTATGGTACCACGACAACGATATCTGTATTTGTGCTTGAAATATCCTGAGGATCAACTAATTGGATATCTTCCTTAGTGACTTCAACTGATTCATTCTGAAATGTCTCAACAATCACATCGGCTACATCTTCGTTATTACCCGTAATCGTTGCAAAATAAACTTTTGCTTGCATTTATCTTTCCCCTTACTTATCTAATAAATTAAAATGGATGATTATCGTATTCAACCCATGATTCGTGAGAATCTTGAATTCGCTTAAACATTTTTTCCATATCTGTGTTCGTAAATGATACTAAGACCGGTCGACCATGTGGGCAATTATAAGGATTTTTAGCCTGTGCTAGTTGTTTCAACAAACCACGAGCTTCATAATCATTCAATGCCCAATTGGCTTTAATTGATCGTTTACATGACATCATAATTGCTGTTTTTTCACGAAAATCTTTTGTTGTAATATTACCGTCACGAAGCAGCCAATCAATCATTTCACGAATAGTCGCTTCTTCTTGACCCTTCACCATCCAACCTGGATGTTCACGAACAATTAAGGCATCCTCGCCAAATGATTCCAAATACAAACCGACCTGTTCCAATTGCGTTTCATGTGCCTGTATTTTTAAAATATCTATTTTGGGATAGTTCAATACAATCGGTACTAACAATTTTTGACTTTCCAGACCGACCTGACTAATCTCTTCACGATAATATTCATATTTAATTCGCTCTTGGGCAGCATGTTGGTCAACAATATAAAAACCATCTGGTGATTGGGCAAATAAAAAGGTACCATGCATTTGACCAATATATTGCAAATCAGGAAATGGTTTATCCTGCCGCTGGTCGTCAGCCACTTCCCTATCTGACCACGTCAACGTCACATCTTCCGCAGCTACCGGATTAGCAACTTCTGTAAATGGCTGAACGTCTTGGCTATCCGAATACTTGGCCACAAAATCTTTTACAGATTTTTCTGATAAATCCGTCGCTTTTGTCACAATCACTGGCTCAACTTCATCATCTTTCGATTGCGTTAGCATTAGATCCGATTGATTATCGGTTGGTGTTTCTGACACCTCATTGTTCTCATGGTGAATATCCTGCGACTGCTGATCAGCATCAGAATGAAAAGTTACTGAAGCTTCCCGTAACTGGGTCATGAATTGATCATTATCATGTTCCGGCTCAACATAGTTCGTTTGTTGGCCTTGCATGTAATTCTCATAAGCATCCGGTACCAGATTTTCGTTAATAAAACGCTGCACAATCATTTCTTCAATCAAAGCCATTAACTGTGGTTCTTTTGATAGACGGACCTCGTGTTTTTGGGGATGGACATTCACATCAACTAACAGTGGATCCATTTTAATTTGTAAGACAGCAATTGGAAAGCGTCCCACCATTAATTTCGACCCATAACCTTTAACAATGGCCTTACTCAAATTATAATTTTTAACAAAACGACCATTGATTAAGATTGAAATATATGAACGATTAGAACGCGTTAACTCTGGTAAAGAAACAAACCCATTGATTTCAAAATCATTGTCATGCGTGTTAACAGCCAACATTTTACGGGCTTGCTGGACACCGTACACACTGGCAATCACCTGTTGTAAGTTACCATTACCTGCTGTCTGCAATAACTCTTTACCATTATGAACTAAGTGAAAAGCAACATCAGGGTAACTCATTGCCAAGCGATTGATCACATCAACAATCTGCGACAATTCCGTTGCTTGAGATTTCAAGTATTTTAAGCGTGCCGGCGTGTTAAAAAACAAATCTGACACAGTAATATCTGTTCCTCGGCGTGCATTAGTCCCCGTTTCAGTAATTAGTTTCCCACCCTGATAGTGTACCTGGGCACCTTGTTGCGCATCATCAGTAGCTGTTTGTAACGTCACATCGGCCACAGACGCAATGGATGGCAAAGCCTCACCACGGAATCCTAATGAGTGCACGCGAAATAAATCCTGACGCGAACTGATTTTTGACGTGGCATGTCGTAAAAAAGCCTGAGCTACTTGATCAGTCGGGATACCATCCCCATTATCAATAACCCGAATCGATTTGACACCTGCTTCTTCAACTAAAATATCAATTTGGGTGGCATGCGCATCTAAAGCGTTCTCTACCAATTCTTTGACAACAGAACCTGGCCGTTCAATTACCTCACCAGCCGCAATTTGATTGGCAAGGATTTCCGATAATTCATGAATTTCAGCCATACATTCTACCTCACTTATTGTATTGTTTGTTGCCACTCATTTAGTTTCATCAACGCTTCTAATGGCGTCATGCCTGCAACATTTGTATTCTTTAATTCCTCAACAACTTGTTTCGTCGCCGGATCGATTGGATCAGGTAAATCAAACAAAGATAATTGTGCACCTGCTTCTGATTCTGTCGTTTGTGGTTGCTCAATTGGCGTTTCGGTTGCTGGCGTATCAGACGTTGCCATAGTGGTTACAGTATCAGCTAGTTGCATCGCTTGCATTGGCGCTGTCTTTAATGATACGTCTTGCGCTTCCAAATTTGCCAAAATCTTTGCTGCGCGATCAATTAAACTTTCTGGTAATCCGGCCAACTTAGCAACATTAATACCATAACTTTGGTCAGCAGGACCAGGTAATACTTTATGTGAAAAAATCAATTCGCCGTTTTCTTCGTTTGCCCCAACATGGACATTACGTAGCGCGGTCAATTCATCTGCCAACGCAGTTAATTCATGATAATGGGTCGAGAATAATGTCTTTGCTTGCGTATGTTGATGAACATACTCAATGATTGCTTGCGCTAACGCCATACCATCATACGTAGCGGTTCCACGTCCTAGTTCATCAAACAAAATTAATGAATGTTTTGTTGCATTTTGTAAAGCCGTATTGGCCTCAGCCATTTCAACCATAAACGTTGAATTTCCTGAAATCAAATCATCAGCTGCTCCAATACGAGTAAAAATTTGATCAAAAACTGGTAAGGTAGCTTCTTCAGCTGGCACGAACGAACCAATTTGAGCCATGATAACGATCAGAGCTAGTTGCCGCATATAAGTAGATTTACCAGACATATTCGGACCAGTGATCAATAAAATCGTATCGCTCGGTTGCATATCAACATCATTAGCCACGTAAGATTGGTGTCCTAACACTTTTTCCACCACCGGATGACGACCTTCTTTTATTGCAATCGTTTGTTCATCGGTCAATGTTGGCCGGACAAAATGATACTTTTCAGCGACAGTAGCTAACGACTGTAAGACATCTAATTGTGCTAAATGAGCTGCTAATCCTTGTATACGCTGAATATTCTCTTTGATAATACCGCGAACTTTAGCAAATAATTGATATTCCAGTTCACTTGACTTTGATTCTGCTTCTAGAATCAATTGTTCACGTTCTTTTAGCTCAGGTGTAATAAAGCGTTCAGCATTGACCAACGTTTGTTTACGTGTATATCGTTCCGGATCCAGCTTTGAAATATTGGCTTTAGTGACTTCAATATAATAGCCGAAGACTTTGTTAAAGCCAATCTTTAGTGAATTAATTCCCGTCTCTTCACGTTCATGTGCTTCTAATTCAGCTAACCAAGTCTTACCATTTGTCATAATATCTCGGTAGCTATCTAATTGTTCATCATAGCCCGCACGAATGACACCACCATCAGTCACCGAAATTGGTGGCTCATCTGTAATGGCGTCACTGATCAATGTTTCAATGTCTGCCACAGGATCAATTTTCGCGTGGAGTTGGCCAAATATTGCGGGATCCAAGTCTCCTAGAATCGCTAATATTTCCGGAACCTGGCGTAATGAATTACGTAATTGCAATAAATCACGTCCATTAGCGGTCCCATAAGCAACGCGACCTACTAATCGCTCTAAATCATATACAGATTGTAACGCTTCTTGTAGCGCTGCACGACCAAAGAAGTCCTTGATTAATTCACCAATCTTATCATAACGTTGGGTCAATAAGTCAGCATCTAACAATGGTTGTTCCAACCATTGTTTGAGGGCTCGACCACCCATGGCGGTCTTTGTTTCGTCTAATAACCATAATAATGTTCCTGACCGTTGTTGCGTCCGTAAATTAACGGTTAATTCCAAATTCGCACGTGAATGACGATCCATTTTTAAATATTGCGCAACTTCATATGCCGTCGCCTGCTGCAAATGATCTAACGAGCGCTTTTGTGTCTCAAACAAATATTTTAATAACGTATCGGCTGCTGTTTTATGGGCCGCTTTGGTCAGGTTCTGTATCAAAAAGGCAATTTCCGCATGTTCATCAGTTTGTTGATCAATTTTAGAAACCAAGATACCTAGGTTAGTTAAACTAGCCTGTAAATCACTTGGTAACTCATCTGCTGTGACAACTTCCTTTGTCTCTAAGCGACTAATTTCATTTAGAACGCCATTCACACTTTGTAAATCAGTTACTTTAATTTCACCCGTCGATAAATCAGTATAAGCTAGCCCATAGTCATCGATATTTGCAATGGCTAGACCAACTAAATAATTGTTTTCCTTAGCTGCATCAGCAGACGTTTTCATTCGTGTTCCGGGCGTCACCAGCTGGACAACCTCACGCTTAACCATTCCTTCTGCATCAGCGGGGTTCTCCATTTGTTCAACCACCGCCACTTTATAGCCTTTATCAACCAAAATATCAATATAATTTTGGGCTGCATGATGAGGCACACCGGCCATTGGAATTGGCTTAGCAGAATTTTTATTACGTTGCGTTAATGTTAATTCGAGAATTTGAGACCCAACAACCGCATCCTCATTAAATAGCTCATAAAAGTCTCCCAGTCGATAAAATAAGAAAGCATCTGGATATTGTGCTTTGATTTCATTATATTGGGTCATCATGGGAGTCGTTTTTGGTTTAGCCATTCTAAGCAATCCTTTCTCTAACAAACAAGACCAGAACACGATTTGCTCTGGTCTTGTCCTTATTAAATGTTTATCAACAAACAATTACCAAGATTTATTTTTCATCATCTTTCAATAGATCAGCTAAACCTGACAAAGGTGTATTTTGTTGTTTGGTCTCTTGTTTTTTCTTTTCAAACGTTTCTTCTGAAATCACTGACCAGTCTTCACCTGTAGGCATCGTCTCATTGGTTTCTTCTTCCTCGGTCAAAACTTGTAGTGGAATTGATAGCACGATGTATTCAAGAATGGCTTCATCAAAATTGATTTTACCATCATCAACGACAATCACTGATTCTTCATCACTGTAACGATCTTCATGTTGCTTATCTTGAATATAAATTTCATCAATATCCAAATCAATGGGCAATGTAACTGGTTGTAATGATCTTGTCGAAGGTGTTACTAGCTCTCCAGTTACATGGGCATGAATAAGGACGTCATCATCGTCACTTTGTGCAAAACCAGAAACATTAACTGGTGTAATATCCTTGATGACATCACCAAATGGCGTTAATAAATCTTCCTTAAGCGTTACCTTTTCATTAAATGGTAGTGGTTCATCTTTATAAGTTTGTAATTCTGAAAATTGCCACTTCATATATTTACTTCCCTTCTCATTCAGTAAATAGCGGAATACGACCTGTATCCATCGCTTGTCGTACTGGTTGTTTTATCATTAATTCATACAGTTTGCCGGCACGATAATCCAGTGTCAAGATGTCCGTCGTATCCTCATGCGTTACACGATTGACAACAGGTATTGATACATGCTTTCGCTGCTGTTTAATAAACGCCCGACCTGCTTTACTTGCACCTAATAGTCGCAAATAAGGTTGACCTAATGCCTGTTGCATCTCTTGCTGTCGAATATTAAGTAACGTGTACAACAATGTTCGTTGTAATCTTGACCAGGTATAGCGCTTGCTTTTTAACGACGTCATAAAGGTCTGGTAATCAGCATCTGTTTGACGTGTTATCTGTTCTTTTAATCGATAGGCTAATCCATCATTCAGCTGATAAATTGTTGATAATTCTTCAACCGGTGTCGTCAATACCTTATATTGCAACAAATGATACCAATCCGTTGACCATTCTTTTGTTTGTGGCCCCTGACTAAGTAAACCTGCCGCCTGCGACGAAACAAAAGGCTCATATTCATGCGCTGATACTCGCCGTTGCATCAGGTCACGTAAGGCAGTGGCACTTGCAATCTGGCTATCCGTAATTGCCGTTTGGTGGTATGCTGCCCCGATTCGTTGAATTGGTAATAAACGGATTTCATCCGCTAAATCAAGTTCTAAAACCGCTGTCGCATATGCAAATCCTAGCAAATCATTGGGCTCAGAAAGCCGTTCACCAGTTGCCTGAGCTAACACATCATTAAACACAGTAGCATAAGTTTGTGTATAATCTGTCCGAAAGGCCTGATTACTCATTAATAAGCTACGCGCCTGCTTGGCCAAAGCAAGAAAATCTAATTGGGCATGTTCGGCACCAAAGACAATCGTATCTACACCAGCTCTGGCTAATAAGTTAACGGCACCACGCGCAAATAAATGCGCTGGTTGAACAGCATATGCAAATGGTAATTCATAAACAACATCCGCTCCACCCTCAAGCGCAAGCGATGTGCGTTGCCATTTATCGAATATCGCTGGTACACCTCGTTGTACAAAATTACCTGACATCACGACAACAGTCGTTTCTGCACCGGTTAACATCTTGGCTTGCGCTAAATGATAAGCATGCCCATTATGAAACGGATTATATTCTGCAATAATACCAACTGCTGTCATAACACATCTTTCCTATCTTATGCCTTTGTAGCACTAAAGAACCAACGATCTGACTCTGGTGTCACTTCACTTCTACCAAAATCTGCGGAAACCTGAATATCTTTGAATCCTGCTTTTTTTAGCAATCGTTGATATGTTTCAACGTCATAAGTGCGTTCTGTATGAATTTCTTGAATTTGTTGGTAGCCATCAATATCTTCGTTATAAACAAAGAAAGTTAATTCATGTTCAACGGTATGCGGCATATCTTCAATACCATACGTCGACCACATAAATGCCGTTTCTTCATCATGCCAATTATACATATATCCTGGGTAGTACACATCTGTCTGCCAAGGTGAAATCACATCAAATAAAAACTGGCCATTATCTTCAAGATGGCTAGCAACTTGCTTAAACGTTGCTAAAACTTCTTTTGTATTTGCTAAATAATTAAAAGAGTCAGCGAATGAAGTAATTGTGGTATATTTCTGTTTTAAGTCCGACCATTCACGCATATCACCCTCGATTAAGGGAAGGTCAACTTGTGCTTCTTCAGCATGCTCAGCCGCCAACGATAGCATTTCTGGCGACAAGTCAAAGACGGATACATCTTCAAAACCGTGCTGCTTTAATAAAATAGCCAAACGACCAGCACCACCAGCCAGCTCAAGCAACTTGCCAGTTTTTGAATGAACATGTGTTTGTGCATATGATTGCCAGTCAGCATACGCATCTTCATCGAATAAGTCGTCATACAATTTAGCAAACGTTTGATAATTCATTAGAAATCTTCCTTAATGATCCATTGATCAATTTCAACTTCTGGTGCAGCTTGCCAGCTCTTTTCTAGTTGATAGAATTCACGAGTTTCCGTTTTGAATACGTGAACAATCAAATCACCAAAGTCTAATAGTACCCATTGACCTTCACTACGTCCCTCTTGATTAGCTAAGTTGAAGCCTGCTTCTGCCATTTTATCAATTATTTCATCGGCAATCGCGATAACCTGTCGTTCAGTTGGGGCGCTCAAAATCAAATAATCATCTGCAATGATACTCATTTCATGAATATCCAAAGCGACCAAGTCTTCTGCTCGCTTACTATCCGCTGCTTGAACAGCTACTGCCAACATGTCATTAACATTACTACTTTTCATTTTCTATTTAACACTCCATGCATTATACGTTAGTAAAGTTCCCGGATAAATTTTTACTTGCTTACCCACAAGATAAGCTAAAGTATGGGCTGTTTGCCAGCCAACACTGGCTGCTAAATCCTTAAATGCCAGTGCTCGTACTTCATCAACACCTGGAAAATCACGAGCTTCTTCAATATAATCTGCCATGTATAGAACCTGACTTAATTTGGTCATGTTCACACCGCCAGTAGTATGCTGACGAATGGCATTTAAAATATCTTCATGATTAATGTCTAATTCATCTTTGATCATTTCAGCACCAACAACACCATGCCAAACATTATTTCCCCAATTGTTTAAATCGGTATCTAACTTTTTTTCACTGATTTTATTCAAAAAATCGATATCAGAACGTTCTTTAGCATAATCGTGTGTTAAAGCGGTAATCGAAGCTAACTCTTTATCAACCTGCCATTGATCAGCTAATTTAATAGCCATTTCTTCAACTCGCAAAACGTGTTGGAATCGCTTGTCTGATAAAGCTGCTTGAACTTTTTCTACCAATTCTTCTCGAGAACCATTATAAATATTTTTTGTATAAACTAGTTTATCTGTCATTTAAATATAACCCATTTTCTACAATATACGCAGCGACTAAATCAGGGACCAAGTAACGCACACTCTTATGATGTGCAATTCGTTGCCGAATATCTGTTGAACTGATCGCTAAGTTAGGCACATCGACCCATAAAACTGGATACGCAGCCTCCCGTGATTGCCCCGGTCGATTAACACCAACAAATTTTACTAATTTTAATAAATCATCAATGCGATACCAGGTATTGAGATAGGCCACTTCATCCCCACCAATAATAAAATAGTAATCATAGTTGGGATGTTCGATCGTTAATTGCAACATTGTGTTATAAGAATAACTTTTTCCACCCCGTTGCACTTCTAATAGCTCAATATCAAAATGACTATTACCCGCAATGGCGGCTTGAACCATGCGCGCACGGTCAATCGGATCGATTGCTTCCTTTGTATCAACGTGGGGTGGCTTTGCATTCGGCATAAAATATACTTTATCCAAGCCTAGTTTATCTGCAACCTGCTCGGCAATGATGAGATGACCAACATGTGGTGGATTAAACGTGCCACCAATAATCCCTATTTTTTTCTTTTTATCAGCGGACTCAGGCTCTACCTGAATCTGCGTAACAAATTGCTTTAATGTGGTTGCCATACGCCATCTCCCATTGCTTATTTTCTAAATTTTTTGAACAGCCACTGAATAGTGACGATTCTCCTTTTCTTGAGATTCGCCAAACAATACCAAGGTATGACCAATTGTTTGTACAACTTGAATAGACGAATTACTCTCAATAAATTGTTTTAATTCAGTTACGTCAACATCTGAATTAGCTAGAATGTTAACCTTAAAAAGTTCACGCTTATTAATAGCATCAACTAATTGGTTTAACCAATTTTCAGTCAACCCTTGCTTACCCACACTAAATAGTGGTCGCATATCATGTGCTGCTGCTCGTAAATAGCGTTTTTGTTTTCCTCGTAGTGATATCATGTTTAAATCATTGCCCTTCGTGTTAATACTGAAACACCCTTTGGTGCCCATCCTGCGACGACGGTATCAGCTGGTACAGTTATCCACCCCAAACCATCAATCACAATGTCCGTCTTTACTGTTGTTTTAAATTCATGCCGTTGTAATGGTGGCAATTCATCTAGGCCTGCCGCCGTTGGTGGTGCTAATAGATCACCAGCGTGCTTATCATAAAAATTATCGGCATTTGCCAACTTTGTTCTATGTATCAATAAGTTATTTTCAAAATAAGCTGTAATTCCTGTACGATCACCTTGAATGTAATCAAAACGTGCTAGCGCTCCCATGAACAATGTTTGTCCAGCATTTAATTGGAACGTTGTCGGTTTAATTTCTTTTTGTGGTGAAACATATTTCAAGTCAGCAGCACTTAGATAATGGGCCATTTGATCCTGATGAATAATTCCTGGCGTATCAACAATGTTACTGTCATCATCTAATGGAATCTCAATCCGATCTAAAGTTGTTCCAGGGAAGCGCGACGTTGTAATAACATCGTCACGATCACCAGTAACTTCTTTAATGATTTGGTTAATCAAAGTTGATTTCCCAACATTTGTCACACCGACCACATAAACTGAACGGCCATGACGATACTTTTCAATTAAATCAAGTAGATGAGCAATGGCATCGCCATTTTTTCCTGAAGTTAGGGCAACATCAAGCGGACGTAACCCAGCAATATTTGCTTGCTGTCTCATCCAATCCTTAATTTTTGTACGCTTTAACGAACGTGGTAAGACATCAACCTTGTTTCCTACTAACAACACATCATTATTACCAACAAAACGGTGCAATCCTGGAATTAATGAACCAGAAAAGTCAAAAACATCCATTACATAAACCACTAATGAGTTCGTATCTGCAATTTGTTCTAACAAACGACGGAAATCATCATCGGTTAAATTAACTGGTTGAATTTCATTATAGTGTCGTAACCGGAAGCATCGTTGGCAAAACACCTCATCATTCTCAAAGCTCTTCAAAAGAGCTGACATTGGTGTATACCCAATCTCATTTTTATTATCAGTTTGAATCAATGCACCACAACCAATGCACCGCAATCCTTCATCAATGTACTGACGTACAGTCTCTTCGCTAGTCAAGCTCTTTCCTCCATTGCAATTGTGGGTTATCTTTTAGCATATTGCGCTTTACGCCTTTCTCAAAAAAGCGGTTAATTTTTGTATTCCATTGATCTGTTTCAATCAGCGGCTTCACTAAAATACTTCGCATGCCAGCATTATTCGCTGACCAAACATCAGTTAACAACTGATCACCTACCATAACAACCTCACTTGGTTGTAATTGTAGAATAGTTGTTGCTTCTTTTAAACCACGCGTCATTGGTTTTAAAGCGCGAGAAACAAAGTTCAATTTGAGCGGATCAGCAACTCGCGCAATCCGGCTGGCTGAATTATTTGAAATAATCATCACTGGTATCTCTGCTTGGTGCATGTCTAACAGCCAATCATGCAACTCTTGTGTCCCATCCGGGTTATTCCAAGCCACTAATGTATTATCTAAATCTGTTAAAACTGCCTTGATATTATGTTGGCGTAATTGTTCCGGCGTGACACAATAAATTGCATCAATCATCCATGTTGGGGTAAATGAATTCGTCATTTTTCGTCCTTTTCCACTATTAATCTTATTATAAAGTATACGCTAAATGAGCGATTTTAGAAAGAACCCAACTACTGGCCTCTTATAACAAATTCCGCGTTCAAACGTATCTATTTCACTATCGACTATCACGTTTATTTTACATTATAATTGTTACTTTTAAACAAAAAGAAACTGGAACACTTACTTATGTCCCAGTTTCATTTACATGTTTATTTAGCTACTTCAGCATTATATTGCTTTTCACCCATTTGTTCCTCACCAAGAGACACAAAATCATATGATAACTTATTTTGACGATCAAATTCGGCAATTCCGTATGCAATCAATTCATCAATCAAGTTAGTATAACTAATACCAGAAACTTCCCACATTTGTGGATACAATGAAATATTAGTGAATCCTGGCAAAGTATTTGGCTCACCAAGGTATGGTACACCATCGTTATCAATCATGAAGTCCATACGTGTCAAACCAACTAATCCAAGTGCCTTATATGCCTTTAAGGCCATCTCAGTAATCTCATCTGTTAGTTCTTGGTCTAATTCAACAGGTAATTCGAATACCATACCAGAAGCATCCACAAACTTGTTGTTGTAGTCGTACCAAACATCGTCTTCTGGTAATACGATTCCCCCTAGACGAGAAGCACGTGGGTTTTCATTACCTAAGATTGAGATAAAGACTTCACGTGGCTTATCAAGGGCACCCTCAACCAAGATTTTATAATCATACTGGAATGAGTCCTTCAAAGCTGCCTTGTATTCATCTTCATTGGTTACTCGAGAAACACCAACTGAAGATCCTTGGCTAGATGCCTTAACAAACAACACGTCTGAATTTAGTTTTTCAACTAACTCTGCGTATGTGTAGTCTTGATAATTTTGATCAGTCAATAATACGTAATCCGTATTACGAACACCGGCTTGATTCAAAATGCGCTTCGTCAAGTCCTTATCGAACGACATTGCAGAGGCTGCAATACCAGGTCCTAGATAAGGCTTTTGTAGCAAGCGGAATAATGCTTGTAATGTTCCATCTTCCCCTAAGTTTCCATGGACCACTGGGTAGAAGAAATCAATATCGGCCATTTCCCCCAAAACAGCAATTGGTGCTAGTGGATTAGACATGTCCATCTTATCCTTAGCTGCTGCTACGATGGCATCCTCATCTTCACCCTCGAAAACGCGCCATGAATCTTCAGCATTAATAATAATACCGTCTTTTGAAATCAAAAAGACTGTGACATTATACTTCTCTTTATCCATCGCATCGTAAATGTTATGCGCTGAACGTTTTGAAACATCGTGCTCTGATGAGTTACCACCAAACAACATTGCAATATTTAATTTTTCTGACATAATGGTTAATCTCCCCTTGTCTGTCAAACTGATTTGTCTAGAAACCTAAGTATAACACATAAATCCTGTTTTCGGGAACTTTATGCCAAAAAGTTCCGAGATTCATTTAAATAATCCGTGATTTCCTGTGGTAAATTGTCCCGCATTAGTAATGCTTGCAGAAAACGCTGTTGATTATATAGGCGATGCCAATCACTTTCTGAGTCAGGTTGCATTTGACGAGTCGCTTCTTGTCGCCACTGCTTTAATTGTTTCAAAAAGTACTGAGAATATAGTTCATTAGTCTTCACCAGCTCAGTGATAAACCCAATTAAACGCCGATTTTCTCCCATAATCAAAGGTGTATCCAGGCGTTTTAATTTTTCAATCAAAATCGTTAACAAAAAGATTTTATCAGCACGCGGTAATGTCTCATCGTGGGCCAGTTCATCTAATAAATTACCGATGTGCATAAAAGCATGCGCCCAACCTCTTTCCCCGACGAATCCTCTAGTATCATGCTCTAGGGCAATATAAGTTGCAAAATTTAAAAACAATGTTTCGGCCACTTCTTCGCTAATAAAGTGAACATTTCCTTTGCGATTAGCATAATGTAACATCGACAAAATAAAAATACTAAACGAACGATAGAAGACACCATCATTTTCTGTTTCCGTTATGTGATTAAACAAAACATTATCCTGCAATAAATAACGAACCATCAATAACAATTGATTAGGCTTAAACACATTATTCTGTAAACCATCGCTGATAAAGAAAAAGGCCCCTTTATCACGCACTGCTGGATCTGTTTGGCGCAAACTATTCATTAAATCTAAAACATCTTGATTACTAATCGCAACGGGTTGGCCAGCATAGAGTGTTTGCTGCCAATTCAACACCCGTTCCTTAATATCAGTTGCTTCTTTTGCAGATAATTGCACGACTTCAGTTGGTGCATCATACTCAAATTCATCAAGTAATCGACCAATTTCACTACCTAATGAATCAAATAACGTCCCTGCATGGACACGTGATCGAATCATTTTTAGTTCTTCACGAACATCGTCAGTCGTATATTCCATGTTTCGATCCTTTCTTCTATTATCTTAGTCTAATTTAGATTAACACAACACTATAGAATAAAAAACATACTAGTTCATTTACTCAATATTTTGAGCATAAAAACTAGTATGTCATTCTAAATTTGCTAACTATTCCTTCAAGTGGAAGTAATAGGTTGAAACCGTGATATCACGAGAAGCTAACGCCGTCCGTAGCTTCAAACTATTTTGATTGTGCAAAGCGTTTTGCCAACCATGACGTGGTACAAATTGTGGAATCAAAATCGTTAGTGAATAATTACGTTCTTTCGTTCCTTTGGCAATTTCGTCTACAAACCGCATTGCCGGTTTTGTAATCGACCGGTAAGACGAGTGGATATCCACATAACGCACTTCCGGAAATTCTCGTTTAAACTCAGTCCCCAGTCGATGCTCCTTTTGTGGATTTGAATCAAATGAGACATGCATCGCTAAGACTGTGTTCCCAATTGATTTCGCGTAATCAACCGCTTCTGCCGTAGCTCGAGTCAAATTTGATACCAAAACAATGACGGTTGCGCCATCATAATGATGACGTTTAATCGGTTCTTCTGATAGAACCCGTAATTGTTTGGCGACTAATTTATAATGGCGATTGATGCCCCAGAACATGCGCAACAGCATTGGCATAATGATTAAATATGGCCATACTGAGCTAAAATGGAGGACAAACAGTGTGACCACTAAAACACCTGATATGAAAGCACCGATAAAATTAATCAACGACTTCACTAACCAATGACCATCCCGCTCACGCCACCAATGAATAATCATCCCCGATTGTGACAAAGTGAACGGCACAAATACGCCAACTGCGTAAAGCGGAATTAGTGACCCGGTTGATCCTTTGAAAATCACTAACAACACAATGGCACCCAAAGCGAGTGACATAATACCATTTGAATATCCGAGACGGTCGCCTTTATCCATATAACTATGCGGCATAAACTTATCACGTGCCAAGTTATAGGCTAACTGCGGAAAGGCAGAAAAACCCGTATTGGCAGCAACCGATAAAATCAACGCCGTTGCAATTTGTAAGATATAAAAGAAAACGCCATGGCCAAATATTTGCTGACCAATTTGTGCTAATACAGTCACATGTGCATCTGGGGTAATACCATAATTAAACGATAAGAAAGTAATGCCAGTTAGGAAGAACGCCAAAATCAGTGCCATAATAACGAGGGTCATCGAAGCATTTTTAGATTTTGGTTCCTTAAAGTTAGGCACAGCGTTCGAAATCGCCTCAACCCCAGTCAAAGATGATGAACCACTAGAAAAGGCCTTCAAAAACAACAGTACTGAGGCACTGCCTGTTGCCACATGTCCCGTAGTCGTTGGCTGATAATTGACCTGGCCAGTTAGAATATTAAACAATCCCCAGACAATCATCACAACCATCACCACGATAAAGAGATAAACCGGCACCATTAAGGCTCCCGCAGATTCTCGTAAACCGCGTAGATTAATACCAGTTAACGCCAGGATAATGACAACGCCAATTGCGACACTGTATGGATGGAGAGATGGAATAGCAGATACGATTGCTTCAGTCCCAGCCGCAACTGATACAGCAACAGTTAACATATAATCTACCAGTAACGAACCACCCGCGACCAGCCCGGCATGCATACCCCAATTTTTAGAAGTGACTAAATAGGCACCCCCGCCCGCTGGGTATGCATGAATAATTTGGCGATATGATAAAGTAATGGCTCCCAAAAGAACCAATACTAATGCAACAACTGGCACTTGCAACCATAACGTTGCCAAACCACCAACTGCGAAAAGCACTGTAATAATTTGTTCTGTTCCATATGCAACAGATGATAATGCATCTGACGATAACAGCGCCAACGCTTTCGTTCGACTAAGATGACGAGCACCTTCGTCTAAGGTTTTTAACGGCTTACCTATTAAAAACCGTTTAAATAGTGGCCACATGTTTCCGCTCCTCAATAAAAAAATTTTTTCAATAAATTTCAAAATAGTCTAAATTAGATTGCCCTATTTCTACAAGGGTTTATTCTAGTTCTCTGCCCATTGATTGTCTATCTTTTTGCGCTTTTTTTATTTTACTTTTTCATGACATGATACGCACAAAAGGTCGAGACACATAATGTCTCGACCTTTATTTACTAAAATCAATTAATTATAAGGCTATAAATTTTATAGCATAAACACGTTCCAAAAGTCTGAAGCCTTAATGTAACGTTACACACCGGTTTCAAAGCGACTTTTGTCTCGCGCTCTTTTTTAGCTTACATCATACCTGGCATGCCGCCTTGAGCTGGCATTTGGGCTGCTGCTGCATCATCCTTAGGTTGATCAGCGATAACGGCTTCCGTTGTTAACAACAACGCTGAAACAGAAGCAGCGTTTTGCAAAGCTGAACGAGTAACCTTGGTTGGATCAACGATACCAGCCGCAATCATATCAACCCATTCAGCTGTGGCAGCGTTATAACCAACACCAATTTTTTCATTCTTTAGTTGGTTAACAACCACTGAACCTTCAACACCTGCATTTTCTGCAATTTGGCGAACGGGCTCCTCTAATGCACGCTTAACAATGTTGATACCTGTTTGGACATCACCATCTTCAGAAAGCGCTGCAACAGCTGGAATAGCATTGACCAAGGCAGTTCCACCACCTGAAACAAAGCCTTCTTCAACGGCTGCACGAGTGGCATTCAATGCATCTTCGATACGGTACTTACGTTCTTTAAGTTCAGTTTCTGTTGCTGCACCAACATTGACCACAGCAACACCACCAGCTAATTTAGCAAGGCGCTCTTGCAACTTTTCACGATCAAAGTCAGAGGTTGTCTCAGCAATTTGTCCTTTAATGACTTCCACGCGTTCTTTGATTGTTGCAGCATTACCACTACCTTCAACAATTGTTGTATTATCTTTTGTGACAGTAACCTTAGCTGCTTGTCCTAATTGATCAATCGTTGTATCCTTCAAACTCAAGCCTAAGTCATCAGTAATGACCGTTCCACCAGTTAGGATAGCAAGATCCTCAAGTTGGGCTTTACGACGATCACCAAATCCTGGTGCCTTAACAGAAACAACGTTGAACGTACCACGCATCTTGTTCAAAACAAGTGTTGGCAATGCTTCACCTGTAATATCGTCAGCAACGATCAACAAAGCACGACCTTGCTCAACAACACTTTGTAATACAGGTAAGATGTCTTGAATATTACCGATCTTCTTATCCGTAATCAAAATATATGGATTATCCAATGAAGCTTCCATCTTATCATTGTCAGTAACCATATATTGTGACATGTAACCACGATCAAATTGCATTCCTTCAACAACATCTAACGTTGTTTCAATACCCTTTGACTCTTCAATAGTAATCACACCATCATTGCCAACCTTTTCCATGGCTTCGGCAATTAGCTTACCCACTTCTTCGTTAGCAGCAGAAACTGAAGCAATTTGCGTAATTTCTTCTCTAGTTGAAACCGTCTTTGATAACTCATGCAATGACTTCACAGCCGCTGCAGTTGCTAATTCAATACCATGACGAACACCGACTGGATTAGCACCGGCAGTTACGTTCTTCATACCTTCATTAATAATGGCTTGTGCCAAAACTGTCGCAGTCGTGGTACCATCACCAGCAATATCATTAGTCTTTGAAGCAACTTCGGCAACTAACTTAGCGCCCATATCTTCAAAGTGATCTTCTAATTCAACTGCCTTAGCAATCGTCACACCATCGTTTGTAATAGTAGGTGCGCCATAGCCTTGTTCAATCACAACATTACGTCCCTTAGGACCAATTGTTGTTTTTACTGTACTGGCTAGCTTATCAACACCTGCTTGCATTTTTGCACGTGCATCTTCTGAAAATTCAATATCTTTTGCCATATTTACTACCCTCTATTTTATCAATTATTTTAATTACAACACTGCCACGATATCTTTTTCGTGAACAACCAAATAATCAACCCCATCGACACTAATTTCATTACCAGCGTACTTATCAAAGATAACACTATCGCCTTCTTTAACAGCGGCTGGTGCTGTCAAGTCGCCAACTGTTTGCGTAGAAACAGCGACTACTTTTCCTGTAATTGACTTTTCTTGTGCATTAGAAGCTAACAAAATTCCCCCAACTGATTGCTCAGGTGCTTCTGATACTTGCAATACAACACGATCTCCTAATGGTTTCAACATGTTATCTGACCTCCACAGGTTAATTTTTCTTTTTGTTAGCACTCTTTAAGTTAAAGTGCTAACTGACACTATTAATAATAACACATTACTAATCATTTGCAAACTTTTGTTAAAACCAGTTTGACAATTATTAACCTTACCCTAAAAGACGCATAAAGGCTCGAAATCCGTCAATATTACCACGGATTTCGAGCCTTACATGTTGCCTATTTATTTTTCAGCGACAAATGTTTCCAAAGCAAGACTTGCTTCAGTCCATTGGTCTTCAATTTCTGCTATCTGTGCATCAAGATCCGCAATTTTTTCAGAAATTTCAGTTAATTTTGTTAAATCAGAACCATTTTCAGGATCATTTAACGCTTGATTTAACGTGTCATGTTCATCAGAAAGGGTCGTCATTTTTTCTTCTAATGCATTTACCGATCGTTCTAAACGACGCTGTTCACGTTGTTGATCTTTAAGAGCAGCTCTTGATAAAGTCTTTTTGGGATTATTTGATGGCGCATCATTGCTTGCTTGCTCATCTGTTTTTACCTTAGCATCCACTTCATCAGCAGTTTTTTCAAGATAATAATCATAATCACCGTCAAAGAAACGCGTACCTGATGGCGACAATTCAATGACTTCCGTCGCCACTTCATTAATAAAGTAGCGATCATGCGAAACGAAAAAGATCGTACCATTATACTCATTCAATGCCGTTTCTAACACTTCGCGTGAATCAATATCCAAATGATTAGTTGGCTCATCAAGAATCAAAAAGTTTGCATGTTCCAATGCCAGCTTCGTCAATAACAAACGCGCACGCTCACCACCTGATAGTGCAGCAACTAACTTTTCTACCGATTCACCTGAAAACATAAATGAACCAAGAATTGAACGGACATCCTTCTCAGGCATTTTTGGATGTTCATCCCAAATCGTATCAATTACTGACTTTTTATTGTCTAACGTTTGTTGTTCTTGGTCATAATACCCAACAGTGACATTCGCACCAATTTTTATTTGGCCTGCCAACAAAGGAAGTTTACCCAAAATTGTCTTAATAAAAGTTGATTTACCGATTCCATTTGGTCCTACCAAAGCAACCGCATGTTGCTTATCAACAGCAACATTGACATTTTCAGCTAAAACATGCGTCATATCATAGCCCAATTTCACATCATTGACTCGTAGCACTTCATTACCAGAATCTTCATCAGCCACAAATTGAATATGAGCGACGCCAGATTCATTTTTAGGTGCTTCAATACGATCCATCCGAGCCAATTGTTTACGCCGTGATTGCGCACGCTTTGTTGTTGACGCGCGCACAATATTACGTTTCACAAAATCTTCTAGTTTTGCAATTTCAGCTTGTTGTTTATCATATGCTTTTTGTTCTTGCAGTACCTTAGCGGCTTTCTGCTCCATAAAATCACTATAATTACCTTTATAGTGGTCTAATTGGCCAGAATGCATATCATAAATTTCCGTGACTACGCGATCCAAGAAATAACGATCATGGGATACGATCAACAAAGCACCTTGATAATTTTTAAGATATTGCTCTAACCAGGCTAACGTTTGCATATCCAAATGATTGGTAGGCTCATCCAAAATCAACAAATCAGGTGTTTCTAACAGTTGCTTGGCAATCGCTAATCTTGTTCGTTGTCCACCAGACAAAGCCGCAATTTTCTGGTCATAAAAAGTTTCATCAAAACCAAAACCATGTAGAACTGATCTGATGGTTGCATCATAACCATAACCATTCTTTTCATTAAAGTCATGTTGTGCCTGATCATATGCTGTCAATAATTCTTGATAAGCATCGCTTTCATAATCCGTCATGGTCGCCATTTGGGTTTCCATTTGTCGCATACGTTCTTCCAACGCAATGACATCAGCAAAGGACGTTAGGATCTCATTATAAACTGATAAATCAGAATCCAGGCCAGAATTTTGTGCTAAATAAGCTAACCGAATACCTTTTTTCATTGAAACTTCACCTTCATCAGGTGTGGTTTCACCAATTAACATCTTTAATAAAGTTGACTTTCCAGCACCATTACGTCCAACCAAGCCAATGCGACCTTTATTTTGAACTTGCATGGAAATATTATCAAAAAATGTGACCCCGTTAAAACGACGGGCAACATTGCTTGCTTGCAAAATAATCATATCTATTACTCCATCTTAGGACAGAAAATTCTATTCTGCCCACTCTCATTCCTCTGTCTACTGTACCAAAACAATGCAACAGGTGCTAGTGCCCGCCAACATTTTCGTTTGCTGTCGCAAAGGCTTGCCGGACTTCAGAAACGAAATACAAGGAACCTGTAAATAAAATTAAATCATCTGGTTGGATCCCCGCACGTACCGTTTGATAGCCTTGCTGCCAGTTTTTATGCATCTTTAAATCAGCCATAGCTGTTTGTTCAAGTACCTCACTAGGATTGATTGGCTGACGATTATTAGGGCCTTGAAAGCCAACAACATGTAACACAACGTTTGGCAATTCAGTTAATAGTTGCAACATTTTCGGATAATTCTTATCAGACAATGCTCCAAACAAAACATGAACTCGTCTCTTACTGAATCTTGTTCGTAAGGTCTCCACTAATGCCCTGACACCAGGTTCATTATGGGCGCCATCCAATACTACTTCTGGATTAGTAGCCACTTTTTCAAAACGTACTGGCCACGTAACTGTCTCTAAGGCTGAGTCAATCATTGCTGCTGTTAAAGAATGCTTAAAATATTTGGCTACAATCTGGGACGTTTGGATGGCAACCGCCGCATTATCAATTTGATATTTACCGATTAAGTCCACAAATAAGTTTTGATAATTAATTGACCCAGTGACCTGAAATCGTTCGCCCCATTCATCCCCTGCAGCTAAGCTCGTTGCTTGAAACTGTTGTCCCAATCGATAAATGGGTGCACCCATAGCATTTGCGACAGTATTGAGAACTTGATTGGCATCTTTAGGCAATCGACCCACAATCAACGGTCGTTGTCTTTGAATAATGCCAGCTTTCTGGGTAGCGATTTCAGTAATCGTGTGTCCTAAAACATGCATATGATCTAATCCAACCGTCGTAATCACGGCAGCTATTTTATCTGGTATCACCGTTGTTGAATCCCAGGTACCGCCAACACCGACTTCCAACACAACCACATCCACTGGATGCTCTGTAAAATACATAAACATTAAAACTGTCAATGTTTCGAATTCCGTTAATCCAGTCGGTAACTCTACATCTAACTGTTCAACAATTGGTGCTAACCTTTTTACCAAATCTAATAAATCAGCATCTTTGATATTACCGCGATCATCTTGAATCCGTTCATTAAATTTTAAAATGTACGGTGACGTAAATAAGCCAACCTTTAAACCGCTTGCACGTAGTAATTGTGCAATCATCTTACTGGTTGATCCCTTACCATTTGTACCCGTTACATGAACATACTTTAATTGTTGTTCAGGGTGTCCTAAACGCGCTAGTATTTTGTTTAAACGTTCAAATGTTGGTGTTTTCGTCCATTTATGCCGACCATGAATATAGTCAATTGCATCACTAACCGTTTCAATTTTTGCCATTTTGGACCCCATTCACTCCATGATAAACAAAAGCGCCGTCTACAATGTAGATGGCGCTTCTGTTTGTGTAATTTACTGCATTGTAACGACGAACCGCTTAAATTCGTTATTCACAATATACGTAAGTATACACTTAAATAGTTTTAATCGCAAGTATTGATTAACTATGCTTTTGCTGCTTGCAATTGTGTCAAACGATCTTGCGTTGCTTGTAACTTATTTTCCCAATCAGCTAACTTCTCACGCTCAGCAGCGACAACTTTTTCAGGCGCATTGTTAACAAACTTTTCATTACCTAATTTACCATTAGCACGCTTAACTTCACCTTGGAATTTCTTGACTTCGTCTTGCAAACGTGAAATTTCTTCATCCAAGTCAATTAACTCAGCCAATGGTACATAAATTTCAGCACCAGAAATAATCTGAGTCATTGCTAAATCAGGCGCAACAATGTCGGCAGCAATTTGAAGATTCTTTGGCTTTACAAAACGATTAATATAATCGGCATTTTCCTTGAAAATACGTTGTAAGTTTTCATCAGCCGTCTTGATCAACACATCAATTGTCGTTGACATTGGTGCATTCGCCTCTGTACGAATTGTTCGAACTGCTTTGATTAAGTCAATTAAGCTATTAAAGTCCGTCTCAGCTTGCTGATTAGTTAGGTCTTCGTTAACTGTTGGATAAGCTGCTGTCACGATTGACTCACCTTCGTGCGGCATTTCTTGCCAGATAGCTTCAGTAACGAAAGGCATAATTGGATGTAGCAGACGCAATGTATTATCTAGTACATAAGCCAAGATTGACTGTACCGTTGTTTGCGCCGCAACATCATCCCCATTTAATGTTTCCTTGGTCATTTCGATATACCAATCTGCAAAATCATTCCAGATAAAGTTATATAATGTCCGACCAGCTTCACCAAATTCAAATTTATCAAAGTTCTTAGTTACTGTGGCAATCGTTGTATTCAAACGTGATAAGATCCATTGGTCAGCTAATGACAATTTACTCTTATCGGCTGGTAATTCAGCCTTCGTGTCATCCGCCAAATTCATTAATACATAACGAGATGCATTCCAAATCTTATTGATGAAGTTCCATGCTGAATCCATCTTGGTATATGAGAAACGCACATCTTGTCCTGGCGTTGAGCCGGTAGCTAGGAACCAACGCAAGGCATCAGCACCATACTTTTCAATCACATCCATTGGGTCAATACCATTTCCCAATGACTTTGACATCTTACGACCTTGCTCATCACGGATCAAACCGTGAATCAAAACGTTCTTAAATGGACGGCGACCAGTAAATTCCTTTGATTGGAACATCATGCGGGCAACCCAGAAGAAAATAATATCATATCCCGTAACCAACGTATCAGTTGGGAAGTAACGTTTGAAGTCCTCTGAATCTGTGTCAGGCCAACCCATTGTTGAAAATGGCCACAGTGCTGATGAGAACCACGTATCCAACACATCAGAATCTTGTTCCCAGTTTTCAGCATCAGCTGGTGCTTCCATACCAACATACATCTCACCAGTTTCCTTGTGATACCATGCTGGAATTTGATGTCCCCACCATAATTGACGTGAAATAACCCAATCATGGATATCATCCATCCAACGAGTAAAGGTACCTTCAAAACGTGGTGGATAGAAGTCGACCCGATCATCTGACTTTTGCATATCCAAAGCTTGTTCAGCCAGTGGCTTCATCTTAACAAACCACTGCGTTGACAAACGTGATTCAACTTGAACACCCGTACGTTCTGAGTGACCAACTGCATGAACAATTGGCTCTACTGATAGCATCCAACCACCAGCTTCCAAATCAGCAACCATTGCCTTACGAGCATCAAAACGGTCCATACCAGCATACTTACCGGCATGTTCGTTCATCGTTGCATCTTCGTTCATCGTATTGATACGTTCCAAATCATGACGGTTACCAACACCAAAATCATTTGGATCATGAGCTGGTGTAATTTTAACCATTCCTGAACCAAACTCAGGATCAACGTATTCATCGGCCACAATCGGAACTTCACGGTTAACTAACGGTACAAGCACCTTTTTACCAACCAAATCCTTATAACGTTCATCAGAAGGATGGACAGCTACGGCCACATCCCCAAACATTGTTTCTGGACGTGTTGTGGCAATCTCAATATAATGCTTACCTTGATAAGTGGTTTCTTTATCCACAAATGGATACTGCACATGATAGAAAGCACCTTCATCATCTTGGTGAATAACTTCGATATCTGACAAAGCAGTCCGAGCCTTTGGGTCCCAGTTAATGATATATTCACCACGGTAAATCAAGCCTTTTTCATAAAGGGTCACGAAGACCTTACGAACAGCTTCTGATAGACCATCATCCAAAGTAAATCTTTCGCGATTATAGTCCAATGACAAACCTAACTTACCCCATTGTGACTTAATCGTTGATGCATATTCATTTTTCCAGTCCCAAACTTGGTCAACAAACTTTTCACGACCTAAGTCATAGCGTGAGATACCTTCCCCTGCTAATCGTTGTTCAACCTTCGCTTGCGTGGCAATCCCAGCATGGTCCATACCTGGTAACCATAATGTATCAAAACCTTGCATACGCTTTTGACGGATAATCATATCCTGTAAGGTTGTATCCCAAGCATGTCCTAAATGCAGCTTACCAGTAACATTTGGTGGTGGAATAACGATTGAATAAGGACGGGCTTTCTTATTCTCTGATGGTTTAAATCGTTTCTCCTGCACCCACTTATCATAACGTCCAGCCTCAACAGCTGATGGATTATACTTACCAGGCATATCAATTTCTCGCATAACCTTAACTCCTTGTTTAATCACTCTTTTTCGTTGTTATCCATTAAAAAAGCCCTGAACATACATTATCTGTATGTTCAGGGCGAAATTATCGCGGTACCACCTGAATTAGAGCTATTTCTCTATCTCATTTTGACTTAACGCGTCCTCACGTTACCGACTACTTCATCGTTCATCAGTAAAGCCCACTAGTTACCTTCTAAGTAATCGTCCTCAAAATCTCACACCAAAATGATTTTGTCGCTGCTAGTCACGTTACTTATACTCTCCAGTGCATTGCTATAAAGGCAATTTTACAATGATAAAGTAACAAAATCAACCCTGTACTCTGCCATATGACTGTTGCTATCCAATTATTTCATTTAGAAAATATCCAGTAATGCTTGTACTAATAGATAAGCACCATAAACTAATACAATTAATCCAGATACAATATTGACCCAAACCAATACTTTTTTAGGTAAACGTTCCTTTAGTAAATTCATGACGATCGTGATTGTATTAAACCAAATAAAAGTTGCGATAACCACCCCAATAATAAATGGCCAAACCGCATCTTTTGCCAACGTACCACGTAAGGCACCCAGCATCAAACTACCATCGATTAAAGCTTGTGGATTTGCCCATGAAACAATAAATGCTGACACAATCGCTTGTTTTACTGGCAGTTCATTTTTTTGTGTATTTAGTTGCACACTATCTGCACTACGAAGAATGCCCCAGCCAATCCATAGCACTAGTAGACCACCAACAATCATGACAGCTAATCGCAACCAAGTCACTGAACTAATAATAGCGCCCATCCCAAAAAAGGCGGCTAATGAAAATAACGAGTCCGCAATCCACACAAACAACACGTACATCAACGAACGTCGAAAAGAATTTGTCAGTGCATTATTAAATACATACAAATTCTGCATGCCAATTGGTGCCACGAAAGCAAAGCCAATCATCATCCCTTGTATTACCGTCATTAACATTTCTAAAACCTCACATATTTCCCACAACCGTTTTATTTAGTTTACAAAACTAGATGTAACGGTTATGATAATCATAATAATTAATTTAACAAAATCCCTAATATTTTTACTTGCGAAAGGAGAATCAATAACCCATGCCTACTTTAACCAATGAAAATCGGCGTTATCTCATTACATACGAAACTTTAAATGCTGTTACCCATGGCATTGGCGTCCTGGCTGCAATAGTTGGTGCAACTTTGCTAATGGTCAATAGTGTGCAACATCATTTTTCAGCTTTTACAATTGTTGCTTTAGCTATTTATGCGACATCAATCATTAGTTTTTTGCTTGCATCCACCTTATTTCATGCGCTTATTTTTACCAAAGCAGGTAAAATTTTCCAATTTCTTGATCATTCCGGCATTTACCTCGTCATCTTAGGTAGTTATACCCCTTATACCTGGTTATTTTTAGAGCATAGCGTTGGTTGGACCATCTGGGGAACCATTCTATTATGCACTATTTTAGGCTTTGTTTACGACTTATTTTTTGTTGGTCGTTGGCCCTGGTTATCGGTCATTATCTATGTTGTCATGGGTTGGTTGATCGTCCTTGCGTTCCCAGCATTGCACATAGCCCTAACGCCTTTCGCTTTTTACCTGTTATTGGCTGGTGGTATAACTTACACCCTGGGGGCACTCTTATACCTTATTCCTAATCTGCCACTTAGCCATGTTTACTGGCACCTATTTGTCCTAGTTGGTGCTACACTCATGTATATTTCAATTTATTCAATGCTATTCAACTAAACATGCCATTAACTACAAAAGGTCGAAGTCTTCCATAATTGGAATTGGCTTCGACCTTTTCATCTATTAAAAGTTTGCTAACATAGCCACTTTTAAATTATTTATTCTTTTCGATACCAGCTTGGACCCATTTGTTAAAGCCATTGTCAGTTGCTTCAACCTGACCACCTTGTTGGTGATTTTGGTAATCATTCTTCTGTTGTTGCGAAAATGCATCCCAAACAGAACCACCGATTGAATAATGACTAGCACTTAACAAGACATCCTTAATTGCTGGATCAACAGCCAATTTATTAACCGCTGCCAACTGATCCTTTTGCCACTTACCAGCTACAGCATATTCCAAACCATCCTCTAGCTTCACTTGGCGAGCAACTGTCACTGTACTAATTTTTGATTGCTCATTAGCTGATTTTAAGACGAGGGTCGTTGCCTTAGCATAGGCCTTCATAAAATCATTAAGTGACTGTGTGCCATCATCCGCCAAAACAACCGTTAACTCATTGCCCTTTTGATTAACTGAAGCGATATCAGGTACATTACTTTGCCCTTTAAGCAATTTTTTGACATCCAGAGTTTTTTCTACATCAGTCGTACTTGAAAACTTGGCATCGTCTCTTTTCGATGCTACTTTTTGACTACTCTGGCTTGTTGATTGTTTTTTCTTATCAACCGTCTTAGAACTTTGTGATGAAGTGGCTGCGACCGCTTCTTTTTCATTTGGTGTACTATTAAACACGATTGCAAAAACAGCAACCAACGCTGCAACTGCCATAATCCCAATAATCATCGTAATTTGTCGTTTATGCATTATGATTTACCTTTCTTTTCCTCAAACCATAATATTCTATCACAGATAGCTTTGCGACTTTAATGACAATATCACAATTACATTAATAAATGTTAACTTTTTGTTAAATGATTGCGTTATGTTGTAATAATTAACCCTTACGTCCAAAAAGACGAGCAAAAAAGCCTCTAATACCACCATGTTTACGACGTGCAACACGTGATTCAGTTGTTACATCATCAGCTTTTTCGACGGTTGCAGATTCAGTCTCCACTTGGACATTTTCTACAGGGGTTTTATCAACTACTGTTTCTTCACTAGTTGCAGCTACTGATGTTGCATTGTCCGCTGTTTCATCAGTTTTTATCTCATTAGTTACTTGTTGACTTGCTGCAAGTTTTGCCTCATGTTTAACTTCTTCATTATGCACATATTCGGCAATCATTTCATCTGTTAAGGCTGGCATAGCCACTGTTTTTGATGTCACACCTAGTCCAACAACTGTTCGTCCAGTCTTACCAGTTTGTTGGTTCGTTGCATGGACTTCAATCTGGCTTGGCAAAACTTCATCTGGTAAAACCAACTCGAACTCCAGCCCATTGTCAACGGGTAATGAAATCACATGTTCATCGCCAACAAAATGCACGGAAATAGCGACATCGGCTTGATTAACGCGTCCCTCAAGTAGTCGCTGACCATTTTGCGTAGAAATAACCGCCGTGACCACTGGCGCTGGTTGGTCAATAGCTAATGCGATCTCTTCTTTTTCTGACCGGTCAGGAAGCGTGGCTGATAACGTCACTTCGCTATCCGTGTTTTCGGTCGGTACCTTAACCATAAAACTACCACTTTTGTCTGAAGTCGTTGTATCAACATCATTGTTGGCATACTTAACAGTGATCACAACATTCTCTGACGCCACGTGACCAATAATTGTTGTTCCCAAACTATTTGTCAATGTCGATGCTACCAAATTTAGTTTTGATTCACTCATATTGCGCTCTCCATCCCTTATAAACTGTCAATAATACTTTTATTGTACCAGATATTCATACTAACTAAAAATAATAGTCCTGCCACCATATCCTAAGCACAAAAAAAGGCTGAGATAGAAATTCTATCTCAGCCTTAATTACATATTAATTAAAATACTATTCGTCATCTTCTGATGTGTGACGAACGATTAACGTATCAACCGTTGAAACACGTGTAACGAACTCAGTAACAGAACCAATCAACAAACGCTCAATAGCATTTAAACCAGTAGCCCCAATCATAATCAAATCAATGGCATACTTTGCAGGTGCTTGTGTTGCAATCACATCCTTAGGTGAACCATACTCAATTGAGTAATCAACATTCTCAACACCAGCATCCTTAGCCTTCTGCAAATAGGCATCTAATGTCTTCTTTGCAGTACCGGCAACTTGCTCAACCATTGTTGTTCTAAAGTCAGTGACATTTTGGAATGAACGTGTATCAATAACATGTAGAATGTGTAGATTTGTGTCTACACCATTCTGCTTAGCAACCTTAATTGCACGATCCAATGCAGCCTCAGCTTCTTTAGATCCATCAACTGGTACCAATATATTCTTGTAGTTTACTTTTACATCAGCCATAACAGTTCCCCCTGTCCGATTGACCATATGCGACTTTTTCTACACTTTTATTATAACGCATCTATCACATTTTTTCACATAAATTACGTTTCTTTTTATCTTTCGTGATATATATAAATTATTTAAATAAAAGACGAACTACCACAATTGCCAATACAGTTGTTAGCAAAGTTGCAATGATAACAAAAAGGCCTCCTGGTAAAGCCGCCCCATTTGTTAAAAAAGTACTTATTAATAATAAAACTGCATCAATCGTAAACAACCACCCAAACCATCGTGCGGGATGTTTAGCCTGCTGAGCAGAAATTCCCAGAAATCCCTGTTGGTGCATCAGCAAATAAATGCCAAGACCGCCTACAATTACAGCAAACAATACATAAAGTCCAATAATCATTATTTTAATCCTTTTCTTAACTAATAAAAAAGCCGCCCACCTTCGATATACTTATCGAAAATGAACGACTGATATTTCTCAAAATATAAAAAGTTGAGAAACTATGAACACTTGATTGGCGCCGTTAGTAAATTCGACTGAGTTGGCTCCGATTAAAGGAAAGTGGGTGAATAAGTCCGCCTTGTACAACTACTGAGTGAAACAGCATGTTGTAGCGGCTTCCCGACATCCCCGAGCAAAAAGGTTGTAAAGCAACTACAGATGGTAGAATTACGCGTACGCCCAAGGAATTCATCTATATGTTTATTATACTAACAATTGCTTAAAATGAAAGTCTTGACACATAACTTATCCGATGAATCGTTTACTTTCCCTTTAGCCCATCATGTTGCGCTTTTCTCAATTTAGCATATTGTTCCTTGTAAGCTCGTTCCACCTTAGAATTACCAGCAGGTTTAAAGTAACTTGCTCCCATTAACTTATCAGGTAAGTATTGCTGGGGTACCCAGTCACCAGGATGACCATGGGGGTACACATAATCCACACCATGGCCTAATTGCTTAGCCCCTGAATAATGTGAATCTTTTAGATGCGCTGGCACATCGCCAGTCGCACCTTTTCTTACATCACTGATGGCCACATCAACAGCTGTAACCGCCGCATTAGATTTAGGCGATAATGCCAATTCAATGACGGCATTAGCTAACGGAATACGTGCCTCTGGAAAGCCAAGCTGTAAAGCAGCCTGAATAGCAGTCACAGCACGAGCAGCCACCGCTGGATTGGCCAAACCAATATCCTCATAAGCAATCACCTGCAGCCGCCTAGCAATAATTGGTAAATCTCCCGCCTCAATCAACCGTGATAAATAATGTAACGCTGCATCTACATCACTACCACGAATAGACTTTTGCAGGGCAGAAATAACATTATAATGCCCATCACCATTTTTATCCGCTGTGATTGCTTTACGCTGAACAGTTTCTTCAATAATTGGCAACGTAATGTGTACGCGCCCATTTTCATCTGGGTTGGTTGACTTAACAGCCAGTTCGAGTCCGTTCAAAGCTGATCGCAAATCACCATTCGTTGCGTAAATCGATTGTTGGCGAGCCTCTTCGTCTAAGTCAACCGCAAAATCACCTAAGCCACGTTCTTTATCTGACAAGGCACGGTCAACTGCCATTTGCATATCCACTTCAGATAATGGTTTCACTTCAAAAATCTGGGTTCTAGAACGGATTGCTGGCAAAATCGTTAAATAAGGATTTTCCGTCGTTGCACCTATCAGAACAATACGGCCACTTTCTAAGTGTGGCAGTAAGAAATCTTGTTTGGTTTTATCTAATCGATGAATTTCATCTAGCAGCAACACGACCGTACCAGACATTTTGGCCTCATCTGCTACGATTTGTAAGTCCTTTTTGGTATCGGTTGCCGCATTTAAAATACGAAAAGCATACTTTGTTGAACCAGCAATCGCACTAGCAATGCTAGTCTTTCCTGTTCCAGGAGGTCCATATAAAATCATCGATGACAACATTTTCGCTGTCACCATCCGATTAATAATTTTCCCTTCACCTACCAGATGTTGCTGACCAACAACTTCACTGATATTACGTGGGCGCATGCGGAAAGCCAATGGCTGTTGCATCCGAATTACCTCCTTTGATCAATGATTTAACTAGAATAGCTTTTTATACCAAGGTTTTTTAGGCTTGGTCTGATCATTACCATTCTGACTGTCTTTATCATCAGTAATCGTTTCATCAATCGAAACTGGCTCCTGATGAATTGCTGAATGACCTGCTAGGACCACCACAATATCCGACTGATCATAAATCGCATCTGTTTTTAATGTGAATTTTGACTGATGTTTCGCAGCTAATTTCATATACTGATTTAATACATCACTATCAATATGTCCATTTAAATAAAGAACTGCATCAGGATGAGCCTCTAACTGCTCCTCCCATGCCTGTAGATAGCGGCTATCACCAACAGTCGCACGTGTTTGTAATGCATAAACACGTTCACGAAAGTTACCTAAGTATTGATGTTTTTCATCGGGATTAATTTCAGGGGTACCATATAGTCCATTTTGAACATGGGGATCCATTTCTTGTTTAGCCATCAATGTCTCTCCTTTTTCGTTGTTAGGTTTATTTTAACATACTCATTGCATACCGACAATTTACCTCATTATACTAGGGTATTTCCCAATAAAAAAGGATTGAGACAACCTAACTATCCCTGAACTGAACCCCAAAAATTGGAGAGAAGTTTAAGCAACTAGCTGGTCGGAAAGACTTCGGTATTGAACCGGAGTTTTTCCGGCCAGCTTTGTTTTAATCCGTTTATTGTTGTAGTAATAGATATAATTATTGACGGCAGACTTCAGCTCGTCATAGTTTTGATAATGGTTATTATGGACAGTTCCTACCTTCAAGAGATGAAAGAAGCTCTCCGCCATAGCATTATCTAGACAGGTCGCTTTGCGACTCATACTTTGAAACACATGGTTGTTCTGCAAACGTGAGACATATTCATAATTTTGATACTGGAATCCCTGGTCAGAGTGGATTGTTAAACGGTAATTTAATTTGGGTCTAGTATTT
>NZ_BJEC01000019.1 GCF_005405465.1 Weissella thailandensis
TTAACGAGATGTTTCCCTTACAGTAACGTTGCACGGCATTAATTTTAAAATCAGTTGAATATTTAGTCATGAAAAATACCCCATAATCGTTAGATTTTTATGCCTAACAATTATGGGGCACTTCATGTCTCAACCCTGTTTTATTTAGCATATATTAATTATAGACTCACAAAATTTGCAACATAAATGCGTTATAAAAAATGAAATCTTTTTTCTTACTATGCTTATTTAGTTGTAACCACCGTACTTAAAACCTTAACCGGATCCACAGGTAATGATTTTTCAGAACCGTCCGCATTGTCTTTAACTTCAGCATCAGCAATTTTATCGACAACATCCATCCCGTCAATAACTTGTCCAAATACCGTATAGTTACCATCAAGCGAAGGATTACCTCCCTTAGCATACGCCTTAACGATTTTATCAGGATAATCGCTTTCCTTTATCTGAGCAGATACATCTTCATGGTTCTGATTGATAAAGAATTGCGATCCATTAGTGTCAGCGCCTGCATTAGCCATTGATAAAGCGCCTCTAATGTTATACAAGGAAGCAGAAATTTCATTTTTAAACCCTGATCCAGAATCAATTTTTGAATTCTTGTCCTTCCAAATTGATGACCCACCACTTCCGGTACCAGTTGGGTCACCACCTTGTACCATGAAATCATTAATCACACGATGGAAAGTCGTATTATTGTAATAACCCTGTTGCGCATGTTTCACAAAATTTTTAACTGCCAATGGTGCATATTTCTTAAACAGTTTGACTTTCATAGTCCCTGCCGTTGTTTTAATTTCAACAACCGTCTCATTTTTATGAACAGTATTTGAAAGTTGTGGCAAAGAGCGTTTATTTAACTCTTTTTTTGACAAAGTATGATTTGATTGTGTAGTTGGTTGCTTACTAGCATGCGATGATAAGAATGCAATCCCAATGGCAGCTAGAACAACAATAGTCACCATACCAGCTACAATTATTTCTGACCGACCCTTCTTCATTTTGTTAACTCCCATTCTTTATTAACTATAAAGCATACACTATATGAACCATTGTATAATCAATTACTTAGCCAAAAGATAAAATAATAACTGAAATCAACGATTTGTCATCTTAAATTCTAAGAAATAGTCATTGTAGTTACCAACCCATGTTGGTCCCAAGTCTTGGTAAACCTCTAATTGTGATAAAGTGCTTTTGGGTGGATACCATGCCTTATCATTCTTAATCGATTTCGGTAGTAAGTTAACAGCCTGCTTGTTTGGTGTGGCATAACCAACATATTCAGCATTTTGTGCTGCATGCTTAGGTTCACTCATGAAATTAAGGAAAGCATACGCTGCACGTTTATTAGTAACAGTCTTAGGCATAACAATATTATCAAACCATAAATTACCACCACCGCTAGGCACAATATAATGTAAATGTTTATTTTCCGCAATCATTTCAGACGCATCACCAGAATAATCAACTGCTATCGCCGCTTCATCCTGGGCCATATAGGTTTTAATTTCATCGGCAACAATAGCCTTCACATTAGGCATCAGCGTATCTAATTTTCCTTTTGCAGCTGCTAACTCAGGAATACTTTTTGTATTTACTGACTGACCACTTGAAGCCAACGCCATCCCCATGATGTCACGAGACGAGTCAATTAGCATAATATTTTTTTTGTACTTAGGTTGCCATAAATCATGCCAAGTTGTTATTTCGCCAGGCTTAACATATTTATCATTATAAACAATTCCTAATGTTCCCCAAAAATAAGGTATTGAATACTTATTATTGGGGTCAAAAGATTGATTCATAAATTGTTTATCATAATTAGCTAACCCAGTTAATTTACTATGGTCTAATGGTACTAACAGATTAGCTGCTTTCATTTTTTGAATCATATAATCTGAGGGAACTGCCAAATCATAATGCGTACCACCTTGTTTGATTTTTGTATACATTGCTTCATTAGAATCAAATGTTTCATAATCAACTTTATAACCAGTTTCTTTTTGAAATTCTTTTAACAAGGTTGGATCAATGTAGTCTCCCCAATTGTATATCGTTAGTGTTCGATTACCTGAACTTTTAGCACTCGTATCAGTATCTTCAGCATGTTGAAAAGCTAAATTAATACCGAACAGTACACAAACAGCCGTTAAAATAATTCCTGTTAACCAAATAATTTTTTTCATTACTGATGCACCACCATTCTTGCACCACGCTTTTTCTTACTTCCCTTTGAACTATAGTTAGAAATAAAATAATAGATAATTACTAAAATTAATGACAATAAGAACATCAAAGCTGACAGAGCGTTAACTGATAAGTCAATACCTTGTCGAGCACGTGAATAGATTTCAACAGAAAGGGTTGAAAAACCATTCCCCGTAACAAAAAAAGTCACCGCAAAATCATCTAGAGAATATGTAATGGCCATAAAGAAGCCCGATAAAATTCCCGGCCAAGCATACGGTAAAATAACCCGTGATAAGACCTGATAATTATTTGCTCCCAAGTCACGCGCTGCATCAACTAGTGCCGGATTCATCTCATTTAGTTTTGGTAAAACCATCAAAACAACGATGGGAATTGAAAAGGCAATATGTGCTAGAACCACTGAACCAAATCCTAATTTCAAACCAACCATGGTAAAGAAAATTAAAAAGCTAGCGCCAATAATAACATCTGGTGACACCATCAAAATATTATTCAACGATAATAGAACGTTTTTAGTGTTTTGTTGTTTTGTATTATAAATCCCTAATGCACCAAAAAGACCAACCAATGTTGCGATTAAAGCAGATAACAACGCCACAATAAATGTATTGACCAATATCTGCATCAAACGTGTATCAGCAAACATATCAATATAGTGGCGCCATGAAAATCCTGAAAAATCGGCCATAAAATCACCCTTATTGAATGAGTAAAAAATTAAATAAAAGATTGGTGCATACATCAAAATAAATACAAAAATTAAGTAGATATTAGACCATTTTTTCGACTTATTTGCCATGCCTTGCTCCCTTCTTTTTGCGATCCCTAGTTAGGAACATTGTTAGGCCCATTGCTACGATTAAAATAACCCCGATAGTTGAACCCATTCCCCAATTTTGCGTTACCAAGAAATGCTCTTCAATCGCTGTTCCCAATGTAATGACACGATTACCACCAATCAAGCGGGTAATCATGAATAATGATAATGTTGGAATGAATACTGCCTGAATACCAGCCTTCACACCCCCCATTGACATTGGAAAAATCACTTTGGTCAGGGTTTGCGATGACGTTGCCCCAAGATCACGTGCCGCATTAATATAACTTTTATCAAGTTCAATCAGCGAATTAAAAATAGGCATTATCATAAAGGGAATTTCTATATATGCAGCTACAATCAAAAATGACAAGTTAGTAAACATTAATTGATGTGGGCCCACCCCAATTAATGTCAAAAAATTGTTGACTGTCCCGGTCTTAGAAAATAGACCAATAAATGCATACGCCTTCAATAATAAATTCACCCACGTTGGCAAAATCACTAACAGTAGCCAAAATTGGGCGTGCTTTAATCGACTCATGATATAAGCCATTGGATAACTAATTAATAAAGTTATCCCTGTCACGATAAACGCAAAAAAGACTGAATTAAAAGTCATGCGTAAATAAGTACCTGAGCTAAAATAAGCTGCATAATTTTTTAGCGTAAAATGCCCTGATAGATTACCAAATGATTGAATAACTAATAGAACCACTGGTGCAATAACAAACAACCCTAACCACAAGTAGTAAGGTATTGTATAACTAAATGTGCGATTACGATTCATGCTAAACGTCCTCCTCTGAGTCCTCGTATTCCTCCATACGAGCATCAAAATCTTCCTCAGACTCATCTAAGCGCATAATATGAATATCTTCAGGATCAAAGAATAAGCCACGTCTTTCACCAATCACTGACGGATTAGTTGCTTGAATTTTCCAATCATTTTGATCGTCATCATGCGCAGTAATCTCATAATAATCACCACGGAATGATTGATAATCAATGGTCACCACTAGCTTACCGTCATCGACCGATACCAAATCTAAGTCTTCCGGTCGTAAGACCACCTCCACAAGTTCATTTGGACGCATGCCACCATCGACATTTTCAAATTCTTTACCAGCAAAAGATACTAGATAATCCTGTCGCATCACACCCGATAAAATATTTGACTCACCAATAAAATCTGCCACAAAATGGTTAATTGGTGCATCGTAAATATCCACTGGTGTCCCATTTTGAACAATTTCACCCTCATTCGTCACAAATATCCAATCCGACATCGCTAAGGCTTCCTCTTGATCATGGGTCACAAAAATAAATGTAATCCCTAGCCGCTTTTGTATTTCACGTAGTTCATGCTGCATATCCTTACGCAATTTATAATCTAAGGCAGACAAAGGCTCATCCAACAACAAGACTTCTGGATCATTTGCTAATGCTCGAGCAATCGCTACACGTTGCTGTTGTCCACCAGACAACTCTGAAATTTCACGATCTTCATAACCCTTCAACTTTACTAGTGTCAGCATTTCAGCAACTTTAGCCTTAATATCACTTTTTTTCTTACCCTTAATAGACATACCAAAGGCGACATTATCAAAGACGTTCATATTAGGGAATAGTGCATAATTTTGAAAAACAGTATTCACCCGTCGCTTCTCAGGTGGTAAATCATTGATACGTTGCCCTTCAAATAGAATATCACCAGAAGTTACTTCTAAAAAACCAGCAATAAGTCGTAAGATTGTTGTTTTACCAGACCCTGACGGTCCTAATAAAGTATAAAATTTACCAGCCTCTATTTCTAAATCGACTGACTTCAGAACAATATTATCATCATATTGCTTGGCAACATTTTTAAATTCAATAATGGGTTGAACCACAACTAGTACCACCTTTCTTCACATAACCTTAATTATACAAACTTATCAAAAAATAGTCGACAATGAAAGATATGAGTTAATCATGAAAACCATCCTACAGTATAAATGTTTCTAGACTATCATTAATGCCTGTTAAACAAAAAGAGACCGGTTCATTATTCATGTCCAGTCTCTCTTCATATTTATTTAATTAAAATTAAGCTTAGTCGGCTGAATCACCATACTTAGCAATAATCTCTTCTTGCACGTTCTTAGGAACTGCTTCATAGTGATCGAATGCCATTTGGAATGTTCCACGACCTTGTGTAGCTGAACGCAAAGTAGTAGCATAACCAAACATTTCTGCTAGTGGCACCTTACCATGAATCAATACTTGCTTACCACGTTGCTCTTGACCTTCAAGCAAACCACGACGAGCTGAAACGTGACCCATTGCATCACCCAAGTTTTCCTCAGGAACAACAATATCAACCTTCATAACTGGTTCCAAAATAACGGCACCAGCAGTCTTAGCAGCTTCACGCAAAGCTAATGAAGCAGCAATCTTAAAGGCAGCTTCAGATGAGTCGACATCGTGGTATGAACCATCATACAACTTAGCCTTCAAATCAACCAATGGGAATCCAGCCAAAGGACCATTGTTTAATGAATCCTTCAAACCAGCTTCAACTGAAGGGATGTACTCACGAGGAACAACACCACCAACGATAGCATCTTCGAATTCGAATCCAGCACCTTCTTCGTTTGGTGCGAACTCGATCATAACATCACCATATTGACCTTTACCACCTGATTGACGCTTGAAGAATCCACGAGCTTGAACCGTCTTTGTAAATGCTTCACGGTAAGCAACTTGTGGCGCACCAACAGTAACATCAACGTGGAACTCACGCTTCATACGATCAACAATGATATCCAAGTGAAGCTCACCCATTCCAGAAATCAAAGTATCACCAGTTTCTTGGTTAGTCTCTGCACGGAATGATGGGTCTTCTTCAGCAAGCTTTTGCAAAGCAACTGTCATCTTAGCTTGGTCAGCCTTAGTCTTAGGCTCAACAGCTAATTGAATAACTGGGTCTGGGAATTCCATTGACTCCAAGATCAACTTACGATCTGGTGAAGTCAAAGAATCTCCAGTAGTTGTGTCCTTCAAACCAATGGCAGCAGCAATATCACCTGAGAATACTTCAGGGATTTCTTTACGGTCAGTCGCATGCATTTGTAGCAAACGTCCAACACGCTCACGCTTATCCTTTGACGTGTTCGTGATGTATGAACCTGATTCCAATGATCCAGTATATACACGCAAGAATGTCAAACGACCAACGAATGGATCAGTCATAACCTTGAATGCCAAGGCAGCAAATGGATCTTCATCGTTAGCAACCAAGTCGATTTCTTCACCAGTTTCAGGATCGTTAGCAGTATATGGCTTAACATCCAATGGAGATGGCAAGTAGTCAACAACAGCATCCACCATCATTTGGATACCCTTATCCTTGTAGGCTGAACCTGCAAGTACTGGGTAGAACTGTAGTGAAAGTGTTGCACGACGAATAGCTGCCTTCAACTCATCTTTGGTGATTTCTTCACCTTCTAAGTACTTTTCCATGATATCGTCATCAACATCAGCAATGGCTTCAACCAATTCATTGTACTTTTCTTCTACTAAGTCAGTGTAATCAGCAGGGATTTCGCCCGTTTCCCACTTCTCACCAAGTTCAGTCGTTGGGAACAAAGCTTTCTTTTCGATCAAGTCGATGACACCAGTGAAGTTATCTTCGGCACCAATTGGCCATTGAATAGCCTTGGCATTGGCATCCAAACGATCCTTCAATGAATCAACTGACATACCAAAATCAGCACCCAACTTGTCCATCTTGTTAACGAACACAAGACGTGGTACTTGATAAGCCTCAGCTTGATGCCAAACCGTTTCAGTTTGTGGCTCAACACCGGCAGCACCATCAAGAACGGCTACGGCACCATCAAGAACACGCAATGAACGTTCAACTTCGATAGTAAAGTCCACGTGACCTGGTGTGTCAATGATGTTAATACGGTATGGATCATTCTTATATTGATCATAGAAACCGTGCCAAACAGCAGTTGTTGCGGCAGATTGGATCGTGATTCCACGTTCCTTTTCTTGATCCATAAAGTCCATTTGTGAAGCACCATCGTGTGTTTCACCAATCTTGTGAATCTTACCAGTATAATACAAAATACGCTCTGTCGTCGTTGTCTTACCAGCGTCGATGTGCGCCATGATTCCGATGTTACGCGTACGTAGCAAAGGATATTCACGCTTGTTAGCCATGAGTAAATTCTCCTTGAGTTTCTTAACGTTTAATCTTAATTTCCGTTAAACGTTTGGTTATCTTATACTATTATACCGTAAATACACCAAAAGTGGCTACTGTCAATTGACTGCAGCCACAAAATTGGAATATTACCAACGGTAGTGTGCGAAGGCACGGTTGGCTTCAGCCATACGGTGTGTATCTTCGCGCTTCTTAACAGATGCACCAGTATTGTTAGCAGCATCCATAATTTCCTTAGCCAAACGCTCTTCCATAGTATGCTCACCGCGGGCACGTGAATATTGCACCAACCAGCGCAATCCCAATGTCACACGACGCTCTGGACGAACTTCGACAGGAACTTGGTAGTTAGAACCACCGATACGGCGAGCCTTAACTTCCAATACGGGCATGATATTGTTTAATGCTTCTTCAAAGACTGCTAGTGGTTCATTACCAGTAGCTTCCTTAACACGATCAAAAGCATCATATAAAATAGTTGAAGCAGTTCCACGCTTACCATCAACCATCAAACGGTTAATCAAACGTGAGACAAGCTTTGAGTTATAAATTGGATCTGGCAGAACTTCAGCCTGCTTAGTGTAACTCTTACGTGGCATTATTTAGTCCTCCCTGATTATTTTTTCTTGTTCTTAGGGCGCTTTGCACCATACTTAGAACGTGATTGCATACGACCATCAACACCAGCAGTATCTAGTGCACCACGGACGATGTGGTAACGAACTCCGGGCAAATCCTTAACACGACCACCACGGATCAAAACAACCGAGTGCTCTTGAAGGTTATGTCCAATACCTGGAATATATGCAGTAACCTCAATTAGATTTGACAAACGTACACGAGCGTACTTACGCAAAGCTGAATTAGGCTTCTTAGGTGTCATCGTACCAACACGGGTAGCAACCCCACGCTTTTGTGGAGAAGCAACACGAGTTGACTTCTTGTGTTGTGAGTTATAAGTATAGTTCAAAGCAGGTGACTTTGACTTTGAGCTCTGTGACTTACGAGGCTTACGAACCAATTGGTTAATTGTAGGCATTTCGAAGAGTCCCCTTTCAATTTTTCTATTTTTTATAATGGTAAGTCCACATTTCCAGGCGTGTCATTTATTAAACAATACATCTAGAAACGAAACTATATTTGGTACTTTTCGTTTACGAGTTCAGCACGTCGCGTAACCGCAAACACCCTGCTAACTAAAAGCACAATTAATAATATAACACCATATCGATACTTATGCAACCTTTTTATCCTATAAAAAACGTTGCTAGATGGGCTTTTAGTTTGCAAACAATTCCGGGCGTGTCATTTTTATCAAAACGGCCCTTTATGACGTCTCTATTAATTATCAAACGAAAAGGATCGTAAATTTATGCTTCTTGAATTTTTATTATTAATGATCATGTGTTTTCTCTCTTACCAAGATTTTAAAGAACAATCTATCAACAGTTTATGGTTAAGCTTTCCCTTACTAATTGCCGCCTTGTTTTACCGTTCATCTATTTGGCTAACATTTTCAATCTATTGTCTCTGTTTAATCATTAATACCCTTAATCAGGAGCATTTTATTGGTAATGGTGATTTAGATATATTGTCGGTATTAAGTTTATATGTTAATTTTCAACAATTTTGGTTTATCTGTACCATTGCATGTGCCTGTCAATTGACTTATCATTTATTCACTCAAAAACAAGCTCTCGCCTTTGTACCAGCCATCACCATTGGCTACCTGATTTGCTTATTACATCAGATTTTTGCAAACTAAAAACGCCATGATTAACATCACAGCGTTTTATTACTTACTAAGCATTAAACCAATGCTAACAAGTCAGCCTTCTTTGCTGAAGAAGCAAATTCAATGCCATTTTCTGACAAGTATGCTTTGATTTCAGCAACAGTATTCTTTTCAGTTGGCTTTGCAACAGCATCTTCTGATGCAGTCTTTGATGCAGCAGCGTTAACAGTAACGCCCTTTTCAAAAGTAGCAGCTGACTTTTCTGCAGCAACTTGGCCGTTATCTGCCAAAGCCTTCTTTGCTGATTCAACCAAAGCTGAGAATGCTTCGAAATCTGAAACAGCTAATTCTGCTAACATCTTACGGTTCAAAGTTGAACCCATCAATGACAAACCGTTCATGAAACGTGAGTATGACAAACCGTTCATACGTGCACCAGCATTGATACGTGCAATCCACAACTTACGGAAGTTGCGCTTTGTTTGCTTACGATCACGGAATGCATAGAACCATGACTTCCAAACTTGTTGCTTAGCAACTTTATAGTTGATATGACGTTGACCACGGTAACCCTTGGCCAATTTAATCATCTTCTTACGACGTGAACGCGTAACGTTACCACCCTTAACTCGCATGGGTATTTCCTCCAGTAATTTCTAATTTTTTATTCGGAACCAGCCTTAATTATTAAAAGTAATAATTAACGGCTCAACAATTGCGTATATGTCTTCAAAGTTGTGTGGTTCATCATTGAAGTTCCACGCAATTGACGACGTTGCTTCTTAGTCTTACCGTGGAAACGGTGTGACGTATAGGCGTTAGCTGACTTCAAGCCACCATTAGCAGTTTTCTTGAAACGCTTTGCTGAAGCGCGGTGTGTCTTATACTTAGGCATTAATATGTCCTCCAAACTGGTTTAATTACTTAGTTTCTTTGGGTGCAAGCACCATAAACATGCTGCGCCCTTCCATCTTAGCTCTTGATTCCACCTTTGCGATTTCTTCAAGATCCATTGCCATACGATTCATTACTTCACGCCCAATTTCCTTGTGCGTAATAGCACGTCCGCGGAAACGAATTGACACCTTAACTTTATTACCTTTGTTCAAGAACTTAATTGCATTGTTCTTCTTAGTATTAAAGTCATTAACATCAATAGTTGGGCTAAGACGAATTTCTTTAACATTGACAACTTTTTGATTCTTTCGTTGTTCACGTTGCTTTTTCTGTGCTTGAAATTTGAACTTACCATAGTTCATAATCTTAGCTACTGGTGGTTTAGCGTTGGCTTGTACCAATACCAAATCCAAATCTGCATTGTCAGCTAGACGTTGTGCGTCTGCCTTAGACATGACACCTTGGTCACCGTCATCAGTAATCAGACGAACTTCACGAGCACGAATGCGATCATTGATTAAATCTTTATGTTGTTGTGGTTGGCGTGCGTTTGCTATGATCCTTACCTCCGAAAAAACTTGTGATAAAGTAAAAGCGGCTTGCCGTTACACACGACAACCCGCCATCTATCATCTTTACGATAAAATGATTAACCTGATAAGTAAACTTAACTAGGTGAATAGCGGGTATGCCATTACTTTATTTCCTAACAAAATTCAATTATACACTAGACTAATTTAAAGTCAAGGATTTGTTTAGAATACCATTAATAAACTTACGCGATTTGTCATCTGTAAAATCATGTGCTAACTGTAAGGCTTCATTAACAGCAATCTTTGCTGGTACGTCCGTAAACTTTGCTTCATACAAAGCCAAACGCATCAAGACCAAGTCAGTCGTGTTTAAACGTTCTAACGTCCATCCGGCTGATAAATGGTCTGTAATCATAAGATCCAATTCGTCTTGATGAGCAACGACTCCCAAAACCACAGATTTTAAATCTGCTGGTATGTCATCTTCCCAAGCAATTTCTGGATCCCCTACCAAAACCTGTGTAATGGCAGCGTCAACATCAGCCGTTGGATTTAAAGCTAAACCAAAAAGTGATTGAAAGGCTGCTTGACGAGTTTGATGACGATTTAGTGCGGTCATTATTTGGTTCCTTCCGTGTCTGATTCTTCACCAAACAAATTGTTAACATCGACAGAACTCGTTGTTTTTTGTGAAACAACGCCTTGAACATGTACATTAACAAGTTTAACTTGTAACTCTGTCATTGCGGCAACTTGTGAGGTTACTCGTTGTTGAATTGCATGTGATACTTTCGGTACACTCACACCGTAGTCAAGATATACGTAGACATCCACAATTAAGCCCTCGGCTTCTTGTTGTAACGCAACACCTTTACCATGTACACGTCGTCCAAACGCCTCCTGTGCACGTTCAGATAGTGATCCCGTCAAACGAGAAACACCTTCAACTTCTTGTGCCGCTAAACCTGCGATAATCTCTAACACGCGCATACTAACTAGTGTTTCACCAGAAACATCACTTGAGTGTGTTAATACGATTGTCTCCTCTGCCATACGGAACTAACCTCCTAAAATACTTGAAAGCGCCGGCCGGCTGCCGGTCGGCGCTTTCTCAATTGATATAGTTATTATATCTAACTTCGCTAGTAAAAACTAGGCACGTGAAGTGTATGATCCACCATTGTCAGTGTTAACAACTAACTTATCACCTTCGTTGATGAAATCAGGCACGATGATAACCAAGCCTGTTTCCATTGTTGCTGGCTTACCACCACCGTTAGCAGTTGCGCCCTTAATACCTGGTTGTGTCTCCTTAACAGTAAGTTCAACCGTCTTAGGCAACTCAACGTCTAAGATTTCACCATTGTAAGTTGTAAGCTTAACGTTCATATTTTCTAGCAAAAACTTTAGCGAATCTGCGATTTTATCTGCTGGAATAGAAATTTGCTCATATGTTGCATTATCCATGAACACATGTTGATCACCATCTGCATACAAGTATTGCATTTCAGTTTGATCAATATTTGCAGTTTCAAACTTATCACCAGGACGGAAAGTTACTTCATTCACTGCGTTTGTACGTAGGTTCTTCAACTTTGAACGTACAAAAGCTGCACCCTTACCTGGCTTAACGTGTTGGAATTCCAAAACGCGCCAGATTGATTGGTTATACAAAATTGTTAAACCAGTTTTCAAGTCATTCATACCAATAGTTGCCATGATTGAATTCTCCTAAATTTATGTCTTTCTGCATTATATTATCAGTTTTCTTTGTTAAAAACCAGCGTTATGCATGTTTTCAGCGAAATGTTTTTTATTTCTTTCTTAGGTTAAAAAAATTACATATCAGCCAAAAAAATCGAAACAGAGTTGTTTCGACCTTTTTGTACATGAATTCTTAATAAAATTACAAGCGTGCTTGCAATGATTCTGTTAACTCTTCATAGCCCGGCTTACCAAGCAAGCCAAACATGTTACGCTTATAATCCTCAACACCTGGTTGGTTAAATGGATTAATACCATTCAAATAACCTGAGATACCAACAGCTACTTCAAAGAAGTAAATCATTTGACCCAACGCAAATTCATTTTGCTTATCAATCTCAACAATCATGTTAGGAACACCACCATCAACGTGGGCAATCATTGTTCCTTCAGAAGCTGTACGATTAACATAACTCATTTGCTTACCTTGTAGGTAACCTAAACCATCATCCGCATCCATTGTTGGAATTGTAACGTCAGTCACGGGCTCTGTTACACGAACCAAGGTCTCAAATAAATTACGGCGACCGTCTTGAATATACTGTCCAAAACTATGTAAATCAGTTGAGAAGTTTCCAGATGCAGGGAAGATTCCCTTACCATCCTTACCTTCTGATTCACCTTGCAATTGCTTCCACCATTCACCAAATTGAGCCAATGTTGGATCGTAATTGATCAATAATTCTGTTGTATATCCTTTACGGTACAAAATGTTACGGTAAGCAGCATATTGATAAGCTGGATTCTTTGACAAGTCAGCATCAGCATATGCCTTTTCACCAGCTGCTGCACCGGCCATTAATTGTTCGATATCGCCCCCACCAACAGCGATTGGCAATAATCCAACTGCCGTTAATACTGAAAAACGACCACCAACACCATCGGGAACAACAAATTCTTCATAACCTTCTTCGTCAGCTAAAGTCTTTAATGAGCCACGGGCAGCGTCAGTTGTTGCATAAATACGCTCGCGGGCACCCTCGACACCATACTTTTCTTCTAGCATTTGCTTAAATACACGGAAAGCAATCGCTGGCTCAGTAGTTGTACCAGACTTTGAAATAATATTAACTGAGAAATCACGATCACCAATCAACTTAATCAAGCTGTTTAAGTATGCTGGTGCAATCGAATTACCGGCAAACAAGACTTGTGGGAAGTCGCGGTCCTCATCACCGTAATAATTAGCAAAATAGTCATTAAGGAAATCATTAGCTGCGCGAGCACCTAAGTATGATCCACCAATTCCAACGACAACTAGCACTTTTGAATCACTTTGAATCTTTGCAGCAGCTGCCTGGATACGAGCAAATTCATCTTTATCATATTGCGTTGGCAAGTGTAGCCAGTCTGTATATTCAGACCCAACACCAGTTCCCTTACGCAACAACTCATCTGCAACACTAACCATTGGTTGCATCATTGATAGCTCTTCTTCTCCCACAAAAGAAGCCAACTTTGAAGTATCAAATGATAATGTGGTCATAATTAAATCCTTCTTCCTCTATATCGTTTATATTAGTATTTTCATCTTACGGTATAGACCAATTATAGCTTTTCTCAGTAAAAAATGAAAGTGTTTCCATGTACATTCGTGCACAATGTATGATATTAATCTAAATTATTAAATTTATAGACTGTGCGATAAGTTTGTTTCTTACCTGCTGGCAAAACAATATCACCAAATCCTTCATGGTTAATGGCATCTGACAAGGTTTGAGCTTCTAGCGCAATTGCATTATATGGGTGTTCATCAAACCATTGACGGTCACCTTCATGATAGGCAACTTCTGGATCAGCGATAAAGAAGATAACAGCATTTCGATCTGTATATACCTCAATACTACGGTCTGACTTAGGATCTGAGACAACAGCTGCTGGCTTGTCTGCCGCTTGACTAAGTTCAAAAGCATTATCGAACTTCACATCATAAGGACCATCTAATTTTGCTAAATTATCCCCAATTCTAGTAGGCTCATTAAAGTCAAATGGTGTATCAGCGTTATCTAAGAAGTTACCTGTTGGCGTTGTATCCTCAGGGTTTAATTCCAAACGACGTTGTGAATGGATTTGCAATGTCAAATCACGAGCATCCGTTTCAATACCTGCTGGATTGAAATAACCGTGACTTGTTGGATTGTACAAAGTATCTTCATCTGATTCAGCTGAAAAAGTCAATGCGACTTCATCATCATCAGAAAATGTATAAGTCACTGAAGTTGGCATGGTACCAGGAAAATTATCAATTTCTTCAGTCATAGTCGTTGTAAACGTCACTGAATTAGTATCCTCATCAAGGGTATAATCCCACATCCGATTTGAGAAATTTTCTTTTCCTCCGTGCAAGGCATTACCTAATTCATTATCTTTCAAATGATACGTCTTACCATTCAAAGTAAACGTTGCCCCCGTGATACGATTACCAACACGACCGATAATATCACCTACTGAATATGCTTGATCCCATAATTTATCAGTAGTCTGTAGTCCAACCATCAAATCTTGGCCACTATTTGTTTTAAAGAATTGCCATGTGGCACCCCAATTTGTCACACCAATTTTGTGACCATTTTTATTCTCGATTACAATTTGTTCTGCAGTTTCACCATTTGGCATTTTACCAATTTCATGAACACTTATTGTCATTATAATTCCCTCTTTTCAATTCCCCTAAAACGTTCATTTAAAAACTCTCAACATAATTGTATTTTAGCATATTATCTTGCAAGCAACTGGATATAAATAAACCGTTTTCATAACGATTATAAACTTGCTGATCAAATCATGTATAAGAGTAGAGCGTGAACAAAGTTGGTTTGAAGCCGGTTTGTAACGTGATTTGCGTGATTTTTGGCCGTAGCAAGGCGTAGGGCAGGAATGGCGTAAATTTCGTTACATTAAGGCTTCAGACTTTGAGAACGCGTTTAAGCAGAGCGTGAACAAAGTTGGTTTGAAGCTGGTGTGTACCATGCTTTGCGTCATTTTTGGCACAAAAAAACTGGAACATTTTCATTTGTCCCAGTCTCTTTATTTAGTAAATAACTATAGTCGGGAAATCAAGATTGCTCCAACAACTACCAAAATTGATCCAATTACAATATAAACCATTTGACGTGGCGTTTTCTTCTCTTTTAGTAAGAAGATAGCCCCAAACGTTCCGACAATGACACCTGTTTGTGACAAAGTGGCAGCAATCGCTTGACCAACATTTGGATTAGCAGCTGAAATAAACATGAAGACATTTCCAAGTCCCCAAACCAAACCAGTGACCATATTGCGCCAAGTTCCTGTTTCAAACATTGTCTTACCCTCTTTCATAAAGAAGATAACAATGATGAATGCTCCCAAAACTTGACCAATTGACTGTGGACCAACAATTGCGGTCATGTAATCCAACCCTTTATTTTGGTTGTGCACATGATCAGTTATATAACCCACCTTGTTCAACAAGTTTGGGAAGATGAAGTACATCATAAATCCCAAAGTTGAAATTAGAACTGCAATTGCACCACTTTTCATTTCACGATTAGCAGATGCTTGAGCAGGTTCTGCAGAATCAGGCAAAGCTGTTAATACAGCTCCCAAGCCAACGGCAATAATGGCAATTGTCCCAAATAACCACATATGACCAGTCCGCCACTCGCCCAACACAACAGCGGCCAATAAGGCATTACCAATAATTTGGCCAGCAGTTGATAATGGCTGTCCAATCGACACACCTAATTTTTTGAACCCCACGAACTGGCCAGCAGTTCCAACAGCCCAAAAAATTCCAGAAACGAAACCAACCAACCAAATACGTGGGTTAAATGCAAACGACATACCCGAATTTGGAATAACGAAGACGCACAGTGTTAGCAACCCAAAGACTAATGACCCAAAAGTCATTCCTAGCGTTCCCTGCGCAGCCGTACCACCCATCTTAGTGGTAACCAAACCTACTGATCCCCAGGCTAATGCCGGAATCAACGCAATTAAAATCGACATAATATCTCCTTCACAATAATTCAAAAAACATTTACAACATTGAACAATACCACACTAAATGTTCAAAAACAATATAATAGGTATCATTTTGTGAAATAATTTCAATTAAAATGCGTCGCTAAATACTATTTATTCATTGCGGGTAAAATAATTTCAAAAGTCGTGCCAATTCCCAACTTGGAAGATACTTTGATTTCACCATGGTTAGCACTGACTAGTTGTTGCACAATAGCCATCCCTAGCCCAGATTCACCACGTTTTGTTCGCGATGGATCAACTTTATAATACCGTTGCCAAATCTTGCTCAACTGGTCTTCAGTCATACCGATTCCCGTATCCGATATGGTAATCTGAGCCTGATCATTTTCAGTTTCAACTGAAACAGTAATAATACCATTGGTTGTGAATTGAATCGCATTTGCCAGAATATTTGTTAAAATTTGAGCCACTTGATCCGGATCTGCGTAGACAAAAATATCTTGTTTGGTCAAATCTTGAATTTCATTACCAACGGATTCTGCTTGCTGCAACAATTGGTCAATTTGACGGCGAACCAACTGGACAACATTAAAGTTTTCCGGTTGGTTTTCTAATTGTTGTTGTCGTAATCGTTCATATGACAATGTTGATTTAATTAAGCGCGTTAATCGATCTGCTTCTTCCTTAATCAAATCATAGGAATGTTGCTGCTCATCAGGACTAATAACGCCATACTGTAACCCTTCAGCAATCCCTGCAATCGTTGTTAAGGGAGTACGCATTTCGTGTGAAGCGTTTGATAACATAGCCGCTTCTTCTTCACGTTGCATGACAGCCTTATTTTTTAACATTGTCAACTCACGTTGCTGCTTTGCTACTAAACTCGTCTGTTTCTTTAACACTATCAGCCCATATAATCCAATTACGGTAAGTAAAACTAACATTAACGTAATCCACAACGCATGCAAATGTAAGCATACAAACACAATTGCCAAGATAAACATTAGAATCAGTATGATTAATAATTTTTCAACGCGTCCTTTTTTCATATGCACATCTCGTCCGGTTATTTCATCTGCGTTTCAGGCACATTCGAGTCATCAAATTTATAGCCAACGCCCCACACGGTTTGAATAACCTGTGGTCCTACTTTTTCAATCTTTTGACGCAACTTCTTCACATGTGCATCAACTGTACGTTCATCGCCAAAATATTCATAGTCCCAGACCAATTGTAATAATTGATCACGTGAAAATACCTGACGTTGCTTTTTTGAAAGCACACGGAGTAAATCAAATTCTTTCGGTGTCAAATCCGGGATCAGCACATCATTTAAGTATGCTTCACGTGTCCGTGAATTTAATTTAAATGTCCGTGTTTGCACATCAAAATCATCGATAACATCTTCTTCATGGCTAGCGGGTTGCATCGTTGCTCGTCGATATAATGCCTTGATTCGCGCTATCAACGTAATTGGGCTAAATGGTTTCGTCACATAATCATCCGCACCAACTTCAAAACCCAACACCTGATCCGAATCCGAATCACGAGCTGTTAGCATAATCAATGGTACTTCTGCCGATACTTCTCTAATTTTCAATGCTACTTGCATCCCATCAACTTTGGGAAGGTTTAAATCCAGGATAACCACGTCCCATGACTGGACATTCTCATTAAATAACCTGAGCCCTTCCTCACCATCATAAGCATTTGTAACATCCCATGCTTCTTTTTTATAAAACATCCCCATCATTTCTGACACGGATGTATTATCTTCTATCATTAACAATTTCATGTTTTTACCTATATCCACCATCAGCACTTTTTTATTTCATAATTCTTTAATTTCTATTATACAACGATGCTTCTTAAAACTTTTTAATTTGTTATTTCATCACTGCAACACCATAAAAATTATTTTTACTAAAAGCCATGCAAAATGGGCGGAAACACAAGAAAATGCTCCGCCCATTGGATTTAAAATTCATTAATTATAATTTGTTAAATTCCAAGTAAAAATACGTTACTAGAAAATATTGCCTTATTTTAGTAAATTAACTTGCACATTTGCTGGCTCAGTTTCCACCAAAATATGACCTTCATGTACAGAATAAAGTAATTCTGCACGTTCATTTAAAGTATTGTACCAATTATCAGCATTAAAAATCAAAAAGTTAGCCGGCTTACCAACCTCAATACCGTAATTGTCCATAACCTGCATGGTGCGAGCCCCTTGCTTGGTAATAAAACGGTATGAATTCATAATTTCTGTATAACCCATTATTTGAGTTGCATGCAATCCCATATGTAAGACATCCATCATATTACCATTTCCCATTGGATACCAAGGGTCTTGAATGTCATCCTCACCAAAAGCAACGTTCAGTCCTTCTTGATCAAGCTCTTTAACACGTGTCAAGCCACGTCGCTTTGGATACGTGTCAAAGCGGCCTCCTAGATACATATTAATTAAGGGATTGGCAACAAAATTAATATCTGCCATCTTCAAAAGTCGCATTAATTTAGAAACATATGCGTCATTATAAGAACCCATAGCCGTTGTATGTGATGCTGTTACACGCTCCTTCAACCCTGTTTCAAGAGCCAACATGGCTAGTGTTTCTAACCCGCGTGACGCTGGGTCATCAATTTCATCTGTATGAGCATCTACCAATAAATGATATTTTTTTGCTAAGTCAAAAACAAAGTGTAATGAATCTACTGAATATTCACGTGTAAATTCAAAATGAGTAATTGCACCTAGTGCATCTACCCCCATCTCAGCTGCCTGGATCATCAATTCTTTACCATTAGGAAAAGATAGAATACCTTCCTGCGGAAAAGCAACTAACTGCAAAGTCATCCATGGCTTTACTTCTTCGCGAACTTCCAATAATGCTTTTAAAGCGACTAAATCCGGATCGGTCACATCAACATGGGAACGTACAAACTGCAATCCATGAGCCGCTTGTATTTTCAAAGCCTGAATTGCCCGCTTTTTAACATCTTCATGTGATAGGGTTTGTTTACGTTCACCCCAAATACGAATACCATCAAACAATGTGCCACTTTCATTCCATTCTGGCTGGCCAGCAGTCAGTGTTGCATCTAAATGAACATGAGGATCGACAAATGGTGGTAGCATTAATTTCCCTGTCACATCAATAACTTGTTCATCAGCCATTGGTGTTAAAGAATCCGCGATAGCCACAAATTTGCCATTCGTCACGCGAACATCTTGGCGTTTCGTAGCATTTTCAATCACAACTTGTTTGATTAACATCCTTAATCTCCTTAATATTTAACCGTTACTTTTTTCTTGGTTTCAGTTTAAATCCATAAAATGGATGCCCTTTGTACGTCTGCTTGGCCAAATAACCTGTCGCAGTATAACTTTTTCCTCTTTTTGTCTTAGCTGAAAAACTAATTTCATCACCATTGAGTAGCTGTTGTAGCTCATCATCTGAAAATGTATGATCACTCCAAGTTTTTGAAAAACTAATTTCTTGACCTTTAAATTGTGCTGTTATCTTCTCAGTTTGCTTTTTTGCCCTAGTTCTAGTGGCAGTAGGTTTTGGCGCTCCTAATTCATCCGATAATCTCTGCGCATTTTCAACCATAATGGGCATGTCATGCTGGATTACTTGGCTAACCGAATCTAACGCTTTCACCATAGTTAGCTGGAACTCGCCAACTTCGTCCATCATTTCGAATAACCTTTTCGTGATTTTGGGTGACGCAATCCAAGTACCATCTACCATAATAGCCGAAACATTCCCCGTTTCAGTGAGTGTCAAACGGCCCTTTTTTTCAGTCATCATTTTACGAGTACCTTGACTCATCTCAGAAAGTGTCGAAACACGGGTTGCTCCAGTACCAACATCATGCTTTTCTAAAAAGGCCATTAACCACTTAGTCGTTGGATAGCTTGGTTTCTTATTACTACCCTCAAAAATATATGGATCTGCCTGTGGACCAAGCGGTTTATTCATTTGATTCTCATCCGCTTTGTCATCTTGCAAAGCCTGTTGAGCATCATAAACGAGTTTATAATTTTTAGCTATGGGCACGTTAAATGCCGTTTTAAAGCTAGGATATTGTCTGAGTTCAGCTGTAACATGATTATAAATATAATCTTCTGCTAGCATGGCTAAATAATTTTTGGCCAAAATTTCATAAATAGCGCCAGCACTAGCACCGTATTTCGATAATGATTGCATGCTGATTGGGACATGCAATCCAGGACGGTTAGCTCCATGTGATCCTTGTGATTTGACATGTGTTTTTCGAGGCTCACGATGCGTCAGTAATTGCTTATTGACCCCCACTAAATCAGCAATCTGATCGATTTTCGGTAGCAATTCTGCAAACTGTTCTGGTGTCACCGATTGATCATCAGTTCTTGGATATGAAACAATTTGTGCTTCATACATTTTCTGATATGTTCGTAACACCTCTTTACTATCAAAACCACGTGGCGCCAAAATAGCTGCCAAACCTGCCAAGTCCAATAACTTATCAGGTGCTTGATGCCGTTTCACATGCTTTTCATTCACAATATCAGCAGTTTGATAGTTTTGTTTTTCGTTTTGCGCAGATTCTTTATCAAGGTATCGCCAGGTAACTTGTTCATCTTTTGGTACAGTACGCTTAAATACATGCCCAGCTAAATCCTTGAATCGGACTTCATAAAAAGGCCGTTTCACATAGTTTTTAATTGCTCGCATTTGTTCATAGGTTTTCCAAACAATTACTGACTTTAAACGTCCTTCACGGGCAACAACTTTAAACCCGGCCTTTTTAGCAGAGGTTGTTGCAATTCTCGTCAATTGCATCGAAGCAAAATCCCAGCGGCTACGGGTTTCTCCCTTTAAATAAGGACCGTGTTGTGTTTTATCTGAGACATCAATTAAATGATTCATTGACTGACGAATGCTTTGCGGTGCTTCATCAACAAAATTCGCTCGTAATACTTTACCTTGCCAATGGATAGCATCAATCACTTCCCATGCCAACAAATCACCTTCACCTGATGGATCAGTATCAGTTGCAATTACAATGGCATCATAATGGCGTTGACTTTCTTGTTTTAGGGCTGCCAATTCAGATTTAGTGGATTTTAAACGTCCAGTTCTTGGCTGACGTTGTTTTAAATATGTCCGCTGCCAATTCATTTGGTCTAGTTGCCAAGGCAAATATTTTAAGGTCCACGACTTATATGCTTTACGTAAGTCCTCAGTAACCATTTCTTCTGGTTCTTTAAAAGTCATCATATGCCCATGAAGATTGACAATTTGATACATATAGCCAGCATACTCACCTGACTGACCACCTAATGCTTTTATGAAGTTTTTGGCAGCTGATGGCTTTTCTGTGATAATCAAGTATTTCATCAAAATCCAATCCTCAAAAATAAAAATTTATTTTGCTCTATCATTAAATAATTTGGTCAATAGGTAATAGATGATTCCTGCTAGGAGCATCGCAACAAATGTGACACCAATCGTCTCACTTATCCATGAAACAGATTTTAAACTAAAGTACAGGATGATACCACTACCCCACGAAATAATCGCTAGCCAGTTCAAACCACCTTGGTACCAATATTTACCGTCAACTTTGGTAATCTCTGCCAATTCATACTGTCCTTTACGAATCACAAAGTAATCAACCAAGAATACCGCAATTTCGGGGCCTAAAAACATACCGATGTAGTCCAAAAATGTTGTAAATGCCTCTAAGAAAGTAGCAAATAGTAGCGGAATAAATGAAACAATCGTTGCAATAAGCGTAACGATCCACAATGCAGGGGTTAGTTTCAATTTATGCCACATATTCGTTAGCGCAGATCCTGCCGCCATCAAGTTGACCGCATTAGCCGTCGTTGACGTAATAATAATAACTAGTAAGGCAATAATTCCTAATCCTAATTTAGATGCAATCGTTGAGGGGTCTGAGTTATTTGGATCAAATGAATTGTTCATAACTGCAGTTCCAATGGTTGCTAATAGCCCAATAAAAGCAAACCCAAATAATCCCAAATTCGCTCCCAAGAATGACCAACCAGTTGCACCTGACTTTTTCTTCGCAAATCTAGAAAAGTCAGAAGATGCCGTCACCCAAGCCAAATTAAAAGCAGCCAAAATATCGATTGCCGCCCCTGAAGAAATACGGACTGATTTAGGCGGTTGCCAATCAAATATCTGGATCAATGAGACATTTTGAAAGACAACAATCGCCTCCCAAATAACAAAAATAATGACTAAAATGATTCCAATACGTTCAATCATGCGGACAGACTTTTCACCTAACGAAATCGAGGCTAAGTGTAATAAGGACATAATAATGATTCCGATGACTAAACCAGCTTTGCCACCATCGGCATAGGCCGTCCAACCCAACATGTCTTTAAAAATTACCGAAATTGAGATAGCAGCAATAAACGTATTTGCCGCTGCCCACCCGATAAATTGCACGATATTTATGACTGATGGACCAAACGATCCTTTCAGACCAAACGATGCTCTTGTTAACGCCATCATAGGTAATCCCGTTTTATAGCCCATGTAAGACGCTAATGTTAGAAATACATATGATAAAATTCCTGTCACAATTAGAGTCGTAGATGCAGTATACATACCCGCCGCTGCAATCACACCACCAATATACCAGGTACCATTATTAGCATTTGCCCCTATCCAGGTTGCAAACATATCCCAATTTGACATCGTTCGCTGGTCATTGTTAATAACCTGTACTTGCCCAAATTCTTTTGCCATCTTCTCCTCCTCAATAAGGGTATAAAAAAAGTCGCCCACAAATATGGCGCGACTTAAATTGGTTATCTCTTTTTATAACTTACTAATGCGCTCCTTTGTCAGCTCTCGTCTGACGATTAAAAAAGCAATATTTAATTGTATTAAACTATACCTTTTTCTGAAATCAAAGTCAATTACTGCTGTACCACTGGTTTAGCGTTAACTGATAAATGGATGTTATGTGCTGCTAAAACACGCAAAACTAACATGTTAACATCCGCCTGATCACCTGAAAAATCAGTATCTGGATGCATATTAACAAATACATTAACATTGAATTCGTAGCCATACGGTGTCACTTGAGAAATTACCGCTTTAACACTATCCGCATCAAAACGTTCATCCAATGATAACTGCCGCATCACCTCTTCAGAAACAGCCACAATTTCTTTCGTATCGGTTTCCAAAGCTAGATAAAACACCAATGAAATTTTCCGTTTCGCTACCCGAGACCAATTTGTAATGGGTTCGTTAGACAAGGTTGCATTGGGGACAACGACTAATGCGCCATCGGATGTTCGAATCAAAGTTGAACGGAAAGTAATATCTTCTGCTACACCAGCAACAGAGGGCGATTCAATAGCATCACCAATTTGAAATGGCTTTTCAGTAATAATAATAATACCACCAAGCAAATTTTTAATTGGATCTTGAGCGGCCATTGAAACAGCTAATCCTGCTAATCCCAAACCAGCGAAGACACCATTAACATTAATACCCCAGTCAGATAAGATCATCGTGATGGTTAATGCCATCACAATAAATTGCAATGTACGCTTTAAAAACGGCATCACAATTGAATCAACTTCAATATGAATTTTAGCACCAAAATATTGTAGTAAATCAGTTAGTGATGACATCAATGAATAAATCCCATACCCCACACTGAAGATTAAGACCGATTTATTAATTTCATCCACATAATGAAGAATTAACCGTGGTGCATGTGCAACATGTAGCGCCCAAACCAGACCAGCAAATAGCACCGCAATTTTGACAGGCCTTTCGAACGCAGTTAGAATATCGCGCCAAATTTCAAAACGTTTCGATAATCTTTTTCCAATTTGATTAAAAATTACACTGACAATGCCTTTAGTTACAATGATCGTCACAATAATAATCAACAAAGCGAGTCCAAGTGATTGCCAGTCAAAGTTATCGATCAACCATTTTTGTAAGAGCTTCATAAATGACTCCCTTCATTTTTCCTATAACATTATCATACCTAATTTATTGCTTTCATAAAACAAAAAATAAGAGATTGCGACATTTTATTTTGTCTCAATCTCTCTAAGCTGTCTATAAATTAGTACGAATCACCATTTACAATGGAATTTTTAACAACGACATAATCCACATAACGTAAGTCGTTTAACTGACGTCCACCTGCATATGAAATAGATGACTGTAGATCTTGTTCCATTTCAATTAATGTGTCTTCAATCAAGCCACGATATGGCACCAATAGTTTCTTACCTTCGACGTTCTTATATTCACCCTTTTGATATTGTGAAGCAGAACCAAAATAAGTCTTATATTTTGCCCCATCTAATTCGACAATATCACCTGGTGTTTCGTCATGACCAGCAAATAATGAACCAATCATAACCATCGTGGCACCAAAGCGCACTGATTTTGCAATATCACCATTATAACGAATACCACCATCAGCAATAATTGGTTTTTTGGCTGCCTTACCACACAATCGTAGCGCTGCAAGTTGCCAACCACCAGTTCCAAACCCGGTCTTTAACTTAGTGATACAAGCCTTTCCAGGACCAACACCGACTTTCGTTGCATCCGCACCAGCATTTTCTAAGTCACGGACTGCTTCAGGTGTTGCCACATTACCAGCAATCACAAATGATTCAGGCAATGTTGTCTTAATATACTTAATCATTTCAATAACTGAGTCTGAATGGCCATGCGCAATATCAATTGTAATATATTCTGGTACCAGATCAGCTGCTTTTAGCTGATCAATAAAATCATACTCTTCTTTTTTAACACCAACGGAAATTGAAGCTATTTGACCCGCTTCATGAAATGTCCGTACGAAATCCAAACGTGTTTCTGGATTAAAACGGTGCATCACATAAAAATAACCTGACTTGGCTAATTTCATCGCTAAAGCATCATCAATAACAGTCTGCATATTAGCTGGTACCACAGTAATTTTAAATGTATGGTTTCCTAATTTTACTGATGTATCAGCCTCTGAACGGCTGTCAATAATACATTTATTTGGCACGAGTTGGATATCTTCATAGTCAAAAACGGTCGTAAGTTCCATATTATACACTCCTAAGCATTAATCTTCGTGTTTTAAGTTTTTTGTTATTTAATTTAACCACCAAATAGATATTATACACGAACTAAAAACGTTAAACAATAACTTAGCATCATTAGATGCGAATGTTTATTCTTTGCTTTGATAAGACCATATTTGTGCTCCTACTAAAAGCTTGGTATACTAATGTGTGTACGTAACGGGGTCGTTACGGAATCGACTAGCATTGTTTGGGCTGGTACTGCGTTTAGGGGTTGTGGCCCTATAATCCACTCAGTAGAATTAACTGCAAAAAATTCAAACAATAACTACGCATTAGCTGCCTAAAAAACAGCTGGCGTTGCTTACTTCAGTACTAGTTGCGTGCTAGAGTAAGTCTCAAACTAAGCAACCTGCGCTAAGCTTTCTCCGTCTGCCGAAGTTTAGAAGAGGATAATCAGGCTGGCTTATTCGATCGCTTGGTAAAACGGCGTGCGATAAGTGAGAATGAAATGGTTTTACTATGAACGTAGAGGTGTCAGTTGCAAGATGTTAGGACAGGGGTTCAACTCCCCTCGGCTCCATTTAATACCAGCTATAAATGTTGATAAAAACGCCATCTACTAAAGTGAATGGCGTTTTTGTTTTACACTCAAAAAATAACAACTAACTTATTTGTTTAATTGTATAAAAAAACACCGACAATTTAATGTCAGTGCCTACTTTTTTATAATTGTACTTAATTTTACTAGCCATTGAGTATATGATTGCTGCGTTCACTAATAATTATATACAATTATGATTGTTTCCGTTATGATAACTAAGTAGTGAATTTGAGTTAGCTACTCAATGAAACTATACGAGTTAGTGAGTATACCCACACCTTACACATTCTCAAATTCGGGAGGTGTGATGATGATACAAAAATCTATGGGAGTATGCTCGCATGGTTTCTCTAGCTATCTGTATAGCTATTGTGCTAGGCGCTCTGGGCAAACTTGCTATTAACTTAGCAAAAGCCTATGAGATAAAGAAAAACGCTGATAAGCCTTAAAGACTAATCAGCGCTAAATCTAAGCATACTCTCAAACTCGGTCGCCTGTAAGGTCTCACACACCTTACAGGCTTTTTTGTATGTACCAATTATACGGTGTGCGTTTCCACTTTGTAAAGCCCTGAGCACATCTCACATCATGGTTACTATTATCAGTCACATCTGGCTCTTGTTTTGCTGTGATAGCAACCGTATGCTCGCTTCGTAAATTTGTTCCCTAGATCAGGCGCTTATTTTTGTGAATATGGCTTTGATTTTTTAGAAATCCATCGGTTGTAACTTATCCTCTTCTGTAATAGGACGTAATACTTTACATGGGTTACCCACAGCGATCACTCCTGCTGGGATATTTTTGGTAACAACACTTCCTGCCCCGATAATACTACCTTCACCGACTTCAACTCCGCCACAAATCGTCACATTGGCACCAAACCAGACATCCCGGCCAATGTTTATTGGTGCAGACGTACCAACACCAGCAGCACGTTGTTTGGCATCTATCGCATGTCCTGCACACGCGAGACAAGTGCCTGGTCCAATAAAAGCATTTTCTCCGATATGTACTGGTGATGTATCAAGAATTACGCAATTATAGTTAATAACTGTTAACCCATGGGTATGAATATTGAACCCGTAATCACATCGAAATGATGGTTCAATGAAAGTTAATGGATGACATTCACCGAGAAGTTCTTGCAACAGAGACTGTCGCTTATCTTTCTCCAAAGGGCTTGTTTGATTATATTTCCAGCACAAAAATTTTGCTTTCTTCTGTAGTTCTGAAGGCATATCTTTATTGTTTGAATAATATTCTTGATTTTGTTTCATCATTTCAATCGTATTCATCATTACCACCTCCTATAAATTCATTCTTTTCTACTACTAAGACATAGTGATTAGCCACTAATTATTCCCCATGCTGCTTACCACGCAACACATGATCAACGTGTGCCAGGGTCTCATTAATAATATCCAATATATGCGGATCATTAAGCTGGTAATAACTATATTTTCCCTGTCTTTCAGCCATAACTAATTGATATTCACGTAATAGCGCTAAATTATGAGAAATAACCGACTGTTCAACACCTAATAGCTCACATAATTCATTAACACTCATTTTATTATTTTCTAGAACATAAAGCATTTGCACTCTCACAGGATTGCTCAATAACTTCATAATTTTGTTCATTTCGTTTAAATGTTCATCATCAATCATTGCCACTCACTTTCTATAATAGTGCGATTAAATGACTAATTAACCCACTATCCCAAAATACATATACACCAATTAGGACATAACAAACTTTCATCAGTACTTCACCATAACGATCCATTAGTTCAGTAATGACTTTCATATCTGCTACTAGCTTAACAATAAAAACAATAATAATGGTTAATAATGCGATAATTAAAAGGGCAAAGAAAAAGTTATTCAAGCTTGCACCTGCCATGACGGGCAAAAATATCGCTAGAACACAGCCCGCACAAACTGATAGATACGTTAATAATACTGTTAAAATAGGCGACTGCTTACTATTATTATTCTGTTCCTCATCATTATCATGAATAGCCATGTAAATTGGCAAAACACCTAATATTCCTAATACCCACTCTGGTAAAAATGCTGCTAACACTGCACCTGCAGAATAACTAGCTGTCAACAAAATAATAACACCAATCAAGTAACCCACGATAACTTGTGATATCTGATATTTCTTTAATAGAAATAATAGCATAAAAAAGAAATCAAAATTTACACCTAAAAAGGTAATAACCAATACCCCCAAATTCATTAACCAATCCTCCTAATTTAACACATGTTATTTTTAACATATGTAAATATTAACATGTGTTAAAAATAAAAAACACTGATTAGCCATAAAAACTAATCAGTGTCCCCATTAATGATTACCATTTTAATCAGCAACAACATCAAAGAATACTGCACCTAATCCTTTGTTGAAAGTTGCCTTCCAGTTACCATCACCTAGTGATTCTGGTAGTAAGAACGTCCCACTTGAAACGCGTTGTCCAGCCTTTAAAGGCGTTCCTTGTTGCTCAAGCTTTTCAGCCAACCAATGAAGTGAATTTAATGGGTTACCTAGTACTTCTGAAGAAACACCATCTTTTAATTTCTCTCCATTATGGAATAATTCACATTTTACATCAGCAAGTTCATCAACATTGTTAAATAATTGATCTGCGTCCACTTCTTGACCATAAACGACATAGCCTCCAACCGCTGCGTCAGACATTACCATATACTTTGACAAGCTTGGTAACTAATCACTGAAACGTGAGTCAGGAACCTCAACAGCTGGTGCAACCGTTGTCTTATGCAATAATTCCATCAATGAGTCAGTACTACTAAGGTCTTCCTTCGCTGTAAACAACATTTCGACCTCTGCTAATGGTTCCATTAAGTCACTTCGATATAATGTTGTCGGTGATGAAACAAAGTGGCTCTTAACTTGGGCACCATACAAGGGTGAATCTGAGTCAAACATGTCCTGGGTTTCCTGACTAGTAAGCGATACCTTGTAGCCACCAACTGCTTCATTTTTTAATTCAGTTAAATGACGCTGAACTTGGTACGCTGTCTCCTCATCAGTAACAACCCCCTCGTAATCAGACTCCTGCAGTGGCTGGTGTGTCTGATAGGCACTAAATAAGTGTTCTGCTAATTTTTGTTCTGTCTGTGATAATTCTTTCGTTGATAATTCTGGCATTGATTGGTTCATAATTATATCCTCCATAGATACTCTTAGGCTCATCCCCACCTATGTCAGACGTGTGAGGACAAATACATCATATTTTACTAATACAAAATCATTAAAATGCCTTGTCAATTGCATCAAAAGATTAATCTGGCTTGGACTTTCCCCTGAGCCTTTAATCACCGATTCCATATATCCTCACCTCCTTTAACCACTACTAATTATCATCAAATTAAAAAGCGTCCTTTTAACTATTTATTACAATAGCTAAAAGGACGCTCACGCGCGGTACCACCTTACTTTATAATGCCATCACTAGCACTACCTCATACGTACGATATTTACCATACGTTAACACAATAATGGGTGTACCCAATGTCATCTAACAAACTTTCAACGACATAGCTCCGAGATGATTCCCATATTACTCACAAACTGTTTCACACCAACCAACAGTTCTCTGACTGTAAATTAAAATGGCATTTCTCTTCATAACTTTTTAATTTAAATTTAATTATTGGTGTTAATTTACACCTGATAATTTTAATTGTCAACTATTTTATATAAAAATCTGATACCAACAGGTTTACTCTTCATAAGGAAGCGTTATTATCTTGGGTGATGTTTCGGGATCATGATTTACGATGGTCTCAATGATTTGACTATTATGTGACATTTGGTTAACCCAAGAAACTGACATTGGTGCCCACTTTCGACTGACAGCAACACCTGGTGTCTTACGTTCAATGATTGATTTCTTAGCATAACCCGTATCTGACGCAAGCAAGACTGATTTATTATCTGAACCGGTAATTAACATCGAAGTCAATCCTCGGCTGTGTCCAGGAGTAAAAATTAGTTGCACAGAACCATCATCAAATAGATCGAATGACTTATGTGCCGGACCTAACTGGGTTTCATTAAATTTAAATGTTTTTACATTCACACCTTGCCACATTTTAGGAATGTATCTCAACTTATCATGATTAGCTGCTTGCCATTCTTCTTCACTAACCAAAATATTTTGAGCATCTTTAACTAGAGGCAAGCCGCTAGCATGATCGCTATGTAAGTGACTCAATATCAAATATTTAATATCAGTGACCTTAAAGCCGAGTTCATTTAGCTGCTCTCTAACTGACCAACCCGCTGGTAAATAAGCTTGATTAATTTGTACTTGCAGACCTAATTCGGCCCACTGGCTGGTACGAACTAACTCATTCCAACCAGTATCAACTAAGATCAATCCCTTGGGGTGTTCAATTAAATAACTTGAGACTGGTAACAGAATTTTATTTTTTTGGCTTCTAAATAAACCGGTATACGCCATCGGATTACGATAATCCTCATGGAAAGGTAATCCCCTATCAACTTTAACTAACCCTGTATGTAAAATGTAAATCTTAATTTCGCTACTCATCTTTATCCTCACTCTCTCCGTCAATAATTTCTTCCCAATTTATATAGCCATTTACATAATCCCGGTCAACTAAAAGTTGATCAATGGTAAATGCTGAAAGGTTTTCAAAAAATATGTTCTGAATCCTATCAATTTCATTTTCGAGCACTTGCTGTTTTTCCTGGATTACATCGGGTTCAATAAAAACTTTCTCTGCTAAGTTAGTGCTATCAAATAAATTTTCTTCTCCAACAACTGCATGATAAATATCTAACAGTGAAATCTGTTTAATACTTTTCGAACTTTTTAATCCCCCATATTTACCAGGCATACTATCGATTAACTTATTCTTGACTAATTTATTAGCAACTTTTTTTGTATATGTGTCGGATAATTGTAAACGAGAACTGATGGTTTTGCTGGATAAGGCAATATGATCTTTTTGGACAGCTAAAAGTAAGATGATACAAATTGATTGCTCAAAAATCGGTGGAATTTTCATACTTTTTCTCCTTGTTTAATGTGGATACATTATATCTCTTATCTCTATTAAAAACAAGAAAACTAACCTAAATCCTAGCCATCGTCTAAACAGGAAATTCCAAGGGGTGTTAGTTCATCAACAAAATTTTAATAAGTGCCAATTTTTTTACAAAGCAGACAAGATATCTCGCAACACACCATTTTTATAAAACATCTGGCGTTGAAATTTAGATCTTTCACTTTCAACAGCTTGCATTGCTTGATCAGAAATTTGTTTCTTTATAATCTCTTTTTCAGCATCTTTAGCCGCCTGTACCTCTGAAATCAGGTTTAACAAAGCATAATAATAACCCAAAAACCAACCATTAAAATAAGGCATGACAACACTCTCAACCACTAATTGATTATTATGATGGTCAGTGACGGCATGATATTCTTCTGCCAACATACTATTGATTTGGACATTCAATTCTTTGTGCTGCTCAGTCGCCAATAATCTCTTGAAATCATCACTTGCAGCGTGCTCTACATTATCAATCCAGGTCGCTGGTTGATTTTCTGCCTGAACACCTTCACTCAGACCAACAATCAGTAAATAAGCTGCTTTATAGCCTCGTTGCATTCCCAATTCTAATACCGGCTTTAAAATAGCATTTAATTGTTTCGTATCCAGGGTGGCATTAATTGTCGTTAATGTCTGTTTCAAGTCATCTTTTAACATAATTTCCTCATTGCTTTTCACTTTTTGATAATTACTATAGCATAAATCATGAATAACTAAAAAACCGAAAAAGTCCATCATTGATTGGACTTCTTCGGTCAATTTAAAAACTGTTATGCTAATGCACCCATTGGATCCCATGGTGCTAATTCTTTAGGTTCGCTATTTTCATAGATATCACGTAGTTCATCAGGAAGGTACTCCTTCTTAATAACAACTTGATACGTAAATTGGTCAAACCATTCATCAGACATTGTAAAGTAACCCTCGTGGCCATTCTTATCACCCCACGAGTTCTCAACCTTCCACTTTGTAGGCTTGCCGTCTACAAGGTCAACACCGGTTAAGACCATTGCATGAGTCATCAATGAATCACCATAGTCCAAGCGTTCTGCCTTAGTCATACTGAAATCGATATCGAACAAGCTATCCTCATCATACAATTCAGTATCCATTAAACCAGCTTCACGATCTAACTTTGGTCCCATATCAACACCAAACCAAACGTTCTCACCCGCAGAAAGCTGCTTAATAGCTAATTCCTTAAATGTTGCTAGATCAAGATTCAAGTGCTTAACATCACGGCCGCCAACGACAGAACCTAACATGCTAACACCGTACGTTTGTTTGTATGGCTTATCATCAGTTGGCGCATTGATAATTGAAATATAGTCACTAAGATTCCAGCCGACATACTTCTTGAAAAAGTCTTGTGGTGTAATACCTTGCTCACGATGGAATTCGTCATCCTTATCACGGAATGAAAAATCAAATGTCAAAGGTGGTTCACCAAATGTTAATGACAACATGTGGTAGTTTTCTTTATTGAACGCCGCAAGCTTGGCTGATACTTCATCATCAGTAGCATTCTGGGCAACTAATTGACGCAATGCAATGGCATCTTTACGTAACTTACCGTTGAACAAACGGTTAAGTTCAGCAGAGTGAGATGATGCTTGTGATTCTGGGAAAGCTGATTGTGGTACAACACCATATTTTTCAATGATGGCAACAATCATATCCCATTGGCCACCATCTTGTTGTGGTGTCGCTAACAAGAAGCTCACTTCACGGTCAGTTGTTGGCTTATCTGCGGTTGCCAAAATATTATTATAGAAATAATTTGCCTTCTCTAACTTATCCCAGAAGAATGTGTAACTTTGTGATAATTCAAAGTCGCCTGGCAAACCATGCGTTGACTTCATATCATGACGCATTGTGTTTAATGCGGCAAACATCCAGCAACGTCCTGATCGCAACTGATTAGCAACTGGTGAACTTTCCAAATCAACACTAAATGTTGGTGTCAATTCACCAGCACGTTGATTATCACGTGCTGACTTTAAGATACCATTAGTGGTAATAGCACCACGTAAAACTTCTGACTTAGAACTTTCATTGACAGATTTTTTAAATGCTGCTAATTGTTCTTGGGTAATTTCACTCATTTTTTAACCACCTTTTTCTAATAATCACTTAAGTTTATCGCTTTCGCCACTATTATGCAATGTGACACAGATCTGCTACGAAATGTTAATTCGGTAAGAACGGTAAACATAACCCTTCGATTGCAAGTTTGAAAGCTCAACATTAAATACTTGATAACCATCACGAGTTACTTCGATAATATTAGAAGCATCCCCATTCTTGGCATTTAAATAACCAAAGTCAATTAAGGAATTACCATTATCTAGTTGTCGATTTGAACCAATTCGGTCAGTAAAATTAGCTTCACCTAATGCTTGACCATATGACCGGACTTCTTTGGCAGTCATCGTCTTCAAATCAATTTTTAACTCACGACCAGCTGAATACTTACCTGACGTCTTTTTATCACCATATGAAACGGCATAATTATTATCATAGAATGAAATCGTTTCCTGACCATCTTTTTGTGAACCAGCTATCACGCGAGCATCATGCTGACCACCATTAATCGTAGTGCCCTTTGCATAACTCAAAGCATGTTTCTGCCACTTCTTTGGCCAATCAGTTTTATCACGCCCTGATAGAATCCAAACCGGTTGCATGGTCTTATAGTTAAACTTCATAATCAAATCTTGGTGACGTGAAGAAATGATAATGCTGTTATCCTTTTTATCATAATTAATCGCATTTTGGTGTAACCAGTCAACCTTACCATCAGAACGCTTTGTTGCATCATATTGAGCATAAGTATCCATTGGGAAAATACGCTTAAAGTCAATCACGCGGGCAACTTTACCGGTTTTACGATTAATTTCAACCATTGTATCCTCAATAAACTTCGAACCATCAGAAACTGTGGCTAACAAGTTACCATTTGGTAATTCGATCACATCATGATGAATAGCAGTTGTTTCACCATCTGACTTATTCTTAGCCTTTAGGTTCTCAGTTGATGATGTTTTATTACTGAATTGGTAGTTCCGATAAATCTTACCCAAATAATTGGTCTCAACTAAATCATTATAAACAAGCTTACTATTATCTTGCTTACGAAGAATCAACAAATGACCATTCTTCAATGTTTTAAAAATATGTTGATTATATTCCGTTGAAAACCAACGAATCTGTCCATCCGCATCAATCGCAAACGGTTCTTTGGTTGTTCGGGTAAAGACCGTTAAACCATTTTGTCCAATGGCCATTTGTTTTTTATCAGCCATCTTCACATTAATATTTACATCAGCCAAAGCCTTAGGTAATGGTTGGGTTTGCATCTCAACTGTTTTCTTTTCGACACGACCATCTTTATAAGTAATTGTAAATTCGACCTTATTAGCCGTATTTGCATATAGCCCTACCACATTAATGCGGTGCTTTTTTGTATTTTTGTTTGTACTATTAGTAATCGACGTACCACTCGACTTACCAACAACGGTGTAACTTACCTTTGCAGCTTCATCGGTATGAAAAATCGCCAAAGCCGTTAGTGGTGATGTTTTATACGGATTTGTTTTCACAAACATATTATCAGTTGTATAACTGTTATCTTTTTCTGCCTGTGAATATTTCTTTTCTAGATTATCTTGTTCAGAAATCAATTTATTACTTAAATGAACACCTAGATTAGACTTAATTTGTGTATTCGTTAATAGCTTTGGATGACTTTCACGATATACCTTGTGTCCATAAAAGCCACCGATACCTACCAAAATAATAATAATCAATCCCCAAATCCAGCGGGACCATTTTTTATGCTTCATTTTTTTACCCATCTCTACTCCTTCTTTGTCTAAGAATATATATTTAACATCTAAACTAAATGATTGCACTATCCAAATCAAGATTTATCCTAAAAATTAGATTTTTCTTATGAATATAACAAAAACGCCTATCTGGGCAAGATAGACGTTTTTGGATCAAGCTGTTCATTATACATAAACAGCGATCTATTAAGGAGTAGGTTGTTTAAAGCGTAATTCTTTAAACGATTAGGTAAATTTCTATGAGTGTGGGCTGTTGATAGGAATGGGCTTTCCTTATCAACAATACTTATAATAAAGGCACCGACTTAAATAAAATATAAACCTGACTAAAATTAACCTTTAATTTGAAAAACCATCAAAAAAAGTGGCATTGGTCACACCCATAAGGTAACGCAAAACCACTGTCCATCATCTATTTAAGAGTAGAAAATATGAATAAGGTTGATGACTTACATTCAGTATAGCATAAAGAATGATAAACTCAATCATTTTTCTAATTAATATCTAATTTTACTTTGCTAAAAACCCAAAATAAGCAATAACAAAAATACTTAATACGATACGATACCAACCAAACGCCTTAAAGTCGTTGTTCTTAATATAATTAAGCAAGAATCTAATCGATAGGTAAGCAACAATGAATGATACCACTGTTCCAGTAATTAGAACCATTGTTTGTGTCCCAGTAAATGCGCCACCATGACTAAAATACTTAAATATTTTTAGGAAAGAAGCGCCAAACATCGTTGGAATAGCAAGGAAAAATGAAAACTCTGTTGCTACAAAACGAGATGTACCAATCAAAATAGCTCCCAAAATCGTTGCCCCAGATCTTGAAGTTCCTGGAATCAACGAAAGCACTTGAAAGGTTCCAATAATAAATGCTGTTTGGTAAGGTAAATTATTTAAACTCGTAAAATGAGGTGTTCGTTGTTCATTACGATTTTCAATAACGATGAACAAAATACCATAGATCAAAAGTGTTGCAGCAACAACTTGCCAGTTCATTAGGTGCGCATCCATCCAGTCATTCAACAATAACCCGATAATCACTGACGGAATCACAGCAACCAACACTTTCAACCATAGAATCCAAGTATCATGCTTTTCAACTGTATTTTTCTTATTAGACAAGGGATTTAATTTATGGAAATAAATAACAACAACTGCCAGAATGGCACCTAGTTGAATCACCACATTAAACATATCCGTAAACTGCGTTGACTGTTTCATTTGGATAAATTCATCGGCCAAAATTAAATGACCTGTAGAACTAATTGGCAGAAATTCTGTAATACCTTCAACTATTCCCAGAATAACTGCCTTAATAATATCAAACATCGTTTAAACCTCTATTATATTTAGATTTTTTATAATCAAATTTAAGAATGCCATACACTAGATAATTATGTCAAGCGAATAACAATTCACCTATCCGTTAAAAAAGATCGAAATTCATCCTTCTAAAGATGGTTATTTCGATCTTTATACCTAAGGTAGGTAGTAATTAAACCTACCCTTTCATTCCTTTTTCTCTCCAAGCACAACTCTTATCATATCAGGATAAACACCGCCATCCTGATTTCTTTTCATCACTAGAGCCGTGAGAGCTTGTTTTAAATACTTTTCATTTTGGTCATTTATGGCTCGCCACGTTGCGAACCCACCCATTGCTTTCACTGTGATATGTCCCGTATCAACATAAACATTTTGTCGACCTTCAATGTAATAATCATAGACAATTACATTTCTATCCTCATGTTGCTTGATGACGGTTAACATATTACTTCTCACTTTTTATTGACTATCGAGCTGGGCGACTCAACCATTATAACGCATCTCACGTTAATTACCAAAAGTTGATGTCAAACACCCTTCCTCTAAGTCCGGTTTAATCACCTAGTAGTTCTTTTGCAAGGTAGAAGCAACCATAAATACCTGCATTATCACCATTACCCACAGAAACAATATAATTATCTAATTCTGGCACTGCCAAATAATCGTGCAATTGTTCAGCAAAAGACTGACGAACCATTGGTAACAAAATATCCCGGTGTGGTACACCACCACCAAAGACGATTCGTTCTGGACGAAGAGTTGCCGTATAAGTAACAGCTGCTTGTGCCAAATAGAATGCCTCTATCTGCCAAGCTAAGTGATCATCAGGTAGTTCTTTCGCTGAAACTCCCCAGCGCTCTTCCATTGCGGGACCAGCTGCCAAACCTTCCAAGCAGTGGTCACCATGGAAAGGACAATGACCAGCATAGTGATCCTGAAGGTGCTTAGCCATCATAATGTGACCAGCTTCAGGATGTGAATAACCACCAACAAATTGACCATTTGCGATAATTCCTGCCCCAACACCAGTACCAACAGTTAGATAGACAATATTGTCAACATCTGCAGCAGAACCTGAAACATACTCTGCCCAACCTGCAGCATTAACATCAGTTGTCCAATAATAAGGAATGTCTCGCCATTCTTTCATTGCACCAAGAAAATCAAATCCTGACCATCCCCGCTTAGGCGTGTCTAGCACATACCCATATGTCGCACTATCAGTTCTGACATCAATTGGTCCAAATGAAGCAATGCCAATTGCCGCAATATCTTCATATTGATCAAAAAATTCCTGTACTTTTTGGATAGTAGTCACACCATCTTCTGTTGGAAAACTTTCACGAGCAACCACAGACTCTGGTTCTTCAACTGGCGCGACGGCCACCACAAACTTCGTTCCACCTGCTTCAATTGCACCAAGTAATGCCATTTGGCAATTCCCCCTAAAATTTTATAGTATAATGGTATTTTAATCGATTACCGTATTAATTGCAATCGTTTACAAATATTGTTATAAAAGCATTTCAAACGTTTACGCTTTTTACTAATATTAATGGCCTATAAAAAATATATCAACATAAAAAAACGCCTACCTTGCGCGTTTAGGTAGACGTTTTTGTGTGGCATCGATGTCTTTAACTTTCGTTATTAACTCCACAACATTTTGAATATGCTCCTATTATAACGTATTCTCTGAAAAAATGGCGAATTACTTTTTAATTAATCGACGATACATCCAAACTGTTAGACAATAATAGATAGTGTACAAACATACGATGCCTATTAGAGAAGGTACGAAACCAAGATAGGCATTGCTTGCACCGGCCATTAATGGCGCAAACATTTGCAAGCCGAATATAACATCTAAAATACCAATCGCCATTGGGATAACAAATAAGATACCCAAATCAACCGCAATTGTTTGCGTGATTTTTTTCTCACTCGTACCAATCATCGCTAACACACGGTAACGATTCTTATCGTCGGCAACGCCTGACAAGGTCTTAAACATTAACGTCGCCGCCAACATTGCCAAAAAGCCAATTCCTAGGAATATTCCCATGAATTCAATACCACCAAATATTCCTTTTAATTGACCATAAGTGGCATATGATCCAGTAGCAAACTCTGGCTTTGTCCCAACAATTTTTTCTTGTAACTTTTGGTTATGTGATAACGCCTGTTCATTAGCCATCATGTCAGATACTTTAACCATTTGGATCGTATGAGGGGTACCATGTGCTGTCATTTCTGATGCGTTTGCTGTTACAACAGCTTTAGCACTATACTGCTGATTTAAAATTTGATTAGCAATGCCATCTAATGTGTAATCATAGGCTGCTTGCTTCTTTAACCAATCACCAGTTACCCACTTTGTCTGCAAGCCAGAACCATTTTTTGATGATACTTTTGTTGGTAACTTGTGTTTGTTAAATTCTGCTGCATTAAAATAGACAGTTTGCCCTTTAACAACATATTGATAATCTTGCTGCCACTGTACACCCTTCAAGTTATTTGTATTAACTTTATCAGTGACGTAGGCCGCCGTCATTGGATATGTTTTTTCAGCCTGACTCGGTAACATACGATAGTAACCTTGCCCAACTGACATTGCACCTAATGCCAAAGCGAACATAACCGCAATCGAAGACAATATACGTTGATAATCAGGTAAGCGGAATGCAAGCTGTCCATTCACAAATGCACGCAGTCCATGCAAACTATACGTTGAATGCCGTATCCAATTCGTAATCATTTTTAATGTTCGACTGACAAACCAATACGTTCCCCAAACATTTAGTACTAAAATGACAACAAAACCAGATAACCCAATCTTAATAATATTAGGCATCAAAACATAACTAGTCACTAGTAATCCCAGACCAATTAAACCAAGCACTGGGTCAATCACCTTGTGTACCACTGGTTGATTAACTTGTTTATTCGCTAATAATAACGCTAAAGTATCTTGCTTACGTAGCCGATGTCGGTTATACAAACCATTTAACGTAAACAACACAATGAAGAAAATCAATGTAACCAGCACTGATTTCATTGAAATAAATTGCCAATGCGCTAATTTCACACCCAAAAGACTCATCAAGTAGTGACTACTTAATTCTGTTAAAGCAAATCCAATCAGAATACCAATAATCGTGGCAATAATTCCGATACTTAAAGTTTCTCGCAATAACAAAGAACCAATTTGTTTCTTTGTCGCTCCAAGCATTGACATCAATCCATACTCAGATTGTCGTAATCTTAACAAAAAGCCGTTTGCAAAATTTAAATAGACAAAAGTAATTAGTCCTAACAGTATTTCACCAATAACAAAGATAACTGAAATCTGGGACACAATCGTGTTGGATTCTAAAAATGCACGATTCGTGGCCATTGCGCTAAACATATAAAAGATAGCAGCCGAAATAATCAGGCCAACAAACAAGACAATGTAGTCACGCCATTTAGACCGCAATGATTTTAAAGCAATTCCAAACATACGCTCCTCCTAATTGAAATTTCCTAATTCAGATAACACTTGTTGATAGAAAGCTTCTCTTGAACGATTGTCACGGCTAATCGTTTTGGTAATTTGACCGTCTGTTAAAAACAAAATGCGTGAAGCAAATGACGCCGAGAAAGCATCATGGGTTACCATGACAATCGAAATGCCTTCATTCTCATTAATCTGGTTCAAATAGTTCATCATTTCGCGTGCATTCCCTGAATCTAACGCACCGGTAGGTTCATCACCGAAAATAAGAGTTGGATTGTGTACTAAAGCTCGTGCAGCTCCCACTCGTTGTTGCTGCCCAACAGACAATTCAGTTGGATATTGTTTTAAATAAGACTCAATATGTAGCAACTCGGCCACTTTTTGAACAGCCTTTTTAATGTCCTTGGGACTAACTTTTTGCAAAGTGAGTGGTAAACTAATATTTTCCTGAACGGTTAAACTCTCAATTAAACTATAATCTTGAAAAATAAATCCCATGTCCTGCCCACGGAATTTGGCAATTTCGGCATCATTCATTTGCAAAATATTTTTATTATTAATGGTCACCGATCCGGACGAGGGCTGCATTAACGTTGAAAGAATATTTAACAATGTTGATTTTCCCGACCCTGATGGTCCCATGATTGCCACAAACTCTCCCTTGTCGACTGTTAACGATAGATTGTGTAGTACTTCATGTGCTACCCCTGCCGTACTTGCATATGTCTTATTTAACTGATTGGCATTTAGAACTGGTTCAGTCATGATTTTTCTCCTAATTATCATTTCATTTATGTTACAGACAATACTATACACAATCTAATATTAGACTGTCAAATTATATTTTTGGTTTTCAAAAAAATAATGGCTATCAGAATAACTAAACGTTATCCTAATAACCATTACAAAATTAAACTTCTGGCAACTTTAAGTCCTTTGACTCAACTAACTGCAATTTATCAATAAAAATGTATTTCATAATCAAGGCCATAGCAATCGGTACAATGAAGAAAGTTAAGATAACTCGCAAGCCAATCCCACTACCAGCTGATTCATTAAGAGCTGTGATAGGTCCAATGAAACCTGACATACCAAATCCTGCAGAGAAGGGCGTTCCTGACATACTTAGTACACTAGAAACACCACCTGCAACTGCTGATGCAATTATGACAGGAATAAATAACTTTGGCTTTGACAACATATTAGCCATTTGAATTTTTGGTGAACCCATGAAATGGGCAATAAATAGGCCCCATGAATTCTCTTTCATGCTCATAATAGCTAATACAATTGAAGCCGTCACAATACCAGTATTAGCGGCACCAGCACCAATACCCGTCAACCCAATCGCAGTTGCGATACCAACTGAAGACAATGGTGAAACAATCAACACAGCAAAAATAATACCCAACAAGATACCCATAACTAGCGGCGCTGTCTGTGTAGCAGCATCAACGACCGCACCAATCGCATCTTGAATCGCTACCATCACTGGTAATGTTAATAGCCCTAAGCCACCACCGACGACCAAAACCGCTAATGGTTCAAACACTGCTCGTAATTGTCCTAATAACTTATGAAAGACAATCGTTACAATACTTGCCATAAAGGTTGTTAGCATAATATTCAGAATCACACCTGATCCACTAATAACATACTGTCCACCGTGAACCGTTACGACTCCTGAAGCAATGAATGTTGCCAAGGCCATTGATGCACTTTCAACAGTACCGAACTTAAGCAAAGTTCCCACCGCAAACGCTGCGATAATTGGTAACGCACTTTGCGCTAACGTCACCATCATGGTTAGCGTTTTAACAATCTCTATTTGAGGCATTGCTGCCAATAACTGGCTCACAATTGCTGCTGGCATCAGTGCCACAATAATTCCACTAGCATTCCCATTTAAAATAGCCGAGCCAAATTCTTTTTTACTTAATTTTCGCGCTTCCATATGATTTCTCCTGTTTTTATTCATCCATTATCTGACTGTCATCAGTACTCAGTTTTTCCAAATAAAAAAACTGAGTACTTTCTTTGAAAATACCCAGTCCCGATATGCCTTAACAGCTAATTAAGTCATATTTATTTGGTTCCGGATATTTTCTCTATCCGAAACCTAGCAAAAATGCTTTTGGTCATTTCGGATAGTCACCTAAAAAAACCAAAAGTAAAATACACTGATCCAGTTGTTAACATCTTATGTACCATCATTTTTGCTCCTTTGTTTAATTGATAAGTATAATTCTAATCTATTTTTCATTTTTGTCAACACGTTTTAATCATTATAAATAAAAAAGCGCCGTATATCTACGACGCTTTGTACATAAAATGTACTAGATAGTCATTAGTTTAACTACCACGGGGAATAACTATAGTATATCGATATGCTATAAAATATGCGAATAATCTGTTTATAATTATTTTCTAACAAAGCAAATAAAATGCATAAAAAAATCGCTCTGCGTATCCGCAAGGCGACATGGTGTGGTTGACGACCCACAAAATATTTTTTGATTGTGAAAGCGTTGATGTTGATAAAGAGTCGTCCCATCACCCTCTTACTGCTCGAACTGTTAAATAAGTTATCATTCTCATTTTTTCTGAAGGAGAAGAGTTTTCAGCAAGTTTCTGAGATTAAACAATCATTCGAACAGTAAGAGTGAAATGCGACAATTAACATCCTAGCGGTCCCCATCCGCTAGTGTTTCATAATCTTGATTAGTTTTGCATACGTTCCCCCGTATCCTTAACACATTTATTATTGTAAGCGTTTCCAATGAATTTGTAAACCCCCTACATGAAATTAATTTCATTTTATTGGTATGAATGCCATTAATTATATGTATTTATAATTAATTTCTATCAAATATTCTTTGTCCAAAGAAAAAGGAGCTAGAAATCTCATTCCTAGCTTGAACTGAACCCCGTAAGTTGGAGTAATTTCCAAAACTTACGGGGTTTTACTATGTTTTCAAAAGAAGTACAAATTGAAGCAGTCACGATGTACCTACAAGGTATTCCGCCTTATAAAATACGGAAAAAGTTTGGTATTAAAGGAACAGACACCATTCGTAACTGGGTTACTAATATCAAGGAACTTGGTGTCTATGGATTAAACAACGCTAGTCAAAGTAAGACAAATTATCAATATTCCTTTAAAATCAAGGTAATTCAATGGCGACTTGAG
>NZ_BJEC01000020.1 GCF_005405465.1 Weissella thailandensis
ATCCCCTGCTAAGAGGTAGGTTACCCACGTGTTACTCACCCGTTCGCCACTCTTTGTCAGATAAAATCAAATCAGAGCAAGCTCTTCAGATCAATTAAAAACAAAGCGTTCGACTTGCATGTATTAGGCACGCCGCCAGCGTTCATCCTGAGCCAGGATCAAACTCTCATTTTAAAAGTTTGAGTATAACTCAATTTGTTGTTATTTGTTTAACAGAAGTTAAACGAATTTATTAGTGAATTGACTTCACAAATGTTTTGTATCAAGTAAATTACTTGATGACCCTACACATTTGTTTCATCGAAACGATATTCAGTTTTCAATGATCAACAGCCGTTGCCCTGTCGACAACTTAATTTATTATACAGACATGATTTTTAAAAGTCAACAACTTTCTTATCATCATTAATTTGTATAATGTCGGTTTTTCGACCGCTCATATAATATACCTTAGAAATGAACGTTCGTCAACAACAAGTTTTATCATCTTTTTAACGAACATTAAAAAGCCCACTGCAAGTCCCCCTATTACAAGGGTAAGTTACAGTGAGCTTATCGTTTTAAATTTATTAACACTAGTGATTCAAAAAATCATTGATCTTCATCAGTATCAGATGACGAACTACTATCACTATCATCATTTTCATCATCTTGACTAGATGATGCTTCCTGGATAGTTTGTGGTTTACCGCCTAGTTCTGGTGCATCAGTTATATAATCTTTTAATGTTGTTTGATTATCATTTTTTGATTTAGCTGATGTATCACTATTCTTGTTAGCCTTCTTTAGTTGCTTCAGTCCATTAGCTTTTTGATATGAATAATCTTTACTACTAACCTTCTTAAAGCCGTCAGGATTATAGAAACGTAACAGATCACCTGTTTGTACATCATCTGAATACGTCAACATCTTATCAACGTATTTCTGTGTGTCATCGATAATATCTTTCGCACGTGGATCTTCTTTTGGATTGATTTTTGTACCAGTGGTTGTTACATAATAACTGCCACCATACTTCATAAATTCAGCAGAAACCCAATCACCATTTCTAAATGGTACTACCTGTCGACGATTTGTCGCTAACAAGTCCTGTCCAAACTGAATATTTTTATCAGTTGAAACACCTAACAGATGCAACAATGTTGGCATAACATCAATTTCACCACCATAAGTATGGTTAATGCCACCCTTCAACCCTGGCGCATGAACCATGAATGGTACCTTTTGCCAATTAGCTAAGTCATAGTTTGAAACGCTCTTCTTACCAGTTAACTTCGCAATTGCCGATTTGTGATTTTCTGAAATACCATAATGATCACCATATAGAACCAACATTGAATTATCATAAAGGCCAGATTTTTTGAGCCAGCTTAAGAATTCACCAAAGGATTGATCCAAATAGCGAGCCGTTTGTACATAGCCATCGACGGTCTTATCATTCGTCTTTGTTTTAGCGATAGACGCATTTTGACTGTCTAAGTCATATGGATAATGATTTGTGACCGTAATGACCTTTGAATAAAATGGCTGTGGCAACTGTTCTAAATACTTGGCAGAGTCTTTTAAGAAAATCTTGTCCTTCATACCATATCCGATATTATAATCCGAGTTATTTGCATTTTTATAATATGGCTTACTAAAGAAGTAATCGTATCCCCAAGACTTATAAGTATTATCACGGTTCCAGAAAGAGGCGACATCCCCATGGAACGCTGCCGATGTATAACCTTGTTGATCTAAGATAGCTGGTACCGCTTGATAAGTGTTAGATGTTCCATAATTAACCATCGCAGAACCTGATGCTGTACCGAACAACCCATTTTCAAGCATCATTTCCGCATCGGCCGTCTTACCTTGCCCAACTTGGTTGTAAAAATTATCAAATGACAATGTACTTTGATCATGATAAAACTTATTCAAATTAGGCGTAACTTCAACATCATCAACTTTATAATCTAACAAAAATTGTTGGAATGACTCTAGATGGAAGACAATTACATTCTTTCCCTTTTCCTTACCAAAGTAAGTTGAATTTTGTAAGGTCTTATTGTCCTTCAAATAATCTTTGATTTTGTTAAGGTCATCAGCGGACGCTTCTTTTTTGATGTCCGCCGTTTGTTTCGTTTTGAAAACATTATATGCTGCATATTCATTTAAGCCAAGATACTTAACAATATAGTTATTATCAAATGTTCTCATTAATAAACCTGAACGATCTTTACTTGATATACCATAGCCAACAAGCATCAACACAATTCCAAAGATTGTCATCAAAGCAGCAAACCGCTTTTGAACAACCTCTTTATCAAACTTAATTCGCTTGAAAACTAATAGTAACACCAGAATAATAATATCCAAGAATACTAAAAAATCAAATGGGCTTATAATACCTGCGATTGATTTACCCAAGTTATTATCAACTGAACCACCGGAATTAATGATGTTCAATGACAAAAAGTCTGAAAATTCCCGATAATACAACATGTTCGCAAACAGCCAAATTGACTGAATCAAATTTATCAGAATCATTAACCAGTAAGCTAATTTACCTCTGAAATACAACGCAATACTAAATAGTATAATCGCTGTTGGTAGTGGATTAATGATTAAGATAAATTCTTGTAAGGTGCCACTAGCACCTAAAGAAAAGCTTGTCTTATATGCCCAGTATGTCTTTAGCCATACTAAGAATACAGATAGCAAGAAGAAGCCAACGGTATCGTTGAAATCTGGCCATTTTTTCTTAATGGCTAACATAACTCGTTGCATTTTATTCTCTCCAAATATTTTTTAACTGTTTCTCATTTCAAATATAAGTAACCAAATTCTGGTTAACAACCTAATATTGTATAAAAAACACCATAAACATTCCTTATGGTTTACTAGAACGATTCTTTGAATTCAACCAATGCCTCATAAATGTCAATTGCTAGCAAATCAACATCATCAAAAGCAAAACGGCGCTGTTTTCTTTCCGTTGTTTCTAGTGCAAAGACTCCTGAAGCAGAATCATATAGCACGGTCACAACAGGAACACCAAACACACTAAAATCACGTTGTTGAACGGTTGTTCGATCATCACGCCGCATGGCCTGAATTCTTCGCACAATTTTATTTAAATCATTTTCCGCCAACATATTTCTAACCTCGCTGTTTAGATTTGATATTAAAAGCTATAATACCAGCAAACATTCCTAAATAATAGGTAATAATGCGCCACAATGCCATCGCACAGACTAATAAACCTGCATTGGGCAAAAACGTTGAAAATAGTAATGAAAATCCAATTTCAGCACCACCTGTACCACCAGGAATTGGAAACAAAGAAATCACCATAACAATTAATACATGTAGCGACATCACTAAAATGATATTAACATGTGATGCCCCTAAAGCTAATAGAATGAAATATGGAATTAAGTAATAGAACATTAATTGTATCAATGTCAAAACAAAAGATTTAACTAACGCCCGCCACTCATGGCTCATTCTAGTACTTTCAGAATGAAAGTTCTTAATCTTTTCATCCACAATTTGTTGCCATTGCACTGCCTTTGTAGGTTTAATCCACTTAATTGGCTTAAATACTAGTTTAACAAGCATTCTAGTTAACCCTGGCCAATACATGACTAATAATAACGTAATAATTACAATCAAGTGAATAATAAATCCTAAAATAACAAATAAAGACCATGCCTTTAGCTTATCAGCAATAAATTGATAGCCCACGATAATGGCAATAAAGAAATTTATGACAATCATTGCTTGATAAACAACAAATTTCATCAATAAAATTGAGCCTGCTCGTCCAGGGTCTATCCCCGCCTGTATAAGCGTAATTAATTGCATGGGTTGACCCCCTGCTGAAAATGGTGTGATACCATTTCCAAACTGTTCAACCAAAGGAACCCGTATTGCATCAGACCATGATAACTTCTCATTAGAATCATCAACAAAAATCTTCACAACAATTGATTCCAGCAATAAATAGATAACCATTGCTAGTAATGCAACTAATAACCACCACCAATTAGCACCGCGAAGGTCTTGCATAAGTTGGTCCATACTGATATCTCGAAAGGACCAAGTAAATATAGCAATACCAGCAACCATCATCAGAACAAATACAATGCCGTTTCGCCTTGTCATTCATGTCCTCCGTCAGTTTTTTCACGAAGCTGGGTTATATAATAATCTTCCCAAATTCTAGAAACATGCGCTGCTGAATAATATTCGGATGCAGCTAATGACTGTTGTGCCACCTGATGTTGTAATGTTTGATCAGCCGCTAACTGATTAAGCTGGGTCTGCATACCCACCCTATCATTCGCTGGCAAATAGTAACCATCAATAATGGCGCGGTATAAGTCTAAGTCGCGTAAAATTGTTGGTGTTCCTGTACTGAATGCCTCTAAAGCAGACATGGGGAATAACTCTGTATAACTTGGTAACAGGAAAACATCTGCAGCATTATAGTAGTCGTTCATCAGACCTCTATCTACTATGCCTGGAAAAATTAAATTTTTTGGTGGATTATCAACAACTTTTTTTAGCTCTTCATAACCAGCCGTGATTGCCCCAAATGAGAAACCACCAACCCAAACAAATGTCCATTTTGGATTATCTTTGGCTAATTGAATAAAATCCAACACCCCTTTACGAACTTGTACTTGTCCAACCCCTAAAACAATGAATGCATCTTCCGGTAAAGATAATTTTTGACGAATACCTGCCTTTTGATTATCCGGTATAGGAAAGAATTCATCCTTTGAGACAAAATTAGGAATAAAAGTAATTTTTTCTTTAGCAACACCTAGCGCAACTAATTTATCAATAAATACTGGATTCACTACCACAATTTGATCCATCCGCTTATAAAACGTCATCACATACCAATAAAAGATTTTTTTAATCGGTGACCACAAATTAATGGAATCCTCCAAGGTTTCTGGTAAAAAATGCACATAGCCAATTTTTGTACCTCTCCCTGGTAAAAAGGTATTCAAAAAGAAGCCAAAATTGATGGTGTGATAGTGACTAATATCAGTCCTTGATAAGCTATTAAATTTTAAATCAAACTTGTCTGGAAACCTATCAGTTAATAAATTAACTAGTTCCCGATAAGCAGATCCTACTCCTTGACCAGGGACAGTTTCAGCCGCAGAGAACATTGTGATTCGAATCATTTTTCATTTTTATGGAAAGGAGGTCTAGACAAAAACGATTTTGCATATTCAAAATCATTACTATCAGCCTCTTCCATATCCTCCTCTTCATGGTACACAACTAACGCTTCAGAGTAAAAATCTAACACTCGTTGTCCAAAAGTTACTTGATCAATGTCATGCAATACTTTCTGTCGCGTTGTTGGATTCCCAATAACTTGTTGCTGCTTCTTTGCATTTAAATACATGATTAGTGGTGCTAATAAATCATAGCTGTCATCGGCAAGTGAACCAATATTTTTGTCCAGCACAACCGTCTCTAAATACGGACTACGCATAGCAACAACTGGTGTATTAGCCGTCATCGCCTCAATAAATGTTAATCCTTGCGTTTCTGATACAGAAGCTGATAAGAAAACATCCGCTAATTTGTAATACCCATATACTTCTTGATGGTCCACCTCTCCCGTAAAAATGACATGGTCGGCAATTTCTAACGAACGCACATGATCCTTTAAGGCAGACATTGCTGGTCCATCACCAACAATCACAAACATCGCATCGGGTACTTGGTCTAACACCTCAGCAAATACAGCTAATGCCGTATCAATATTTTTTTCAAAAGCAACTCGTCCTAATGATAAAACAACAGGGGTTTGACTATCTAATCCCAATTTTTCACGTAAATAAGTACTTTTATCCTCTTGCTCGGTATGTTGCACATTGACACCAGTGGGTATAATCTCAATGGGTGCAGAAACTTTATATTTCGTTAACGTATCAAACGTTTGCCTAGATGGCGCAATGACACCCGTCATGCCGGCCATGTAACTACGTGCAATCACTGCCACACTAGCTGGTCGAATAATTTTACCATTAGCAACATAATGTAAATAATCTTCATAATTTGTATGAAAAGTATGCACAACGGGTATTTTTAATTGTCTAGCGACTAATTTCCCCATTAACCCTAATGAAAACTCTGTTTGTGTATGCACAATATCAAGTTCAAGTTTTTTAGCTAACTGAATTGCCTGAATTGCGCCACGATATGATAACCGACGGTCTTTAAACCCTATAAACGGAAAGCTTGGAAAACGATAAACATCGGGTTCTAAAACTTCTTTGGGGACATTAGGGTCAGTTGAGGTAAAAATATATACCCGATGTCCACGGTTTATTAGTTGTTGTCGGAGTGTCTGAATTGATGATACAACACCAGAAACTTGAGGTGCATAGGTATCTGTAAATAATCCGATATTCATTACTGGTCAACCTTTCACAAAATTGCTTACTACCTATAATAACAAATTTCTGTTTATAACGGAAAAAGCACGGTACTTGAATATTCAAGACCATTCGCCTTATTTCCCTATATTATATTCTGTATACCATTATGTTATATAACGTATAATGGTATGTCAACGATAAAGAATAACTTAATTACTAACTGAACAAAAAAAGAGCCACGAAATACAATCGTGACACTTGATAGTTTCAAGATGTAATAGTATTTCGTGGTTCTTAAATTTAGCTCACTTTATTTTCAGCTAAAATCTTTTCAACAACAGCATCCATCTCTGGGGTCCGTTGCCATTCGGTATATTTTGAAATCGCAATGTTTGCAGGTATTTCAAAGTTATCATTAACAAATTTTTCATAACTTTCAACATTCTTGGAATGCGGTATGTTAATTTTTAAAATGCGAACTTTCTTGATCATACCCTCTTCAACAGCATACTCAGCTTGACCGTTGTGCAATAGATTACCAATTTCCTTATACGTTGACCCATCATTGCGTGTAATTTCTTCAATAATATCTAACGTTTGAAAATCTGCTGACATTAATCAACACCAACCTCTTGTTCAACAACTGCGACGATTCGATCAACATATTCATCAACAGTCTCACGAGTTGGTGCTTCGGCCATAACTCGTAGTAAATCTTGTGTACCTGATGGGCGAACAAGTACACGACCTTCATTTCCCATTTCAGATTCAACTTCAGCAATAATTTGCTTGATTGTCTCATTTGATAATGCTGCTTTCTTATCCTGAACTTTCACATTCACAAGCTTTTGTGGGTAGACTGTCATTTCTGCAGCTAGTTCAGATAATGGTTTGTCTGTTTCTTGCATCACGTGTAACAACTGTAACGCTGTTAACATCCCATCACCGGTTGTGGCCCAATCCAAGAAGACAACATGTCCAGATTGTTCACCACCTAAATTGTATCCAGACTTAATCATTTCTTCAACAACATAGCGGTCTCCAACTGCAGTTTTCACAGAATTAAGGCCATTTTCTGACATTGCTTTGTACATACCGATGTTGGACATCACAGTCGTTACAATAGTGTCTTGCTTCAAACGACCGTGTAACGACATATATTTACCGACGATAAACATAATTTGATCACCATCAATAATCTGTCCCTTTTCATCTACGGCAATCAAACGATCACCATCACCGTCAAAAGCTAGACCAACTTGCGCTTCATTTTCAAGTACAAAGTCAGCCAATGCCTCTGGATGCGTTGACCCAACGTTTTGATTAATGTTCACACCATCTGGTGATGTGCCCATTGTCTCAAAGTCCGCTCCCATATCGGCAAATAGGTTAGCTACTAAGCCTGATGTCGCACCGTTAGCAGCATCAATGGCCAACTTCATACCATCTAAGCTACTTGGAATTGTCGTCTGCAGGTATTCTAAGTATTTGGCTGTTCCTTCTTTAAAGTCAGAAATCGTTCCCAATCCTTCAGCTGCTGGGCGTGGTAGCGTATCTTCTGGTGTATCAAGCAAGGCTTCAATTTCAGCTTCTAATTCATCCGATAACTTCATACCATCAGAACCAAAAAACTTAATCCCATTATCTGCTGCTGGATTGTGTGAGGCCGTAATTTGCGCACCAGCATCAGCTTTTTGTGCGCGAACCAAATAAGCAACACCTGGTGTGGAAATAACATCTAAACGTTGAATCTCAATACCAACAGAGAGTAATCCAGAAATCAATGCATGTTCCAATAATGGTCCTGACATTCTTGTATCACGTCCAACAAGCACTCGTGGCCGGTGATCAACGGCATGGCGTGTTAATACTGCACCACCCATGCGTCCTAGACGAAATGCTAACTCAGGCGTCAATTCTTTATTGGCAATGCCTCGCACGCCATCAGTTCCAAAATAATGTAATTCAACCATATTTCTCTTTCTACTCCTTCGGCGTTATAACCACCGATACTGTTTTTGGATCGACACTTTCGGCACCATCTGGCACTTTAATCGTGACGTCTTTTTCTGTTGTTGTCGTTACTCCTGATAAGTCTACAACAGCCTCAACATTCTTAATCTTGTTTAACACATCAGTATTTCCTTGTACGGCGACTTCATTAATTGACCCAGACAATGAAAACTCTGAAGCATTACCATTTTTCGTCTTTAGGTCCAATGGTATTTGTCTTGTGCCATTACCTGTTTTAACGGGGACCTTAACTGTCGTTGCCTGAGGTGACACAGCGACATCAACTGGATTGCCATTAACATCGACTGCTTGTAGCGTTACCTTTTGTCTAACGGTCTTCTTGGTATCTCGCTTCAATTGCACATCAGCCACAACATTATCCACTGCATTAATTGCTGCTTGGCGTCCCATAATTTGCACGTTATTCACTGACGAAGTAACTGTGCCGACTGTATAACCATCAGCAATAGCATCCTTATTATAATTAGTTTTCACTGAATAATATGAAGAAGTTCGCTTATACATGGTCAATGTTACCTTAGGTGTTTTGAGCTTATACGTCAAATCCTTATTTAAACCGGTAACTTTAAGGCTAACTGTATGCGTACCATCTGATAAGTTCTTTAAATTTGCTGATACTTGAAAGTTCTTCGTATTTTTAGCAGCTGTCACCAACGCTGACGGTCCACTTATTGTCACAGCAACATTATCTGGTGCACCACTAATATAATAATCATCCGTGTTAATTCCTGAAAATTGAATAGGAACACTAACCGTTTCAGACTGAGATGATGTTATTTTACCAATAGTAGATAGTTGGCTAGTATCATCGTTCGATCGACGATTAGAGGCCGTTGATTGCGAATCAGTATATGCAGACATAAAGACGGCGACAACTAATGTCAACAGACTATACACAATTTTATCAGTACGTCGTTTCATATTACTTATCTCCTCGTTTTAAGAATGATCGTAATTGTGTCCACCAAGATTGATCAGCCGTCTCATCTGATGTAACGAGTTGACGAGTCAAATATTTGCGATAATCTTCACGCGATAATGACTGCATCAACTCTGAATTTCTAGTAATTGATACCGCACCCGTTTCTTCAGACACAACGATTGTCAAGGCGTCGGTTACCTCTGAAATTCCCACTGATGCACGATGACGCGTTCCAAGTTCTTTAGGAATCGTGGCGCTATCTGACAGTGGTAAATAAGCGGCCGCAGTGGCTAAACGATTATCCTTTAAAATAACCGCCCCATCATGCAAGGGCGTATTCGGAATAAAAGTATTGATCAATAGTTGGCTTGAAACTTCAGCATCAATCGGTATACCAGTTTCAATATATTCTTCCAACCCCGTCTCCATCTCAATTGAGATTAAAGCACCAATCCGTCGTTTAGACATATATTGAATCGCATCATCCAGTTCATTAACTAAACGTTTCTCGGATTGATAAGCCTGTTTTTGCCTGAACAATCCCGAGCGACCAAGATGTTCCAATCCACGTCGAATTTCGGGCTGGAAAACAATAACCAGCGCGATAACTCCCCAATTAATAATTTGATCTGTTACCCATGAAATTGTAGCTAAACCGAAGTACCAACTAACAACCTTCACTATAATAACAATTCCAACACCACGCAGTAAAGTTACTGCCTTAGTACCACGAATCAACATCATTAATCGATATAGCACCCACCACACAATGATGACATCAATAATACGGACAATGTTTATATTTTTTAATAATGCATCAATATCAAAATTCATACAAACTCCTATTCTTCCAGATTAGTCAACTTTCCTGCTTCCGTAAAGTTAATGTTTTGTCGAATGTTCCTACTTGTTGTATTCGAAATAAAATGCGCTTCTGTTAGATGTTGCACTGCATCACGCTGTGCATTTAACCCAACTAGCTCTAACTCTAACTTTAGGTCTTCTTCACTCTGCACACCATTACCACCATGACGTTCCCGTTCTAAGCGTGAACGATACATAATAATTAAATTATACGCTGCAGTTTGATCGAGATGCGAATCTTGGGCCTCATCTGTAGTAATGTATTTTGAAATTGCTGCGATTGCTTCTTTGGCAGCTTCATGTCTTGCCAATTCATACTCAGTCAAAAGAGCATCTGACGAAGTATCACTTAACCACACACGAATCATGCGACCAAAACTTAACAAGAAACGTCGAATCTGACGCCAAGTTCGCTTTGCGCGATCATGGGTAACCAAATCATCCAGCTCAGATTCTGATCGATCAATACGACGGCCTTCACTAGCAAATACTAATGGCGTAATTCGTTCGTCAACTAACAATCCCTGAATGGCGCTACGTTCTGCTTCAAGACCAATTTGACGTAATGCCATTTCAGCATCCAAAATTGGACTTAGTTTATCCGTTTTCATAAATTGCAATTGTAACTGCCGAATTTCAATTTGATATCGTCTTATAATTTCATAAATGACAATTTGATTTGATTCACGTCGACGTGCTTCAATTTCTCGTACAGCTGACTGTAAAACATAGACCCGTGCACGTGGCTCTGACATATGCTGTGCGACTTTCGCTTTAGCTTTTTTAGTTCCAGGTGGTACCTGCGTTTTCTTTGTGCCTCCAACTATCGGCAACAATACAATGGCAGCAATCAAAGACAAAATAATTGTGATTGCTGCAATAAACAGCATCAATGCCCGTTGTGGAAAAGGTTCTCCACTATCGGTAACAAGTGGCACAGATAAAACTCCGGCCATCGTTACGGCACCACGAACACCAGTTAAGCCTGAGGTAATTGCCACTCGCCACGAAGCTGTTTCATGCTTATGATTTTTCAAGCGTACCCATTGCGTAACATATGTCCAAATAACACGAATCCCAAAGATAATAAACCAAGTAATTACTGAATACAAAATAGCCATAGGTAGTGAGATAACTTGCCCGATATGCGTTGCTAATGGGAATTCAATTCCTAAGATAACAAATATGTATCCGTTCAATAAGTACCCAAAAACATTCCATGTATTAATACCAATCACATGTAATTCACCAGTGTAGTCAACATCATGCTTTGTATGAATATTTAAAATAATGGCCGCAACAACCACAGCAATAACACCTGAAGCATTAATTTCTTCGGCGGTGATGTAGACTAAGAACGGTGTAAATAGCTGAATAACAACTCGTAACGAAACATCATTAATAGCATGTGATGACAACCAATCACCAATACCGTTAATTAAAAATCCCATCAAGGCTCCAACTAAAGCTCCCATAATAGAAACATAGAAGAACTCACCTGTTGCTTGCCAAAGTGAAAATGTACCAGCTGTTGCAGCTGCAACAGCAAATTTAAATCCGACCAACCCACTGGCATCATTAATCAAACTTTCGCCAGCGACTAAATGCATAATTGAAGGTGGTAATTTTGCTTCAGAAGCTATTGCTGACACCGCTACCGGATCAGTCGGCGACAAAATGGCTGCAATCGCTAATGCGACGGGAAGTGGCAACTGTGGTACCATCCAATAAATTAAAAAGCCACCAACAATCGTGGTAATAAATACTAACAGGATTGCATTACCAAAAATTGGTCCTCTCAATTCCCAAAGCTCTTTTTTGGGAAACCGCCACGCATCCGAATATAGCAACGGTGCGATAAACAAAAGTAAAAACCATTCTGTATCAAGTTTGATTTCGACATCTAGAAATATTGCAACTAATAATCCTAATCCAATTTGAATTAAACTGACCGGTACTTTTTTTAGAAAGTAGCCTAATACATTACCTAACACGACCAAAAATGTCAGGCCCACAACGGTTTGCAGTAAAGCCATACCTACGCTCCTTTTCTTACTTTCTGCCTAGTACCCTAACTTCAGTTTCTAGGTTTACTGAAAACTTTTCATACACGACATGCTGAATATGCTTAATTAAGTTGACATAGTCACTACCAGTTGCCTGGCCACGATTAACAATGAAACCAGCATGCTTTGTAGAGACTTGTGCTCCACCAATCTGACAACCTTGCAAGCCAGAATCCATAATTAATTTACCCGCAAAATATCCTGTTGGTCGCTTAAAGACCGAACCACAAGATGGAAATTCTAAAGGCTGCTTTTGTGCCCGACGTTCGTTAAAATCAGTCATCTTACTACCAATTTCTGCTCGTTTACCGGATTGCATAGCAAAAGTTGCACTGATAATAATATCGCCAGTTTCTTGTACTAAACTATGACGATATCCGAAGGCTAAATCAGCGACTGGATAGGTTTTTATTTCGCCCATCGGGGTAATCACATCCACACTTTGTACGACCTGGTCAATTTGACCGCCGTATGCGCCTGCATTCATAAAAACAGCGCCACCGATAGATCCTGGAATTCCTGCAGCCCATTCTAAACCAGTTAATGAATAGTCATAAGCCATTTGTGCAACGTCAATTATCCAGGCGCCTGCTTCAGCGGTGATATTATTTTGAAAAACTTCAATTTGGTGCATTTCTGTCAAAAGGATAACCACTCCTTGACGGCCATCATCCGTAATTACTAGATTGGATGCATTTCCTAATACAGTAATTGGTAAATCAGCCTCATTTGCGAAACGAATCACTTGTTGCAATTCGTGCTGTGTTTTTGGCCAAAAGCACCAATCAGCTGGACCACCAACACGAGTATTCGTATAATTTCCTAAATTAACATTCGCCTGAATGTTGTAACTTGGAAACATTTCATTCAACATCTTCATTTTTTAATTCCTTAATTAAATCACTTTAACCAACTGTTTCAACGGTTCAACACCAAAATCAGTGGCTTGTCGTACTAAAATTTCAGCTGCCGCTACTGTATCATCAAGTGCATTATGATGATGCTGCAAATCAATTCCTAACGCTGCTGATACCGTATTCAATTTATGATTTGGTAATTCTGGATACAGCTTACGCGATGTACGTACAGTATCTAAAGATAAATAATGTGGCACGCCAATCCCGTAATGCGTCAGTGTTTCACGCAAAACACCATTATCGAAGGATGCATTATGGGCAATGACTAACTGATTGGGCGTGTAAAATTGCTGCACCTGTTCCCAAACTTCGGGAAAAATGGGGGCATCAAGAACATCCGCCTCAGTTATGCCATGAATCCGAGTATTACGTTTGTCAAAAAAACTATCCGGTTTAATTAATGTATAAAATTCGTCTACAAGCTTATTATCACGCACAACCGCCAAGCCAAGCGATACCGCACTGTATCGTTTGGCACTTGCAGTTTCAAAATCCATCGCCACAAAATTCATATGTACACCTCGTCAATCATTTACTATCCATGACATGTCAAAAGCTAGTACTAAGTCATGATTGCTATTCAAAACTTCACTTTCGGATTCTGATATTCGCTTAAAGCCAAGCTTCTCATAAATATGGATGGCAACCTCGTTGATTGTTTGCACAGTTAACACTAATTGGTTCACCGAACTAAAAGTCGTCGCCCAATCTAATATTTCAGCCATCATTGCTTGTGCCAACCCATTTCCTTGATACTCATTTAACACGGCAACGCCAACTTCAGCAACTCTTGGCTGCTTAGGTTTTGCAGTAGCTGAAGCTAAGCCAACAAGCTGGCCCTCATCAGTAACAGCTACTAACATAATATTATTGGTTGTCGTCTGCAAAATATCAATATTATCAGCTTCATCTGCCGCCTCAATCGTTTCAGGATCTTGTTCAAGCATAAATGTACTCGACTCATCTTGTAATTGAAATAACAGTCCCATTAGTTTTACTGCATCCTGTCTATCAGCAGGCCGTACAAATATCTCCATTATTCCTCCATTGCAGCTAATAATCGTGTTGATTGCTTACCTGTTGCTGTTATCGTAATTAACCGTTGGGTTTCTTGGCTAGCGACCCTTTCAAACGAAATTTTCAACACATCATCGGGCAAATCAGGTTTAATAAATTGTGACCATTCAACTAAGGCAACCGCATCGCCACCAAAATACTCAGATAATCCTAAATCTTCGGCATTTCCTTCTTCACCAAGACGATAAACATCTAAATGATATAAAGGAAATCCTGATGTTTGATATTCACGTACCAAAGTAAATGTTGGACTTTTAACTGGTCTCTTAATCCCTAGTTCTTTTGCAAATCCTTGTGTAAAAGTAGTCTTACCTGCTCCTAAGTCCCCTGATAATAGAATTGTGTCTCCAGCAGCTACATTTTTTGCCAACTTCGCAGCTAATTTTTGTGTTTCATTCACTGTATTCACTAATATTCTCATAATTAAAAGTATACCATTTTTCAGCAATCGATTACAGCGTACAAACAATGTCAACGCACAAAATAAAAAAGCTCATCTTAGAATTTCACTGAGCTTTTTCAGGTTATTAATTAATTCAACTGATTGACCGTTAACTTATCTGGCACATGGTAAACAATCGCCTCGGTGGACGCTAACATGTCATCCGTCAATTGAAGCTTAGACATCTCTCCTTGATGATAGGATTGAAAATAATAACTGCGACTCTCAGCTACTGTAGCTGCCCGATAAACTGAAAATGTCTGTTGGTGGGTCAAGTTTTGTGGTACAGTCACGCTGTCTAACAAATGCCAACTAGTGATAATCGCCTCGTCTTCATCAGCGGGTTGGTCAGCACGTTCTTTTAAATAAGCGGCTCTTAAAAAGCGCGCACCAGGTGAATAAGATCCCGGTGGTGTTGCCTTACCTGAAAGATTACCAGTCGTTACTTTCGGTGAATTGAAGGGAATTGTACCAGCTTTGAATTCCGGCATAAAATCAACATATTTTTCCAATTGCTGAACTTGGCGTTCAAAATAAGGACTGTTAGTCACTATTCCCAATGGATTAGGGACAATTTTCATCGGCCATTCGGTTGGCTCGATGACCACAACTGCTCCAGTCGGATCAGTGACTGCATAGTGTAGTTCAGGATTACCATACTTAATAACGCTATTTTTTTCAGACATCAATTGTATGTCGGCGATGTGATCAGTAATATCAGTAATTGATTTAAAATTTCCTAAAAGCCAAAACACAAATTCAAAAGGTGCAATTTGTACTTTCGAATCATCAATTTCATCCACAAAATGTGCCCCATTCCCAAAGGTCAATTTTTGTGCGCACAAACCATACTCATTAACGCCATCAGCGACATCCGTACGTTTATTACTTAATTCTCCCCCACCGATAAACGCATATTTATTTTGCATCAAATGACGATTAAATGATGAATGCCACTGATATTTTCTTGGTACAAACATTGGTGAATTTTCTAAACGTGGCCAATCCATCGTTCGTGACAAAACATGCACGCCATCACGCGCAATTTGAAAAATACTTGTACACATCCACGACACCTCCTATGTCATTTCATATTAAAAAGCGCCATAACACCTATCATCCGTAATGATTACCAACGAATTTGTGTTATGTCGCTTTTATTTGCTACTTTATCTAATTTTCTAATGCTTGCGCAGCCGTAATAATAGCGACTTTATAAACGTCTTCTTCATTGGCACCACGTGACAAATCTGAAACTGGTTTAGCTAATCCTTGTAAAATTGGGCCAACTGCTTCAAATCCACCTAATCGTTGAGCAATTTTATAACCAATATTACCAGATTGTAGATCAGGGAACACAAAGACATTTGCTTGACCAGCAATCTCTGACTTAGGGACCTTTGACTGAGCAACTTCTGGTACAAATGCTGCATCAAATTGTAACTCACCATCAACCGCTAATGACGAATCCAATTCCTTAGCAATTGTAGTCGCCTTGGTAACCTTATCTACTTGTGGTGCCTTAGCTGATCCCTTTGTTGAGAAACTCAACATAGCAACTTTTGGATCAATCCCAAAGACTTTGGCTGTCTTGGCTGACTGAATTGCAATCTCAGCCATTGTTTGCGCATCAATATCAATATTGATAGCTGCATCAGCAAAAATATAACGTTCATCGTTTCGTTGCATCACGAACGCACCAGAAATACGCGATGAACCTGGAGCAGTCTTTATAATTTGTAATGCTGGACGCACAGTATCACCAGTAGGATGTGTTGCACCAGAGACCATACCATCAGCTAAGTTCATGTAAACCAGCATCGTCCCAAAATAATTGACGTCAGCAACCCACTTTTTAGCAGTTGCAGTGTCTGTCTTACCGTGACGACGTTCAATCAATTCATGAATCATCTTCTTCAACTTATCATCAGGGTAACTAGCTGGATCAATAACTGTTAAGTTCGATAAATCAAATTGATGTTTTTCAGCAGTTGTATCAATTAATGACCGCTTTCCCAATAAGATTGGGTTAACCAATCCGTCAGCAGCTAATCGTACTGCCGCACCTTGCACACGAGCATCTTCCCCCTCAGGAAATACAAGTGTCTTATTTTGTCCCTTAATTTTATTTGCTAATTGCTCAAACAACTCCATGATCAACAAACCCCCGTCTCTTTTCTAAATTACTATTGTATTACACAATTTATTATACCATACAGGCTTTTCACCCATTGATATATAGCCATTTCTAAGTGTTGCATGTAAGCAACAAAGTTTTTTCTCTAGGCCCACTTGATTGGTAAACGATTATTTTTTTGCAAAAAATTATTTGTTTGACTAAATGGTTTAGAACCAAAGAAACCACGATACGCAGATAATGGACTTGGGTGAGGCGCTTGTAGCACTAAGTTTTTTTCACCTTGAATCAACGACTTTTTATTTTGGGCCTGTTTTCCCCACAAAATAAAGACCGTGGCTTGATCACGTTGCGCCACTAATTTAATAATCTCATCAGTCAGTGGTTCCCATACTTCACCAGCATGGCCACCAGCATGATGGGCCGGAACTGTCAAAACCGTGTTTAATAATAAAACGCCTTGCTTTGCCCATCGACGTAGATCACCATCTTTTGGTGCATCAACATTTAAATCATCAACCAACTCTTTGTATATATTAATTAAAGACTTAGGCAATGCCATCGTTGCTGGCACAGAAAAGCTCAGACCTTGCGCTTGGTCGGGATTTGGATAAGGATCCTGACCTAGAATAACAACTTTCACCTTATCTAGTGGTGTTTCTTTTAACGCAGCAAATACATTTTGTCGTTCTGGATAAACCGTATCGATTAAATAGACAGTATCTAGAAATTCTTGGATGCGACCAATATAGTTCGGCTGTAATACTGGTTGCAATGCTTCTGCCCAGTCCTTTGGTAATAATTCTGGCATATTAACTCCTATTCTTAATTAATAAATTTATAACTCCCCCCTATTATACTGACAAAAATCAGTTCAAACAGGGATATGTTAAAATAAAAGTTGAAGGGGACATCAATTCCCCCAAAAAATGAAACCATATTATACATCGGCTTAAAAGTTTTTATCGTACTATCTTCATGATATAACGAGGTATTGATATGCATGATTTACTAATGTCGAAAATCCGCGAACAGTTTGACGGTATAACGAGTGTCACAACCTATACGCATGAGATAAAATATATTATTTCGGGACAAATTGGTCAACGTCATGACAAGCTCACTATCTATGACCAATCTTACGAACCGCTTGCTGAAATCACCCAAGTTTCGAGTGGTATCTTACCTCGTTTTATTTTAACGAATCAACAACAAACGGTCGGATCAATAGGATTATCTCTAAAATTACATGAATTATTATTTGTAAACAATTTAAACTGGCTGGTACTTGGTAGTCTTGAAAAACGCCGTTTCCAAATAAAAACGGTCAGACAGCAGCTAGCAACCGCTAATCCAATCAGGGATCAACGTCTGTCTATCCATATTGCTAAAATCAACCAAGAACCACTTTTATTATTAATTATTGCTTTTTTAGACCGCTGGCAATTTATTGCCCATGGTCACCCGCTGGCTTGGCCAAGTATTTTTAATGCACCCGCCCCAACATTAACGCCATTTATCAATTCTAATTCACTAAAATATTTACCTAAAGAGTAACAATCAATTACCCATAAGGCATGCCTATAACCAAAAAAAGGGGCGCCAATCAACCATTAGCCTGGTTGATTGGCGCCCCTTAAACATTATCAAAAAGTTTATACATTCAAAACTTTATCTAGGAAATCACGTGTACGCGAATCCTGTGGGTTATTAAAAATTTCTGTCGGTGTACCTGCTTCACGAATATAGCCATCCGCAAAAAAGACAACCCGATCAGCTACTTGTTTCGCAAATCCCATTTCATGGGTCACCACAATCATTGTCATGCCTTCTTTAGCTAAATCTTTCATAACTGATAAGACATCACCAACCATCTCCGGGTCCAATGCTGATGTAGGCTCATCAAACAACATAATTTCTGGATTCATTGCCAAGGCTCGAGCAATGGCAACACGTTGTTTTTGACCACCAGACAAGGTATCTGGTTTAACATCAGCTTTCTCAGCCAAGCCTACCCGCTCTAAAAGTTGCTTAGCATGATCTGTCGCTTCACTTTTAGTCATTTTTCCCAATTGGACCGGTGCTAAAATCATATTTTCCATCACGGTTAGATGTGGGAAAAGATTAAAATGTTGGAAAACCATCCCCACTTTTTCACGGATTTTGTCAATATTTACCTTTGGTTGACTAACATTTTGCCCATCAATAGTAATCTCACCACTATTAATGTCCTCAAGCTTATTCAACGAACGTAAAAATGTAGATTTACCAGAACCAGAAGGACCAATCATTACGACAACTTCCCCTTCTTCAACAGACAAGCTCAATCCTTTTAGCACTTCATTTTTACCAAAACTCTTATGAACATCGCGTGCTTCAATAACTGTTGCCATTATTTGATCCTCTTTTCTACCCAATTTGATAACCAAGTTAATAGTGTAATAACAATAAGATATAATACTGCAATCATTAACCAAACTCTAAATCCTTGCAAATTACGAGCAATAATCAAAGTACCTGTTTGCGTTAATTCAATAATACCAATTGCTGACAAGATTGACGTATCTTTTAACGTAATAATAAATTGATTAATGAAACTTGGGATTATCAAGCGAACACCTTGTGGCATGACGACTTTCCGCATTGCTTTACCATAAGGTAAACCAAGTGACCGAGCTGCTTCAAGTTGTCCTGGCGCAACTGATTTAAATCCACCACTCACAAAAGCTCCAATATAGGCTCCTTCATTTAGGATCAATGTAATAACTCCCGCTGTGAATGCTGGAATTTTTTGTCCGGTCAAATTAGGAATTCCAATATAGATAAAGAAAGCTAACACAAGCATTGGTAGGCCACGGAAAATATAAATAATCGTCGTTGATAGACCACGTGCTAACTTGCTTGGCATAACGCCCAAAATTCCTAAGAAGATACCCCAAATAGCTGCCAGAATGATACCAACCATGGTCAACTCGAGCGTCTTAACTAAACCATTTAATAAAGCACTCTGATTCTCTTTGACCAAATCCCAAATTGTCGTCTTATCTGCCGTTTGATCAGCTGCATTTTTCTTATAGTTATAACCACCATCTCCGAGGTACCGCTTAACGATTTTGTCATAAGTACCATCTTTAACAATTTTGTCATAACCTGCGTTAAACTTCTTTAATAACTCTGCATTGGCAGCTTTTTTAACGCCGAATCCATACCAGTTTCCTTTAGCTGGTTTCGTAACAATTTTTAGATTTGTACCTTGCTTGATCGCATATGCCATAACCGGTTGATCTTCGAAAGCAGCAACCGTATTGCCGATTGCCACATCATTATACATAGTATTTGAGTCATTGAAGAAAGTTACTTTAAACCCATACTTCTTTGATATCTCACGAGCATAATCTGCCCCAGCACTACCCGTTTTAGCAGCAACTGTTTTTCCTTTTAGATCCGACAACCCTTTGATATCTGATTTAGGTGACACAGCCATCACAATACCACTCTTGTAGTATGGTGTTCCAAAATCAAAAGTACTTTTACGCTCATCTGTAATTGACATACCAGCAACGATACCATCGACTTGTCCAGCCTGCACTGCCTGCACACCAGCATTAAAACTCATTGGCTTTAACGTATAGGTAAAGTTCTCACGTTTTGAAATTTCTTTCAACATGTCCATATCAATTCCACGATATTTACCACCATCCGTTTGAAACTCAAACGGTGGAAATGTTGTATCAGTTGTAATGGTATAATTTGGCGTTGCTGCGTGGGCAGCGGGTACACTAACGGTAATACCGACTGCTAGTCCCACCAATGCCATTAAACTAATTAACCACTTGCGCATTGTCTATTTCCTCCAAGACTATTATTTTCACATTCATACCAACATATTCTACGCTCTTCAATTCATAAAGAGTTATTTAATGTCAGTTTTCCTGACATATGGCGCATTTTATGATACAACAAAAAAACTGATTTAATTGGTGTTGCCCATTGGCACCCAAATTAAACCAGTTTTTTAGGAATTATTAATAACGTCTCTTTAGTGTTCGATGTAATTCACGATCTTGATCGCGCTTTTTGATTGTTTCACGTTTATCGTAGTTTCGCTTACCCGTTGCAACACCAATCAAAACTTTTGCAAACCCACGTTTTAGATAAACTTTTAAGGGTACAATTGTTTTTCCTTGTTGCGCAACAGCTACTTGTAAACTTTTAATTTCTTTTTTATGTAATAACAATCGCCGACTACGTAGTGGATCGTGGTTGAATCGATTACCTTGTTCAAACGGGCTAATATGCACGTTATCTAACCAAGCTTGTCCATCACGAATTTGTATAAAGCCGTCCCCTATCGTAATCTTGCTAGCACGAACTGATTTGATCTCCGTACCGGTCAGTTCCAAACCAGCTTCATAGGTTTCAGCAATCGCATAATTATATCGCGCCTTATTATTAGTTGCCAACGCACCATCTGTGCGCCGCTTTTTCTTAGCCATGACAACCCCCTAATTCTAATTACTTATGACGTCCTTTACGATTAGTTCCTTGATGTTTTGAATCCGGCTTACGCTTATTTTGATAAGCGCCAAATGCTTTACCATCATTATGGGTCTTATTACCCTTTGATGAATGATTGCGTTTATCATTTTGCCGACGTCCACCACGATTTTTACCAAAGGCTCCTCGATGTTCATCAGGTACTTTAATATCTGTGACTGGTGCTTCATCTGGATCAACTAGCACGAAGTCGATCGATGCTTGTTCTTTATCAACACGAACAACACGCACCTTAACTGGTTGACCAATCTGGTAAATGTGGTGCAAGCGACGACCAATTAATGCCATATGAGCTTCATCATAGACATACTGGTCATCCGTAAAGTTAGACACATGAATCAAGCCTTCAACCGTGTTTTCCAACGAAACAAACATACCAAACTTCAAAACACCATTCACAACGCCATCGAACTCTTGGCCGACCTTATCCATCATGAATTCGGCCTTCTTCATTGCATCAGTATCACGTTCAGTATCAACCGCACGGCGTTCCTTAACTGATGTATCCTCACCAATTTGAGCTAATTTATCGGCATACTTAGCCTGCGCCTCTTCACCCAAACCATTTTTCTCGTACCATTTAATCAAACGATGAACCGTTAAATCAGGATAACGTCGAATTGGTGAAGTAAAGTGCGTATAATATTCTGCACCAATACCAAAGTGACCCAATGGATCATTTGAATACTTTGCTTGTTTCATTGTCCGCAACATCATTGTCGAAACCATCTGTTCTTCAGGACGATCCACAAAGAAATTATGAATAGCTTGCAAATCAGTTGACTTGACGTTTTCAGGATCCAATTTAACTGGTGCACCTAAGGCTTTAACAAAATCAACAAAGCTCTGCACACGATCAGCATCTGGTGCTTCGTGTATACGATACAAGAATGGCACCTTAGCTAGGTCGAAATGCATGGCAACAGTTTCATTAGCTGCTAGCATAAATGATTCAATAATTCGCTCTGATAAACCACGTTCACGTAATTCAATATCCGTCGGTTTACCCTCTTCATCAACAATAATCTTTGCCTCAGGCGCATCGAACTCGATAGCACCTCTAGCAGTACGTTTAGCCGACAAAATATCGTGCAACTCAGCCATCTCTTCAAACATTGGCACTAGTTCCGCATACTCAGAACGAGTCTCTTCATCACCATCCAAGATTGCGTTAACTGCTTTATAAGTCATCCGCGCATGTGATCGCATCACTGATGTGTGCAGACGGTGACTAACTAAATTACCTTTTGGTGTAAACTCCATCTCAGCTGACATAGCTAGTCGATCAACACCTGGATTTAATGAAGCAATCCCATTTGAAATTTTACGAGGCAACATTGGAATCACACGATCTGTTAGATAAACAGACGTGCCTCGATTATAAGCCTCTTCGTCTAATGGTGTGCCTTCAACCGCATAATGTGAGACATCAGCAATGTGGACACCCAAATGGAAATTACCATTTGGCAGCTTCCATACAACGACTGCATCATCCAAATCCTTTGACTCAATAGAATCAATGGTTACTAATGGTTGGTCAGTAATATCTTCACGACCCTCACGTTCACTATCTAATACCTCATCAGGAATGGCCTCGGCTTGTTTCATCGCATCTTTAGGGAATACGTGTGGCACATCATGATTATAAACAATCTCCAAGATATCAACACCTGGATCATCCTTATAACCAATTTTCTCTGTGATTACACCTGTAAAGTGCTTAGGCATTTCCGCAGAAGGATACGTTGCGATTGAAGCCATAACCACTTCACCGTCTGTCGCAACCAATCCCCCTTCTTTAACCAAAAACTCAAAGGAAGAGAACTTCTTATCAGTCAAACGAATACTACCGACATAGCCTTTGTAGGCACTGCCTAAGGAGAACTCACCAACAACATGTTCGCGACCACGTGTAATAATTTCTTCGATCTTACCTTCAGGACCACGCTTATCGTCGCCCTTATTAAGCAACTTGACACGTACTTCATCGCCTTGCGTTGCAAAAGCCGTATTATCTGGGTTAACAAACACATCCGGTGCTTTTTCATCATAGTGAACAAAGCCGAACCCTTTGTCATTGGCCTTAAATGTACCAATGACTCCTTCATGATCTGCATTATATTGAAATGCACCTGCATCATTAACTTTAACTTTGCCAGCACGTTCCAAAGCTGCCAAAGCTTGTACAACTGATTTGAAAGCATTCGCATCATTTAATCGCAACCCATCTGTTAACGTTTGTGCTGGATACGCTTGGGTCGGATTTCCTTTCAAAAAGCCAAATAATTGGTCTTGTAAATTTTGTAAATCCATTAATTTCTCGCTATTCTTAAAATGAAAGACCTCTCGTACAATATGTCACGAGAGGTCTTGCGCACTGGTAAATTTTTAATGTGAAGAAAGGTAAACAAGCGCCAATCCCAAAATAAACCAGATTGCTGCAAGGACTGCTGTAATTCGTTGCATCACGGCAACAAATCCCCGGGCCTTTTGGGTTGCAAACAAGTCACCACCGCCACCTGACAATGCTGACAAAGCATCCTGTTGCTTAGATGGTTGCATCATAACTGCAATAATAATCAGTGCACCCACTACAATCATTGCCGTTAATAGTGTGTCGTACATCTCGGTGCCTCCTCTTTCTTCTATCTTTAATCATATATACTTTTATAGCATAACATAGGTAATAAATTGTCTCAATAAAAAAAGGTAAGACAGAACATATTTCGCTCGGTCTTACCTTTTTTTATTATAAATAATTAATTACTTTGCTTCGTAGTTAACAATGCCATCACGTGCAGACTTGTCAATGTTGTAGAAGCTGTTGATACCCTTGTATTCAGCAACCTTGTCACCCAACAAATCTTCAATACGCATCAATTGGTTGTACTTAGCAATACGGTCAGTACGTGACATTGAACCAGTCTTGATTTGACCAGCATTAGTTGCCACAACCAAATCAGCAATCGTTGTATCTTCAGTCTCACCTGAACGGTGTGAAACGATAGCTGTGTAACCAGCTTCTTTGGCCATCTCGATAGCTTCAACAGTTTCTGTCAAAGTACCGATTTGGTTAACCTTGATCAAGATCGCATTAGCAGCTCCCTTAGCGATACCCTTTGACAAGTAGTCAGTGTTTGTAACAAAGAAGTCATCACCAACGATTTGTACCTTGTTACCAAGACGCTCAGTCAACTTTGACCAGTTATCCCATTGTTCTTCATCGTTCAAATCTTCAGCTTCTGCCAAAGGATCCTCAACAGATACAACTGGGTACTTTTCGATCAAGTTCTCTAGGTAGTCGATAAACTCATCGGTCGTGTATTCCTTCTTATCAGGCTCACCAGCTAATGTGTAAATCTTCTTTTCGTGATCATAGAATTCTGAAGAGGCAACGTCAAAGGCGATTGCCACATCCTTACCTGGCTTGTAGCCAGCACGTTCGATCGCGTTCAACAAGTATTGGAAAGGCTCCTCATTTGAAGTAAAGTTAGGGGCAAAACCACCTTCATCACCAACAGCAGTTGAGTGACCAGATTCTTTTAGCAAAGCTTGTAATGCATGGAACGTTTCTGAACCCATACGAACAGCTTCAGCAATTGACTTTGCACCAACTGGCATAATCATGAATTCTTGGAAATCAACTGAGTTATCAGCGTGAGCTCCACCATTAACAACGTTCATCATTGGTGTTGGCAAAACCTTTGAGTTAAATCCACCAAGGTAGTTGTACAATGGTGTACCTAGTTCATCAGCTGCAGCACGAGCAGCAGCAATTGAAACACCCAAGATAGCATTGGCACCCAACTTACCCTTGTTTGGCGTACCATCCAAATCGATCATTGTGTGATCCAACAAAACTTGATCGGTAACATCCATACCAACCAACTTGTCCTTGATTACCTTGTTAACATTCTCAACGGCCTTCAAAGTTCCCTTACCTAGGAAACGGCCCTTGTCACCATCTCGTAATTCGACAGCTTCGTTAACACCAGTTGAAGCACCAGATGGCACGATACCACGACCAAAGCCACCTAATTCAGTGTAAACTTCAACTTCAACAGTAGGGTTACCACGTGAGTCCAAAACTTCGCGTGCATAAATATCAGTAATTGCAGACATGTTGTCTTCTCCTTACTTATTCTTGAAAGTATAGTTATATATGGGAATATCCCTCGGGATTTATTGTAACATAATTCACAGTATATGCTAACAACGACGTTCGTAAGTTAAATAAGGGACATAAAAAATTCACATTATCATCATAACTAGCAAAACATTGACTAATTATTATTAATAATTTTTATCATCTTAGTCATTGATTTGCAAGTTATTTGTTGTCATTTTGTTATATAATTGACTGTCATGTAATTGTTAAGCACGTTAAACTGTATTTATCATTGCATTATTGTTTTTCGGGGGGGATTTATGAAACGAGCAATTTTTACTATTTCATTACTATTAGGGTTATTGTTTGCCATCCCAGTTTGCTTTCTTAGTACGTCACAGGCATTCTCTGGTTGGTTAATAAATCCTAAGGAACAAGCAAGCCATTTACAATCCCAAAAACAATCACAAGCTGAATCTAAATCTAATTTAGAAAAATTTAGTTCGCGATTAGCAGCGAGTGGCGTGTCTGTTGTTTCTAGCAACTCTGAGGAAGCTGTCGATCCTAATCGAGCTGTGATGACTTCTATAAAACCACAAGATTCTAACTCATCTCGGCCAACCTCTGACCAAGAAACGTCTGCCCGAGCAACGACCACTAAGCGAGATAATACCGCTGATCAAACGACAACATCCACCCCTAGCTCACAATCGAGTTCAACCATGACTAGCCAACCTAGTTCAAGTGAATCAAACCTACCGAGCGAGTCAAGTGACCCGGACTCATCAAGCTTACCAAGCAGCTCTAGCTCTGTTATTACTAGCTCATCTTCTAGCGAAAGCTTACCTAGTGAAAGTTCTTCTAATGAAGATTCATCTAGTGACCCAATTAATAGTGAAACATCTAACGTACCAAGTAGTTCTTCGAATGAAAATCCTAGTTCTTCGAATGAATCAGAATCAAATACTAATGATTCTGATTCCTCAACTACTAACAACAATAACAGTTCAGAAGAACAACAGAATAACGACACAAATAGTCAGACAGCTGAAACTTCAGTCGTCCCACCAACACCTGATACGGCAATTTCTTCTGTCGATTAAAAATAAAAATACGAGTGAGATAAGCACAGGTTGCGCCATTCTCACTCGTATTTTTATTTTATAAATTACGTTTTGCCTGCTCCGCTAAACTAATTAACTCAATAAATGTCGCTGCATCGAGTGCAGCATCCCCAACTAATACACCATCAATATCAGGCTGCTTTAATAGCTCATAAGCATTTGCTGGTTTGACTGAACCACCATACAAGACACGCACATGATCAGCAACATCCTGATCAAACATATCGGCAACTGTCTGCCGAATCACACGTAAACTCTTTTGCGCTGCATCAGGTCCCATTGCTTGACCAGAACCAATCGCTGCTGTCGGTTCATACGCTAACATTAACCGACCCATTTCTTCATGAGTGACTCCCTTTAAGGATTCAACTACCTGATTCACAATCCAATGTGCATGATCATTGAGTGATTCCAATTGCACAGCTTCATCAATTGCGATAATAGGTGATAACCCATTCCGTAATGCCGCCAATGTCTTTAGGTTAACCATCTCATCAGTTTCACGGAAATAATTACGGCGCTCAGAATGGCCAATAATCACGCGACTAATACCTAAATCAGCAAGTGCCGCTGGACTTGTCTCACCAGTATAAGCTCCCTTATCCTGCCAATACATGTTTTCGGCCCCAATTTCAACAGCTGTTCCTTTGGCAGCAGTTACCATTGCATTTAACAATACATCCTGTCCTGCTAGTACGGCATCCACATGTGGATAAACCGCCAATTTCGGTGAAATCTCAACAATATAGCGCTTTACCTCACTTGGCAATTTATTCATTTTCCAATTTGCAATAACAATTGGTCGTCGTAACATTATCTTTTACCACCCCTCATCGTGCTTATTCTGATTATACCACGCTTTCTAATCCAAATATGCGTAATGAGCCATTCAGTATTTTTGATATTAATAGCAGTCTACCTAAACAAAGATCTTAACTTTTTATTCACATTTACTTCGAGGCATTAAGCCCCCATCACAACGGCACCATACCCTGGCATACTGATATTTTTTTCGTTAATTGTGACGTTCCCTACTTTTTCTAAAATCACACCATTTTTGTTTCTGTCAATTTGTATGGCATCAGGACTTAGGTTTACGAGTACTGTTAATACTTGTTTATCTAAAATTCGCTGATACCCAATGACGGTTTCAGGTAGTGATGGCAATGGCTGCAAATCACCAGTTGTGATAACTTTCTGCCACACTGGATCATGATGCCATGCCCCTAATTTCTTATAGTAATTTAAAACAGAGTTTTTATCGGCTAATTCCGTTTGGACATCAATACCTGTTCTATCTGACCCCATCTTTAACCACGGTGCAGCGTCAGAAAATCCGGCAAATTCAGTATGATCCCATTGCATCGGCACTCGTGCATTATCACGTGATTTATCATTAATGGCCGCCAATGCGCTCTCCTTAGAATAACCATCTTTCAAGGCCATTTGATAGTTATTAATTGATGAAACATCGTTAAATTCCGAAATGTCGTCACGGACAAAATTTTTCATCCCCAACTCTTGCCCTTGATAGATAAACGGTATCCCCGGCAAAAAATAATACATCGTTGCCAAGGCCTTAGCTGCTGCTGGCGTTTGATTTTGTTTATCTGGGACTAACTTTGATAAAACTCTAGGCTGATCATGGTTTTCTAACACATTAGCCAATGTCCCCTTAACCTTGCTAGCAACTTGTTGTGATGAAAACAGGGCCTCTCGTAAATCACTAACTGACCATTGATTGCGACCGCGATACCATTCATCAGTGTTTATAACATCAATATTCATATATGAAAAATCAAAAATCATAGAGAAATAGCCATTTGGTCCGATATATTTAATCAAGTCTTCTTCAGGCACCCCATATGCTTCACCGACTGTGACAGCATCATACTTATCAAAGGTTTCTTGCTGCAATTCTTTTAGGAATACATCAATTCCTGGTCGATTTTGACCCTTCTTAATAACTGATACCAACCCATCACTGCCATCAGCAGGTAAACTAGCCCAGTCCAAGTCTTTCTTCAAATGCGTGATTGCATCCACTCTAAAGCCCGCAACGCCTAACTCAAGCCACCAATTGATCATATGGTATATTTCCTTACGTAACGCAGGATTTTCCCAGTTAAGGTCTGGTTGTTGTGGCGCAAAAGTATGGAAGTAATACGTATTAGATTCACCAACAACTGATTCCCAAGTAGAACCGCCAAAAATGCTACGCCAGTTATTTGGCACTTCCCCATTTTTTGTCTTTTTAAAAATAAAATAATCTCGATATTTACTTTGCGGATCTGCTAACGCTTGCTTAAACCAATCATGTTGATCAGACGTATGATTAACAACTAAATCCATGATTACTTTAATATGACGTTTTTTAGCTTCTGACAAAAATGTTTTAAAGTCATCAAGCGATCCAAATTGTGGATCAATATCTTGATAATCAGCAATATCATATCCCATATCGACCATCGGCGATTTATAGATTGGTGAAACCCAAATCATTGTGACCCCTAAATCACGGATATAATCCAGATGATTGATCATCCCTTGAATATCACCAATACCATCATGGTTAGTATCTTGAAAAGAGCGCGGATAAATTTGATACACAACCTCATTTTGCCACCATTTCGTAGCCATCTGTCTATTCCCCCAGTTATTCATTGATGGGTTTAGCATATATGAGGCCAATCAAATATTCAATATGAAACCACTAATTTAAGAAAGCGCTTCCATTTAATGAATTTCGTCAAATGATACTAAAATAATCCCAATCCCCCTATTTAAACATGTAGATAGTATACATAAAGCCTCATAATAGTATACTTTATGCTGTATTATGTTACCGCTAACATATTTAAGTTAGAAGTCGCTAATAACATGCCACAATTAATAATTGTGCACAAAAAAAGAACAACCATTTCCGGTCGCTCTCACAATTTTTATCAACTAGTCGGCTGCAACATTAGCTTTCACTAAAGCAACAACTTCATCATTTGTTTCGGCATCTACAGCTTTGTCAGCTAATTTTGCCATATCTTTTGTATCTAATTGTTTCATCAAAGAACGTGCTTGCAAGATAGAAGTTGCAGACATTGAGAATTCGTCTAGTCCCATACCAACAAGAATTGGTAGTGCAACTGGATCACCTGCCATCTCACCACACATGGCAGCGAACTTACCATACTTATGTGCAGAATCAATCACATTCTTTACTAAGCGTAAAATTGATGGATTATATGGCTGGTACAAGTATGATATGCGATCATTACCACGATCTGCTGCCATCGAGTAACCAATCAAGTCATTCGTTCCAATTGAGAAAAAGTCCACTTCTTGCGCAAACTTATCTGCCAAAACTGCCGCAGCAGGAATTTCAATCATGATACCAAGCTTAATGTCGTCTGACACTTGAGTACCTTCAGCAATTAATTTGGCTTTTTCCTCATTAAAGATATCACGGGCAGCACGAAATTCTGGCAATGTTGCCACCATTGGGAACATAATCCATAGTTGTCCATAAACTGATGCCCGTATTAACGCCCGTAACTGCGTACGGAAAATATCATCTCGATCAAGAGAAATACGGATAGCTCGATATCCTAAGAAAGGATTATCTTCCTCAGGTAATGGTAAGTATGGTAAATGCTTATCACCACCAATGTCCATCGTACGAACTGTCACTGGCTTACCATCCATACTCTTAAGGACCTTTTTGTATGATTCAAATTGATCCTCTTCGGTTGGTAATTCAGTCGAATCCATGTATAAAAATTCGGTACGATATAGGCCAACACCTTCAGCCCCGTTATCAGCCACACCACCAAGGTCCTTAGGCGTACCAATGTTCGCCCCGATGATAAACTCTTTGCCATCAGCTGAAACAGACTTTTCGTTTTTCAACTTAGCCCATGCAGCCTTTTTAGCAGCATATTGGTCTCCCTTTGCTTGGTAGGCAGTCATCTCATCAGCTGTTGGATTTACTAATGCTAAACCATCTAAACCGTCTAAGACAACAGTATCGCCATCAGCGATTTCCTTAGTAGCAACCTCAGAACCAACAATTGCTGGGATTTCCAAAGTACGGGCCATAATCGCAGCATGTGCCGTACGACCACCAACATTTGTGATAAACCCTTTCACATAACGACGGTCCAGCTGTGCTGTATCCGAAGGCGTCATGTCTTGGGCAATAATGACCACTTCTTCGTTGATCAACGCAGGATTTGGCAACTCCTTGCCAAGCAAATGACTTAACACACGCTTAGTCACATCACGAATATCAGCAGCACGTTCAGCCATATATGGATTATCGTCCGCCATACTCTCAAACATGCCAATAAACATGTCTGTCACAGCTACCAAGGCTGCCTCGGCATTCGTTTTGTCACTATCAATCTTATCATTGATATTGCTCAAAAGCTCCGGATCCTCAGTAACCATAATATGCGCAGTGAACACTTCGGCTTCATCAACGCCCATTGACTCTTCAGCTTTTGTACGAATTTTTTCCAAATCTGCCTTTGAAGACAAAAAGGCCGCACGGACGCGGTCTTTCTCACCTTGAGTATCGTCGATTGTGCGAGTCTCAAAAGACAGATCAGGGTCAACTAACTTATAAGCTTTTGCCATTGCAACACCATTTGATGCAGCAATTCCAGTAATTTTATTAGTCATTCGATTCCCCCTAGAATCTGTTTAACTTAATCTACGAAACTAGTCTGTCAAACCTTCTGCTGACATGGTCTCTGCAATAGCTGATAAGGCATCGGCCTCGTCATCACCTTCAGCAGAAATCTTAACATCTGCATTTTGACCAACACCTAGTGACATAACACCCATGATTGACTTCAAGTTAACGTCCTTACCTTGGTATGACAACGTAACATTTGATGAGAACTTTGAAGCTGCTTGTACCAACAAAGTTGCTGGGCGAGCATGAATACCAGTTTCGGCTACAATGTGAAATTCGCGTGATTCCATGGTGATAATCTCCTCTAAATTTAAATATTATTCTTTTACTTTGGGTTAAGTTAAATTATGCTTTCTACAATCAAATATAACCAACCTTCATGCATTCATTCTATCAGGTATAAGGTATATTAGCAAGCGCTTACATATTTTTTTCATAAAATACAATTTGTAATTATTAAGCTATAAATTTTATTCTATGATGCTTCGTCATCTTTTGCTGTATATGTAATTATACCACCACGTTCGGCAGTTCCCCTAATCGCATTTTGATAGGGATAATCGCGCCATACAACATAAAAATCAGAAAACTCTTTTGAAGTGACCACAAATTTATCAAATTCACCTGATCTTAGTTGTTCTAACATCTGACTATAGTCCATTCTGCCTCCTCATTTCTATTATACAGCTATAATTAAAATTGGCACAAGATACTGCCATATGTAAATCCGGCACCAAATCCCGTTAATAATACCTTTTTGCCTGTCAATACAGTGTTTTGGCGCAACTCATCTAATCCCATCGCAATCCCTGCTGACGATGTATTCCCGTATTTAGTCACATTCGTCACAAATTTTCCCATTGGTTGTCCCAATTTTTTTGCAATCATTTCAATAATTCTAAGATTAGCTTGATGTGGAATAAAATAATCAACATCCGCTGGCTCCAAGCCATTTTGATGCAAAAAATTGGTAATATGATCAGGAATCAACCGCTCAACTTCATTAAACACTTGACGTCCTTCCTGATGAAAGGCCGTTGTTTTTGGATAGTTATCAGTAGAAAGTTCATGTAATGGCTGAATAACACCAGAGTGTACCACTTCCTCATTACCAATCGTATGCATTTTTTCTGCCATCAGAAGTGATTGTTCACTAGCTTCTAATATGAATGCACCCGCACCATCACCAAAAAAGACCGATGAGGCACGATCCTTGAAATCCATCATCTTAGAATTAACTTCAGCGGATATGACCAACGCATATTTTGCTGTACCAGCTTTTAAAAATTTATCAGCTGTGCTCAAGCCAAAAATGAATCCCGCACATGCTGTCGAAATATCATATGCCCAAGCATTTTCAGCCTGTAAATTCCTTTGTACTAATGCTGCAGTTGATGGTGCTAAACCATCAGGTGTAAATGTCGTCACAATGATCAGCCCAATATCTGCTGGTGCAATCGCTGTTTGAGCAAGCGCTTGTTGCGCCGCCTTGGTGGCTAGATCCGACGTATTTTCTCCCTGTAACGAAACATGCCGAGTCTTGATCCCCGTATGCCCTTGAATCCATTCATCATTTGTATCCATAATCGTAGCCAAATCATCGTTGGTCACAATGTTTTGCGGAACATAATGAGATGAAGCAACAATTTTTACGCCTTGCGCCATGCTTTGCTCTCCTCCTAATTACTATTCAAAAAATATTATACGCATGCTCACCACAAAAAGACATTAATATTTTACCAAAAAAACATATTCTATCTCTAATTCCGATTGAAATAGTACAAGTAACGATCGCCAGTAGCAGTTTGCTTTAGCTTAGTTACACTAGCATTATCTGGTTCCGGTATATTATTGGTTACTTGATTAATGCCAAAAGTTGCCATTAATACCGCCTTAATGGTAAATCCATGGGTAACAACAATGATTTGGTCATCGGGATTTTGTTTGGTCTCTTCATTTAAAAAAAGATTTACCCTGTTAACAACTTGCGAAAATGTTTCACCACTGACAGCATATTTTGTATAATTTTCTGTCACATCATGCAAGACTGGATTAAAAACATCAGGAAAATCAACTATTAGCTGTTGATTTTGCTTACCATCCCATTCACCATATGAAATTTCTAAGACCCGTTCGTCTGTTCTAACTGGTAGGCCTGCCGTTTCATTAAGAATATCCGCAGTTTGCGCAGTTCTATGTAACGGACTGATTACTAAAGAATCTGCAAAACTAATATCAAAATGCTTGGCCAACTCGTTAACTTGGCGCCTGCCAGTATCATTCAAGTGAGTGATGTCCGAATTGATTTTTCCTTGTTTTAATCCAGCGGCATTGGCCAAAGTCTGGCCATGACGCACAAAATAAAAAGTTGTCATATTTTGTCCCCCTCAATTAGTGAAAAAGAAAAGTTGAGACAAAACCTTGTCTCAACCTCACTCAAATCACTACCTTATGCTTCTGTCATTTTTTGCTGTTGTAATTTGAAATTTTCATTATATGAAAAAACATTTTGTCCAGCAATTGCAGCATCACCAACGGCTGTTGTAATCTGTCGTAATTCTTTTTCACGAACATCACCCAGTGCATAAATACCAGGTAACGCTGTTTCCATACGCTCATTTGTTTCGATCCAACCACGCTCATTTGTAATACCCAAATCAGCGACAACATCTGAAACTGGCAACACCCCAACGTAAATAAAGACACCGGCAGCATCAACCGTATAAACTTCATCAGTTACATTGTTACGCACGCGCACACCCGTAACTTTTTTATCATCACCTAAAATCTCTTCGACTTCAGTATTCCAAACAAATTCAATCTTATCATTGGCAAAAGCACGCTCTTGTAAGATTTGTTGGGCTCTTAACTTGTCACGGCGATGAAAAACAGTTACCTTATCGGCCAAACCAGCTAAATAGGTTGCTTCTTCAACTGCAGAATCTCCACCACCAACAACAATAACATGCTGACCACGAAAGAATGCACCATCACAAACAGCACAGTAAGATACACCGCGTCCTGAATAATCATCTTCACCAGGTACATCTAATTTCTTATAATCAGAACCGGTTGCTACAATGACTGAATTAGTCGTGTATTCATCCATATCTGTCACAACACGCCATGAACCATCATCTTGTGCTTGGACATGTAAGACTGTTCCAAAAGCATATTCAGCGCCAAATTGTGTTGAAGATTGATACATCTTTTCAGAAAGATCTGGACCTAATATGCTATTGAAGCCAGGATAATTTTCTACCTCGGCTGTGTTATTCATTTGACCACCGTATATTCCGCGATCAATCATTAGTACAGACAGGTTTGCACGTGAAGCATACGTTGCTGCCGTCATGCCACCAGGACCTGCACCTAAAATTATTGTGTCATAGTGTTGGGTCATAACAACACCTCCCCTTCAAGTACTTGCTTATTATCGTCTTCTCGACTTCCTAATACATTATTTTACATTCTTTGATTTAGAAAGCAAGCTTTTTAGCTTACTTTTTGTAAACGAAAACTGCGAGCCGACAGATGCCGAAAACTCGCAGTTATCATTATTAATACATCAATGATTAGTCTAATTTAGCGGCTAGTTCCTTGATATACGCTTTCAAATCTTCACTTGTTTGTGGGTGCTTTAGACCAAATTCAATGTTCGTGGTTAAGAAACCAATCTTTGATCCAATATCGTAACGGCTACCCTTAAATTCATGCGCATAAACATGTTGACGCTTGTTTAATGAATCAATTGCATCAGTTAGTTGGATTTCGTTACCCTTACCTGGTTCAGTCTTCTCAAGTTCTTCAAAGATTTCTGGGGTTAGTAGATAACGACCAATAATTGCCAAATCAGATGGCGCATCTTCTGGCTTTGGCTTCTCAACGAAGGTGTTAACTTGGTGTAGACCATCTTCAACTTCTTTTTCAGGGGCAATCACACCATATTCAGATACTTGGTCGTGAGGCACCTTCATAACAGCCAAAGTTGATTCACCCGTTGTGTTATAACGATCAATCAATTGCTTTGTCAAAGGCTCTTCATCACTCATCAAATCATCACCCAACATCACAACAAATGGCTCATCGCCGATAAATGACTTAGCAGTCAATACAGCATCCCCTAAACCACGAGGATGTGATTGACGAATAAAGTACAAGTTAATATCCGTTGTTTCTTGAACAATCTTTAGTAACTCGTCCTTACCTTTTTCACGCAAGTTATTCTCCAATTCAGGATTTGAATCAAAATGATCCTCAATTGAACGCTTTGACTTACCATCAACGATGACAATATCTTCAATCCCTGATGCCAAAGCTTCTTCAATAATGAATTGGATTGTTGGCTTATCAACGATTGGCAACATTTCTTTTGCTAATGCTTTCGTTGCAGGCAAAAAACGTGTTCCTAATCCTGCTGCTGGAATAATCGCTTTACGTACTGGTTTCATGATTAATTTACTTCCCTTCTTGCGAGACTGGACGTCCCATTAATGTTTGAATCGCTTCTTTAATATCTACGTTTTCATAAAGTACACGATAAACTGCCGATGTAATTGGCATTTCAATATGTTTTTTTTGTGCTAATTCATGCGCAACTTTGGTTGTTGAAATTCCTTCAATAACCATCCCCATATCTTCAATAACATCTGCTAGTTTTTTACCTTCACCTAATTGTACACCCGCTCGAAAGTTTCGAGAATGTACTGAAGTCGCCGTGGCGAATAAATCCCCCACACCAGACAACCCCATAAAGGTAATCGGATTAGCTCCAAAGGCTTGCCCTAAACGACTAATTTCAGCTAAACCACGGGTAAACAAAGCTGCTTTGGCGTTTGCATCATAGCCCAGGCTTGCCAAGGCACCAGCCCCGATAGCAATGACGTTCTTTAACGCACCACCAATTTCGGCACCGATTACATCAGTGTTAGTATACACACGAAATACTTGGTTACTAAATGCCGCTTGGACTTTTTCAGCGGCGACAACATCTTTACTAGCCGCTGAGACCAAAGTTGGATCGTGTTTGATGACCCCTTCAGCATGAGACGGTCCTGAAATCACACCCAGTCCCTTCAGGTACTTAGCAGGTACTTCTTCAGTAAGCATCTCTGATACTCGCTTATATGTGCCTGGTTCTAGCCCCTTAGTTGCAGCCATTAAAATAACGCTATGGTCTATATTCGCTAGGACCGTAACTAGTTGCTGGGCAACCTCGCGTGTTGCCTTAGTGGGCACAACGCTCAACACAATATCTGCATTCTCTACAGCAGATTGCATATCTGAAAAACCAACAATCCCATCATTTAATGGGTTATCACCTAAATATTTTGTATTTCGATGTGTCTCATTGATTTCAGCCACTTGTGATGCTCGATGGCTCCACAAACGAACGTCATGCCCATTTTCAGCAGCAACATTGGCCAGTGCGGTTCCCCACGAGCCGGCACCTAGAACTGCTATAATTTCGTTACTCACGAGATTCCTCCTTTTAATTGCATGAGCGACAATATCATAATAATACCATATTCTAATAACTTGGCAATCTTATCATTAATAGACCGCCACATCACAGTATTAATCACCTATTTTGAATTTTCAGCAATTAAATTATTAAGATTATTATTAAATGTTTCAGTCGCATCGAATCCCATTTGCTTAGCACGGAAGTTTTTTGCAGCAGTTTCAATTAGAACGGCTAAATTACGGCCGGCTTGAACAGGTAGCACGTAACGTGGTAACCCAACGCCTTGAATGTTAATAACTTCTTCACCGTTACCTAGACGATCCACTTCTTGATCATCATGCCACTTTGCAAGGTGCAAATTAAAGGCAATCGTAGCATGTGAGCGTACAGCACCAGCACCAAACAAGTCCATGACATCAATAATACCAACACCACGTAATTCCATTAAGTTACGTAAGATTGCTGGTGGCTCCCCAACTAAACGTTCTTCGTCCTGCGCATACACGTCAACACGATCATCAGCGATTAAACGATGACCACGTTGTACTAATTCTAATGCGGTTTCTGATTTTCCAACACCGGAATCACCAGTAATCAACACACCAAGACCAAAGACATCAACCAGCACACCATGTACTGACTGACGTTCAGCTAACCCACCACTTAAGAAGTAAGTCATATTGGCTAATATTTTTGATGATGTTAATTCAGTAGCAAGCACCGGAATGTGATTTTCCTGCGCCGCTTGCATAAACTCTTCTGGTAACTCTCGGCCGGTTGATACAACAAACGTTGGTGTGTTTGGCTGCATCATTTTTCTTGCAATCAATAACAATTCTGAATGATTCATACGTTGAGAAAATGACGTTTCCGTAATCCCCATCAATTGAATTCGCTCAGGTGCATAATAGTTAAAATACCCTGTCATTTCAAGACCTGGTCTTGAAATATCTGGTGTTGTGATTTTGCGATCCAAGTATTCTTCACCCGTCACAATTTTCAGGCGAGTATTATCCAATAAATCTTTTACTGTTAATTCTTTTGCCATTTTCTATTACCTGTCTTAATTATTGCTTATCTTCTTTACTAAAGTAACTAGAAATTATCATATTGACTACGGACATAACAATAGCAATAAATACTGCCCAGCCAAAACTAGCAAATCTAAAGCCGTCGCCAACAACCCAAGCAGTTAGCCATAATACAACACCATTGATGACTAGTCCGAACAAGCCAAACGATATAATCGTAAATGGTAAAGCCAGTACATGTAATACTGGTTTTACTAAGGCGTTTAAAATTCCTAGGATAACAGCAGCTAATATTGCCGTCCAAATGTTTCTAATGTAGAGACCATTTCTAAATAGTCCCGCCATCGCCAACAACATCACTGTATTAATAATAATCCGTTGCCAAAAAGAAAAATTTTTAAAAGTAACTGTCTTCATGTATATCCTCCAGTTATTCTTAGCACCAGTATATCAAAATTACACCCATATTTGGCTAAATGTCCTGTAATTTGTATTATCCGTTAACATAAAACAAAAGCTAGAAACGGACGCATCCATTTCTAGCTTTATCACAATCTATTAATATAATTACTTATGTTTTGCGCGAAACAGGTCATTAAATGGTGATTCACCACTGTGAGCCACCTGGGTCAAAAACATTTTAACTGCCTGTTGTGTCGTTAACCCATTTTCTTTAAATACAGCATCAGCTGCATTACGCACCTCTTCTTCGACACGAATTTGAATTAATTTTTCCATTTGATACGTCCCCCCTTGTACCGTTAAAGATATATTCAACTCCCCATTATTATATACCATTTTACAGAAAATAGCTTAAACAAGCATAGTTTTAAAATACATGTTATCCAAACATAAATAATCATATAAAAAAACACACTGTCATTTTCAGACAGTGTGTTTCATTTGGCATTGCTAAGATTGACGCGTCCTAGCTCACGTGATGGTTACCCATCAGTCAACGTACACCCATCAGGAAAACCCAAAGGTAGTCATGTGTAGCAAAGCAAGTTCCACAACTTGCTTTACACCCTCCAGTAATACGACTGTTAATGAGGGCCGTTTATCAAAGATCATTTAAGATCCTCTCGACTCATCGCATAGCTATAATAATAACACACTATTGAATAAAAAAAAATCTTTTTATCCAAATTTACATTTTTATAATTATAGGAACCGTATTCATGTATTATTATCATCTCAAATTTTAAGATGACGCTTACATTAACCTGTTATAAGGTATATAATATAAGCATATAAAGAAATTTATATATTTAATAATTAATTTATAAGGATGGTGACTGCCATGGCAGAGGACAAAATTGCATACAAGAATATTTTGGCACCAATTGACGGTTCAAAGATTTCTGAGGCCATAGTTGAAAAAGCAGCCGCTGTTGCGGTACGTAACCAAACTGTTTTGGATTTATTGTATGTCATTGATACTAACTCAATTTCAGGATTAGCTGGTATGTCGATTTCTGGTGATGTTGTTTACCAACTAGTGCAAGATGCAGAAGAAAAGTTATCAAAGTATGCAGATATTGCACGCCAGCAAGGTGCTAAAGAAGTTAACATCCACGTTCGTTTTGGATCACCTAAAACTGTTATCGCTCGTGATTTTCCTAAAGACCACAACACCGGTTTAATTATGTTGGGTAAATCTGGTTTAAACACTCTGGAACGACTACTTGTCGGTTCAGTTGCGACTTTTGTTGTTCAAAATGCTAAAGTAGATATTTTAATCGTGCAGTAAAAATAAATACCGACCACAATGTGGTTGGTATTTTTATTATTTACTGATACTGTTTATACCTATAATTAATAGAACTAAATGCATGTTTATTAAATTTAGGTTATAATAATTTTATATTTCTAATTATTGTCAAGATAGAGGGGGAATTATGAAAATTATCGGTAATACACTAGAAACTATTCACAAGTTTCGACATGGACATGTAAGCAAACGTTGGTTAGATGACCCTTTCCTAACATCTACAGTAGCTTTGGGGGCTAACCGAAATATCAAACTACAGTTGTTATACTTAGATACCAATGATACGTTCTATTTGGTTGAAAGCACTTCATCAATTGCTCATTCTCTACAATATCAGGATGGCGCCATCAGTGTTTCTGAGTGGTCACCTGCTGACTTTGCTGGTCTGTTACGTAGTTATAATCAACCTGGCTTTGACAATTATTTCCAACTGATTGTTACCAAAACGGCAATGGCTAATTCAGGTTCTAAGCAAGAAGATTTTGTTAAGTAGCAACTTATTTAATTTAAAATAAAAAACAGGGTTGAGACATAATAGTTGTTGAAGTGCCGCAAAAAAGTTAGACATTTAAATAAATTTTAATTACCTAAGACCTGTTCCCGATATGCAATCGGAGACAGGCCTTTTGTTTTCAACGAAATACGCTCATGGTTAAACCAATGGACGTATTTGTCGACAATAACATTTAATTCTGCAATATTTTTTAATATGTTATTGGTTAAGACTTTCCCGTTTTAACAGATTAAAAAAGCTTTCAATGGGGGCATTGTCCAAACAATTCCCCTTACGTGACATACTGGGAATAAAGTCTAA
>NZ_BJEC01000021.1 GCF_005405465.1 Weissella thailandensis
CTCAAGTCGCCATTGAATTACCTTGATTTTAAAGGAATATTGATAATTTGTCTTACTTTGACTAGCGTTGTTTAATCCATAGACACCAAGTTCCTTGATATTAGTAACCCAGTTACGAATGGTGTCTGTTCCTTTAATACCAAACTTTTTCCGTATTTTATAAGGCGGAATACCTTGTAGGTACATCGTGACTGCTTCAATTTGTACTTCTTTTGAAAACATAGTAAAACCCCGTAAGTTTTGGAAATTACTCCAACTTACGGGGTTCAGTTCATCTCAACCTTTTTGTGTTAATAATTAAAACAATCACTTTTCATAAACAGAAGCATTGGGATGGTCATTCTGGTACAATTCTTCAGCTTTTTTAGTGGCAATTGCAATAATACGTTGTTCATTATAATTTTCTTCTCTTTGGAGCGCATTCATAATTTCAATGGCTTTATTGCGCACAGTCGGCTTAAGATTTTTTAATGAGTCCGGGTAATCTTCTTTTGTCCATGGCATGTTAAACATCTCCTTTGACATAATTACTGACTTGTAAAAAAACAATCAGACGGCCATCGCCTAACTATTTATAGCTATATTCTAACGTACAACCGTGTTTGGGTGAATTAATTTGGACTTTTGTATCACTTGTCAAACTAAGTTAGACTATACTTATGATAAAAGAAATAAGGGGGAAAATATTATGAAAGCTATTCAATTAGATAATTATGGTTCAGTTACTGATTTAAACGAAATTGATACTGAGACACCAACTTTACTAAAAAAGCAGGTGTTAGTTAAAAATCATGCCGTTGCTATTGATCCTTATGATGTGAAATTTGTGGCCGGAAAGATGGGTACTTCAGAAGAATTACCATTAATTCCCGGTTCAAGTGTTGTGGGTGAAGTTGTTGCTATCGGTTCAGACGTCACCGACTTTAAAGTTGATGATCGTATCGCTGCCACTCGCCACCAAAAAACCTATGCTGAATTAGTACCGGTTGGCCAATCTGCCGCAACAAAAGTGCCCGATGACATCGATGATGTTCATGCCGTGGCAGCTGTTATTGGTGCTGCAACTGGTTATCAAATGATCCATCGTGATTTAAACGTCCAACCTGGACAAAAAGTTCTTGTTCAAGGTGGTGCCGGTGCTGTTGGTTCAGTTGCTGTACAAGCCGCATTGAATATTGGTGCGCAAGTATATACAACCGCTAAGCCAGCTGATTTTGACTACCTAAAGTCATTCAGAGATGTCACACCAGTCGACTATCATACTGCCTATGAAAACGAATTATCTGATTTCGATGCTGTCTTAGATACCATTGGCGGCTCAGTTTCGGTCCAATCTGCAAAAATTCTAAAAACTGGTGGTATCCTACGTAGCATTGCTGGTCTCGATGAAAAAGCTCTGTCAGCATTTGATATTGACGCTGCTAACGCATTCCAAGATGGAAAACGTCCTAATCTTGAAGCATTATTTGCTGATATGGCAGCTGGTAAAATCACGTTCCGGATTGGTCAAGTGCTCCCATTTACATTAGCTAACCTGCGTGATATTCATGAACAAGCTCGTCAGCATTCCTTACAAGGGAAAGCTGTTTTAACATTCGATACGTTTTAAAAGGACCCGCTTTCTGATACAATAATGCCATTAAACGAGGGAGCGTAATGGGAAATGTTATTTACTGAGCGTGATTATTATGAAGATGTTATTAAAATGTTGCAGGACCGTGGTGTCCAATTACCTGACATCGCTGAATTAGTTGTCAGTGGGCAAAAAGATCATATTCCAGATTTATCATTGGACACGGCCGTTGATTCTGTGCAACACGTGTTACACAAAACTGAAGTACAAGATGCCGTAATGACTGGCTTAGCCCTAGATGAGGTAGCAGAGGCTAAGCAACTACCAGAACCATTACAAGAACGTATTGGTGGTGACCATGCAACTTATGGTATCGATGAACAACTAGTCATGTCTATCTTGGGCGTCTACGGCACGATCTCATGGACCAATTTCGGTTACCTAGACCGCGTCAAGCCTGGTATCGTTGGTAAATTAAACGACGAACAACATAACGGTGGTCGTGTAAATACCTTCATCGATGATATCGTCGCTGCAATCGCAGCCGCCGCCGAAGCTAGAATCGCACATGGTTAAAGAGAGCTGATTAATTTTCGTTTTGAAGGTCAATATAACGTTAACAGTGTCTGCTTCGCCGTAGCGACTGCGTAGGCATGCAGGTGCTGTTGGCGTTATATTGACCGGATTGAAAATTTATCGCGTTTATATACGAGAGCTGATAAGCGGCCGTTTTGGAGTCCAAAATAAGTGATAAATTTGGCACGCTACCGTAGCGACTGCGTAGGTGTGTGACATATTTATTGCTTATTTTTGACGGACTGGCAGCCTATCGCGTTTAACGAAAGCGTGAATCCAAGCGCTTAGCATTCCGGTATAAGGCCTGTTTTGTGCCCTGGCGCTGCAAGCGGCTGGGTCAAAACTAAATAAACCAAATAAAAAACCACTTGCTATCGCAAAGCTTTGCGTAACAAGTGGTTTTTTAGTGTTATTTATTAAAAATTATTCTTCTGAACCAAGACCGTACTTAGCAACCAATGCTGCCAAAGCACCACCAACTAAAGGTCCGATGAAGTAAGCAGCAACGTGAGTCAATGAAGTTGCTGAACCAAACATTGCAAAGAACACAGCAGGTCCAAATGAACGTGCAGGGTTCAATGAAGATCCGGTTACTGAAATACCAACAATAATCAATACTGCCAATGTCAAACCAATGATCATTGGTGCAGCAACTGAAGAAGCTTCAGCCTTCTTTGAAGTAACCATCAAAATAACTAGTACAAAGAAGAATGTCAAAATCAACTCGATAACAGTTGCACCGAAGAATGAAACTGGTGTTGTGTAATCAGTTTGACCAAAACCAACTTGCTTGATCATTGTCGCACTGGCACCAACACCCTTCATGATTGCCCAAACAACGGCTGAACCAGCTAGTCCACCAATCAATTGTGCAATAACATAACCAGTAAAGTCTTTCCATGAGATACGACCATTCATGGCTGCTCCCAATGAAACGGCTGGGTTAAAGTGACCACCTGAGATTGGGCCAAAAGCGTAGGCACCAGCAGCCAAGGCAATACCAAAGGCCAAGGCAACAGGAAGTGGGCCGGTTTGTACACCAACCAAAACAACTGCACCAGTACCAACGGCAACTAATAACATCGTTCCAAAGAACTCTGCTAAGTATTTACGTGTATTACTTTCCATAAACAATAATTGCTCCTTAAATAAATTTGACTTGTTTTCTATAACAAAATAAATAACTAACTCTAACTATATAACACTATTGTACTTAAATTCAGCTTTATTAATAAATTTTTAACTTTAACGGCCAATAATAGCCAATGCATCTTTGTCTAAAGTAAACCATGTATTCGTTGCATTAGTTTCAAATTGCTTGATAAAATCAGGACCATCCGCTTTTGGTTTTGCTGAACCAACTAACTCATTATCAATCCCAAGGACTTGCAAATCATGAAAGGCTTCATCCCAACGGACAGTGTAATAATTACCGTCCATTTTCTCATCCACAATTGATTGAAAGCCTGTTTTCAATGCTTCTTTAATAACATCTTCTTCCGAGACTGTGAAGCCACGACCTGCCATCAGGTCCACACGATCACGCACATCTTGCATATCTTCCGGAATCTTTTGCGTGTTCATTTTTATCCTCCTTACTAATTTCGTCTATTTAATGTAAAAAAACATTGTACTAGAAACATTTTAACAGTCAGTTGCGATATAATAAACACTGAACGTCATAATTGATTATTAAGATAGAAAAAATTAAAGGAGGTTGCTTTTCATGATTGAATCAGTAACTGCACAAGAAATGCAAAGGTTTAGTCACTACACCACTGATGAAATTGGTGTCCATCCCCTAGTCTTAATGGAACGAGCAGCCATCTCCGTGATGGAAGTACTCGGTGCAGGTACTTTTGACTTATCCAATGTTCTCGTTATTGCTGGCTTAGGTAACAATGGTGGTGATGGTATTGCCATTACTCGCATGCTAGCACAAAAAGGTGTTAATGTTGACTTATTGCTATTAGGTGATGCCCATCGCGCCACTCCTAATACAGCAAAACAACTAGACATCGCCCGCAAGTACGGTGTTACCCCCCATAACCGTGTACGCGACTTCCGCCATTACACGGTTATTGTGGATGCCCTATTTGGTGCCGGACTATCAAAGCCAGTCCCCGTTAAACTAGGTGAAATCATTAAACGCGTTAATGCCGCTAATATTCCGGTTGTGTCAGTTGACATTCCATCCGGTCTAAATGCAACAACAGGTACTATTTTAGGCTCTGCCATCCGCGCATCTGCTACGGTTACTTTTGCATATCCTAAACAAGGATTACTACAAAACGAAGGCCTAAAACGTGCCGGCAATATCTATGTTAAAGATATTGGCGTTTATTCCCCAGAAGAACTATCAAATTTTAAGAAAGAGAGCAGCAACCAATGAAGATTGTATTAGTTGGTGCCGGACCACGCAACTTAACCCTATTAGAACGTCTGATGGCTTATGCCAAGGAAACAACAAAGCCTGTCGATATTACTTTGTACGACAGTTTCCCAATCGGTGGCCGTGTTTGGAATCCGGATCAAAGTCCACTTTTCCTAATGAACACAGTTACTCGTCAATTGACCTTATTCCCCGATCCTTCTATACCGAACCATGCAGCAACTGCTACCTATGGTCCTAACTTTTATGAATGGGCAATTACATATGGTAAAGAATATGTACAACGTCGTCATTTTGTTAACGGTGAACACTTTCTTGATGAAATTGCACGAATAAATCCTAATCGCTTTACTTCTCGTGCCCTATTTGGTGTTTATAGTCAATGGTTTTACGAACGTCTAGGTACTCAGATTCCTGGTAATGTCATGCTGTCTTATGAACGTAAACAAGTCTTAGATGTTACCCCTCAAGACGATCAATATGAAATTGTCTTAGATGATGGGACCAACTTCATGGCTGATAAAGTTGTCATGTCAACGGGGATGGTTGATAACCAGTTATCAGAAGAGCAACAAACATTTACTGATGCTGCTAATGCCCATGAAAACATGCTATATATCGGACCAACTCATCCTGCAGAAGCGAATTTAGATGATGTGCCAGCCCGCCAAAAGGTTGTGCTTCGTGGTCTAGGATTAAGTTTTTTTGATTACCTAGCCAAATTGACAATTGGTCGTGGTGGTCGTTTTGCACGTGACAACAATGGTGTGCTTTATTATCTACCCTCAGGTAAAGAACCTCATATCATTGCGGGTTCTCGTCGTGGTTTGCCTTTGCATGCGCGTGGTATTAACCAAAAGACAACTGAAAGTTACCAACCACTGTTCTTTACGAACAAGAAACTTGATCAGCTAGCTGCCGAAAACGATGGTCAACTATCATATGATGACTTTTTCAAATTGTTGAAAAAAGAATTAGAATATAAGCACTATCGTAATACAATCAATGATTTTGGAATCACTTGGCCATTTAATGCCGATCACTTTATGACGGCACTCGCTGAAAGCGATGATTTGAATAAGACTGCCCGTCAATATGTTGTCGCCGAAGAATATATCATGGACTGGCAACGTATCTTAAACCCAGTTGCTGATATTCCTGAAGAGGTCGAATATAGTGACTTCATGATGAACTACTTAACTTGGGATATCAACGATGCATACAAAGGAAACAACGATGCCCCTTATGCGGGTGCTTTTGATATGTTACGTGACATTCGCTCAGTCATTCGCCACTACTTGGATGCTGGCTATCTAAATGCTGATGAATACGAAAAGTTTTTGCGCCACTTTAATCCATTGAACACTTTGATTTCTGTTGGCCCACCTATTTTACGTATTGAGCAGATGCGTGCCCTGATTGAAACCGGCTTATTAACAATTGCTAGCCCTGGTCTCAGCGCAACCGTCCAAGACAATCACTTTGTGGCTCGCGATAACCGTAACAACGAGTGGACTGTTGATAACCTAGTTGAAGCACACCTATCAGCACCTTCGTTGTCACATACCATCAACCCATTGATGAGCAATTTACGTGAAAAAGGAATTCTAAGTGAAGCAACTTACACGAAATCTGATGGCACTACTTACTCTGCTGGTGGTACACGCATGAATAAACAGACAATGACGGCAATTGACCAACAAGATCAAGAAGTCCCTGGCTTATTCATTTGGGGTGTCCCAACAGAAGGTTGGTCATGGTTTACAACGTTCTCACCACGTCCAGGAATTACTGATAAAAACCTGAGCGATGCTGAAAATATTGCCCAAACAATTTTTGAATAACGTAAAAAAATAGGTTGAGACATAATTTATGTCTCAACCTATTTTTACTTAGATTTTATTGTACGACCCCTTGATCTTGGTGCTTTAAATTATATACAAATGCCAAAATCATGCAAATAACCGCAACAATAAAAATATTACGTAATCCAGTGTGATAAATATTATTCATCACTGGCACAATCTTATTTGGTAATTCATCAACCGTATGCGGATTGATCATTTTATTAAACATCCCCACTGTTAAGTGTTTGTCTGGATGTTGTGCAATACCATTTTGCAAAGACTGATTCATAACAATTCCAAAAATTGAAATGGAAATACTTTGTGCTAGACTACGAATCAATGTATTAAACGAAGTAGCCATTCCAATGTGTTCAAGCGATACAACGCTTTGTGAAATAATCGTTGAACCAGTCACAGTGATTCCAAAACCAGTTCCCAAAAATACACCGATAAGTAAGAATATAACAAATGGCGTATTGGTTGGTAAGAACGCTAGGATCGTTCCGCTAACCACCAAAAGTCCCATACTGATCATCAAAATCTTTTGTGGTTTTAATCGTGATAACATCTTACCCGCAATAAATGAACCAACAATCCAAAAAATAGAACTAGGCGTTGTTGCAAAGCCAGCAAAAGTTGCTGGTAATCCTAAAATTCCTTGCGTCCATGATGGCACGTATACTTCATATGCAATTAAGAAGATTGCCATCATCCCCACTGCAAAATTCTGAATAACAAACGTTCTATTTTTAAATAAATCCAACAAAATAATCGGATCTGCTGCACGTTTTTCTCGTTTAATAAACAACAACAAACCAACAACTGCAACGATTGCAACAACCGCAATCATCAGCCAGTTAATGTGTGCCTTATTAAGTAATTCAACGCCATACAAGATTCCTGAAATCGTCATTGATAGCCAAACGATACCCCAAATATCCAAATGACCTTCAGTAGCACGTTTGTCTTCTTTCAAAAACATTAAAGTTAAAATCATTGATAATAAGCCAAACGGCAAATTAATAAAAAACACCCAACGCCAAGTAAAATTATCAACAATCAAGCCACCCAGTAATGGGGCAACCACAGAAGCAATTCCCCACGCTGAATTATTGATACCCATAATTTGCGCACGTTTTTCGGGCGGATAAATATCAGCAATAATTGTATTAGAAATTGGCAAGATAGCTCCTGCACCAATTCCTTGAATGGCACGCCAAATAATTAATTGTGGCATACTAGCTGAAAATCCACTTAATACTGAACCCGTCAAAAATATAATTAACCCAGCAATAAATACTGGCTTACGACCAATATTATCAGCTAATTTCCCATAGATTGGTGTAGTCAACGTACTCGTCAATAAGAAAATCGAGAACACCCAATTCATGATTGAAATACCCTCTAGGTCACCGACAATGGTAGGCATTGCTGTTGACACAATTGTCCCTTCGACCGCACTTAAAAAAGTTGCGATGAATAAGGCCAATGTCACCATACCTTTATTCGTTTTTTCCTTTTCCAAAACTACTACTCCTATTTCCTATAAATTCCATGAACAATCAATCATAGCACATGGTAGACAATGACTACAAGCAGCATCCAATTAACTTAAAGCTTGCAGAATGCTAAAATTAGGTTTATCCTAACATTAAGTTAAAGCTAACCAGGAGGATATCTTATGCTTGATGTTTACAAAGACGAACCCAGACGAGCTATTTTTGTGATTGATTCCAAAAGTTTCTATGCCAGTGTCGAATGCGTTGACCGCGGTAAAAATCCATTGCAGACAATGCTCGTTGTGATGAGTCAGCAAGAAAATACAAATGGCGGTCTGGTGCTTGCTGCCTCACCAATGGCTAAAAAAATACTGGGTATCAGTAACGTTATGCGACAACGAGACGTGCCTTATCATCCTGATTTATTAATTGCTGAACCCCGAATGAATTATTATATCGAAAAAAACCAACAAATTAATGATATCTATCGTGAATTTGTGGCTGACGAAGATTTGCACATTTACTCAATTGACGAATCTATTCTGGATATCACTGATAGTTATCAATATATAATTTCAAAATTTGGTAATGGTCGTGATTTAACACACCAGCAAATCGCCCGTATCATTCAAAAAGAAATCAAGAAAAGAACTGGTATTTATACCTCCGTTGGCATTGGTGATAATCCAGCAATGGCTAAAATGGCGCTTGATATAACTGCTAAACATGCTCCTAGTCTAATTGGTGAATGGCATTATGAAACAATTCCAAAATTTCTATGGCCAATTGAGACCCTATCTGATGTTTGGCACATTGGCACACGTACAGCTAAGAAACTCAATCGTTTGGGCATCTTTTCAATGAAAGACTTAGCTTTGCATAATCCATACCACTTGATTGAAAAGTTTGGGGTTATCGGTGGTGAACTCTATGCACTTGCTTGGGGTATTGACCGCAGCTTTGTTAGACAAAAATATCATGCAAAAAGTCGTGCACTAAGCAACAGCCAAGTCCTACCACGAGATTATGATAACCCCACTGAAATTGGCGTAATCATTAGGGAAATTGGCGAACAAATTGCTAGTCGACTACGGGCCAAGCATTTAGTCACCAATCAAGTCTCACTTGGATTAGGGGTAGGCTATCATAACCCGACTGGTAGCCAAGGTTTTCATGTTCAAATGTCGATCCCACCAACAAACTCGAATGCCCAAATTACACAAGTACTTCACCAACTATTCACCACTCACTATCATGGTGAAGTCATTCGACATATCGCTGTTAGTGCTGGTAATTTAAAGCCTGCGGGTGAAGAACAACTGGACCTTTTTGTGCCACCAGCTACTATGCAACAAAATCATCAGTTAGATGAAACAATCGATATGATCCGCCAAAAATTTGGTATTGATGCCATTTTTAAAAGTTCTAGTTTGACTGGGGGCACAATGCTTGACCGCGTTGGCCTGGTCGGCGGACATAATGGTGGTAATGCTTATGGCTATTGATAATGAAGAAATCGATAACGTCACCCTCAAACAAGCTAGTCAGTTTTTTAAGTATGACTATCATGACCGCGGTATGGTCAAGTGGCAAGGCTACTATTTATCTGACCACACTGAGCACGTGAATAAAATTGCCCATGAAGTAAAGGATGCCAATCAACGTGTCCGCAAACCCGAAATGGCTCCCGAATTAATTGGTAAAATTTTATTTGAAGCATATGCCCAACAAGTCACGGTAACCATTCAATTAAATACGCAATCAGAAAAAGGGATTATTCCACCTATGATAACTGGCGTAGTCAAAGGCTATACTGATGAAGCCATCGTTATCGGTACACAATTTGTTCCGCAGACTAATTTATGGTGGGTCAGTAAAATGCCACCCACCACTCAGTAATTTCAAGTAAAAGAGGTTGAGACAAAATATGTCTCAACCTCTTCTTATTTAAAATTATTTAACTATAATTCAGAAAGTTTAACGCCATTACTGATTCATTCTCGAGTGACGTACACCGTATGTTAAGTACAAAATAAGACCAAGAACAAACCAAACACCTGCGGCAATCAATGTTTCAGCATGTAATTGTGTAATCAAGAATCCTGTCAAAATTGCTGAAATAATTGGCATTACCGGATAACCTGGCATTTTGTAACCATCATGGTTAACGTCTTTACGACGACGTAATGGCAAAATACCTAATGACACAACTACGAACGCCAACAAAGTACCAACATTAACCAAATCAACTAAGGCATCCAATGGTACTAACCCACTAAATAGGGCAATAACAACTGTTGCAACAGTCAACGCACGATTAGGATTTCCTTGTTTATTTAATTTACCAACACCACCTGGCAACAGGCCATCTCGACCAACTGCATAAATCAAACGTGATGCCGCATACGTCATTGTGTACATCATTGTTGCCATTCCAATTAATGCCCCAATTGTAATAATCAACGATGCCCAATTTTGACCAACTTGTTGCAAGGCAAAAGCTGCTGGATCCGCAACATTCAACTTAGAATAATGTACCATACCAGTTAGCACAAATCCCATTAAGCCATACAAGATAGCCGCAATAATTAGCGTACCAATAATTCCAATTGGCATGTTACGCTTAGGATTTTTCACTTCGGCTGCTGATGATGACAATGCATCGAAACCAAGAAAGGCGAAGAAGACCATCGATGTTCCAGTAATAACTCCTCGCCATCCAAACGCACCATTAACACGTTCGGGAATTAAAGGACTGTAATTACTGCTCTTAATAAAGAAGAAGCCAATTACAATAAAAGCCAAAATAATAATTATTTTGAACAAAACCATCGCATTTTCAACACGTTTTGACTGACGTAAGCCACCGCGTAATAGCAGACCAATTAACAACACAATGACAACAGCAACGATATCAATATACGTCCCATTTGCTGGATTATAGGCCCCTGATAAGGCCGTTGGGATTTTGACCAAAGGAGATATCAGATTGGCAAAATAAGCCGACCAACCCGTCGAAACGGCCGAAACACTTAACATGTATTCCAGAATTAGTGCCCAACCCAATACCCAACCAATCACTTCACCAAAAATAACATTACCATATGAATAAGCTGATCCTGCTACTGGCATAGCAGTTGACATTTCGGAATAAGCCATCGCTACTAAGCTCGATACTAAGGCCGCCAAAATAAAACTAAAAATAATCGCTGGCCCAGTTGTCGTTGCTGCCACAGTTCCAGTTAAAACGAAAATTCCTGAACCAATCACCGCACCAATTCCTAAAGCAACTAAATCTTTTGCATTTAGTGACTTTTCAAAATGGCCATCACTACTCATATAGGTGTCTAATGACTCCTTTTTAAATATTCTCTGCCACATTCCCATATATATAACTTCCTTTCACGGAATATCATGCTACAACCCATTTGTCATTTGAAAAATACCAAGACAATAAAAAACACGTATTGGATAACATCATTGTATCCAATACGTGTATGCAGATAATGCATTACAAGTTGCTCACTTGCTTTCACACATTTGGATACTTTACCGTCATCCAAATGTTCAGCGCAAACAACCTTACGCAGAATTCGGATGACTACCCGAAATACGTAAAGTAACTAAACGCTGATGTTACTGACAAATAAGTTTGCATATCTACATTTCCTTTTCTTTTAGCTTACCTATAGATATTAAGCCCATTTACGTACAAAGTCAATTGTTTTATGAAAAAAATCTCATAAATGTATTAATCTACTAATAATTGGTAACCTAGTCGATCACCAAATTCAAATGGTACCATGCCTCTATATGTAAAATCAGTTTTCGTAATAACATTCTGCATAATGATATTTTCTGGGAATGTATCAATGCGAATATCACGATAACCACGCGCACGTGCTAAATTAACTAAATCACGTGTTAATGTTTTACCAACACCCTTACCACGAATATGCGAATTAATCGTTACTCGATGAATAGCAACATATTCTGGTTCTTCACCAACCCATTCACCTTGTAAAATTTCATATTCTTCTTCTGGTCCTGGCACTAATGAGCCATAACCGGCTACTTGACCATCGTAGATCAGAACGATTCCCCAGCCGTTGGCAATATCCTTTTCAAATAAAGCCCTGTCTGGTGCACCTTCGCCCTGCCATTGCGATGCGCCTTGTTCGCCCAAGTATGCAACGCCATCTTGAAACGCAGCCCAAATTGCTGGAAAGTCTTCTGGCTGGGCTGGTCTTGTGTACATCAACATAATCGTATCCTCCGCGTCTACATTATTAAATTGTCTAATCGTAGAACGTTTCTTATTTAATATCTACTAATTATTAAATAGCAGAACATTATATTAACAAATTAAAAACAAAAACCCAACCTTTTTTATTAAAATAATTGATTTATTTTTTGACTGTTCAGCACTACTTTAGAACCCTCGTTGCAGTCATCAAACCAATCAAAAATCTTAAATATTGGCTAAATACGTAGATAATCATCAGCGTTGCTGCAAGCCATTCAATTTTTGCTACAACCATTACACCACTAGCTAGATTTAAGCGATTTGATAAGACCGTTATCGCTGTCGATGCAATGACCAACGGGAAAGTAAAGGCTGCAAAGCTTGGATAAAATCGTAACAATGAATGTTTAGCAGAAATATAAATTTTTATCATTAAAAATAACGTCGCAAAATAAAGACCTTGCGCAAAAATAGCCATGCCAATAGCAAAGGCATGATTAAATTGGCCAAAGATATTTAAATAACCAGTTAAACACAATGACGCCGGCGCCGCCATAATCGTCAACAATGGCAACGCTCCTTCACCTATTTCTCGTAAACGTATCAATCGGAAAATAACAATTGGGAAAACAATGACGTACAACACCATTGCTAACCAGAAGAATAGCTGGCCAATAGTTGTACTAAACATGGGTGCACTAACTGGAATAACGCCAATACCAACGAACATGACAAACCAACTTGGATAAACTGCTTGTAACCGTGGCTTGGTCTTAATTAAGTTAAACCAACAAAAGGCTACCATGATACCGAGATGAACAATAATTGCAGCTACCCATAAAAAATTAGCAAAACGTGTCATCCCCCAGCGATACCAATACATGGCCATCAGCATCAACGCCATTGTAAACGTTGGTAGCGTCCCCGAAGTTACAGGATTCAGCATTTCACTGTGGACACTACCATATGCAAAGAACAGTTTCGCAAATACAAACAATATTAAGATCATTCCCACTATGCCAATGATATTGCCGGTCATGAAAAAGCCATTCATAATAAATAGATTCCCTAATGATTCGATACCTAAAGTCAAACCACATAACGCCATAGGAATTTTTTTCAACACTTGTGCCACGAAATTCTCCTTCAACTCATTTCACTTGTCTGGTAATTTCAATGAAACTAACGCCATGCCTTTTTCATAGCTACAAAAATAGCCAGTGTCTCTTTTGCATCAGGTAATGCCCGGTGCTTTTGTTGCCCCAAATCAATCCCATACATTTCTGCTAAATCCATTAATGAAATATCTTGCGGATTGCCTGCAATAGCGCCATGAATTTGCTGCGTATCATATAATTTACCGCGAGTGTCCCATTTACCAAGATTATGATGTTGCAATCCTTCTTTGATTAGCTGGACATCACCATCAATAATGGCATGTCCGACAATTGCGTAATCACCAACAAATCGCATAAAACGGCTCAATGCGCGCTCTTCAGAAATACCATGGCTAATCATGTCCAACGTAATCCAGCCATCTTTGCCACCCATTGATTTAGTAATATATTTAAACGATTTCATGGCGCTACCAACGGGTGGATTATTAACAATAACTGAAAATTTCTCAATATTTTGGGTACCTGTTACTTTAATCGCACCAATCTCAATAATTTGATTACTACCATTCATTTCCAAATCAAATACCACATAATTATTTAAATTCGTAAATAGCATTTATTAACTCTCACCTCCCCAAAAATATTTATCCATCAAGCATTTTAATTTTAACAATAATTATAAAGAAAGGCCTGAAAATTCCTCATCAACTGGCGAAATTCCAGACCTTATTCTTTTAGATTCCGTTTAATTAAGCACCCATCAGCATATAAATCAGTGCTAGGGCAATAACTACTTGGAAAATAATCGTGACAAATCCATATCCTAGGAACTTAGCTCCTGATGACTTGATTGTTGTCCACTTCAAATTTAATCCAATACCCGCTAAGTTAACAACACCAAAAAAACTCGTAATATTTTGTGCTGTATGAGTCACAAGATGAGGTAGTGAAATAAATGAATTGATCAACATCAGAATAATAAATGTTGTGACAAACCAAGGAATACCTATCTTTGACTTAGTAGCTGTACCAGTATCAGTTGATATTTTTGCGGCATGACGTGCCATAAAAATAACGACTACTGATAGCATAATGACACGTAGCATTTTGAAAATTGGTGCATAAGTAACCACACTGCCACCAACAAGTGAAGCAGTTCCAGATACTTGACCAACTGACTGCACAGTTCCACCAATCAAGGCACTAACCATCATATTATCCGGTAACACAGCCGGTCCTAAAATTGGTAAGACAAATAGTAATACCACACCAGCCAGTGAGACTGTTGCTACGGACGTCCGTCGTTGATCATCACTTGCGCCAACAACAGGTGCCACTGATGCAATTGCACTCGAACCACAGACAGCATTACCTGCTCCCATCATCATCGCTGATGCTGGTGCAACCTTAAAAATACGCCCACCAAGCCACATCACAAAGAAAATGGTCAATGACATTTGTAGCAAAATAAATAACACACCTTGCCATCCAAGTGAAGCCATATTTGTTAAAGTAACATTTAAACCTAGGCAGGCAATCCCAATTTCAATCGGGTATTTTTCAGCCCATTTAACACCTGCTGCCCAACGTTGGTTAATAAAAACTGTATTTCCTAAGACAATTCCCGCCAACATAGCCAATGCCTCGGCACCTAATGTTGGTAAGAAAGGTGACAGTAGTTTAGCAACGAAAGCTAGCAAAAACGTTAAGATAATGCCCGCTACCATATTCTTTCTAATTACCATGTGAACTCCTAAAAATTTTATAGCAAATCGGCATTATTATACACCTTATTGTCCATCAGACTGTCAAAAGTCTCATAATTTGCCCTAAATATGACCATTATTTACTTTTAAGAAGTTAATATCTTGAAAATTGTGCAAAATATCGCTAATATAAATAGGGTTTTAAAAATTTTCGTATCAAAAATACATATTTCTTTGAGAAAGGAACTTGAAATGGTCCAAGTGAAATCGCCTTATTGGCAAAAAGTTGTGGACGATGCTCAAAAACATCCTGCCGTTCCAGGATTAGAGACAATCCCCTTCTTCACCATGGCTCCTATGGAAGCCGTAACAGATTCTGTTTTCCGTCGTGTCGTTGCTAAAGCTGGTGGCCCCGACGTTTACTTTACAGAATTCACAAATGCTCGCAGTATTACTCATCCAAAAGCTAAGTTTACCGTACAAGGTCGTTTGCACGTTGAAGAATCAGAACAAATGCCCGTCGCTCAATTATGGGGTGATCGTGGTATTGATTTTGAGACTGCCTGTTTTGACTTAAAAGAACGTGGCTATGAAGCCGTTGATATTAATATGGGATGCCCAGCTGCTACTGTCGTTAAGAATAATAGTGGTTCTGATTTAATTCGCCATTTTGATAAAGCTGAAGAAATTATTGCTAGTGCTAAAAAAGCCGGCTTAGCTGTCTCTGTTAAAACGCGCCTTGGTTTCAATCAAATCGACACTTTTGAAGAGTGGATTCCATTTCTTCTAAAGCAAGATATCCCACTACTTACTGTTCATATGCGTACACGTAAGGAAATGTCAAAAGTGCCCGCCCACTTTGAGTACATTGACCGTTTAGTGCAATTACGTGATGAAATCGCCCCAAACACCTTGCTTCAAATCAATGGTGATATTAAAGATCGTGCTGACGGTCTTGAATTAGTTCGTCAACATCCTGGTGTTAATGGTATTATGATTGGCCGCGGGATTTTTGAGAATCCTTTTGCCTTTGAAATCACACCACGAGAGCACACTCTAGATGAGACACTCACATTATTGCGTATGCAATTAGACTTATACGACCAATTCACCGCTGAATTTGGTCCCATGCATTTCCAAAAGTTAAAGCGTTTCTTTAAAATCTACGTTCGCCATTTTTCATATGCATCTGATTTACGAGTTGCCTTAATGGATACAAACAACACAACACAAGTCCGTGAATTGCTTGATCAATTTGATGAACAATGGGCCGCTCAAAAAGCAGCCGACACTATTGCGATTACAACAAAATAATAATAAAAAAGGAGCATGTTCATCTGAACATGCTCCTTTACTGTAATCAGTTTAATTTACTTAGTTGGTTCAAAAATTAAATGTTCGTTAACGAATGCATTCAATCCTAATTCACTTAGCTCACGACCGTATCCCGAGTTCTTAACACCACCAAATGGTAATTCAGGTAATGATGTCCATCCTGAGTTAATGAATGACATCCCTGTCTCAATTTGTTCGGCGACACGTTGTGCATGGTCAATATCACTTGAGAAAACAGTGTTCCCAAGACCATAACTTGAATCATTAGCCAATGCAATGGCCTCTTCTTCTGAATTAACCTTGTAAACTTCAGCAACCGGACCAAACAATTCTTGATTGTAGATTGGATTGTCCTTAGTAATATATGTCAAAATAGTTGGCTGGAAGAAGAATCCATCCCCTTCAACCGGCTCTTGACTATAAACTAACGTCGCTCCACCAGCAACAGCACTATCAACTTGCTTCTGTAGTTTCTCTTGCGCACTCTTAGATGATAATGGTGCCACATCAGTTTCAGGATCCATTGGATCTCCTACCTTAGCCTTTGAGAAACCATCCTTTAGAATATCGATAAACTCATCAAACTTATCAGCCAAAACAATGAACCGCTTTGATGACGTGCAAACTTGTCCTGCATTGTACAAACGTGCACCTGGCGCAACAGTCTTAACTTCATCCCAATCCGCATCATCTAAAATAATGAATGCATCATTACCACCAAGTTCAAGGGTTGACTTCTTTAATGCCTCACCGGCTTCTTTGGCAACGGCTGCACCACCACGTTCAGAACCCGTCAAGCAAACACCAGCGACACGTGGATCATGAATAGCCTTCGCTACTAAGTCATAATCGATAAACAAATTAGTCAAAGCACCCTCTGGGGCACCGGCCTCAATGACTAAGTCAGCAAATAGTTGGGCTGACTTGGCACAAATTGATGCATGCTTCAAAATCATTGGATTACCAACAATAAAGTTTGGCGCAAAGACACGCACAACTTGATATAATGGGAAATTCCATGGTTCAACCGCCACGATGACACCCGTTGATTGCTTAACATAGTGCGCATTTCCTGCTGGTGATTCTACTGGCGTGTCGGCCATGAATTCCTCACCTTTTTCGGCGTAATAAGAAACAATACTTGCACACAAGTCGACTTCACCTTCGGCTTCAGTTAATAACTTCCCCATGTCATAAGTCATTGCCTTAGCTAGTTCTTCTTTATGCGCCACAATTGCATCAGCAATTTTCTGTAATGTTGCCGCACGATCACTAACAGATGTACCACGCCATGTTTTATATAAAGCGTGACCAGTTGCTAGTGCTTGCTCTAAATCTGATTCTGTTGCATTATCATATTCCTGTAAGACTTCCCCAGTATATGGATAGGTTGTTTTATATGCCATAATATCCCCCTTTGTATAAACGACAATCAGTAGCAATCCATGCTACGCCATCATTATAACGCTAATCGACTAAAAAAGCGCTTAAAAAAATTTCACAAAGAAGGTGTTTTTATGTTTAAAAAATCACAACCAAGCCTTTAACGGCGCTTTTTTCGGCGACGCTTGCCACTTGTGATTTTTCGCAAATTCCCATCTGGTCGCCGCTGGGCTGCAGGACGTTTAGCAGCCGTTGGCACAGGGTCTTCCGGATTCAAACTAGTAGCAAAAAGGCCTTCTAACCAGGCAATCAAAATCTGTCCAATCACCATAATTGTTCCAATTAAATTCAAATAGACAATTAGCACAAGCAATGATCCTAATGATTGATAAAAACCAACATTTTTTACAGTAAATTGCGCATACCACCCAAATGAATAGTTCAAAATGATCATCAAAACAACTTCAATACCCGATCCAATGATCAGCGGCTTTAGTGCAATCCTTTTAGCTGGTAACGCTGCATTGAATACACACATCATCACCCAAACACCCGCTAAAGTAATCAGCCAACGTTGTTTCGTGATAAATTCTAGCCACCCGATTCCTGGAATAGCGGCAATAATCGCTGGCAAAAATGCACTAACAACGATTACGACAACCGCTGATACCAAAATAACCAGTAACCATAAAAAACTAAACACACGCGTCAGTAAACCACTGACCCGTTCTGGTACATCATACACAGCATTAAATGATTTACGAATAATTGCTAGCACTGAACTCGCTGCCCAAATCGTTGTCACAATTGAAAATGACAAGATTCCGACGCCACCTTTTAGGACCGATTTAATAATCGGCTCTAAAATCGACATAATATTACTTGGAAGCTGTTCCGAAAGTAATGTTATTAATTCGTTCGCACTCAGCCCCGCCAAACTGGCAACCGCACCAACACTCATCAAAATAGGAACCATCGACAATAAGGCATAATATGTAATAGTCGGGCCCACCATTTTGAGATTTCCGCGTTTCAAAAACGTTTGGAATTGTTCAATCTGAAATTTCTTTGTTAGGCGGTGAACATCAACAAGAATTTGTCGCATGCTTACTCCCTCCTTCACTAAATATACACCCAGTATCTCAATGTTTGATGTAGATAGCAAATACTAAGTTATGATATTTACATACCATTTCTAATAAAATAAAAACTGACGACAAATCTATATAACGATTTATCATCAGTTTAAAATTTAAATTAATTATTCATTAGTGGAATTGCATACCACCATCAACTTCAATAGTTTGACCCGTAATGTAGTTTGAATCTGGTCCAGCAAGGAAGGCCACTGCAGCAGCAACATCTTCTGGTTCTGACAAACGCTTTAATGCAATGTCCTTCGCAAAGGTTTGCATACCCCATTCGTCATCCTTACCTGCATTCTTACCAACTTCATGGGCAATATCAAACATCATTGGCGTCTTAACAATACCAGGTGCATAAGCATTAACTGTAATGTTCTCCTCAGCCAAATCACGTGCGGCAACTTGCGTTAGACCACGTACCGCAAACTTAGTGCTACTGTACAAAGCAAGATTTGGATTACCAACAACACCAGCTTGTGAAGTTGCGTTGATGATCTTTCCGCCGTTGCCCTGCTTCTTAAATTGTTCAACTGCTGCTTGGATACCCCAGATATCTCCAGCAACATTAATATGATAAACCTTATCAAACAATTCAGGAGTAATTGTATCAATTGGTGTCGTAGGACCAAGGCCAGCATTATTTACTAGCACGTCAAAGCTACCTAATTTGTCAGCAACTTCTTGAACCGCTGCAAAGAAACCATCACGGTCAGAAACATCTACCTTGACTGCCATTGCAGATCCACCGTTCTTTTCGATATCATCTGCAACTTCTTTACTCTTTGCCTCGTTCAAATCAGCAACTGCGACTGCAAATCCATCTGCGCTAAGACGACGAACACTTGCTTCACCAATACCTTGTGCACCACCAGTAACCATTGCGACTTTCTTTGTCATTACGAATTCCTCCAGTAGTATTATTTGAAACAACTATAGTTTAGCATAAATCCTTTAGTTTGTTAATAGTTTCACAATTAACCTCACTGGAATAAAAAAACGTTTAATTAGTGGTAGTTAAAACTAATTAAACGGTTCTTTTTTAGATAATAATGGGATATTCAACTTGGTTCACGCATATTATAATTCAATATGCATAATTCATTAACTAGCTTTAAACATATAAACTTCTGTTAACTGCCGGTTATAAAAAGTTTAATGCTACCACTTATTAAAAAATCAGTGCATACCATATATTCCAAATGTTAGTTAACGTCATTTTTTATTTGATAATATGTTTGAATTTCTAAATAAATAACAATTCCAAATGCAAGATACTTCTGAAATGTTTCACCTAAATTGAATTGATTACTCGTTACTAACTCAACGACTTCATTCCCTGTAATCAATAATAATAGATGTACAGGAGTTAATCGCCGGTATTTCTTCGAAGACCACATCAAAAACTTAATATATCAACATGCCATCAATATATTAGTACTCACCTCCTTTCCAAACCATCGTATCTATTTTTTTATAATCCGTGATAATAAAAATTTATCGTTGATTTTTTACTATTAACCGTTAATTTAACCTATGGATTCGTTGCCAGGCTTTCTTAAAATTTTGCTTTTTGCGCACAGATAATGGACACCATATTTTATTATCAACATCAAAATAAACACGATTAAGCCTAATATCAAAATAACTAACAGACATCAAATTAATAACAAATCCTTTATGAGAACGAAATAAATTTTTGTGTCGTTTCTCGATACTTGAAAGTGAATCATTAATTTCAATAATTTTATTTTTAGCATAAAGCACGACACGATTAACGTGATTGGGTTTAGAGGCAACGTAAAGGACTTCTGAAATTGGAATATCATAATAGCGTGTATGTAATTTATAAACGAATTTCTCCGGATTGTTTTTCATATGACTAACCACTAAACCCAAGGCAATATTAATATCTTCCCGAATTGCGTCTTCTATATCATCAACATTTTTATTTTTAGAAATGCAATCCAGGGGCGTTAACCGATGTTCTAATATCAGCGTTGATAATTTATCATGTCCGTTAATAAAAACAAGACTAGCCAGTGGTAACCAATGTCTAATATACTTCCCTAATTCAATAATATTAAGATCACTAGCTAGTGATTCTGCATTTAAAAAGAACAAAATATTTTGATGATTACTCATTTTCACAAATTTTTGAACACTTCGAACATCACTTGTTACAAGCTTAATGCTAGTATCTAATTCTTCAAATTCTGTATACCGCTTAATAAAATTAGATATCCAAGTTAGGTGATGTCGACTATCTTCTAATATTATTATTTCTAACACTATTCATCCTCCACCACTAATTTTTAACCCTTTTATTTCTAATTAGTATCAAGACTATTTCCATTTATAAAAGACACAAATTAGGAAAAATTGTCCATTATTTTAATTTTTGATTTCCTAACCCTTATCTAATAAATATTGTTTGTGCTATAAAGGTTAACCCCATTTCAAATTAAAGAACCTCCTTCCCACATATATACATCCTAAAGCTCTTTTATTACCCCTATTAAAAATAATTTTAACCGTCCACTTTTTATTATTTAACGTTAAAAAAGCAGATGACTCTTTAAAAGAATCATCTGCTTTCCTATAAAATGTTCCATGTGAAACATTATTTATTTTCTTCAGGTTTGTTATCTTTAACATAGTTCCAAAAACTACCAACTGCCGATATTAGATCAAATCCTGGTAAGATAATAATATAGACCCACACCGAAAATGAATCCGTGGGTTTAAAAATTAAATACCACAATATATCAATCATTAGCTGTACAAACAGTTGCCGTGGTGTTGCTCGAAAAAATGTTTTTCCAAAAGCACCTATCATTATATAACCTCAATTTACAGCCATTTCTTTAAAAAATTAGCCTTTATTTCTGTGTTTTCGGGTGTCATATAAGCATCCGGACCATGACCTGTACCATCCACGATATGGACTTCTGCTCGGTCATCACTAACCACTTCACGAGCAGCTGCTATCATATTCACCGTCTGTTGGTATGGTACAACAAAGTCAGCGGTTCCTGCAAATGCCAATATCGGTGGCATTACAGTGCTGAAATACGTTGCTGGGTTGTATTCCTTCACTTTATCTGGCACATCTTTGGGAGCTTGTTGCTTAAACATCTGCCCTTCAAAGGATTCTGATGTCCCAGTCTCTGGATACTTAGGTATAACGCCACTTTCCTCAAATTGCTCTGAAAACTTATCAAATTCGTATGGGCCATACAAAGAGATAATTGCATTTACCTTTTCAGATTCACTAGCAGCTTCCCCAAAATCATGATTGAACATGGCGTTGGCTGATGCTGTAACACCTGTCAATAATGCTAAATGAGCCCCTGAAGACTCTCCCATTAAGGCAACATGATCCATGTCTAGTTGATACTCGTCAGCGTGCGCACGCAAAAAACGAATAGCAGCTTTGATTTCATAAATCTGCGTTGGAAAATCTGCATCTTGAATCAAAGTATATGACACACTAGCAACGGCGTATCCTCTATCCAAAAGCCTTAGTGCTGGTTCAAGTTTGTGTGAACTCTTATCACCAAAAACTAATCCACCACCAAAGACATCCACAATTACCGGAAAAGGCCCTTGACCTTCATTTGGTAAATAAATATCTAAATCACGACGGGCACCCGCCATGTAAGACACATCTTGCCATTGTTTTTCAATATAATCTGTTTTTGCGACCGTCCGTTGATAATCACGATCAATAAATCTCTCTGCCATATTAACCCCCTAAAATCTCTCTTAAATAAAAAAGGATAATTGCCTACACAACTATCCTTTCATCATACACTATTTTTTACTCTTTATTCTCAAACTTATAATAATCATTATCACGAACCAGACAATTGCCAAGACGGTTGTTGGCATGGTATCCGGTGTAAACAACAAAATCAAGAAAATACCAATCAAAAATGCGATAGTTAGATAATTCGTAACTGGTGCACCAGGCATTTTAAACAGTTGTTTACCATTTTTGAAGTCCGTTGATTTACGATACTTCAAATGAGCATATACTAAGACAGCATACATAACAACAAAGGCTGCAGATGCAACTGACGTTACTAAATCAAAGGCATTAGCTGGGAAGAAGAAATTCAACACAACTGCTAATGCAATAAGCGCTGTTGAAATGTTAATTGCATTAAATGGAATATAACGCCTGTTTAACTGACCTGCGTATCCCTTACCTTCTGATAACGAAAACAACATACGACCAGTTGTAAAGATAGCACTGTTTAATGACGATGCTGCTGCAGTCAAAACAACAAAGTTAATAATCTCTGCTGCTCCTGTCACACCAATACCTGCAAACACTTGCACGAATGGTGACTCACCAGCACTATAATTCGTCCATGGTTGAATACACATAATAGCTATCAATGCACCGACATAGAAAATTAAAATTCGCATAATAATCGAATTAATAGCCTTCGGAATATTTTTATAAGGGTCTTGTGCTTCTGCAGCAGTCATACCAACAAATTCAATTCCTAAGAAAGCAAAAAATACCATTTGAAATGCCGATAGCAAGTGGCGACCACCGTGAGCAACAAAACCATGCTGCCATAAATTACTAATAGATGTGACACCTGACGAAGTCTTTGTATGTAAGACCATCATAATCACACCAGTAGCAATCATCGCCAATATGGCAATAATTTTAATCATTGAGAACCAAAACTCTGTTTCACCAAAGGCAGCAACAGCAATGATATTAATACCATATAAGACGGCTAGGAATCCTAATTCCCATATCCAGATGGGTACATTAGGAAACCAGAAGTTCATATAATTTCCAACAGCCGTTAATTCCGCCATGGCAATGATGATCCAGCCAATCCAGTAAGTCCAACCAATAACGAACCCTGCTTTGGGCCCAACATATTTTTCAATAAATCCGACAAAGGTTGCTCGGTTAGGGTCAGTTAGTAATAACTCCCCCAACGCGCGCATCATCCAAAACATAAAAAGCCCAACAATAATGTAGACCAGTAAGATGGCAGGTCCTGCCGCACTGATGGATCGACCTGCTCCCAGGAACAGTCCAGTACCAATCGTTCCTCCCAAGGCAATCATCTCAACATGACGGCCAGTCAACCCTCTTTCCAGTTTCTGAGGGGAACCTTTTTGTTGTGACATCTTCACACTTCCTTTTTTATTAAATACTTCATACTACTTTGCTGAATCTCTCACAGACATATTAACTAGTATATAAGAATTTTCAAATTTTTCAAAACTAGAATTAAATTTATCTTTCATTTTTTCTAAAAAAATAAGCCATCTTAAACACTTTAAGCGCCTAAATCAACCAAAAATAATGGAAAATTTAGGCGCCTAAACGTCTTTAATAATTGGGACCTGGAAAGTCTTCTGGTATTTGCATTTGTAATCTATTTAACAGACGACGTAAAATACCTTTCTCTAGCATCGCTGCCCACATACCTTCTAAGCGAACTTCGCCATGAATGACCACTGATGTCACCGCACGTAATTCACGAAAATCACGGCCCGTTCGTGCGATCATCTCAACATCTTCTTCTAATAACTGATCATGTTCTTTTTGATGTAATGTCCGATCAAAGTTTTGATCATAAAAATCAGACCATTCAAAAGCCTGCGCTAAAGCTATCATCCGACTATCGTAACTTGGGTGAGTTGTCATATGGTCACCTGCTACCCAAGTCACGGGTACTCCCTCAGCTTCAGCTAAATATTTATCCCATTTTTCAAAATCAAACGGATGTTGTCTTCTCACAATCAAAATCCTCCGAATCGTTTAATCACTAACTGTCATTGTATCACTTATTTTATGTTAGTAAATATTCAACTCCGGAAACAGCTGTCTAATATCAGTTGACTCTGTCACCACTTCTAGATGATCACCAAATTTTAGCGACACCTGCTGTGAATCAAAATCTAGCACACGTATACCGGCGACAATAGCATCATGAACAACCTGCGCCAGATTTCCCTCACCGAAGTAGTCTCTAAATAATTCTTCTTTATGTGCTTTAAAATAATCAGTCCGTTCATTACCAAGCGTTGTTGCCCATGTTTGCATATCAGTCACACTAGGTGCTGCTGATATCATCTTGGCAGCCGGTGTTTTAGTTGGTGTTAACACACGATCCGTAATCAATGACAGACCATCATTAAACCTCATACCAAAATGATCAGCTAATTGCGAAATATCTTGCATAATCGCTAATGCATCTTTTTTATTAGCCAAAGTTTCTGTCGGTTGTTGTAATGAAACATCATTTGCTAATTTTTCATTGCTTTGAAGGCTGTCTTCAGTTAATTCATCGTCACTGATCAAAAAATAAATTAATAATAAATGAATTAAATTTAAATCATTTTCAGAAATACCAGCAATATCAAATGAATTCGTATCCAAAATGCGAATTTCTAGGTAATCAATTTCGTCATCATCATCTGTTTTACGCTTAAATCGGACAGGCCCATATATTTCATGTTCCGAGAATAATTTACCTTGTGATATCAGCTGTTCGATTCGTCGCTGATGATCAACATAATTGCTATCATAAGCTACCTTTTCTCCTTGATCATTAACAAAACCATACTCACTGGTTCGTAATGAACGGACTGGCTTGGTGAATTGTGGCGTTCTTGAATCGGAATCATTTAAATTAAATGGCGCTGCACCAAATAAATAATCAAAGAACCAACTATGGGCAACAATTTGACGAGCAATGTGAAAATAAACGTCGTTTTTAAATTCTTTAAAATCAGTTCGGTCACTGGCTTCAAATAAGTGCTGCAATAAGGTGTCTGACAAAGAATAATTAAGGTGTACACCTGTCATAATTTCATGAGTAGAACCATATTTATGCAATAACCAATCACGATAATCCTGAACCCAAGTTCTCTCAAAGGTTTCATCCAACCATTGCAGATCGTCTTTCTTTAATTGAGGTGGCATACTCAATGGCCAGACTGACTCATCATCTGCCATATAACTACGTAAAATCCACTGTAATTGTAGTAAACGATCACGTGCTTCTTCAAATGAACCTACAGCCTCTGTCACCAACTCAGCTTGTGTCTCACTATAGTCGGTTTGTAGGTAGGGATGAATTTGTCTCGAACCTAATTTTGTTGAATGATTGATGCGACTTAGCCGACCCTTTCGTGTTACCCGATGAGTCTCAAGTTCAATACCAAATTTACCATCAATAAGTTCTGCATATAAATTATACTTATCGACTAGTTCTCCTAATTTTAAATTAGCTACCATAAGTGATGCCTCTCAATTATCTGTCCTCAAATAGGAAAAGCCCTGTTCATGGTAACCTACCATACACCAGGGCCATACCTTATTGTTTTCTAAAGAATACTATGAATTAAATTGTCTCTTCATCTATTATAGTTTTTTCTGTATCTACTTCAGGCATCTGCTGTATCTGCCAAAGCTGCCAAGCATAAACAATCACTGTCCGAATAACCGCATAAAATGGTACTGCTAAAATCATACCTGCAATGCCGGCTATATTACCAGCAGCTAATAGCAAAACAATAATAGTCAATGGATGAACATGCAAAGATGCCCCCATGACACGTGGGTAAATTAAATTACTATCAACCTGTTGTACAATCAACACAACAACAATGATCCAAATTGCCTGCCAAAACGAATCTGTTAAAGCAACAAATAATGCTGGAACCAATCCAATATAAGGACCAACATATGGAATCATGTTGGTTATACCTGCAAATACACCTAACAGCAAAGCGTACTTTTGACCAATCATAAAGTAACCAACGGCTGTAAATACACCAACGAAAATCATCTCTAACACTTGGCCACTAATGTATTGCGCAAGTGTCTGGTTTAATCTTCCTAATATGTCAGAAATCCTTGCTTGTTGTTTACTTGGAAAAATTTTCTGAATAAAAGGTGCCAGTTTATTACCATCATATAGCATGTAAATCGTCATTACTGGTACGGTAATCGCTGTCACTGTGAAACTAGTTAATTTGGCAATCACCGCGCTTAAACTAGTTGCCATACCTGATACGACAGTTTTCCCAATATTCTGCACTTCTTGTTGTAGCTTATCGAAATTAAAATCAATACCATACTCTTTAGAGAAATTAATTTGGCTAAGTTGATTAGCCCAATGCTGAATTGTATCTACTAATACTGGAATATTTTTTACTAAACTGGCGATTTGATCAACTAAGGCTGGTAATAATGTTAGTAACAAGGCTCCCAAAATACCTAATAATAGCAACATAACAATGGTAATAGCCCAGCCTCGACTAACATGCCTTGTCTTACCTAATGGCACCTTTTGCAATGCTCCAACCACCGGATTTAAGATATAATACAAAAATCCTGAAATAATTAATGGGACAAAAACAGCACCAATAAATTGACCAATTGGTTCTAGAATAAAGCGTAATTGTGCAACGATCAAAACTAATAGCGCAATGGCTAACAGTTCAATTGTCCAAAATAATGTTTTCGATCGTTTGACGTGTTCTAACACTTCAGACCCTCACTTTCATTTTTTCTAATTATAACAGATATTAGGCAATCATAAATTTTCCATCACCAGTTAAATGGAGACGGTTTTATTTGTGAATGTTGTAACTATATAATTCAGTTTAACTTAATAAGAACAAAAAGTTTTGCACACTTTATCCACAGGCACATCATTAAGCCATTACTACTTGCCAAGCATAATTTCCCTTGCACAATAAAAAATGCATTCTGACAAATTAATTTATCGTCAAAATGCATTACTAATTATTACTACTAATTAAAAATTAAAGCGAGAATCAAACCAATGGCTAACGTTACTGAAATAACGACAGCATTTTTAATAGCATATGGAAAATTAGGTTTGATTGGATTTGCTTGAAATGCTTTAACATTTTTCATCACAATTGGGAATGAAACTAAGGCAACCAATGACAGCCAAGGCAAAATCCCAGTAACCACTGCAATAATCAGCATCACATAGCCAGCAATGTAAACCCAGCCAAATGCTTTAACTGCTCGATCCTTACCTAAGTACCAAGCTAATGTGTGCCGTCCTTCTGCAACGTCTTCATCGTAATCACCAATATTGTTGGCAAACATAATATCACCAATTGCAAACCAGGCAATCGCTGAAGCAATAATCGCCTTAAAGACAAGTTCGCCATTGAAAGTCGGCGCAATATTTACATAAGTTGCACTCAAAAAGATGAGATATCCCATCGTTAGCCCTGATGCTAACTCACCAAATGGCGTGCGTGACAAAGGCAACGGGGTACCAGCATACCAATAAACAACCCAAAATCCAATTAATCCCATGATTAACAAGGGCCAACCTGTTTGTGTCGCTAACCATAAGCCACCAACAGCAGCAATCAATACCAATACCAATAAGGTTATCCAACCTTGACGTTGTGAAATGCCACCCTTACCAATGATATTATTGACACCATTCTTCCATTCATCACTGGTTGCTGATTTAAAATCTTGTATATTGTTCCAAACATTAGCAACCATTTGCAAAGATAGGACAACAATTGCGAAAACTATTGCATATCCCGTATGAAATTCTTGATATGTGATTGCCGCATATAAATTACCCAAAACCAATGGCAATACACTAGCAACCAATGATTGAATTTCCACGAATTTCAACCATGTTTTAATACTCATCTACCATAACCTCCTAAAAACTCTCGACATCTCAGCTTACACGAAAAAAATCAGTCGCGCAATGCAACAACGTCGACTGATTTTCTACTTATGCAATTATAATGCTCTGAAACGATGCAAATGCTCATTTATCGGGATATCCTTACTATCAACTGAATCTATTCGGGCATATGGCGATGGCGACATACTAATCTTTGAAATAAAATCCGACATCGCATCGCTTTCCGCTTGGGCCTCAATATGCACAGAACCATCCGATTCATTCCACACATTACCTTGAATGCCTAATTTATCAGCAATATTTTTTGTGGAATATCGAAAGCCAACCCCTTGCACCCGGCCACGTACGATAATTTTCTTTGCAATCAACATTTATATTCCTCCAATAACAGAAAAATCAGAGTTTGAAAAAGACTGGAACATTACTGCCCCAGTCTCATTATAGCGTGAATTTATGGCTTCTTTGTTAAATCTGAATCAAAGTATTTCTCTGAAAGGTCAGATAATGTCCCATCTTTGGCCAATTGTTTTTGTGCTTTAGTGATTTTCTTTGCTAAAGCTTTGTCTTTCTTGTTTAACATTGGTGAAGATGACGTATTATCCAAAGTTTTCGTTACTTTTGCCTTTAACTTTGTCTCAGGATGAGCTTTTTTATAAACGCCCCATGAATCCTGTGAGTTCAACGTCACATCAGCCTTACCAGAATTAACTAAATCAATCGCCTCCGCAAATCCTGGTACTGACACAACATTGGTACCAGCCTTTTTAGCGGCCTGACCAAAGTTAGATGATGCCGATTGGGCTGACTTTTTGCCCTTCAAATCAGCCGCTGTCTTGATATCTGATCCTGTTTTAGTAATCATCACTGTCTTGGTATAGATATATGGCTTGGCAAAGGTATACTTTTTAGTACGTTCCTTTGTTTTTCCCATATTGTTATACACAACATCGTACTTTCTTGAATCTAACCCAGCAACTAATGAATCAAATTTTGTTTGTGTAAATTTGACTTTCAAGCCTAATTTCTTAGCAACAGCTTTTGATAAATCAACCTCAAACCCAGTTAATTTACCTGATTTGTCACGATACGAATATGGTGAGTACGTTCCTTCTAGCCCGACTGTTAGCGTTCCCTTTTTATGAAGATTTTTTTGATAAGCGGGTACTGATTTAGCAGGTGCACTTGGCACAACTGCATAAGCACTACTACTTGCGGTAATTAACGTAACAGCTGCAACGGCTGCAATTTTTGTATATTTATTCATTTTATATTTCCTTAACTGATGTGTTTGATTAATATTATTCATCGCCCGTAATATTTGTCGCTAAAAACATCTGTTAATTTAACATCGCATCCCCAAACTCATTATCGTCACCCCTTTTAGTTTCTGACGCAAATCATACCCCGCCCATTATCCGTTTGTCAACTGCACGGTTATTTTAAACTTTTACTTGCATTTAATTAGTAACACCCCTAGAATAAAAGCAGTTAGTAATTCGAAATTTTCAATTTTAGGGAGTATAACTATGATTCACATCACATTAAATAACTATGTTGCTTGTGAAAGCCTAACGCGTTTTTTGCGGTAGGTTATCTTGGTGTACACCAATTTAATAATCGTCAAAAACGTGTTAGGCATCTTACGACTGAGATTGTTTAACACTTTTTTTGTGCTCTTTTTTGAAAGGAAGGCTCATGTTTGAATTCATTGCAACTTATGCACCACAATTAATTGTTGCTGGAATTAAGTACACAATTCCACTATCATTGGTTTCTTTTGTGGTTGCAGTTGTTATTGCAGCTACCGTAGCTGTCTTACGCTCATACGTGCCACATGCCACTGGTCTCGGTAAACTCGGTTGGCAAATCTTAAAACTTATCTTATGGTTTTACGTCTGGATTTTCCGGTCAACGCCAATGCTTGTGCAATTATTCGTGGTTTTTTATGGTTTACCAAAATTAGGCATTAGTTGGTTGTCCCCATCTGGTTGGATCGCGGCTGTTTGGGTGCTATCACTCAACACTGGTGCGTATGCTTCAGAAGCAATCCGTGCTTCCATTTCTTCCATTCCAGATACACAGCGTGAAGCGGCTGCTGCTCTTGGAATGACTGACCGGCAGATTTTTATGCGCATTATCTTACCGCAAGCGACTCGTATTTCTATTCCAACGCTAGCAAATTCGTTCATTTCATTAGTTAAGGATACGTCATTGGCTTCAGTTGTAACGATTGTTGAAATGTTCTATCTATCTCAGCAACTTGCTGCCGTTAACTTCGAACCATTAAAGATGTACTTGCTAGTAGCTGTTATTTACGCTTTATTCGTCACTATTTTGTCAATTCCTCAACGTTATATTCAACGTTGGGCCGACCGTTTCGTAAAAGATCAGAGGTAAATCATGCTGAAATTAGAACATATTGATAAAAATTATGCTGAGCATCACGCACTAAAAGACATTAACGTGACTTTTAATCCACAAGAAACAACAGTAATTGTTGGACCATCTGGATCAGGAAAATCGACATTGTTACGTTCACTGAATTTACTAGAACATCCTGACAGCGGAAAATATACTATTGATGATCGTACAATCGATCTCAGTGAGCCCGTAACGACTGATACCCTACTTTGGGTACGTCGTAAAACAGGGATGGTTTTCCAACAACCCCGCATGTTTGATCATCTAACGATTATGGGTAATATGATCGAAGCTCCAGTCCATGTCCTAAAACAATCAAAATCAGACGCAACAAAACATGCTCATGAACTATTGTCAGCAGTTGGCTTAGATGACATGGCTAACCGCTATCCTTATCAATTATCAGGCGGTCAAACGCAGCGTGTTGCCATTGCTCGTGCGATGGCGATGGCCCCAGACTATTTACTACTGGATGAACCAACTTCAGCTCTAGATCCTGAGCTTGAAGCCCAGGTACTACGTGTCTTGAATAATCTAGCTCAAGAAAATCAATCAATGATTATTGTGACCCACAACATGGATTTCGCCCGCCACGCAGCCGATCGGATGTTGTTCTTAGAGGATGGTGAAATTGATTTTGATGGTACTCCGGATGAGTTCTTTAACAAACCAACGGCACGTATTCATCGTTTCTTGAATGCCTTTAAATTTGATCAAGATGAGCATTAAGTAAGTACAACAAAGGCATTTTTAAAAACATTTATACTATATAATTTTAAATATAAAAGGATTGGGAAAATTAAATTTCCCAATCCTTTTTAATTACTATTAATTATTCTATTTACCAGTCAATCCTTGTTGCACTACTGGTAGCAGTTCTTGCCAAGTTGTTTCGAAAATCGTCCGAAATAAATTATCATCCCAGCGTCCAGCAAAAAATGGGTGGTAAAAATACGTAAACGTCTGCATAACAGTTTGTCCACGTTGTTGACGGAATGTATCCCAAGCCATAATTTTTTCTACAGCTATCGCAAACTCCTTTAAACGTGGTTCAATCAAGTTTTCACGTCGTCCCAATTCAAATTGATAAAACGCCAGCATTTCTGGTGCCGCTGCAAAGCTTTCTTGACGTCGCGTTGAGAGTAACCACAGCCAATCATGTAGCGCTTGTACACGGTTATCCGCAGGTACACGCTCACTAGCTTCTATAATAGGTGCATCCACCTCTTCTAGCCAATCTTTATCCATTTCGGTAAATAAAGCATCGCGGTTGGCAAAATGTTTATATAACGCTGCCGGCGTAATTGCTAATTTACGTGCAACATCAGCAAGACGTGCCTTTTCATAACCTTTTTCTTTCAAGACCGCTTGCGTTGCTTCAAAAATTGCTGTTTTTGTAACTTTTGACATCTTGCATCCTCTCTCAATCTATTATCCCTACTATTATACCCATCTCGTCAATGAATACAAACTATCTAATTTAGTTTATTAATATTTTTTGTTATACTGTACGGGTAGATTAGTCAACAAAAATGACTGAATTTTATTGAATACGGGGTATAAATATATGACTATTTCATCATTAACAGATACATTTACCTTGGCAAATGGTATCAAAATCCCAGTAATTGGGTTTGGAACTTGGCAAACACCTGATGGGGACGTTGCTTACCAAAGCGTTTTAGATGCCTTAAAAGCTGGTTATCGTCATATAGATACAGCTGCTGCTTATGGTAACGAATCTTCAGTCGGCCGTGCCATTAAAGACTCTGGTATCCCGCGTGAAGAACTGTTTGTGACATCAAAACTCTGGAACGACAGTCATAGTTATGAGGCCGCTAAAATAGCATTAGATAAATCATTAGACTTACTTGGTTTAGATTATTTGGACTTATATTTGACTCACTGGCCAAATCCACTAATCAATCGACGCGATTGGGATAAAGCCAATGCAGAAGCTTGGCGTTATATGGAAGATGCCTATACTGAAGGAAAGATTCGAGCAATCGGTGTTTCTAATTTCCAAATCGAGCACCTTGAAGCCTTGCTTAAAACAGCAACTATCCGACCAATGGTCAACCAATTATTTATCAACCCTTCTGACTTAGAACAAGATGTCGTTGAATATAACAAGGCTCACGATATTCTCACCGAGGCTTATTCACCTCTTGGAACTGGTTCATTACTTGCAGTACCTCAAATCAATGAGATTGCTGCAAAGTATGATAAATCAGCTGCACAAGTACTCGTTCGCTGGTCATTACAACATGGTTTCTTACCTTTGCCTAAGTCAACACATGCTGAACGCATTAACCAAAATGCAGCTGTCTTCGACTTTGAATTAACAGATGAAGAAATTGCCGCATTAGATCAATTAGAAGGTGTTGCTGGTACACATCAAGACGCCTCACAAGTTGAATTTTAAAAATTGATAAGTTATCAAAAAGTTGGAGTGAACTGAACCCCGTAAGTTGGAGTAATTTCCAAAACTTACGGGGTTTTACTATGTTTTCAAAAGAAGTACAAATTGAAGCAGTCACGATGTACCTACAAGGTATTCCGCCTTATAAAATACGGAAAAAGTTTGGTATTAAAGGAACAGACACCATTCGTAACTGGGTTACTAATATCAAGGAACTTGGTGTCTATGGATTAAACAACGCTAGTCAAAGTAAGACAAATTATCAATATTCCTTTAAAATCAAGGTAATTCAATGGCGACTTGAG
>NZ_BJEC01000022.1 GCF_005405465.1 Weissella thailandensis
ATCCCCTGCTAAGAGGTAGGTTACCCACGTGTTACTCACCCGTTCGCCACTCTTTGTCAGATAAAATCAAATCAGAGCAAGCTCTTCATATCAATTAAAAACAAAGCGTTCGACTTGCATGTATTAGGCACGCCGCCAGCGTTCATCCTGAGCCAGGATCAAACTCTCATTTTAAAAGTTTGAGTATAACTCAATTTGTTGTTATTTGTTTAACAGAAGTTAAACGAATTTATTAGTGAATTGACTTCACAAATGTTTTGTATCAAGTAAATTACTTGATACAAAACATTTGTTTCATCGAAACGATATTCAGTTTTCAATGATCAACAGTCGTTGTCTCGCTGACAACTTAATCCATATTACAGAAGTTAAGTTAAATTGTCAATAACTTTTTTATAGGAATTCATTAAAAACATATTCCAAAAGATATAACAGACAACTCAATCAATAATACACACGTTTTTAAGCAAAGTCAATAAAAACTTTAATGATATGCTACATCATCGCTTTTATTCAAAGATGCCTTAAAAAGCGTGCTTTATTAATATACTGCTAGGTACATGCAACGTCAATAGTTTTTATTAAATTACCCAATAAATGCGTCATTCCCCATTAAAAAAGCTATCAATCAGCATTTTTGCCGATTGATAGCTAAATTTAAGAACTATTTACGCTTAACCTACGTGCTTAGCCAAAATTGCCTCAAGTTGATGAGCTGGTGTAAAGCCTGTCAAACGCTCAACTACCTCACCATCCTTTTTAACTAGTAAAGTTGGGATAGCCATGATACCAAACTCTTGAGCTGTTGCTGGATTTTCATCAACATCCATCTTCGTGAATTTCACGTTATCCATTTTTTCTGACACCGTCTCAACAACTGGTGATTGCATACGACAAGGACCACACCATGTTGCCCAAAAATCAGTAATTGTCACGCCAGAGTTTGTCTCTGCCACGAAGTTATCATCATTAATATCTGTTACAGCCATTAAAATCTCTCCCTCTTAATACTTATTTATTGTTAGTATAAACTCTGTTAACTAATTTGTCGATACATGTGTCTTAATTAAATTGCACATAAGTTGCCCCTTGATCAGGACCCGTAAATTTAAATGATTCAATTTGGCGGTGTGAGCGAAGATATTCCTGGACACCTTTACGAATTGCTCCAGTTCCTTTACCGTGGATAATTTCAACGGATGACAAATTATTTAATAATGCTTGATCAATAAAACGATCTAATTCAGCCATAGCCGGCTCATAACGAACGCCACGTAAATCTAATTTTGCTGCTGCTTCAGCACGATTTGTTGCCTTATTTGTATTAACATGTGAAGTTTTACGCTGTTTATTCTTCCTTGGCTTTGGATCATTTGTTGGCGCTTTATCCTGCTTTTCAATTTCGTCACCAGACAACACCATTTTTAAAATCCCCATTTGAACTTCAAATTTATGATCCTTCAATTGGCGTACAATCGTCCCTTGCTGCCCATACTCACGAACAAGGACTGTATCTCCCACCGAAAGTGGTACCTGCTTGGCTTTTTTAGCCTTACGTAAAATGCGATTATTTGTCGCCGATGGCTCTTCATGCATAGCATTTAATGCACCCTTTGCATCCATCAACTTATTTTCTTTAATAGTTGCACCATCACGCGCCATCTTATGTAAATCACCAATAATTTTGTCCGTTTTACGGCGGGCATCAGCAACAATATGATTAGCTTCTTTCTTAGCATCCTCTACTGTTTTGGCCCGCTGTTTATCAATGGCCTCTAACTTTGCCTCATAATCATTTTTCAATTGACGATTTTCAACAACCTTTTGGGTCAATTCAACTTGTTGCGTCAAAACAGCATTTCTTCTGGCAACCAAATCCGCAATCATGTCGTTTAATTCTTGCGAGTCTTCCGACGTCAACGCAGACGCACTATTAATAATATTATCAGATAATCCTAGTCTCTTAGCGATTTCAAGAGCATTTGAACGTCCTGGAACACCAATTAAGAATTTATAAGTTGGTCGTAGAGAATCAATGTCAAATTCCATAGATGCATTAATTGTATCCGCTCGGTTATAACCATAGACTTTTAATTCGGGATAGTGTGTTGTAGCAACAGAGTAAGCCCCTGTTTCACCTACAGCGTCTAAAATAGCCATCGCCAGAGCCGCTCCTTCTTGCGGATCCGTTCCTGCTCCTAACTCATCAAACAATACGAGAGAATCTTTATCCATCTTCGATAGAATATCGATTATATTCACCATATGCGCTGAAAATGTTGAGAGAGATTGTTCAATTGACTGCTCATCCCCAATATCAGCAAAAATTTCTTTAAATATACCAACGCTAGAATATTCAGCAGCAGGAATAAAGAACCCCGACTGTGCCATTATTTGCAATAGTCCAAGCGTCTTTAACGTAATTGTTTTTCCACCCGTATTTGGACCGGTTACAATAATCGCACTATAATCTTCACCAATCGTAATATCATTTGGTACCACTTTATCTGGGTCTAACAATGGGTGACGGGCCTTTAATAATCGCACATGATTTTCCGCACTGAATTCTGGCTCAATAGCCTTGATTGCAACCGCATAACGTGCCTTAGCATTTAAAAAATCTAAATGTCCCAAGACCTGCGCATTATTTTCTATATTATCCGCTTCTGGCGCTAGTTTTGCTGATAATTCAATCAACACACGTTCTTCTTCTTGCCGTTCTTGTAAATAATACTCTCGTAATCGATTATTCATATCAACGACATCAGCAGGTTCAATATACAATGTTTGTCCTGTTTGTGATTGGTCATGAACAACGCCACCGAATTTTTGACGATACGTTGCCTTAACAGGCAAAACATATCGTTCGTTACGAATAGTTACAATCGGGTCTGACAAATACTGCGCAGATTTACCACGCGTATAATCTTGCATTTTTTGCCTAATCGCATTTTCCGTCCCAGTAATCGCTTGTCGAATACGATGTAATTCTGATGAAGCCTCATCATTCAAACGTCCATCTCCATCAATAGCGACATTCACACGTCTCGTTAGTTCTGGCAATAATACTAATTTATTATAATAAACTGCTAATGCTGGTAAACCTTCACCACGATCAGCAACTAGATTTTCAAAAAAGCTTCTAATCTGACCAGTTGTAAACAGCACTCGACCAACTTGGGCAAGCTCAGTTCCACTTAATGCTGCATCAATACGTAACCGTTTCATATGGGGCTTAACATCTGCTAGCTTTGGGATGCTGATTCCTCCCTGCCAACGAAGAACCCGAGCTGCATCTGCAGTTTCAGCTAACCATTGCTGCATTAATTGTGCGTCAGCCGTTGGCGATAAGTTAAGTAATTCTTTTTCACCCGCCACTGTTGCTAAAAAGGGCTTAACCTGTGCCTTTACCGCATCATACTCTAGTGTTTTTAAAATTTTTGTATTCATTTTATATTTTTACTACCAACTTTCATGATTAAAATAACTTACTTACAATAACCACCAATCATAAACGGCCTCAGAAAGATAAGGTGTATCATTCATTATTCCTTGTGCAACGGTTGAACTAGCCATCTCCTGTGTATACCAAGGAATATTTAGTGTTTGTGTTATTTGTAAAACGAAGAATACTTCAACATAAACAATCAAACCAAATATAAGTAGTCCACCTATATGATTTAAAGTACTCAATATTGGTATTTTATTAATAAAGCGTAAACTTCGTTCAATAGATTTGACAATCGACATACCGACTAAAATGATTATTGTAAAAGCAATTGCCGATGCTAAAAATTCTCCTGGTTGGCTCATTGCTGTCGCTGGTACATTAGTGGCCGTCCAATTGGCAACAATGCCATTAACGAACATATCATACAACCAACTACCAAACTTATGGGCCAATAAAATGGCAAAGGTATAAACAATTAATCTACCAACCAGCATTGTTAAACTACGAACCAACCCTAACCGATAACCATGAATCATTGCTAAAATTATCAAGATAATGATAATCCAAGAAAAAATTGTCATTAATTTTCTTTATCCTTTTCAACTTGCATTGTTAATTGATCAGACAAGGCATTAATTGCTAACAAAGTCAGTAATTGATTATCATCCAACTTTGGCGCAGCCTGTTGCATCTTATCTAATTGGGCATTGGCCAAATCAAATACTGCTTTCATATGTGCTTGTGATTCATTAGCAGTAATTGTTAGTTCCTTACCTAAAATTGTTCCTTTAAAACGTGTTTTCTCAGCCATCTTAGTTAGCCTCCATTAATTTATCATTAGTTATTAGTATATCAAAAAAATAATTCGGATACAGCCTTAGGTACACTCCCGTAAAGCCCTTAAAAAAACAGAGGTTGGAACAAAACAAGTGTCCCAACCTCCTTAAGCGAAACGTGTTCCCAAAGACTAAGTTTTAATATAACGCCTTTTTTATTTCACTATCATTTTTAAACTATTCAAAATCAGCTGGATCAAATGCACTACCATCTAGCATTCGCGCTTCTAGCCAATCCCAAACGTTATCTTTTCCATACTTGGTTTCTGCTGAAAAAATTTCAAAATCTGACAACTCTTCGTTGAATTGCAAACTTCGTTTTATATCCGCTTCGACCTTATTCCATTTTCCACGAGAAATTTTATCCGCTTTTGTTGCCACAACTAATACTGGTAACCCAATATCCTCTGAAATCAACCAATTATACATTTCGATGTCTTCTTTTGAAGGTAGGTGCCGGGCATCTACTAATTGGACGATTCCTTTCAATGGTTGTCGCTTACGTAAGTATTCGCCAATCATAACAGCAAAATCTTCACGTGCTTTTTTTGACACCTTAGCATATCCATAACCAGGAACATCCACGAAAAAAATTTGGTTTTCAACCTTATAAAAATTTAAGGTCTGTGTTTTTCCTGGCTGTGCTGATGTTCTTGCAAAAGACTTACGATTAATTAACACATTTGTGAATGATGATTTACCAACATTTGATCGTCCAACAAAAGCAACCTCTGGTAAATCATCTGTTGGATATTGTGATTCCCGTACTGCAGACATCACGATTTCAACTTGATGAACTTCCATCGTTGTACCCCACTATTCTGTGACTAACTCTGGCTCCTCTTGACGTAATACAGCACCTTCTGTAATTACCACTCCAGTAACTTCTTCACGAGAAGGAACATCGAACATGACATCACGCATAACCTCTTCAACGATTGAGCGTAGTCCACGTGCACCAGTTTCACGTTCAATAGCCAAATGTGCCATTGCCTTAAGTGCATCATCAGTAAACTTCAAATCAACGTCTTCCAAAGCCAATAATGCTTGATATTGTTTAACTAAAGCATTCTTAGGTTCAGTCAAAATACGCACTAGATCTGATTCTGTAAGTTCCTCTAAGGCTGTTAAGATTGGCAAACGTCCAATAAATTCTGGAATCAATCCGAAGTTCATCAAATCTTCTGGCAATACTTGTTGCATCACCGACTTATCTGAGTTTTGTAATTGTTGTGTTTTAGCATCAGTACCAAAACCAATTACTTTGGCGCCAAGACGCTCTTTAACCATTTGTTCAATACCAGCAAAAGCACCACCAACAATAAAGAGAATATTCGTTGTATCAACTTGAATAAACTCTTGATTAGGATGCTTACGACCTCCTTGAGGTGGCACACTAGCAACTGTACCTTCCAACATCTTCAACAATGCTTGTTGTACACCCTCACCAGACACATCACGCGTAATTGATACATTTTCAGCTTTCTTAGCAATCTTATCAATCTCATCGATATAAATAATACCAGTTTCAGCTCGTTCAACATCATAATCAGCTGCTTGAACAAGTTTCAACAAAATATTCTCAACATCTTCACCAACGTAACCTGCTTCAGTAAGTGTTGTTGCATCCGCAATCGCAAAAGGTACATTTAGTAACTTAGCCATTGATTGTGCAATATAAGTTTTTCCAGAACCAGTTGGTCCAATTACTGCGATATTTGATTTTTGTAGATCAACACCTTCTATACCCGTCTCACCTGTTAATTTTGCATTAACACGTTTGTAATGGTTATAGACAGCCACTGCCAAAGTATGTTTAGCATCATCTTGACCGATAACATATTCATTTAGATTATCAACGATTTCACGCGGCGTCTTTAGTGTTAGCGTCCGTGCTTCTGCATCTTGTTGCATATCTTCGTTAATAATATCTTGGGCTAGTGCAACACACTCATTACAAATATAAACACCCGGTCCTGCAATCAACTTTTTGACTTCAGTAGAGGGTTTACCACAAAATGAACAGTATGCAACACCATTCGAGTCGTCAGTCGTATTAAACACTGTCCAACCTCCTATAACTTCTATCCATTAAATTATAATACTGTAAGTATTGTATCAAACTTCCATTACTGGAAAAAGACAAAAAAGGTCAGACTTACACAAAAGTCCAACCTTTTTATTAAAACCAATATTTAGGCTTCAACTGCTTCAGCAACAATCAAGTCAACAACTGACTTAATGGCAATGTCATGTGACAACATGTCATCTGACAATGCATTGCGAACAGCATCTTCTTCCATATTGTAAGCTTCAGCCAATGACTTCACTTCTGCAGCAATTTCTTCATCAGATGGCTTGATATCTTCAGCCTTAACAATAGCTTCTAATACCAAGTTAGTCTTTACACGACGCTCAGCACCCTCTTCATATTGCTTGTGAAGATCATCTTCAGACGTACCAGTGATTTGGTAGTAAAGCTCTGGTGAAATACCTTGTTGTTGCATTGATGCAAACATCTGGTTCATTTGACGGTGAACATCTTCATCGATCATTGCATCAGGAATTTCATCGCCAACAACCTTGGCGTTGTCAACTGCGGCAGCAACAGCTGCATCTTCCTTAGCCTCTTTAGCAGCAGAAGCTTTTTGGTCAGCCAAACGAGCCTTAACTTTTTCTGTTAATTCTGCTAATGTCTCAACTTCTTCATCAACATCCTTAGCAAATTCATCATCAAGTGCAGGAACTTCCTTAGACTTAACTTCATGAACTGTTACTTCAAAGACTGCTTCTTTACCAGCTAAGTCAGCTGCTTGGTAGTCTTCTGGGAATGTAACCTTAACATCTACTTTGTCTTCGGCCTTGGCACCAACTAATTGCTCTTCAAATCCTGGAATGAATGAGCCAGAACCTAATTCTAGTGAGTAGTTATCAGCTTGTCCACCATCAAAGTGAACACCATCAACTGAACCATCAAAATCGATGACAACAGTGTCACCGTTCTTAGCAGCTTCGTCAACTAAGACAAGTTCAGATTGACCTTGTTGCATGTTTGCAAGTTCCTCATCAATATCTGCATCAGAAACTGATGTATCAGAAGCAGGAACTTCAACACCCTTATATTGACCAAGTTCAATTTCAGGAGCTAATTCAACTTCAGCAGTCAAGATCCAAGCTTCACCCTTGTTCATTGATTCTGCTTCAATCTTTGGTTGTCCAACAGTAATTGCACCTGTCTCTGAAACGGCTTCTCCGTAAACATCTGGTAGAATCTTGTTCAAAGCATCTTGATACAATGACTCTTCACCATACATTTGGAAGAATACCTGCTTAGGCATCTTACCCTTACGGAAACCAGGAACGCTAATTTGCTTCTTTACTTCGTTAAAAGCTGCATCAATTCCTTTTTCATATACATCAACAGGAACTTCAAACTTGATTGTTCCTTTATTGCCTTCACCCTTAGTGAAAACTGCATTTGCCATGTTTATTCCTCCAATAGTCGCTAGCTTCACACTATTTACGACATAATTTATCTTTACATACCTAATCAGTATATCGGAAACACATTATTTTGACAATATTATGCCATAAAATATTCTGCTTACCGTAAAAAACTTCAAGATAAATTGTACAAAAAAATTCCCTATAATTCAAAAAAGAGAGTTATTACATGAATAATGCAATAACTCTCTTTTTATAATCATTAACTAACTGACAAATCGTAAATTAGTCTTTGATGTCTGAAACAGTTCCGGCACCAACAGTACGGCCACCTTCACGAACAGTAAACTTCAATCCCTTTTCGATAGCAACTGGTGCAATCAATTGAACATCGAATGTTACGTTATCACCAGGCATAACCATCTCAACACCTTCTGGCAATTCAACTACACCAGTAACATCAGTTGTGTGGAAGTAGAATTGTGGACGGTAGTTAGTAAAGAATGGTGTGTGACGTCCACCTTCTTCTTTGGTCAAAACATAAACTTCGGCCAAGAAGTTAGTGTGCGTTTGAATTGAACCAGGCTTAGCCAAAACTTGACCACGCTCGATTTCCTTACGGTCAACACCACGCAACAATGCACCAATGTTATCACCGGCTTCACCTTGTTGCATAGTCTTACGGAACATTTCGATACCAGTAACAACTGTCTTACGAACATCTTCCTTCAAACCAACGATTTCAACTTCATCGTTCAACTTAACAGTTCCACGATCAACACGACCTGAAGCAACAGTACCACGACCAGTAATCGTAAATACGTCTTCAACTGGCATCAAGAATGGCTTGTCAGTATCACGCTCTGGAGTTGGAATGTATGAGTCAACAGTATCCATCAACTCTTCGATAACCTTAACTTGTTCTGGATCACCTTCCAAGGCCTTCAATGCTGAACCACGAAGAACTGGAATATCATCTCCAGGGAAATCGTATTCTGACAACAATTCACGAACTTCCATCTCAACAAGGTCAACCAATTCATCATCGTCAACCAAGTCAGTCTTGTTCAAGTATACGACAAGGTAGTCAACACCAACTTGGCGAGCCAACAAGATGTGCTCACGAGTTTGTGGCATTGGACCATCAGTTGAAGCAACAACCAAGATAGCACCGTCCATTTGGGCAGCACCAGTGATCATGTTCTTAACGTAGTCCGCGTGACCTGGGGCATCGATGTGGGCATAGTGACGGTTTTCCGTCTCGTACTCGATGTGAGCAGTGTTAATCGTGATTCCACGCTCACGCTCTTCAGGAGCAGCATCGATTGCGGCGAAGTCTTCTAATTTAGCCAATCCCTTATCTGATAGTACCTTTGAGATTGCGGCAGTCAAAGTAGTCTTACCGTGGTCAACGTGTCCAATAGTTCCAATATTAACGTGCGGCTTAGTGCGCTCGTAATTTTCCTTAGCCAAAAGCTTGTCCTCCTATTATTCGCAGGTTGATTTGAACCAACCTTATTGCTTAGTTTAAGTATACTACACATACCTAATAACTGAAACAACAAGATACGAAAATCTTTTTAATTCTCTATATGAGACTGAAATTATTATATATAAATTCCTTATTTTTGTAAATATTTTTTACTTATTTTTCTTTATATCTACCGTTTTTTTCTAATTAAGTAACTCCATTAGGCTTTTTTGTGCTTTTTTACGCCAAGTAATTTGCTCATCTGATTCGTTTGGCATAGGATATCCAAAAGTTTCAGCTACTAATCCATCAACCCAACTCGTGGCATCCTGTACAGCAGTTGACAACTCTGGATAAGCTATCATTAATAATAAATGAACCTGCTCGCTAAGGCCATGAACCATATCAGTCCCCAGGGTCTTAGCATACTTATCCAATTCATTTAAAATATTATTGTAAATTTCATTTTGCTTAAGAGCTGTTAAACTTGCTGGAATATACGTTTGTGTGTGCCCGTCTAAATCTAAAAATTCGACGGGCTCCTTGATTCTTAGGCGCCTTAATTGATCTAATACCGCCGTTCGTGAAATCTGTGATAAGAACGGATCGCGCAAAACAAACTTTGCTCCAATTAGATAATCATTTAAAGGTAATTTATTTGCAGCCAATAACCTTTTCTGTTGTTCAACCGTATTACCATCACTTAAATGATAAAATTGTCGAGCAATCGTACGGATTGTCTTCTCCTGACTCAACCGATAAGAATTTTCTGCATCAACAACTTTAGGCTGTAATTTTTCCTGCACCCCTTCAGCTAGCCAAGTCAAAAACTCCCATGCGTTCAGAAAATAATGATTATGCAATGATAAATCTAGATAAACTCTTGCACTTTGCTCATCTTTTGCATATGAACTTAAATATTCGTCTGCAATTGTCTGCGCTTCTTGAAATTGTCCTTGTGCAACCAGCGTGGTCGCCAAGAGATGATTGACTTCTTCTGTCTGTTGTAATTGATATGCGCTATTTAAAGTATCTAATGCTCGACTAACTAAGTCACTATTTAGTTCCTCTTTCGCCTCCGCAACCAAGGAAGTGTATTGTTCATTGACCTTTTCATTATTTGTCATACTAAATTCCCTTCTAATTTAGACAGAAAAACATCTCCTAAACTAAAAAATTCTCATTCATTTAACTATATTGTTAAACAAAAAAGAATTTTTATCTAAATTACAAACTGATTATTTATTTCGCATCAACAGTTTGTTTGACCTGCTTATTTGATTTATGATTTTTTCGTTGCCGACGAGGCTTATTTGGCTTATGATTAGCCGTTTTTACGCCAGACTTTTTGTCATTGTTTTTTGACGTATTTTTTTTATTAGATTGTTTTTTGGCCGATTTAGCACCAACCGTCTTACTTTTATTACCTTGGTGTGATGGTGTTCGACGACGGCGACGACCATTCTGATTTGCCTCCATGATGACTGGCAAAATAACTGGCTTACGCCTTGTCTTTTCATACAAGAATTTTCCTAAAGCATCACGCACTGAGTTTTTCAAATTACCCCAGTCGAAATCCTTTGTATTCTTAACTCCTTCAGAAACAGTTTGTTCAACCAATTCTGCCGCTTCATGCATTAAATCACGCGACGTCTTTACGTAAACGAAACCACGCGAATCAATTTTCGCCGGTGCGATAACCTTTTTCTTTTTACGATCGATTGTGATAACCGCAATAAAGACACCATCCTCAGATAAAATTCGTCGATCATTCAAAACAATCGAACCAATATCGCCAACCCCAGAACCATCAATCATTGTTGACGTTACTTGTATCGAGCCCCCAAGGTAGAATTTTTCACCATTCCATCGTAGCTTATCACCTTTAGCTAGTAAAAATACATGATCATCATCATATCCAACTTGTTCTGCTGCCCGGTATGCTTCGTTTAAGACACGATATTCCCCTTGAACAGGAATAACGTTTTGCGGCTTCAACAAATTCAACATTAATTGAAAGTCATCTTTGGAAGCGTGTCCCGAAGACTTTTTGTCAGTAGAAATTTGTTTTACCGTAGCTCCTGCTCTAAATAACATGTCACGTGTCTTCGCAACATAGCCCTCCATTGCAGTAGATGGTGTCGTTGTGATAAATACCAAGTCACCAGGTTGAATTTTAATATTACGATCATCACCATGGGCAATACGCTGCAAATGACGAATTGGTTCTCCCATACGACCTGTTTCTAAAATAACCGTTTCATCAGCAGGTAACTTTGATAAGTTTTTAAGAGAAACAAACATTTCATTTTCAGGTATAGGTAATATTAACTTTTTCAAACGTAAAGCAGTTCGCACAACCTTCTCTAAATCGTTACCTGAAATAACAACTTTTCGGCCAACTTTATACGCGGCATCAACAACCTGTTGAATACGTTGAATATTTGATGCGACTGCGGCGACAATTATACGACCAGATTTGTGTAAGTGGAAATTTTCTAAAATGTAATCACCTAGTACAGATTCATGATCTGGTGTACCAATATGAGCAGTTCCAGCTGCATCAGCTAATAACGCAACAACACCTTTTTGACCAATTTCTGCCAAACGCAATAAATCTGTTTGATAGTATGGCAATGCTGTTGTATCTAGCTTAAAATCACCAGTATAAACCACTTGGCCAACTGATGTTTCAATAACAATGCCCAACGATTCAGGAATTGTATGTGTTGTTTCAAAAAAGGAAACTGTCACATTACCAAATCTAACTTCAGAAATTCCTTTCACAATATGATAATCATCGTAGTCTCTTAGGCCAGGTTGATTATGAATAGCTAATTTAGCCAATTCAATCGTCAATTCTGAACCAAATACAGGAACTTGCAAATCTGATAACAGATAAGGCAAGGCACCAATCGCATCTGCGTGCCCATGTGTCAAAAATACTCCAGCAACGTTATCAGCATGCTCAACCAAGTAAGCATAATCCGGGATAACAACATCCACCCCTAATAAGTCACTTTCAGGATATTTCAATCCTGCATCTAAAATAAATATGTCTTCATCGACCGTCACGGCGTACATGTTCATTCCATTTTCACGTACACCACCAAACGGCATAATGTCTAATGTAGTTGCCATAATCTTCCTATTCTCATTGTATTTCACGGGTTTATTATTTTACCCAACGTTTAAATGTTTAATACAATACTACCACATAAGCGCATACTAGAAAACCAGTAAGTCATTTATCATATTATTAAAATAGTTTAAATTGAAAATAAAATATTATGATATATATAAATAACACCTATAATCTATACAATAAAAAACAATAAAAAAGGCTAGTAGCATATGCTACTAGCCTTTTCATATTGTCTATTTGTAATTATAAATTACTTGTTCAACAATGAAGCTAAACGTGACTTGTCACGTGAAGCCTTGTTCTTAGCAATCAAGCCCTTTGCTGCGGCACGATCGATTGCTGATGAAGCTGAAGCAAATAACTCTTGCAAGTTACCTTCGCCAGTTTCAGCAGCAACACGGAACTTCTTCACTTCAGTACGGTATGCACTTAATTGTGAGATGTTACGCTCGCGTTGCACCTTGTTCAAGCGGGCACGTTGGATTGATGACTCAATAATTGGCATCGCTTTTCCCTCCGATGATAAATGTCAAAATAAAAACGTGATTAATATATTTATATTAACGACGCAAACCAAGCTTTTGGATCAACTCACGGTAACGTTGTACATCTTTGTTACGCAGGTAACGTAACAAGTTACGACGGTGACCGATTTTCTTCATCAAGCCACGTTGTGAGTGAAAGTCATGGTTGTGCTCTGACATATGTCCGTTCAATTCATTGATGTCAGCAGTCAACACTGCAACTTGAACTTCAACTGAACCAGTATCACCTTCGTGACGAGCGAACTCATTGATGATTTCATTCTTGCGTTCTGCAGAAATAGCCATTGTTGGATATCCACCTTTCATAATATAGTCGCCTCAAACAACGTATGACGACGGTGAACCGTCAAACATAGTAGAAGGTCATGTGCTAATGCACTTTAAGTATCATACTAAATTAAATAACTATATGCAAGCTTTTTATTCAGTCATTTCATTTTTATATTTTAAGATAAACAGTTCAAATAATAATTCTGGATCTTGGGCGGTCGACTTCAGTTGTTCCTCCATCCCCACTAAACCAAGATATGCTCTTGCTAATCTAACATAACTAAATTTTCTGACAGTACGCTTAGCTAATTTTACACGATATGGGTGAACTTTCAGTTCAGAGGCGATTCCTTTTTCGCTTTTCACGTTAGATTTAACTTGTAGCAACAAACGAAACTGACCAATTAACGCACCATGCAAACGAAGCGGCTCTTCACCAGTAGCTAGCAACTCATGGTACAAATTAACGGTACGCGTTAATTGCCCCTTTAATAAACTATCAATTAAATCAAAAATATTTTCAGTCAACGTATAAGTCACTACATCTTTGACATCAGCAACCCCAATCTGCTTTTCTGCTACCGTATAAAGCATTAATTTATCTAACTCTGACATCATCTGGGTCAACGAAGAATTGGTTAATCGAATCAATTCTTGTTTTGCTTCAGAATCAATTGTATAACCTCTTTCATTTAGCCGATCACTAACAAATTGGTTAATATCTTTTTCGCTTAAGTTCACAAATGAGAGATATCTCGCTTGTTCTTTCAATAGTTTTGTGACTTTCTTACGGTTATCCAGCTTATCGTACGGTGCAAAAATAACTAATACTGTTTGCGGCTCAGGCTGCTTAATGTAGTTCACCAAATCTTCAACATGATGTTCTAGATTATTTTTTTGACGTTCACCGGTTAAAAAATACGGATTGTCTAAAATCACCACTCGTTGGTCACCGAAAAATGGTACTGACTTAGCATCATCAACGGCCATACCTAAGGGTACTTCTGTTAAATCAAATTGCGCCAAGTTCAGTGTCCGGTCTTCTGGCTGGATAACGGTTAAAAAATTTTTTCTAACCAGGTCCAATAAATATTGATCCTGACCTTGGACAAAATAAATTGGATGTAGTTGTCCTGTCTGCACATCATTCAAAACATCTGTTAAAGTTACGGTCAAAACAACGTTCCTCCTACTTTTTCTATATTATAAGATAGCACGTCTCGACGTTTCTGCCCACTAATGTTTTAATTTGTGAACGTAAAATAAACGATAACAATTAAAAATCCCCCATTTTATCTTAATCATGCCTTGCTTAGCAGTATTATAAATAACAATATGATGTTTTTTTGCAGTCATCAACGTTTCCTTATTTGGATGTCCGTATCGATTATTCACACCGGCTGAAACAATACCAAATTTTGGCCTTAAATGACTAACAAAGTCCGCATCAGTACTAGTCTTTGAGCCATGATGACCTAATTTAAGAATATCTACTGGTGGCAAATTATAATGTTTAAGAATTTCTTTCTCCCCTTTTTTAGACAAATCTCCAGTCATCATTAGTCTAACCCGCTTAAAGTTAACATAGACTGCGATGGAATCATCATTTTCACCCACTCCTTGTTGTATCGGATGGCAAACTTGAATATCTTTAGTAATTTTCATCCCAGCTAGTACTGGGCATACCTTTCCTCCGGAGTGAATGTATTTCGTGATTCGCTTATTAAATTTAGCCTGACATTCCATACCAGCAGGTACGTATATTTTTGCGACTTTAATCTGTTCTAGGAAATCTGAAACATTTCCTATATGATCAATGTCCTTATGCGTCAGTATTAGCTGCTGAATATTATCAATGGCATGTCCTTTTAAAAAATGAATTAATTCTTCAACCTGATAGTTGGTAATAGGTTGCTTTTTCTGATTACTCTGCGAAAATTGAAATTTACCACCAACATCAACCATAGTTACTTGTTGATGCGTTGGCCTTAATATGGTCGTATCTCCTTGCCCAATATCAAAAAATGCAATAAACCCACCGGAAAACATTCGCGGGGTTAACCAAGATATTGAATAGCAACAAATCAATACCACAAGCCAATATTTTTTCTGAGATACTAGCCATATCAAAGGTAATAAAGTCAAAACAATACAAAATAACATTAATGGCCGACCAAATAAACATTCACCAGGTATCCTTTCTCCCCATTTAATGCATAGCTGCATGTTATTAATAATCCATTCGCAAATAGTTTGCAACCAAATAAAATGACAGATGGTCGCAAGAATTCCAAGGGTAATAACAGGCATAATGAACCATACAAAAATAGGTACGATTATTAGATTAGCGATTAAACTAACTGGGTGCCAACTAAAAGTATGCCATAATAATGTCGGTAAAATAAAAAATGATAGCCAGATACTTTGATACCACGAGGGACGATTCTGAAGCCAAAGTAATCCAAAAGTCAGTAAGTAAGATAGTTGACCGCCTAAATTATGTAAAACTCCTGGTTCAATTAACATCCCACCTATTAATGCTAATCCCCAAGCATCCTTTGCATCAATATTGAGCCAATGTAAATCACGCCATGCTTGACTCACACCTAAAAATACGGGCCTAATCAAGGATTGCACGCCCCCAGCAAATACCCATAAGATAATTAAAATAAATTGCACAATAACCAGTGAATGCTCACGTTGTATCCATAGCCGTTGTGATAGGCGACGCCATATTTGGTAGACAATTGTTACCTGAAATCCTGAAATACTAAATAGATGCATCAAACCTAATAATTGAATACCACCATTTTCAATATAAAATTCTGAACGTGTATAGCCTAGCAGTAAGGTCTCCCCATAATCTCTTAATCCTTTGGGTAATTTTTCAAACCAATTCACCAACCGACAATGGAAACTATGAATCGTCCAAACTATTAACTCGAAAAAATTCCTTGGTTTGGCATCTCCTAATACTTTTGCTTTTTTCACCTGTAAACGATGTACAATGCCTCGACTACGCCAATAAGCATTAGGATTAAAAGAATATTCATTACGTGCTTCATTTATATGATTCAATTTACCAGTAATTTGAACAAAAATTGGGTATGAACTTTGAGAACATTTTTTTGCTATTTCACCCTGTTTTTTGAAACTTATGCGTACTTTTTCACCAGTCGTCAATCTAGCAGTGCCAGAACCATAACCTGGCTTGAAATCGATATTATCAGGATGAATCACAAGATAAGAATTAATGTCACCAATAGCTTGTTTATCTAAACGACTGATACCGAACTGCCAATACATAAAATAACTCAGAACGATTATTAAAATACAAGTGCTCAATAGGCGAAAATTAAATTTACGATATAACAAAATAATCAGCCATAAAAAACCAGGAATAGCCCACCAAAAATGATATAAGAATACGACATTAATGCACGCTAAACACATCCCTAATATCAATAAATATCCTGATTTCATACCGTTACCAAAGGTTCCAATTTTGCAAATGTTTTTGCACCAATGCCATTTACTTCCTGTAAATCGGCAACTACTTTAAAACCGCCCATCGTTTCACGCTGTTTAATAATATCTTGTGCTCTTTTTTCACCAATACCTGGTAGTTTTTGTAACGCCACACTGTCAGAAGTATTTAAGTTGATCTTATCATTACTAGATTGATCAGGATGATTATCCTGAAGATTATCTTGAACATTCTGTGGAGATTGTCCAGGTAAAGGATACATATCAGGCACTTGTTCATTTCCCGTTGGAATATAGAGAACCTGCCCATTAGTTAACGTTGCTGCCAGGTTTATTCGAAAGCTGTCAACGCTAGACAAAATTCCTCCTGCACGGCTTAACACCTCCGCAACGATTGGTTGCTTGTCAAAATAATATACACCTGGTCGATGAACAGCTCCCTTCACATCAATCACAATGTTTGCTGATTTTTCATTATTTGTTGTTTTTTTTATTTTTTTTGCATCTTTTTGATGATCTGCAACGGTCGTAAAATCTTTTGATGACACACCGTCACTACTTTGAGAAACCTGCCACCAAATTAATAGACTAATCCCTACAATAATTAAAATGATACTAAAGCATATCTGATGTTGATAGCGATAATATAATGCTTTAATTTGAACCATATGTCCCCCCCTTTCTAATAATAAAGACGTAGATACAGTTAAATTTTCCACATTATAATCACTAAATTTTCAGCATTAAAAAAACTGAGACAATCCTTTTGTCCCAGTCTTTCTTAACTTAAAGTTTATTAATTATTGTAATTTTGGATCGTTAAAAATCGTATTCATGACTTCTTCGACCATCGCAAACTCTTCATCCGTTTCGATAGGTTGTAACATGCCTTCTTCCGCATTTTTATCATAAATAAATGGTAAAACGTCAACCTCTTCATCTTCATTTTCCGTAACCGGACCTAGGATGATATACGACCGCTGAAAATCCTCTGAATCAAATGAAAATAACTCTTGAAATTCATGCTCTTGACCATCTGAATCAGTCAAAATAAAAACTTCTGCTTCGTCCATCTTATCTCTCCTAATAAAATAAGAACACCTATCCGATATCATTGGATAGATGTTCTCAACTAACCTTTAATTAATCTTCTTGCTCATCTAAAAATTGATTCAAATGTTCCTCGACCATGGCCCATTCTGCATCATCCTCAATTGGTGTCAAACCACCTTCTGTGGCAATCTTTGTCTCTTCTGGGTCAAAAATATAGGCTAGCATCTCTACTTCTTCATCCTCGCCTGAACCAGCCGGGTAAAGAATAATATATGACTTACCATATTCTTCCGATTTGAAGGTGAATAATACTTCAAATAATTGTTCAGCCCCATTATCATCAACTAACGTAATAATGTCTTGTTCTTCATCCATTTGTTTACCTTCTTACTTTACTAGTGGTCCTTTACGATCCAAATAATTTTGCAAAATCAAACCAGCAGCCAACTTATCGATAACCTTTTTACGTTTTTTTCTAGACGTATCAGCCTCTTCAATTAGCATGCGCTCCGCTTCAACAGTTGTCAAACGTTCGTCTTGAAAATCAATTGGTAACCCAAAAGTTTCTTTCAACAACTCACCATAAGCGCGTGAAGCATCAACACGTGGTCCCGAAGTATTATTCATATTTTTAGGCAGACCTAAAACAAAACCACCCGGCTCATACTTAGTCACTAATTCTTTCATTCGGTCGATGCCAAATTCTTTCTCATCTTCATTTATTTGAATAATTTCCACGCCTTGCGCAGTCCATCCTAACTGATCAGAAACTGCAACACCTACTGTGCGTGAACCGACATCCAAACCTAGAATACGCTTCATATCATTTGACCTCTTCCTATACTATATTACTTTGCTAAATAGTCCGTTACCAATGCCTCGATAATTTCATCACGTTCAAATTTACGAATCAAATTTCGAGCATCATTAACACGTGGAATATATGCCGGATCATTTGAAATTAAATAGCCAACAATTTGGTTAATCGGATTATATCCTTTTGATTCCAATGCTGCATATACAACTTCCAACATCTTTCGGACATCATGCGATTCATTATTACCAAATTTAAATACTGCTGTATTATCCAATGAACTCATTATACCCAAACCTCCCTTTAAGGTTTTCATTAATAAAACTAACTTTTATTTTTCTTGTAACCAGTCAGCTGCTTGCTTAAAGGCGTCTGCGATACCAGCTGGGTTTTTACCACCAGCTTGAGCCATATCAGGGCGACCACCACCGCCACCACCAATTGCTGGCGCGATTGCCTTTACTAGTTCACCAGCTTTAATACCCTTTTTAACTGCTGAAGGAGAAACTGCAACCAATAGGTTAACCTTTTCACCCAGATTAGCAGCCAAAACTAATACATCTGATGGTGTACTTTGCTTCCACGTATCAGCAGTTGAACGCAACACGTCCATTGATTCAACCGCCATTTCAGTTGCAATTAATGTATAGTTATTAACCTTTTGTGGGTTTGCAAACGCAGCATTAGCTTCTTGATTAGCCAATTTTTGCTCAAGAGAAGCTGACTGACGTTCTGCCTCTTTAAGTGCTGTTTGTAGGACAGAAATCTTATCATTAATTTCAGAAAGTTGTGGTGCTTTCACTTGTTCTGCTGCCTTAGCTAGCCAACTATCATGCAACTTGAACAATGCCATTGCTCCAGCACCAGTAACTGCCTCTATACGTCGAATACCAGCACCTGTTCCTTGTTCACTAACTATTTTAAACATGCCTAATTCAGCTGTTGAATTAGCGTGTGTACCACCATCAAACTCAACATTATAATCACCAATTGAAACAACTCGGACAGTTTCACCATACTTTTCAGTAAAGACGGCTACCGCACCTAATTTTTTAGCGTTTTCAATATCTGTCTCAATCCATGAAACGGGCAAGTTATCAATAATCTTTTGATTAATAATATCTTCGATTTCCTGTAATTTTTCAGTTGGTACTGAACCATTATAAGTAAAATCGAAACGTAAGCCTTCTGCAGTAACAAGTGATCCAGCTTGTGTCGTATGCTCTCCAAGAACATTACGCAAAGTTTGGTCTAACAAATGAGTGGCTGTATGGTTTTTTGATACCGCATCATGATATGGACGATCAACATCAAGTTTATATATCTTACCACTAGACATTGGTGCACTGACAGACAAAGTATGTAAATGTTGTCCATTCGGTGCATTTTGTACATCAGTTACCTTAGCAACTAGTTGACCAGATTCATCATAAATTGTACCAAGATCAGCCACTTGACCACCCATCTCAGCATAGAAAGGCGTCTTTGCAAAAATTGCTTGTGCCTCACCTGTGTTAACTTCTTCTACTAACTTATTGTCGACAATTAAATTAGACAACTCAGCTTGTTCAACTGTTAATTCTGACCAACCAACATATTGAGATGGTGTCTTTAAACCTGTCAATAATTCATTTTGAACACCCATCGAGGCGTTATTAGAACGTGCTGCACGTGCTCGGTCCTGTTGTGCTTTCATTTCTTTATCAAAGTCAGCACGATCGACTTTCAAGCCTTCATCAACAGCATACTCTTCTGTTAACTCATATGGGAAACCATAGGTATCATATAGCTTAAACGCAACTGCACCATCAATAACTCCCTGATCATTCTTAGCCTTTTCAATCACACCGTCCAATAATGACAAGCCATCAGTCAATGTCTTATTGAAACGAATTTCTTCTGCTTCAACAATTGAAGAAATATAGTCAGCATTATCAGCAATTTCAGGATAATAAGAAATCATGATTTGACCAACGACAGGAACAAGTTCCTTTAAGAACACTTGATTGATACCTAATTTACGACCATGCAAAACAGCACGACGTAGTAGTCGACGGATAATGTATCCACGCCCTTCATTAGAAGGTAATGCACTATCACCAATAGCAAAAGTCACGGCACGAATATGATCAGCAATCACCTTGAAGGAAATGTCCTTTGTATCATCTTCACCGTACTTATACTGTCCTGAAATTTCTTCAGTTTTATGAATAAGTGGCAAAAATAGATCTGTTTCAAAATTAGTCTTAGCGTGCTGGAACACAGATACAACACGTTCTAATCCCATACCAGTATCAATGTTTTTTGTTGGCAACTCAGGATAATCTTTATTATCTGTCAAACCAGGTAGGTGGTTAAATTGTGAGAAAACTAAATTCCAAATTTCTAAGTAACGTTCATTTTCACCACCAGGATAATTTTCTGATTCATCAGGGTCGTTAAATTCTTCCCCGCGATCGTAAAAAATCTCAGAATCAGGTCCTGAAGGACCCTCACCAATATCCCAAAAATTATCTGGTTCATCATAAAGATGGTCCTTTGGTAAACCAACCTTATTTAACCAAATGTCTTTGGTCTCATCATCATCTGGATACACTGTCACAAATAATTTATCTGGATCCATGCCGAACCATTCGGGACTTGTTAGTAATTCCCAAGCCCATGGAATCACTTCTTCTTTAAAGTAATCACCAATTGAAAAGTTTCCCATCATTTCAAATAATGTATGGTGACGGGCTGTATGACCAACATTTTCAATATCATTTGTTCGTATTGACTTTTGTGCATTTGTAATCCGGTGATTATCAGGAACAACTGTTCCATCAAAATACTTCTTCAAAGTCGCCACACCAGAATTAATCCAAAGAAGAGTTGGATCGTTTTGTGGGATTAGTGATTGTGATGGTTCAATTTTATGCCCTTTACTTTCAAAGAAGCGCAAGAATAGGCTACGAACCTCAGCCGATGATAATTCTTTCATCTTTAATGTAAGCCTCATTTCAAAAAATATTAAATAAAAAAACAGGCAGTCATTGCAATAACAGAGACGCTCATACGCGGTACCACTCCGATTGCAATGATTGTCTGTATCATTACCTCTTTAATTGCTAATATCGCTAGCACGCGGTTCACTTTCGTAAACAAATATAAATAGGTAGCGTCAAACAACTCTTAGCGTTGTTCCCATCAAACACAACGTTTCTGTGCGCTCTAAGAAATAATCTGACATGTCCTTGTGGGTATTATATCATATCCGTTAATGTTTTTCTTACTTTTTAAAACTTGAAATATTTTTGTAAATATAAATTAACGAATTATTTACCGTGTGACCTTTTTTTTGCTTTTTTAGCAGCACGTAACGTCTCACGCTCTGCAACACGTTTCTTATATTTTTCATCACGGGCAATATTATTTTTAATTTGTCGTTTATAACCCGGCTTAACACGTTTCTTCTTCTTTTTCACCATACCAATCATGGTTGGATCTAATTTAGCAGTTGTCTTTGCACGTTTCTGACGACGACGACGATCATAACCCGATTTCAATTCACCATGTGCATAGGTCATTGGCTCAAATTTCACGCCCATATTTTCAACCATTTGGACACGATTTTCTTCATCTGGATTATAGATTGTGATAGCTGTTCCAGACATACCGTTTCGGCCTGTTCGACCAACTCGGTGAATAAAGAATTCTAACTCTGTTGGAATGCCATCATTGATAATTAGTGAAACACCTGGAATATCAATTCCTCTGGCCGCCAAATCAGTAGCAACGACATATTGATAATCTAAATGTTGAATTTGTTGCATCGTACGCTTACGCTCACGTGGTTGAATACCACCATGGATTTCAGCGACTTTTAAGCCACGACTACGTAAACTTTTTGTTAACTCATGTGCCCTTTTTTTTGTATTTGCAAAAACTAGTGCCAAATATGGATTTCCCATCGTTAATAAGTTATAAACTAAAGTATCTTTAGTTTCACCCTTTGTACCCACCAAAATATTTTTAATAGTTGGTGCAATCACCGTCTCTGAAGGGATTTCTTCAATGACAGGGTTTGACAAGTATTTTTTCAAAAATGGTTGCAATTTCTGTGGAATCGTTGCTGAAAAGACGTGCATTTTCAAGTCTTCAGGCATTGCGCTCGCAATCGCATCTACGTCAGGTAGAAAACCTAAATCAAGAGTCATATCTGCTTCATCTACGACTAGTGTGCTGGCCGTATGAATATCTAGTTCACCAGCTTGGTATAAGTCTTTAATACGACCAGGCGTTCCAATAACAATTTGTGGCTGCTTATTTTTTAGTTGATGAATTTGACGGCTTTTATCCATTCCACCAACATACAAGCTAATCCGTGGTTGATCAGATTCTGAAAAAGTGCTGCCTAATTGCTTGGCTGCCTCATATATTTGTTGTGCTAATTCTCGTGAAGGTGTTGTAATAACTGCCTGTACTTTTTGATTTTCAGCATCATATTGTTGAAAAATTGGGATTAAAAAAGTATGAGTTTTCCCTGACCCCGTCTGTGACTGTCCAACCACTGAATGTCCCTGTAAAATAACTGGAATAAGTTTTGCTTGCACAGCTGTTGGTTCTTTAAAATGTAATGCCGTCAGAGCTTCATAAATCTCTGATCGTAAATTATAATCGGTAAATTTCGCCATTATCTTTTTGTTTGCTCCTTTAGTAAATTATCTGTTTCATGAATGATGTCATTAATTTCATCTATATTCTTTGCTTTTGCGCCAGCCGCAAACTCATGGCCACCGCCACCGTGCCGCTTGGCAATTTCATTAATAATGATGCCACGTGATCGTAATCTCACTCTGAAATAACCATCATCTTGTTGTTCAAACACCGCCCATGCTTTGACCGTATTCACCTTACCTAGTAATGGCACAATAAACGCCGTACCAAAATCTCCCAGGTTAAAATTTTCAACAATGTCACTAGTTAAAATAATATAGTTGAAACCATTTGGCGTCGTTATCATATTTTCATAGACAAAACCAGATGCTTTGGCGGCCGGTAATGAAATTGTATCCATTTGCTGGTTGATTTTTACCCAATCAAAATTAAATTTCATCAACTTAGCAACAATATTCATCGTCTCAGAGCTTGTACCATATAAAAAGCGTCCCGTATCACCAACAATTCCTGAATACAAAAATGCAGCACCTTTATCCGATAATTTTAATTCATCAGAAAATTCTTGATAAAATGAAAAAATCATCGCTGATGTTGATGAAGCATCCTCTATTACCCAAGTATAATCACCATATGGTTCATCGTTTGGATGATGGTCTATTTTTACTAATACCTTACCATAGTCAAATCGACGATCATCCACTCGTGGTGAGTTGGCTGTATCAGTGACAATAACTAAAGCATCATCATACAAATTATTTGGAATTTTTTCCATTTGGCCCATCCAAGCCATACTTGGTACCGCTTTTCCAACAACATGTACCTTTTTCTCAGGAAATGATGTTTTTATTAATTCTGCTAAACCAAATTGTGAACCAAAGGCATCAGGATCTGGTCTTTGATGACGATGAATAATTATTGTGTGTGCAGCCTTTATTTGCGCTAATATTGCTGTTTGCGCTGTCATAAGCAAATCTCTATTCTATTAAAAATTTTTATTAACTAACGATTGTGTTAACGATATATGAATCGACAATATATGTAAGTATATCAGAAAAATCACATGAGTTCCTACTCATATAAAGGTAATACGACATTTTCAAAGGATAGCGCAGCCAAATTGGTCATGGTTAACCCAAGTAAACGAATGGGGTTTTGATAACCACCAAGTTCTTCCAAAATATCTTGTGCAACACGATAAATTTCATCTTCGTCATTCGGGAAAAAATCGATCCTTGTCGCACGATGCGTAGCCGTTTGAAATTCATCATCTCGAATTTTTAGCACCAACGTTTTACCATGTAACTGTGATTTAATCAATGATTTCACTAACTTACCGGACAAGTCTTTTAATTCATCAATCACTGCTTGTTCGGAATCTAAAAATGGTCCATACGTTCTTTCTTTACCAATTGATTTACGTTCTCGTTGCCAAACAACCGGACGGTCATCAACACCTCTAATTCGCTCATAGAAAATATAACCACTTTTTCCGAATGTATCGGCCAATTTATTTTGTGTCGTATTAAACAAGTCCTTACCATTATGAATACCCAACGACGTCATTTGTTCAGCAGTTTTAGTACCAACACCACGCATCTCATTAATCGGCAACATATCTAGAAAGGGACGAATATCCTCTGGATTGATAACCGTTAACCCACTTGGTTTATTATGTTCGGAAGCTAATTTTGCTAAAAATTTATTAAAAGAAATGCCCACTGAACTCGTCATCCCAAGCTCTTCATAAATAATCTGCTGTAACTCATGTGCCAACTGAATTGGATTATCTATATTTGGCACGTTCTCTGTAATGTCTAAATAAGCTTCATCAAAGGCTACTGGCTCAATTTTATTGGTATAACGTTTAAAAATTTGATGAAGTTGTTGAGAAACGTCACGATATTTAGAAAAATTCGGCGTAACAAAAACAGCTTGCGGTGCCAAACTTAAAGCTTCAGCAGCGCTCATTGCCGAGTGAACCCCTAATTCACGTGCTAAATAGTTTGCAGTTGCAACTACACCCCGACCACCTGTTTTACGAGGATCGTTCGCCAATATTAACGGCACTGATTTATAATCAGGATTATCACGCATTTCAATTTGTGCATAAAAAGCATCCATATCAATATGCAAAATTTTCCGATTCGTATTCAAATGGATTGGTATTTCTAATAAATTGGCCATGAAATCCCTCCCTTAATGATCAAACTTATTTACTTTCATCATAAGACATTCTTATAAAATTACATATAAAAAGCCTTTGAAAAATATTACTAGCAATACTAGCATTTTTCAAAGACTCATCTCACAACTTACAAAGCTTATTTTTCTTCACTTTTTTGCGCATCAGTAGTTTCCTGATTATCATCAGAATCTGCTTCAGACTCATTAACTTCAGGCGCTTCTCCTGTTAGTTCTTCTGTCGTAACTGATGCATTAGCTTCTTTAACAACTTGACGAATAGCTGATAATTCAAAAACCAAGATCACACCTTCTGCATCTAAATCAAAGGTATGTGCTTCTTTATTAACTGCTGCAATAGTACCATGCATACCACCAATAGTGATTACTTCAGCACCAGCTTGAACATTATTAATCATAGCTTGACGCTTCTTTTGTTGCTTTTGTTGTGGGCGAATCATAATAAAGTACATAGCGGCTATAAATACAACTAAAATAAGTATATTTGCGTTCATAATAAATTTAAACTCCTTAAGTATATTGACTAACTTTAAAACAATCTAGCATTTGGCTCAAAATAACCGTACTTACGTAAAGTCTCTTCTCTAAATTCAAGTAAACGGTCTTCTGCAATCGCTTGACGGACATCTTCCATCAATTTCAGCAAATAACGTAAATTATGTACTGATGCAATTGTTTGTCCATATAATTCATTTGTTTTGAAAAGGTGATGTAAATAAGCTTTGGTAAAATGCTGCGAACCATAATCTTCAGTCTCAGGATCAATTAATGAAAAATCATCTTTATATTTTGCATTCTTAATCACAATACGGCCATTTGAAGTCATCAAGGTTCCCTTACGACCAATTCGAGTTGGTAGCACACAATCGAACATATCTATACCACGAATTGCAGCATCAATTAATGAATCTGGAGCAGCCACCCCCATTAAATAACGTGGCTTATTTTCTGGTAGAAACGGTACAGTAAAATCAAGTACACGATTCATTTCTGGTTTTGACTCACCAACTGACAAGCCCCCAATGGCATAACCTGGTAAATCTAATGATACCAAATCCTGTGCAGACTGCTTTCGTAATTCACGGAAACCTGCCCCTTGAACAATACCAAATAAAGCTTGATCTTGTTCACGTTTATGAGCCTTTTGTGCTCTCTCCGCCCATCTCGATGTTCGTTCAACTGAATTTTTAACATAATCATATGTCTCAAAATACGGAATTGCTTCATCCAGTTGCATCATAACATCTGAGCCAAGGTTATTTTGAATTCGCATCGCAACTTCTGGCGACAAGAACATTTCGTCACCATTTAAATGATTTCTAAAGGTCACCCCATCTTCAGTAATGTGATTATGATCTGATAATGACCAGACTTGAAAACCACCTGAATCAGTTAGGATTGGACCATCCCAATTCATAAATTTATGCAAACCACCAGCTCGAGCAATTAACTCATCTCCTGGTCGCAACCATAAATGATATGTATTTGATAAAATGAATTGTGAATTAATTTCTTTCAATTCACGTGGTGACACACCTTTTACAGTCGCTTGTGTACCCACAGGCATAAACATTGGGGTCATAACTTCCCCATGCGGTGTTGTAATTTTCCCTAATCGTGCACCTGTATGCTTTTCGACGTGAAGCAATTCATACTTCACTGCGTAATCCGACATATCAAATTTCCTTTCGATTCTCTACAAACAAACTAGTATCCATTATATCAGAAACATCGGTTTCATAACGGATGGATTTTTGTTTTATCCACGTTATATCGTTTTTAAAATAAAAAAGTTACCAAATACTCGGTAACTTTTCTATAAATAATATGTATCCATAATCCACTATGGACGTTACAGGGATCGAACCTGTGACCCCCTGCTTGTAAGGCAGGTGCTCTCCCAGCTGAGCTAAACGTCCATTACTGCATCGCGATGTCCTATCCTCGCAGGAGGCGATCCTCCAACTACTTTTGGCGCTACTGAGCTTAACTGCTGTGTTCGGTATGGGAACAGGTGTGACCTCAGTGCCATCATCACGACACGTGTTATTGAGTGAACTTAGTTCCCTCAAAACTGAATCATAATTGCTTATTTTTCTTGCCTTACACCCCTTGCTACTTGGTTAAGTCCTCGAACCATTAGTACTAGTCCGCTCCATGTGTCACCACATGTCCACTTCTAGCCTATCTACCTCATCATCTCTGAGGGGTCTTACTTCATTTCTGAATGGGAAATCTCATCTCGAGGCGAGTTTCACACTTAGATGCTT
>NZ_BJEC01000023.1 GCF_005405465.1 Weissella thailandensis
ACTTTGATGTATCAGTTGATTACTTAATCGGACACAAAAAAACGTCTAACCATGGCACTGGTCAGACGTTGGGTAATTAGCTTGGAGACAAATTACCCTTCAAGATTAACACAAGGAGGCACTATATGCCAAATGACTTGATAGATCCACCAGATGATGAAGCACCTTGGGGCTATGACTTCGAGGGTGACGAAATCTATTTAGGAGACAAAATTGTGGAAATAGATGGTGAGTACATTCCACTAGAAAAGTCTGAAACATGGATAAAAAAGAACGGTTACAAAGTTAATACGGAGGAAAGACAATGACAGAGACATTCAATATTTCAAAAACTGCATCACAACAATTAGTTGCCAACTCAGTAACTAAAAATTTTCAGGACCTAGTTGAATCACAAGGTTTTAAGGTACCTGATGGGTACCATGTTGCAAATGCACTACAAGAGGCGGTGGCAACGCTGCCAACGGTAAAGGGTATTACCAACGTATCGGCAGATTCAATCAAAAAGACATTATTTGACATGGTTGTACAAGGGCTAAGCCCAGCAAAGACTCAAGTCTATTTCATTGCATACGGTAACCAACTACAAATGCAACGATCATATTTTGGAACACAACAAGTTCTAAAACGTTTGAAAGATATCAAGGATATTCAAGCATATGTTGTACGCAAAGATGAAGAATTTGATGTTGATTACGATGAGAATGGCGGCTTGATTGTCAAAGCACATCACACTGATTTCATGAAGCTAGACAACGAAATTGTCGGAGCCTATGCAGTAATTACTAAGGCTGATAGGGAAAAGCAATATGAGGTCATGACTAAGAAACAAATTGATACATCATGGGGACAAGCAAGATCTACCAATGTTCATAAAAAGTTCCCTGAAGAAATGGCAAAACGTACGGTTATCAACCGAGCAGCTAAGAATATTATCAACACTTCAGGAGATGACGATAACTTGATTGCAGCAATTAATAGCACCACGGCCAATGAGAATAATTATGATGACGATCCTAAAGATGTGACGCCAGCACCAAAGCAAAATGCCTTATCTCGCATGGCTAAGGTTGCTACAAAGGAACCAGAGAATGTTGAACCAGAACCTGTTAAAGAAGTCAGTGAACCTGAGCCAGAACCAGCACCAAAGAAAGACGTCATAAGCGACGCAGAATTGCCGTTTAACGACGAAACAGCCCAAGTTGAAGAATTACCCGATGAACCAGTTAAAAGCGCACCTGACCAAGTAAATAGCGAAAATACGGTAGCAGAAATAAAACACTGGTTAGATCAACATCACACGCTATATCAACAGAGTGCAACTAAAGTCCAATTGTTAGAACGAGTAGCAGATTACTTGAATGAGCAAAAGACGGAACCTGATGAAGAGATTGACATGGGTGACACGCCTTATCAACCAGATGAGTTTTGGGGGTAAATCATGGCAGAAGAATTAGATTATTATGACCCAAGAGAAGCGTATATTCACATGCACGCATCTACTTTCAAGAACTTCTTGTTCAACGGGGAAGCAGAAGCATTAGCAAATATGGCAGGCACTTATAACATCTTTGATGACAATAAAGCCTTGCTAGTAGGTAATTTCTTACATTCGTATTTTGAAAGCCCACAAGCTCACCAAGCGTTTATTGATGAACATCCTGAAATCATTTCACAACGTGGCAAGACAAAGGGTGATTTAAAAACGGAATTCAAAGTTGCTCAAAAAATGATTAAACGCATTGAAGCAGACCCGGTCATTATGGCATTAGTAAACGGTGCGCCTGATAAAGAGTATGTCATTGATGGTTCAATAAACGGTGTTGATTGGCGTGGCAAGTTAGATGCGGTGAACTTAGAAGAACAATACTTTGTCGATTTCAAAACAGTTAGATCACTAAAGGAATCACATGGCTTAGTAGGTGGTGAACGGTCTGACTACTACAACGAATACGAGAATTTTTTCATCAGTAGGGGCTACCACATTCAAATGGCAGCTTATCAAGAAATGTTACGCCAAATGACTGGCAAAGAATTTGAAGTATACATTGTGGCAGTCAGTAAAGAAGATGAGCCATTAGCCGATATTTACAAGATTGAACAGGAAACGTTGGATCGTGGCATGCGTGAAATCTTAGCAAACCAAGACCATATCGTCAGGCTAATCAATGGTGAAGAGAAACCAGTTCAAGCAAAAACATATAGTCGATTGTATCGGTCAACTTATCGTGTTGATCCAGAAAATGTAGGAGTTTTGTAATGGATTTATGGGGAAAAATTACAGCGATAAATGGTAATCAAGTAGTTATTACGCTTGAAAATCGTGAAGAGCTGGCAAGCTTGTCCCTGTTTACTACCGAAGACCAACCGCAGGTTGTGGTTAATGTACAAGATGAACGACATTTGAGCAATGTTCAGCGTAAAAAGGCTTATGCGATCATTGGCGAAATTGCTAGGTGGTCAGGCTATGTACCAGAGGAGTGTAAGGAATGGTTGAAACACTATTTCACTGCTGAAACTGGTACACCATATTTCAGTTTTGCAAATGCTGATATGACAACTGCAAGGGAATTTATCACATTCTTACTTGATTATGCGATTAGAAACCACATACCAATGTCACATAGCGGACTTACTTATCAAGACGATTTGGATATGTATATGTATCAATCGTTGAAATATCGGTCATGTGTTATTTGTGGCAAACACGCTGACGTTCACCATCTCGACGCAGTTGGCATGGGTAACGACCGCAATTTAGTCGACCATCGGCAAAAGCATCTCATAGCTTTATGTCGTGAACATCATCAAGAGGCACACAAATTAGGTTGGCCAACATTCAAAGAAAAATACCACATTAAGGGAATTTTATTAGATCCACAAACATTAAATCAGCTAGGCATTATGACCTACAAACGAATGGAGGAAATAGATGATAAACAACGTCACACTAACTGGCAGACTAACTAAAGATATGGAGTTGAAATATACCACGTCAGGTACAGCCGTAGCCAGTGCAACAGTAGCAGTTGAACGCTCATTTACTGACGGTAATGGTGAACGAGGTAGCGACTTTATTAACTTTGTTATTTGGCGTAAGAGCGCTGAAAACATGGCAAATATGACAGCTAAAGGTTCATTGATTGGACTGGAAGGACGACTACAAACACGTAGCTATGATAACCAGCAAGGACAAAAAGTATTCGTTACTGAAGTTGTCGTTAATAACTTCTCGCTATTAGAAAGCAAGGAAGTGACTGACCAACGTAAGCAAGGTGGGGCTAGTCAACCACAACAAAATAACTTTAATCAACAGCCACCGCAACAAAACAATTTCAACCAACAGCAAGCACCACAAGGGAACTTCAATCAACAGCGCCAACAACCACAGCAAAATAATTTTGGTGGATCACGGGGGTATGGCAACGGCAATAACTTTGAAGACCAATTACCATTCTAGGAGGAAATATGGCACAACGCAGAATGTTTAGTAAGAAAGTAACTGATACAGATATATTTTTGGATATGCCATTATCAGCGCAAGCGTTGTATTTTCACTTGAATATGCATGCAGATGATGATGGGTTTATTGGAAATATCAACACAATTAAGCGCATGGTTGGGGCTTCTAACGATGATGAAAAGTTGCTAATTGCAAAACAATTACTGATTCCTTTCGAACAATCTGGCGTAGTCGTAATTCGTGATTGGCGTATTCATAACTACATCAGAAAAGACACTTATAACCAAACAATGTATACCCAAGAGCTTGATAGACTGGGCATTGACGATAATGGGAAGTATCACGTGGACGACCCGTCGACGGTACGTCCACGAATTGTTGACACAGGTAAGGTAAGGGTAGGTAAGGATAGGTTAGTTAAGAGTAAGGGTAGGTTAGAGGTAGGTAAGGCAGAAGAAGCCACCACAACCGCCACCGCTCATGAAGATTTAGGACAAGCAATTGATGAAACTGGTTTTGCACTAATTTTACAACCAATACAAATTGAAAACCTATACGCCTATGTTGAAGATGATGGTTTAGAAATTGGTGTCGTTATTAAGGCACTAGAAGAAGCGTCTGACAATGGTAAACGTAACTATAATTACGTACGAGCAATTTTGGAAGATAAGGTTAAAAACGGCATCACCACTGTTGCTAAGTGGAATGCCAGTAAACAAGATTATAAAGAGAAGAGACAGAGTAACCAAGTGCCAACTAATGATGATAATGCTGAATGGGCACGAGAAATGGAAGCGCATTGGAGGGGTGAAGTATGACTGACACAATGCAAAGCTGGGTACAGCAGTTGCGTGCTAAAGGTTTAGAACCTAAAAAATTAACACCAGAACAACGTGCTGCCAAAGAACAGCAAGATGCCCAAGCAATCACTGCCAAATGGCAAGCCCAAGAGCGTAATAAATATTTAGCAGCTAGTTTATGGGGTGATGAAGACAAACGTTCATTCACTTTTGAAGATTGGCAACCAACTAAACAAGGTGAAAATGAACAGACCGCCAGAAACGTTGCTAATCAAGCATATAAGGTCATGAAAGAGTTGGACGGTCAATTGTTCAACGTGATGTTTTATGGCAAAGCAGGGACTGGAAAAACGTCATTGGCGTTAGCAATTCTAGCAGGCTTAACTGAAAAATATTCCAAGATGTTTGTTTCGCTAGTTGAATGGCGAGATATGACATACAAACCATTTCATGATGAGAAATTGCAACAAGAGTTAGCAGTTGTTGAGAAATACATGCGAGAAGTTGATGTGCTGATACTTGATGATTTTGGTAAGGAAACTCAAAAGGAAGCCAAAGAAAAAGTAGCGGGTATGTTGTTTCGATTAGCAGATGCCAGAAAAGGCAAAGCCACCATTATCACATCAAATGATAATGCAATTGCTTTAGCTAACAAATATGACAATGCCACGCTTTCAAGGTTAATTCCAAAGAACCCTGCGCACGTAATCGCAATGGTTAAATTAAAAGACATCAGGGAGGTGTAATGGTGGACGAAGAACCAAAATATGAACTACACGCCCATGTTTTGAATGAAGATAGATATTGGGGTGCATATTCGTTGAAGCAGGTGGCATACCAGCAAGAATATCTAGCAAGTGTTTATGGCATGAAGCCCAGTGATTTTAAGATTGTGCGGGTAGCTTAATGGCAAAGTTAGTAATTCCGCTAACGGCATTTATTATCCCGATGAAAATGAAAAAGCAAGGCAAGATGCGGTTAGTCAAAATGACTTTAAATAATTGGATTATGATCCATGGTATGCGTGCTGGGCGAATGATTGCCAACAAGCGCAAGCATCAAATTCAAGCTAAAATCATGCCACTAGTTGACCAAGCCATGGTCGATGGACTTGCTCCGATTGGAGCAAAGACTAAATTTAAGTTTGATTGGTACTTGCCAGACAGACGCACGGACTTAGATAACTGGACGTTTACGCATAAGTTCATTTTTGACGCCTTTCAGGCAAGTTCAGTCCGTGGACAGGTATTTATGCCAAACGACAATTTAAACTTTGTGGTGGCGACGTATGACGATTTTAGAGGCATTGATAAAGATAACCCCCGAGTCGAAATAAATTGGGAGAACTAACAACAAACAGCCGAGGGTGTGAAGACCGATAAACCCGTATGAAGATGAAAGAATGGGTAGGACTTAAAGACTTAAATGAGTTTGCTGAAAGTCGTGGGTATCAAGATTGGGCAGAGTTTGAACATGAACATGAAAATGATAAATTCACAGTTCACGAGGCGCTCAAGATGATTGAGAGAGGCTACTAATGACTAAAGAAGATGAAAATGGTGGTCATGGTTATATGGAATTTGGCAGTATAGGCAGCGCTGTCGTGCAGGTATTTCGTGCAGATGATAATGAAGGATGTGAAGCAGATGAGCGATAAATATGTGGTGTCAGAAGAGTTTATTAACAAGCTAGAAGATTGGAAAGAAACATTAAGATTAGATAATGTCTCGTTTATTGGTTGTAAAGCCCTTAGTAATCTGCCTACTTTATTGTATAACTGGTGGCGTGATGGTTGTGTATCAGTTTACGAAAGCAACAACCGATTAATCGCAATTATTCGTTGGGTGAATGGTGAAGATGTATTTGAAGTTGAGAAACCTAAGAAGTGGATTGTAAGAAGTAAAGAAACTGACGATGGTGGTCATCATGGTTATGTTTTAACGGGAAAACATGGTATTGCATTTAATAGATACTACATCAATGATGCTACACGTTTCGACACAAAAGAGGAAGCCGAGAGCTGGGCAAATAGTCATCAGGAAGTAGTTGAGGTGGTAGACGTATGATATACGACAACGTAAAGCACCCTAAGCACTATTTGTTGAGTGACGGCACAGAAGTTAAGGATCACATCAATAGTATCGTAGGAGACATGCTAGGGCGGTCTGCATGGAAAGTGGCTAACGTGATCAAGTACGTGGCACGAGCGGATAAGAAAAACGGCTTAGAAGATTTAAAGAAATGTCGGGAATACGTGGATATGTTGATTGCGGATAAGGAGACAGCAAATGATACCAAAGTACATCGTGTTTAACACAAATATGCCTGATAAAAATGGCAATGCGTTACCTGTTGGACAAGGAAACAATTTAGATGAGCTGTTGAGTGTTTATCACGGTAAGGCATATCAGATTATGAAAGCTAAATCATTGAGCAATCGGGAGGAATGGTAATGACGTTTGATGAAGTGGTTGAAATTATTTGGGGCAACACATTGGGCGTAGATACATCTGATGAACCAGGTAAGAAAGATTTTATTATTAAAGATGACATGGTGGCTACTGGTCGTGAAGCTTTGACCTATTTAATTAATGAATTAAAAGACAACTATGCACCAACTGTTGAGATGACAAAAAATCAGTATTTGTTTATTACTAGTGAGTATGAAAAAGAAAGTGTCGTGGACGCAGTAGCTAATTTAACTGCTGATGATATTATCAAAGAAAAGTTTCACTCTAATTTCTGGTCACCATTGTCTGAAAAGCAGGTAGTTCAAGCATGGTTACACCCAGAGACGATTAAGGTAGTTGATAATGACATTTGATGAAGCAATAAAACAATTAATGACTAAAAGTTATTACCTACCAAACGGGACAGACAATGAGTTTGCTGTTTCGATGAAAGATGAACAATAAATTATATTGGATTTACGTGATGCTTATGAAAATGGGAGATTAGAAAATTGAATTATTTGAAGTGGCTAGGAACAGAATTAAAGAGTATTAATGCAGCAGGTGGCGTTATGTTGGCATTTATCATTGGTGTACAGTTGGCATTCTATTTGTCAGCACCGATTACAGGGCTATCAACAATTACATTGGTTGCAACATTGGTAGGTTCAGCATGTACTGTTTACATGATGATTGGTAAGCCTATCAACGGACTGCTAGGACTAATCAGTGCAATTGGGTTTATCTATATTAATTGGACTGCAGGACATTATGCGAGTGTGTTAGATCAGTTGGTATTCGTTGCTTTGATTGATTTACCGCTTATCTTCACGTGGAAAACGTGGGGGCACAAGGTTGAGAATGGTGTGAAGTTCTTAAGCAAGACAGGTTGGGTATTGACGTTAGCGTTCATGTTGGCGTTCTGGTACCCCATGATGCTTGCGTATGAGGCGCTAGGAGACAGTAACCCACTGTGGGACTCAATTGTATTGATTATCGGTGCAACGGCTTCTCTGTACGTTTTCAAGGGCTATGGCGACAGTTACACGCTTTGGTTGCTATCTGATTTCGTGAACATCGCCCTTTGGGTGTCAGCGTTATTCGCAGGATATTCAGCAAGTTCATTGCCAATGTTGCTTACTATGAGTTTCTACTTGGCAACGGCGGTTTATGGTCGCTTCTTCTCAATTTGGAAAGGACGGAAAAATACAAATTCAATAAAATCTGTTCGTTAGGTTAAAAATTGAAAAAGTATTTAAATTGTAAAAATGACAGAAGATATGGTTAAGCACCCAGCTCATTATATGAATGGGCAAAAAGAGTTGATTGATATTATGCACGAGCTACTAACTCCAGAAGAATTTACTGGGGCTATGAAGTTCAACATTATCAAGTACACAGACAGAGTTGGCTTGAAAGATGATCCAGAGCAAGAGTTGGATAAGGCAATCAATTACACAGACTATCTAAAAATGCATTTGGCAGGTAAATGGGAAGAAGGTGCGCACTAATGAGTAATTTCATAATACTGGTATTCTTTCTAATGCTAGTTGCACTGGTTCTAACAGGGTACTTGTTGGCATGAGAGTTTATTACTATTTCAGAGACCGTCAAGGCTGGTTTAAAGAGAACTACACGCAACAAGGTAAGTTGGTATGGACGAGGACGCCAGAAATACGAGAGGCGTTTAGAACTGATAGTTATTGGTTGCTTCAACATCATATCGTTAAACAACTGGAAGGGTATGAATACAAAGTTGAAAAGCGTGATCACTATCAGAATTTGATATAAAGAAATAGCCGTTATACGTTGGTGTATAGCGGTTTTTGTATGGTATAATACGTATAGTAATAGTAGTTGTATACCATAGCAGGAGGTGTGCGTAATGGCTGATAGGTTAGATAAGTTATTGAGTGATTATTTTACAGGTCGCTTAGAAATGAATATGAAAATGCGCAAGCTTGAACTGAAATATAATTTTGATCGCACACCAGATGAAAACATTGGCGGTGGTCGGAAGCAGAACGATTATAACAATGCAGTTGAAACATCTATGATACGTGAACAGAATGACGGCTATCTGAAAGACTTGCAGTATCAAAAGGATATGATTGAAATGATGTTAAGCACGACTGTTGATTGTCGTCAGCGTGTGCTGGTCGCTAAGTACGGACGGCATGAGACGTGGACTAAGATTGCGTTTGATGAGCATGTAGATGAACGTACTGTTAGAGCATGGCGAGATGATTTCAAGGAAGTCGTTGGTATTTGGTTAGGAGAGAGTCTGAAACCGACCACCCACTTTCGACCCACATTAATTCCAGCTTAGTGCCGTTTTGAGCCGATAAAAGGTTCATAATATGTATTGTGGAATAGTTAGAACAGTCATGAGAAACTCCTTTTTACACTCAATTTATTTCCCTACTGTTCCACATACATAAACAAACCTGATTACAACGAAAAGCAGAAAAGAGAGTGCTTAGGTTCAGCTATCAAAGACGTCAGGTGTAACTGGCGCATAGCAAGTGTGGCGGAATAGGTAGACGCTTAAGCATAAGATGTGATACGACTCGGTTATGGGAAGGCGCAGGCTAATAAGTTGGCGTTGGAGTATACGTAATAGTATTACCTGTTGCAAAATACACATCATGTTAGGTGCAAATCCTAACCACTTGCATAAACTTGAAAATATTTGTATTATCATGTTCATTATGATATAGTTAATTCTATTAAGATTATTTGCTTAGAGAGGCTACTAACGATTAATTATATGATTGTTATAAGATAGTCTATCTATTAATGTTGATTGGTTGAGCAAATAGGCACGTATTTGTAGCATATTAGGTAATGCAGTAAGTTGTTGATCTTCATTCTGTGAAATGAAAGATTCAGGTTTAGTAATAAATGAGTTCGAAACTCATCAGATACATTAGTTATTAAAGGTTATCCAATCGGGTAGCCTTTTTATGTGTTGTTTTTTAACTTTATTTTAACTTTGTTTTTACTTGAGCAATTACTTGACGAAGGTATTGAACAAAAGTAAACTGAATTTAAGAATGAAACATTTTGTACATTATTAAAAAATATACTGGAGGTGAGTTTATGAGTATGTTAGATTTCGCACATCATATTATAGCTGTTGCAAATGAAAACGATAAAAAAATAACTAATCTACAGTTACAAAAGGTAATGTATTTTTCGCTAAAGGATGCATTAAAGCATAATACATTTACAAAAGAACAAACAGAATATATCTATGATGTACCTTTTGAAGTTTGGCGTTACGGACCAGTAGTCCGTAAAGTATATGAATTGTATAAACCGAATGGAGCATCACCTATAGTAGAAAATGAACATGAAATAGATATCTTTAAGCCTATTAATAAAAGTATATTGAAATATCTTGATGAGGATCCTTTTAAATTGGTTAGAGACTCACATGAAGAAAAATTTTGGATTGATAATGAAAAATATATTTCAGGATGGAGAAGTTTGATTAGTTATGGAGTCGATGAAGTTATGGGATGAAGAGGACAAAGTCGAATTTGAAAAGAAGTTAAAATCACTGCTGAATGTGGGCCTAAACTCCGATAATTTTGATAATATTGAATCAAATATGCAAGAGCCTTTTGATCAACTTGTGGAAACGTTAGAAGGACAAAATGATCAGTTGAGTGTTCCTTACTATGTAATATCTAAAACAGTATTTATGCTGGAAGATACAGACGGAATGGATTATTTTATTCTGAGCTTCAAAAACCTTATTAGAAAATATATTATTACCTCTCAAAATAAGGTAATTAATAGAAAGTTAATCAAAATTGTCTCACATATAGAGTTGTCAAATACGCAAAAAGAGTCTTTGTATCAGAATCAAATGCAACAAATTTCTGAGTTGTCTAATGGTCAAAATCAACTAGTGGGTTCATATGAAGAAATGGAAGAAAGGTTTAGATATCAGTTTACAAGAACAGAAGAAAAATTAAGTGAAAAAATGGATAAGTTTTACACTAGTTTTATTTCTGTATTAGGTATTTTTATCTCTATATCTTTCAGTTTATTTGGGGCAGCAACCTTATTGAAAAACATATTTACAATTTCTACAGAAAATGGTTTTGATGTAAGTGCCCAAGTTATTGGAACCAATGTATTATTAGCAGGATTTGCAACAATTTTAATATATCTGTTGATAGTGGGATTGTTACAGGGAATAGGCTCTTTAGCGCACAAACATTATTTTTTTAGCATTAGAAAATTATTTGTTATAGTATCTGTAGCTGGTGGAGTTATTATAAGTGGCTTTATTTACAGTCACTCCACTCTGTCTTGGTCACATTTAATATTTCTTGTTTGTTCGTTGAGTTTGTATGGCATAGTGTGTTTAATTATTTTTGCAATAGGGCGACCTGTTAAGGAATGGTTGATTCATTGTGCAGACAGGAAAAGAAAATATTAATTAGCAATCAGGTAGCAGACTTTGTCTGTTGCCTTTTTATTTTTCATTAAAATATATCTCTAGTAATATATTTATTATATCGGAGGTTAAAGATGAAAGATAAAAATATGTGGAACGTGATCATTGCTGGTATTACGGGTGGTGTTACAGCAACAATAATTGTTTTTTTAATACAAGAATTTGTTTATGAAAATCCTAAAATATATGGGAATGTAGCTGAATGGGTTGGTGCAGCTGGCACGATTGGTACTGTATGGTTTGCTAGTTATACTAAAAAGCAAAAAGGGATAATTAATGCAAAAGTTTCTTGCAGAGTTAGAAAAATACCGCAAATAATAGATGATCCCAGTGGAAGATCTGGTAAAGTTGCTCATTCACAGAATGTGACAGAATTTCAAGTAATATTATCTAATCTAGGTAATGCTAATTTATTAGTTACTGAATTAGAGGTAGAAATAGAAAAGGATTGTAAATTTAACTTAATTATGTCTAATCCAAAAGTAATAAAAGCAGGTGATGTGCAAACTATATATTGTAATGGTTTTGATAATATTTCAAATAATAAGTTTTTTCCAAAAAAAGTTTATGATTACGTAAAAACGAATAAAATTAAATTATCTTTAACCACTCATGAAGGTAAAAAGACAGACTGGCCAATTGAAGTTATGAAACCACCATTTTAAAATTTTGATTATGAAGGTAGCAATCAAAAGATTGTTGCCTTTTTATTTTGCACTGAAAAGGAGTACGACATGTAGATGAGTAGCCAATGGTATCGCCGATTAGAAGAGCAGATTATCGGCACGATTGATAAGAAGAAAAAGAAAGCTGATGAAGCGCAAAAGAAAAAGCGAGGTGGGTGATATGTGATGAAACTGACAGAGAAACAAAAGCGCTTTGCAGATGAATATATCAAGTCAGGTAATGCTACGCAGGCAGCGATTAAAGCAGGCTACAGCAAGAAATATGCAAATACAAACGTGTCTAAATTACTACAAAATACTACAATTAAATCTTATTTAGCTGAACGTATGAAATCGATTGATTCTGAACGCATTATGAGTGCCAAAGAAGCCGTTGAATTACTTACTGGTATTGGTAGAGGAGAGGTTAAAGAAACAGTTGTTGTTGCCTCTCCTATGGGCGTTGAAACGGTTGAAAAAGAAGCCGATTTGAAAACACGTATCAGTGCTATTAAGGAGATATTGAAACGCTATCCAGATAATGACAAGGTTATAGAACAACAATTGCGCAAGTTAACCGCTGAAGCTGATATAGCTGAGGCAAAGGCTAAGGAGTATATAGAGGGTTCCAGTGATTATGATGAGATTCAATTAGTGTTCTCTGATAGACAAAAGAAAGGGAGGGATAATGAAGATTAATGTTGCTAATTTGAGTAACCCACATTTTGATTATCTGTTCTTTTGTTCGAAATACTCGAATTTCGTTCTTAAAGGTGGTCGAGCTTCAACTAAGTCATCTGCTATTTCTATTAAAATCGTAACTGATTTTCTAGCAGATAAAATGTCGAATGTTGCTGTATTTCGTAAAGTTGGAAATACGTTAGCTGGCTCGGTATATGAGCAAATTAAGTGGGCTATCTTTATGTTAGGTTTTGAAAATCGATTCCGCTGCTTGCGTTCACCATTAAAGATTATTGATAGGGTAACTGGCAGCGGGTTCTATTTCTTTGGCGTTGATGATCCAATGAAACAGAAGTCACAGAAAATAGCTAAGGGTTATGTAAGTGCTATGTGGTTCGAGGAGTTGGCTGAGTATGATAGCTGGGAAGAGATTGACACAGTGCGTTTAACTTACACACGTGCAAAGTTGCCTGATAATAAACAAGTCGTTACGTATTACTCTTATAACCCACCTAGAAACCCCTATGATTGGGTCAATCAGTGGGCAGAGGAGCGTAAGACAATGCCTGGTTGGTTAGTGGATCATTCCACATACTTAGATGATGAGATGGAGTTCTTATCAGAACAATACGTTAATGAAATTGAACAGGCCAAAGTAAATGACCCAGACTATTATCGCTGGCAGTTTTTAGGCGAGGCAGTCGGACTAGGAACTAACGTGTATAACATGGATATGTTCCACCCATTGCAGGAGTTACCTAACAATGACCCGATATCTCAAGTTGCTTACGCACTGGATAGTGGGCATGCACAGTCAGCTACTACCGTATTGTTAGTTGGCATTACAGCTAAAAAGAAAGCTATCTTACTAGATACGTTTTACTACTCACCAGCAGGTCAAGCAGTTAAGTTAGCACCGAGTGAGCTATCCGTTAAGATACATGATTTTATTAACGATCAAACGGACAAACCTTGGGGTAGATTACCTATTGTTAAGCGCACGATTGATAGTGCTGAAGCTGCCTTACGTAATCAATACTTCAAAGACTATCGTATTGGCTGGCACCCAGTCGCTAAGAAAAAGAATACAACCATGATTGACAGTGTCTATTCGCTAGTAGCGAGTGGGCGCTTTTATTATTTGGATAATGAGAACAATCAAGTATTCGTTGAACAGCACCGTAATTATCGTTGGGACGAAAAGACAGTGGAAACTGATGAGCCTAAAGTAATCAAGGTGGACGATCACACGGTCGATGCATTTAAGTATTTCGTATTAGATAATGCACGGCTGTTAGGACTAAAGATATAAGGAGTGAACCATGAAATTAGTTGATTCCGTTTTAAATTTTTTTCGCAGAGGAGGCGCTAAGATGGGCGTTACAAATACACTAACTAACATCACTGACCACCCACGAATTGGCGTGCCAGAGTCGGAATATGACCGTATTCGTGAGAACTTACAGTACTTTGAGGGTAAGTTTAAAGACGTGGCATACCGCAATACATACGGCGAGATTAGGCATCGACCATACACGTCTCTAAACATGGCACAAGTGTTAGTTAGACGAATGGCCTCGTTATTGGTTAATGAGCAAATGACATTTACAATTGCTGATAATAAAGCAGCTGATGACTATGTTCATGAGGTGTTTTCAAAGAATGATTTCATTAAGAACTTTGAGCGTTATTTGGAATCAGGGTTGGCATTAGGTGGATTAGCAATGCGACCTTATGTAGATGGTAATGAGATTAAGATTGCCTATGTGCAAGCACCCGTGTTCTTTCCGCTACAATCAAACGCTAATGATATATCTGAAGCAGCTATTGCTACGAAAACAACCACAGTTGAGGGTCAAGATACAGTTTATTGGACGTTGTTAGAGTTTCATTCATGGGACGGCGATAAATACGTAATTGATAACGATTTGTATCGCTCAATGGATAATAATGAAGTAGGTGTACGCCAAACGTTATCGGCTAATGAAATCTATGCAGATTTAGCAGAACATGTAGAGCTAGATAACTTCACTCGTCCATTGTTCGTTTATCTAAAGCCATTTGGTTTCAACAACCGCAATATTACTTCGCCACTTGGACTATCTATTTTTGACAATGCGCGTAGCACCTTGCGACAAATCAACGATACCTATGACCAGTTCCATTGGGAAGTAAAGATGGGACAACGACGTGTTCTAGTACCTGAAGGTCTAACTAAAATGGTTAATGAACGTGGTGACTTTGTACAGTTCTTTGACACTGATCAAAACGTTTATGTTGGGTTGAATGGCGACATGGATAATAGTTCAGTACAAGACTTGTCTACCGATATACGTGCCGATCAGTTTATCCAGTCAATCAATCAGTTTATTAAAACGCTGGAAATGCAGACTGGTTTATCAGCAGGAACGTTCTCATTTGATGCAGCCAATGGATTAAAGACAGCGACTGAAGTAGTCTCTGAAAACTCAATGACCTATCAAACACGTAATTCACATTTGAATAACGTCGAACGAGCATTACAAGAATTGGTTGTAACTATCTTAGAGTTAGCTACTGCAGAAGGGTTATACCACGGTGATATTCCGCAGATTGGTGACGTTCAGTTTAACTTTGATGATGGCGTATTCACTGATAAGAATGTGCAACTGACTTACTACACGCAAGCAGTATCAGCAGGCCTGATTTCAAAGAAACGTGCCATTATGAAAATACTTGATGTGCCAGAGAATGAAGCGCTGGATATACTACAGGAGATTGCTGATGAGTCTGAACCTGTATCTAGTGCTTTAGACCAAGATATTTATAACGACTCATCTGGTGATGAATAATGGCTAAAGTAAATGATGACCAAATGTTGTTAGGTGCTTCAGTAGTTGGTGACATTTACAGCAATATGGCGCAAGAGTTATTTATTCGTATGATTAAACGAATTAAGCAGCGTGGTGTTGCTGATTTAAAAGATAACCCTTACTTGTGGCAACTAGAAAAGCTAAACGATATGCACATGCTCAATGAAGAGAACATTGCGTATGTTGCTAAGCAGACAGGCGTTGCTCGTGAGTTGATTGATGAGATTATCCAAAACGAAGGCTTGAAGGTCTATCAGGATACTGCTGAGCAAATTGTGGCAGATACTGATGCAACCACACCAAGTTACAACAGCGTACAAGAAACGTTATCTAACTATGCGAAACAGACGTTCCTAGATATTGACAATCTAGTCAACCAAACGCTATTGACCACTAATTTGGGCAAAAACCCAGTTATGCAGGTCTATCAAAAGATAGTTGAACAATCAGTCGCAGAAGTAACAACAGGGCTTAAATCGCCTGATAAGGCGGTCTCTGATACGGTCATGAAATGGATAGACAAAGGTATTCCATCTGGTTTTATTGATAAAGGTGGGCATACATGGTCCATTGAACGATATGCAGATACTGTGATGACATCTACAACTTATCGTGTATACAATGAAATGCGCACAAGTGCTGCTGAAGAGCTTGGCGTTGATACTTTCATAATGAGTGCGCATGAAGCTTCACGACCAGCCTGTGCGCCCATACAGGGGCATGTTGTTACCAAGCGGAGAAGTGGTTTTGAAAGTCAAGAAGCAGATGTTGGTTATGTGGCATCATTATATGATCATGATTATGGCGAACCTGGTGGGACGATGGGAATTAATTGTCGGCATACATTGACACCTTTTATTATTGGCGTTAACAAGGTACCTGACACGAAAATACCCAACCCGAAACAAGCAATTGCTAACGGTAAGAAACAGGCTAGTCAGCGCTCATATGAACGTGGTATCCGTGAAGCCAAGTATAAGTTAGAAGCCGCTAAACAATTGGGTGACGATAAACTAACCCAGCATTACCAATCGCTATTAGGCAAGCGACGCTTAGGAATACGCAAGCTATTAGATAACAACGAGTTCTTACACCGTGACTATTCTAGGGAGCGGATATATAAGAACCAAAAATTATTAGATGTTTACAAACTAAAAATGCAACGCAAAACAAAGAATTGACCTGAATACGTCATTAAACTGTTCTTTTTTCATGCAATAAATCTGTGCGAGAGCTGGCTCGCTCATCAACAGCTTAGGAGGATGTATGAATACCGAAACGCTACAAGGTATTGGTTTAAACGATGAACAAATTCGCTCAGTTATGGCCGAATATGGGAAAGAAATTAACCCATTGAAGCAGGCACAAGCTAACGCAGAGCAGGAACGTGACTCATTAAAGTCTCAACTTGAAGATGTTAATGGGCAACTTTCTGAAGCGCAAAAGAACAGCAAGAAAGGGAGTGAATTACAAGGCCAGCTCAAGGACTTACAAAAGCAATTTGACGATTCTAAAGCCAAAGCCGAAGAGCAATTACAAGCAACTAAGAAAGATTACGAGATTGCGGCTGCGTTAAGTAAGGCTGGAGCCAAGAACGATAAGGCTGTTAAGGCGTTGTTAGATACCGAAAAGGTAAACTTTGACGACAACGGCAAGCTTATTGGCTTATCAGAGCAACTTGAAGCAGTTAAAAAGGATAACGACTTCTTATTTGCTGATGAAAACGAGAGTAATCCAAAGCCAACGATTACATCTAAGGGAAATCCAAACCCTGATGGTGGTAATGGTAACAAGGCATTAGCTGATTACTCATATCAAGAGTTGGTGGCATTAAAGACCGATAACCCAGCTCAATATCAAACATTAGTTGAAGGAGATAAATAATGTCAGTTACAAAATTAGAAAATATGATTGACCCCGAAGTAATGGGGGCTATGATCCAAGCAGAATTACCACAAGCATTGAAGTTCACTGGTATCGCACAATTGGATACGACACTACAAGGTCGCCCAGGAGACGAAATTACCGTACCTTCATACAAGTACATCGGTGATGCCGTTGATGTTGCTGAAGGTACCGCAATTGATTACAACTTGCTAGAAACAACTACTCGTAAGATTGGTATTAAGAAAGCCGCTAAGGGTGTTGAACTAACTGATGAGTCTGTTCTATCAGGTTATGGTGACCCAGTAGGCGAGGCACAACGTCAAGTGCGTATGGCGCTTGCTTCAAAGATTGACAATGACGTGTTAGCAGCTGCATTAGAATCACCATTGACGCTTGCTGATGCCGACATTGATATGGACTTGATTGATAAGATTGAAGCTACTTTCGTGGACGCTCCTGATGCCATTGAGGGACAAACAACTGACCAAATGGGTACTTTGTTCTTATCTTATAAGGATGCAGCTAAGCTACGTAAAGCAGCAGCTGATAACTGGACTCGTGCCTCACAATTGGGTGACAACATTCTAGTGTCTGGTGCCTTTGGTGAGTTGTTAGGCTGGGAAATCGTTCGTTCTAAGAAGGTAGAAGATGGACAATTCGTTGCTGTTAAGCCAGGCGCTCTAAAGATTTACTTAAAGCGTGAGCTATTGGCTGAGTCTGCACGTGATATTGACCACAAGCAAACGAAGTTTAATGCTGACCAACATTATGGTGTCGCAATTGATAATGACGCATTGATCGTACGTTCTGCAGATGCACCGAGTAAGTCCGAAGGTGAGTAAAATAACGACCACACCTACGACTGCAACGATTGAAGTGGAATAGGAGGTTATTTGATGGCCTATTTAACGTATGAGGAATATCAACAGCTTCATTTCCAAGATATGAACGAAGAGTCATTCAACAAAGTTCTGATGCGTGCAACAATGGCCATTAATTCAGTAACTAACTTTCGTCTACTAAAGAATGACAAACTTATGGATGATTGGCCAGATTGGATGAAAGAACAGTTTAAACAGGCTGTTGGTTTACAAATGGAATACGTGGCTAAAACAGGTATTGAGACAGCATCTGATGCCAGGGATATGGGTAATATTTCTAGTTCGTCTATTGGAGATACAACTATTTCGACAGGTAAGAGTGATACAGGTTCATCTGATACGAGCTTATATTTATCGCCTGATGTGGTATCGATTTTGGGTGCGCTAGGTTTGCTATATAAAGGAGTGGCTTATGTTCGTTGATAAACGGTTATTAGTTCACACAGTAAATGTGGCCAAACCAACACCAGCCAAAGATAGAACACTATATGGCGAACATGTAGAACCAACCTGGCAGGTATTAAACAATGTTCGTTTCCAAGATGTTATTAGTACGCAAGGAACTGATAATAATAAGGACCGCAGTAAACCTGCTAAGCTGTTTGTTTACCCACAATACACACCTGAAGCTACCTTTGATGATAGTTGGATAGGTGGCAAGGTTATGTTCAATAGCACTGTACACAAGATAACGAACATCAAATATTTTGGTTATCCGTTTTCCGATGGTGTGTTCAGTTATGAAATCGAGGTGGTTTAATGGCAGATTTAGCAATACATCTTGATGTTGGTAGTGTGGAACAGCTGCTCAGTCATACTAATAAGCAAAAGGCTAAGTTAGCTTTGACCAGCCAAATGGGCAAGGACATGGAAAAGTATGTACCATTAAGAAAGGGACCTTTGAGAGCTAATTTAACAATTACTCCAGACCGTCTTTCTTATGGTGAGGTCTATGCTCGTGCCCAGTTCTATGGCACAAATGGTATTGTTTCATTCCATAACTACACCACACCAGGAACAGGTCCTAGATGGGACAGAAAGGCTTCTAAGGATTATATGGATAGTTGGGTAGATACTTTTAAAAGGGGGTTGCGTGAATGAATGACAACGACTTTATGGAGCAATTAGCGACATATCTAAATACTCATTTGAATTTGCCATTGCCCGTACAACTATCCTTTTTAACTGATGAACCCAGCATTGCTTTGTTCCCTGTTCCTGGTGGACGTACGACCACTTCTTATTGGGATACCACTAAGGAAATGGATTTCAAATGGGAACTGATGGTACAAGAGAAGTCGGCGGAAGATACTGCGGCGATTATGTGGGCCATTTATGGCGAATTATCTAAAGAAGAGTTGATGGTCACTAGCTCAAACGGTTCGTATGAATTTAACCAAATGAATTTAGATCAGCCCGAACTCGAGGGCGAAAAAGATGAAATGACAGTGTGGTCCCTATCAGGGGCTGCAAACTTGACGATTTAAGAAAGGAAACAACATGGCTAATACAGAATTTAACCTAAATTACAAAAACAAATTAGAGATTGATACAACTGGAAATAAATCATTAGATGACATCGACAGTGCTAATTGGGCACCTGTTGCAGTTGGTATTCAAACAATTACACCCTCTGCATCAGAAACAGCCGACACTACACCATACTGGACTGGAGAAGGTTTCTCTGACCATGACGTTACTGGTAAGGCGGTACAATTTGCTATTGCTGGACATCGTGTTGATGGTGATGAAGCACAAGATTACGTTGCTGAGCGCTTTACTGACGTGGGTGACTCATTGCGTACTTTGGCACGTTGGACTGACCCAGCAGGCAATCAATTAGTCTTTGTGGCTACTTTGGTATCAGTTGTGCCATTTGGTGGTGCTGCCAACGTTAAGCAAACATTCAGCTTCACACTAGCTGCTAATGGAAAGCCTAAGAAGATTGAGGATGTAACGCCGAGTAACCCCGACGAAACCGGAGGTGAGTAGAGTAACGACTACAACCGACACCGCAACTATTGAGGCTGAGTAGAAAGGAGCATCATGGCAAAGTTTGATTTATATTTAGATGGCAAGATTGTTCAATCAAATATTGATTCCCCAGTCGTTATTAAAAAATTAAAGCCTAACACAGAATATGATAAACATGTCCTAACTTATGCAGGTGAGGATGCGGCAACAGGTGTGTCATTCAAGACTAAGACACAACCTGTTACAAGCGTGTCTCTTGATAAGACAGAACTATCTGTTGAAGAAGCTGCTACGGCACAACTTAAGGCAACAGTCGCTCCAAGTAATGCTACTAACAAAGAGGTAACTTGGAAGTCAGGAAGCCCTGAAACATTTACTATCGATGCCAATGGAAAGATTACTGGTGTGAAAGCTGGTCAAGCTACCGCAGTAGCAACTACTGATGATGGTGCTAAAACTGCTGAAGCAACGGTTACTGTTACCGCAAAGCCTGCGGAGTCAGAAGCTCCAGCAGAGTAAACAATATAAACGCCAGTAAGCATATAAAACTACCGAATGGGTGTAAGGCCCATTTTTTTGATGCTCAAATTATAGGAGAGAATACACATGGCAATTAATATTACAAGTTTAGTTATCAAGTCGGAAGATTTTGTTATCGGTAAAAAGACCTATACGGCTCGTTATACCAAGGAACTAGACGATAAGTATTCAGATATGATGCTTAAAGCTGGTAACTTGCTACACGACATTGAAAAGGCTGATTATGATGAAGATTTGACTTTAGATGAGCAACGAAAGATTGTTCAGGACGGCTATGCTGAAATGTTGTCCATTTCTAAGGAATACTTGGTTGCTGCGTTGGGCCAAAAAGAAGCTGACGAAATTGTACGTTATGCAGATAACCGAACGGCAACTATCACAAAGGTCGCCCAAGCTATCTTTGAAGCTGGCCAAAGCAACGAACTACGTGAAAAGTATGGTACTAATCGCAAGCAACGTCGTGGAAAGGATAATGACTAATGTTTTCATTCACTAAACGACCTGAACAAACTATTGATTTAGCTGGGCATATTTATCATGTCAATTTGGCTTTTAATCGAGTGATCAAGGCGTTTGGTGTGTTAGATGATGAAACACTAAGTGATATTGAAAAGATTGACCAGTGTTTTCATATATTTTCCGTTGATTTACAAATAGACGACTTAGCAACTAAAGGAAGTATTGTTTCTAATTTATTTACTTATATCAACGCAACGCCTTATGGCAATTTTGATGATGGTGCCGAGCAAGCCGAAGAGTCCGAAACAGCTGAAAGTATCGCTGACTATGATTTCGAACAGGACGCTGCAGCCATATATGCGTCATTCATGCACGATTACCATATTGATTTAAACAATGAATTAGACCGCATGCATTGGGACGTTTTTAAGGCGTTGTTTGATAATTTGGGTGAAAAAACACCAATAAATCGTATTAGACAAATCCGTAATGATGACCTATCTAATTACAAGGACAATGCACAACAAGCTGGCGTGATAGCTGAAGCACAAATGTATTATCAATTAGATAAAAACAAGGCAGACGATAGCTTTAGTGGTAATGCGTCTGCTATATTTGACGGTCTATTTGCGGATAGTGAATAGTTTTGAGGAAAGGGGGACGATAAATGGCAGATGGTAAAATTAATATTGACCTGATCCTTGATGATCAAACCGATAAGACTTGGACAGACTTCAAATCAAAGGCAGAGCAGCAAGGAAAAGAGGGTTACGAAACCTTTAAGAAGTCATTTGGTAATGAGCCCTTAATCGCTAAGTTAGAAGCCAAAGCCGAAACAGAAGGCGTTGATAACTTTCAAGAGTTATTGGCTGAGATACCTGAAGAGGAACAAACTGAATTATTGGCCAAAGCTGAAAAAGGTGAAATTAAAACATTTGATGATTTATTAAATGCATTGCCCGAAGAGACGCGTACAGAGTTACAGGCTAAGGCGCACACAGCTGATATTAGAACGTTTGACGACTTACTTAATGAAGTGCCTGAAGATGTCCGTACCGAGCTAAAAGCCAAGGCAGAAAAGGGCGAAATCATTTCATTTGATGATTTACTCGCTGAATTGCCAGAGGAAACACGGACTGAATTAAAAGCTAAGGCTGAACGTGGAGAAGTCGCAAGCTTTAACCAAATTCTGAAAACTGTGCCTATGTCTACCAAGACAAAGCTGCAAGTAGATGCGCAACGCCATGGTATTGATAATTTTGATAAGTTACTAAAGAAGTTACCGAAAAAGACTCGGACTGAATTATTGGCTAAGGCTGAAAAAGGCGAAGTAATTGACTATGAAAGATTACTTAATGAAGTGCCTAAAAAGTATGTAACCAATTTACAATTGAACGATAATGCCAGTTCTGGACTACAAAATATCCAACACGAGGCACAGGAAACCAAATCTAAATTTAGTGGCTTAAAGGATATTATTAGTGGATCATTCGTTGGAAACGTTGCTGCCCAGGGTATTGGTAAAGTAACAGGCTATCTAACTGGTTTGGTTAGCGAGGCTGGTAAAGCTTCTGATGCCATGCAGGGGTTTGATGCCACTATGCAATTGGCTGGTTTTGGTAAAGATAAAATCAAGTCTGTCGGTAAAGATGTTAAAAAGTATGCTGATGATACTGTGTATGACCTGGAAGATGTTTCTAATACGACAGCGCAATTAGCTGCGAACGGTGTTGATAACTTCGAGAAGTTGACTGAGTCAGCTGGAAATCTAACAGCGGTTGCTGGTGGAACTAAAGACGATTTTAAATCAGTTGCTATGGTTATGACTCAGACTGCTAGTGCAGGAAAGCTAACCACTGAAAATTGGAATCAATTAACTGACGCTATTCCTGGTGCTTCAGGTAAATTGCAGGAAGCCATGAAAAAGAACGGTGCGTTCACTGGTGACTTTCGTGAAGCCATGGAAAAGGGGCAAATCAGTGCTGATGAATTCAATAAAGCTATTGATAAGCTAGGTTCTACGGATAAAGCTAAGAAGTTTGCTAAAGGGACTGCGGAGTTTCAAGGTGCTTTTGGTAATTTGGAAGCTGAAGTTGTGAATGGTTGGCAAAAGATTATTGATGCAGTTGGCAAGAAAAATCTTACAGACATTATCAATAACCTAGCTGATGTTGCAACTAAAGCGTTTAGTGGCATTGCTAAAGGCGTTAAAGTCATGAGTGATCAACTTGGAAAGTTAAAAAAACACCCGGCTATTTTAGCTGCACTGACGACAGCATTTAAAGCTCTAGGGGCAGCAATTGCTATATTTGCGGGTGCAAAAGGTGCCATTATGGCAGTGACCGCTATTACTAAGATTGGAACAGCCTTTTCCAAACTATCTGCACTTTTAGCAGCTAATCCATTTTTGGCTATTGTTGCTGCAATAGGTGGAGTAGTCATTGCATTAGTTAGTTTGTACAAGCACAATAAAAAGTTCCGTAATTTTGTTAATGGCATAGTTGACGCCGTGGTTGAGTTTGCTAAAGGTGTCGGCAAATGGTTTGGCAATGCATTCGATACTATCGGAGACTTCTTCAAGGGTATTGGTAAATCATTTAGTAATGGCGGAAAGACCATTCAAAAGTTTACTAAGTCTATCAGTAAGTGGTTTAAAGGCATTGGTAAGTCCATAGGAAATGGTGCTAGTGCAATTGGTGGCTGGTTCAGTGGTCTTATTAAAGGATTTCGAAAAGGCTGGAATAAGTTTATAAAGGGCGTTAAGAAACTAGCTAAAGGCTTTGGTAAGACCATGCTTTATGCATTGTCTTTGCCAGTGGGTATCGCCATGACAATTACTAAGCCATTAGTAGGGGGATTAAAGAAAATAATTAATTCGCTGATTAAGTGGATTAAGAAAGCTTGGAATGGCACTGTTGGCTTCCTTAATAAGATTTGGGCGCCTGTTCAAAAGACGTGGACTAAAGTTTGGAATGCTATTGCTGATTTCTTTAACAATATTTGGAATGGTAAACATGGTATTAAACGTTTGTTTACGAACGCAATTAATAGTATTAGCTCATTCCTATCAAAAATGATGAATCATATTTCTAAAACGTGGAATAAGACATGGAATGCTGTTGCTAACTTCTTTAACAATATTTGGAATGGCAAACATGGTATCAAGCGCTTGTTTGCCAATGCAATTAATGCCGTCAGTTCATACCTATCGAAGATGATGGCTCATATTTCTAGGGTTTGGCGTAAGAGTTGGCATGCTATTTCTAACTTCTTCGAAGGCATTTGGAACGGTATTAAAAAATTCTTTGGAAAAATCTATGATTGGTTTACCAGTCGAGTTTCTAGCTTGTTAAAGTCCATCCAAAATACTTGGAATAAAGTCTGGAGTAGCATTTCTAGTTTCTTTACAGATATTTGGAATGGTATTATAAAGACTGCTTCTGATGTTTGGAATTGGATGAGTGATAAGCTAGTTGGCTTTGGAACTAACGTGTCTAATACATGGACCAATATGTGGACTGGAATTAAAGACTTTTTCAGTGATATATGGGACGACATTAAAGGTTTGGCTAAAGATGGTATGAACGGTATTATTGGCTTCATCAATACTGGCGTTAGTGGCATTAATGGGGTTATCCATAACTTTGGTGGTAAAAAGCAAACAATCAAACCCTTAAAGAAGTTGGCGACTGGTACTGCTGGTGCGCCAAGTGGATTAGCTATGGTTAATGATGGTTTCGATAGTCCCACTGGTCAAGAGTTGATCATTGATAACAAAGGACAAGGAACTATCTTGCCTGGTCGTAATCGATTGGTAAACTTCGAAGGTGGCGAGACTGTCGTGCCTGCCAGCGTTACAGAAGCAATGCTAGGTGGTCACAAGTTCGCTAATGGTACTGGTGGCTGGTTTGGTGGCGTTAAGAGTTTCTTTGGAGACGTGGCAGATGATATTAGTGACGCTATTTCATCTGCTACTGGAAAAGCCAAGGACTTCTTAAATATTGCCATGCACCCCGTGAAGTATATCGAAGATAAGGTATTCAACCCAATGACTAAAGGGTTTGGTGGCTTATCTGGTAAGGCGTTTAGCTCTTTGGGTTCTGCCGTTGGTGGAAGTAAAGGTGTTAAAGGTCAACAGAGTAATTGGTGGCATGAGCTATGGAAAATGCTTAAAGACACCATGTCTGGTGCTGGTGGCGGTGGTGGCCTAGGAGACGACTATCGTTTCAAGAATAAGAGCAAGGACGAAGGCATGCCAAGTGGTGATCCATGGGGTTACTTCTTTAGAGAATGTGTGTCGTTCGTTGCTAGTCGTCTAGCCAATGTTGGTGTTAAACCAAGCCTGTTTACTGGCTTAGGTAATGGTTCTAATTGGACAAGCGCTCGTGCAAAGCATAAAAGCACACCTAGCGTTGGTGATGTGGCTGTATATTCTAAAGGTTCTAAATACGGTAACCACGTTTCAGTTGTTACTGGCGTTAATAATGGTCGGTACAGTGAAGAAGGTTATAACTATGGTGGTAATGGAAAGTATTATAAGTCTAGTGGTTTAAAGTTTGGAGATGCAACGACATTCCTAGACTTTGGTAAAAGTGCCGCTAAGGGTAAGAAAAGCGCCAATAAGTCAGACTCGCCATTACAGAAACTAATTAGATCACAAGTTAGTGGTATATTTGATTGGGTTTCAGATATGATGAGCGGCTTATTAGGTTCATTTAATGGTGGTGGCGAGCAAGCATCCGGACCAGGAGCCAAGCCTAGTGGGTCATATAAGAATTGGTTAAAGCAAGCAGGTGTCAAGAGTAACTTCGACAAATGGAATTACATTATTAACCATGAGTCTGGTTGGAACCCTAAGGCACAAAACCCTAGTTCTAGTGCTTATGGTATCGGGCAAGCATTGCCACCTTCAAAGATGGCTTCGTTTGGATCTGATTACATGACTAACCCAATCACGCAATTGAAGTGGATGAAGTCATACGTTAATGGACGTTATGGCGGTATTAAAAATGCTTATGCTTTCT
>NZ_BJEC01000024.1 GCF_005405465.1 Weissella thailandensis
AAATACTAGACCCAAATTAAATTACCGTTTAACAATCCACTCTGACCAGGGATTCCAGTATCAAAATTATGAATATGTCTCACGTTTGCAGAACAACCATGTGTTTCAAAGTATGAGTCGCAAAGCGACCTGTCTAGATAATGCTATGGCGGAGAGCTTCTTTCATCTCTTGAAGGTAGGAACTGTCCATAATAACCATTATCAAAACTATGACGAGCTGAAGTCTGCCGTCAATAATTATATCTATTACTACAACAATAAACGGATTAAAACAAAGCTGGCCGGAAAAACTCCGGTTCAATACCGAAGTCTTTCCGACCAGCTAGTTGCTTAAACTTCTCTCCAATTTTTGGGGTTCAGTTCAAGACAAAAATATGTCTCAACCTCTTTTTCTGTTAAATTATTCTTTAGGTAAACGCCACCAGGGGTCGTTTTCTCGTTGTAAAGCTCGTTGTCGCCGAGCAAAAGGCTCAAAATCAATCGACAATGGTTCACTTTCATTAAACTGAACTTGTTTTTCGTCAAAGGAACCAGGGACCGCAATTTTTTTCCAACGAGCATGGTGCTCTTTAGCGTATGATACTGTATCTGTGCTATTCTTCCAAATTTCGATTTGTTGCTTGAATAGTTCTGGGTCATCATATTCATCCATGAAAAACCAGTCTTCGATGTTTGGATCATCATCATTGTTACGATAGAATGTCCGAGTCCGACTATACAAGATGTTTTCTGGATGCCATCGCTGTTCGTCGATGCCACGACCATCACGTTCGATTCCGCCTGACATCAATTTGACCATATCATCATGATTTTCTTTAGGTACTTGCCACTTAACAACGTTCACTAATCCTGCCATTTGATCAATACCTTCTTTCAAACAGTTTTGCTTTAAACGTCAGCACGTTCGTCTTCTTTACCTAGATAGTTATACTCATAAATCATGTCACCAGATGACTGATCAACTTCGTCACCATCAATTATCTTAACATCACCATCTGCGTAATAGCGCATGTATACAGGGTTAATGCCCATTTGGTCGTAGCCCGCTTTTTGTTGTTCATTAGCGTCGCCGTACATATCGCGTATTTCAATTTCATCACGCCACTTGACCGTAAAAATAACCTTTTTGTTGTCACCTTCATTTTGGAAGGTATACTTGCTGGTCTTAGGGAAGGCCTTGCCTGTTGAATTAGTTGTTAATTCTGAATCCAAAGTAACGTTGCCATCTGTCATATAAACAACATGACCAGTTTCATTATCTTCGATACCGAAGAATGGTACACGTTCAAAGCCAAATCGCTCGTTAGAAACGAAATCATAAATCATGACAGTATACTTATCAGTGTACAAGTGACCCCATAACCAGTGATGCCAAGCGTTCATTGGGTGAATGTTCATCCATTGGTGGTCGTGGTAGCCAAGACCCGTAACTTCATGCTTTTCGCCATCGTAAATTAAAGTTCCAGTGACTTTGTTTTTAGGAACATTTAAATCTGTATAATGGTATTCATCATTGTCTCCTAGGGCAACAACGGCACTGTTGCCTTGTCTGAAAGGATCAACTAAGGCTTCAAAATGTAAATCTAATCCAACACCATTAACTGGTTCAAAATGAACATCGTAATTTTTAAAATCACCCACGGCTGTATGTGGTCCGAACTTTAAATCACACTTATCATTTCCAATATATGCCTCTTCGCTTGAATAAGATTGGAAATCTTGCTTTGTTTCACCATTAGGTGTTGTAATCATAATGTTTGTGTTGGGCTCATCACCGGCTTCGTTTAATTTGTATGGAGACTTAGGTCGGAAAGCGACCATAAACTTGCCACCATCATCTAAAATACCGTCAAAGTACCAAACTTCGTTATGACCAGCTTCATCTGTATCACGACGTCCATCTTCCCATGTTTGTACTTTGGTAGGATCGATTCCTAATTTTTCAAAATCTGCGTTTGTATCCATTACTCGTGCTTTTGCCATTTGAAATGCCTCCCCATTCGTTTTTTGCTTTTGATATAATAGACAACTGTCTATAAATCGAAGTATAATCTATTTATTTTAAGTGAACAACCGATAAAAATGAGTGAAATATCTATTATTGTCAGGAGGATGTTATTATCATAGCAACGAAAGATTTACGAATTAAAAAAACAGAATATGCCATTAAGCAAGCATTTTGGGATTTGCTTTATCAGGGGAGTTATCAAAAAATTACTGTAAATAAAATTGCGACACAAGCACAGGTCAATCATTCGACTTTTTATAAACATTATGTGAATAAAGATGAACTATTAATGGCGGTTGAGAATGACTTACTTTCTGAATTTAAAGAAATGACGCAACAGGTGCCAGCTTCACTTTTGGAATCAAAGATAAATCCAGAACAACCTCAGTTAGAGAATTATTATCAACAACTTGTATTATTTGTCTATCGTAATGGGAAAAAATTTTCTGCATTATTAGATACTACAGGAGATCATTCTTTTATTAATAAATTAATTTCAACCGACCAAGAAATTTGGCAAGAAAAGCATTTATTAGAACGGTTGGCTATTCCTAAACGTTATGCTTCGACGGCTTTAATTGGTATGGCACTGAATTTAATTTCTGAATGGGTAAAGTCTGATTTTCAAGAAACGCCACAAGAATTTCTTGATATTATGAAAAAACTTTTGGCACCTTTCTTTTCAGAGAATTTGCTTTTTCATAGTGATGAATGAAATTGTTATATAAACGTATATTTCATCTTTGGCTTAGTCTACGGTGTGTGATATTGATAGTTAATTTTGTTTTTTATTAGTGATAATGAAAATATAATTAAAAAACAGTTGCAAAGCTATAATTGCTGTGGTAGTTTAATATATATTAAATCGTATCAAAGGAGGGCGTCACTAATGACTAATTTAAAAAACATGCAAATTAATAATTCTACGTCCTCTGACTCAACTGTATTACCAAGCAGTTGAGTGTTTTGAGGTGATTAAATAATTTGTCGCTAACAAAAACCGTTCAATCTGGGTAATGCATTGTGTTGTGTATTACCTGGGTTGGACGGCTTTTTTATTTTGGCTTAAGGAGCAGAGAGATGGCGTTAGAAAAAAGTGGCTTAAAGCGCTCGATGGGCGTGATGACAGGTATTTCGGTAGTGATTGGTACGGTTGTAGGTTCAGGGATTTTCTTTAAGCAAGGACAAGTATTAGAAACGGCTGGTGGTACGACAGCGGGATTAGCAGCCTGGATCGTGGGTGGTTTGATTACTCTGGCTGGTGGGTTGACCCTATCAGAGATTGGCTCAAGAATACCGGAAACCGGTGGTATGTATATTTATATGGAAAAGCTTTATGGCAAGTTCATTGGCTTTCTAACCGGTTGGACGCAAGTTGCCATTTATGCCCCGGCAATTATTGCATCGGTTGCGGCTTATTTTGCGGAATTATTTGCAGACTTTTTTAACATACCAACACAGTGGGCACCAACAATTGGTATTGTGACCTTATTGCTGATTACAGCTATGAATTCATTGGATAATCGTATTGCAAGTGCTTTCCAAGTAACGACGACGACAATTAAATTAATTCCCATTTTCGCCTTGGTTACCTTTGGTATTTTCTTTGGGAAAGCCGATGCTTTAGGCCAAACGGTTCATCATATGGCGTCAACAACATCTGGTAATTTTGGACTAGCAATTTTAGCGACATTATTTGCTTATGATGGTTGGGCAACATTAGCTAATTTGGGTGGTGAGATAAAAAATCCCCGTCGTAATTTGCCTCGAGCAATTATTGGTGGCCTGTTAGTTGTTATTTTGGTTTATGTTGGGGTAACTTATGGTATTTATCAAGCTGTACCAGCCAACCAAATTGTTTCTCTTGGTAGTGAGGTGCCTTATACAGTAGCTCGTCAAGCATTTGGTGATTTGGGTGGTAAACTTCTGGCACTTGGTATTCTGGTTTCTATGGCCGGAACGCTTAACGGTAAGATGTTGGCCTTTCCCCGTATGGTTTATGCAATGGCAGACGAAGGGGTTCTCCCACGTTATCTAAAAAAGGTCAACCGTGCACAAGCCCCAGTAACAGCATTATGGACAACAGCCGGATTGGCAGCTATTTTGATTGCGATTTCAGGAGCTGAATGGTTGTCAGATATGGCCGTCTTTGTTATCTGGTTGTTCTACGCAGCAACATTTTTCGGTGTCTTTATCTTACGTTTACGAGATAAAAAAGCCGGCGTGAAGCCCAATGAGTTGTTATTCCAGGTACCTTTGTATCCGATTATCCCAATTATTGCCATTGGTGGGGCGTTGTTTGTTTTGATCAATACATTAATTGCTAGTTTCTCAATGGTGCTGATTTCATTTTTCTTTGTAGGTATCGGTATCCCTGTTTATTATTACTACAAACGCAAGAATGGATAACTAATAGTATTTCATAGCAATTGGAACGTCATTCAATCAGAAAGTGGTTGCTTACTAAGAAAATATGCGATAATAGACGTAAAAGTATTTATTAGTAAGGGAGTATGTCAGTATGGGAAAGTATCATGTGACGAATTATGAACAGATGTCGTTTGATGATTTTAATCAGCCATCAGGTTTACCAATCGATCGTGACAATCGTTGGGTTGTGCGCGCAGATAAAATTCCATGGCATGATTTAGAAAAACAATATGCATTAGTTTTTACAAGTAATCGTGGTCCTAAACCTTTACCGTTCCGATTAGTGTTCGGTGCTCTAATGATTCAACAATTGCTTGAATTAACCGATGAAGAAACTTTGGAACAAATCAAAGAGAACCCTTATTTGCAATATTTCGTTGGTCAATCAGGGTATGTTTATCAACGACCATTTAGTTCATCAACTTTAAGCCGTGCCCGTCAGCGCATAGGGGATGATGAGGTCTTAGCAATGGTTGATCGTATTGAGGATTTAATGGTAGCCGAAGGGGTAACGTCTAAAATCGGTAAGCGTCATTAATAAATTCGTTTATCTGTCGAAACTTGTCATACTTAGGGGGTAAATATGAAAAAAGGTGCTTTGTTGTTAAGTTTAATTGGTAATTTATTATTATTTATCACTTTGAAGGTTGCGAAAGATCGTAATGATGCTTTTGAACGTCAGATTATTGCTGCCGATGCAAAAGCTGAGGTGATGCAAGATAATCAGGAGGGCTAGTTATGCATATTACTGATGAAATGATAGACCCCGAATTACGCCGAGCTGGTAAGATGATACGTAAAATCAATCCATATGTGACGCCAAATAAAATTAAGTTAATCAACAAAGCAACGGATGCTTTGCGTGGCGTTAATCGAACCAACTTAAATTATGAGCAACATTATATTACTCGTCCAGATGGCACGAAGCTGCGAATTTGCGTTTACTCACCACAAGTACCACAAGAAAACGTGCCGGGTGTTTTGTGGATTCATGGTGGTGGTTATGCACTAGAATTACCAGAATTAGAAGCGAGTGCTTTTGCCCAATTAGCAAATGAAACTGGCGCGGTGATTGTGACACCAGATTACTACCGTTCGATGGATAGGCCATATCCGGCTGCTTTAGAAGATTGTTATGCAACGTTAAAGTGGCTGCGTGATCACGCAGACGATTATGGTATTCGTAGTGATCAACTAGTCGTAGCAGGTGGTAGTGCTGGTGGTGGTTTAACCGCAGCATTGAGTTTGTATGCTCGTGATAAGGGTGAAATTGCGATTGCTTTTCAGATTGCTTTTTACCCAATGTTAGACGATCGGCCAACGGCAACCTCATTAAATAATGATGTGCCAATTTGGAATACAAAATCTAATGAGGTGTCTTGGCAGCTATATTTGGGTGATTTGTATGGTACCCATGCAATACCGGCATATGCTGCACCAGCTCGGGCTGAAGACTTGACGGGATTACCACCAACGATTTCCTTTGTTGGTGATTTAGATCCATTTTATCGTGAGACGGTCACGTTTATCGATCGGCTAGCAGCCAGTGGTGTGCCTACCTATTTTAAAATATATTCAGGTGCATACCATGCATTTAACTTGATAGGGAATGCGGAAATATCGCAGGATGCTAATCGCTTTTTGCTGGATAATTTTAAACTCTGTATGACACAGTATTTTGCAGAACAGCCTAAATAGAATATTTAAAAATGAAGAAAAAGACCAACAAGCTATGGTAAACACGGCTTGGTGGTCTTTTTTGTTTACTATCGTTACGTTAATAGGTAACGCTATGTTATTTTTTTCTAATTAAAGGGTGCTGTAAACGTTGGTATAAAAGCGATTATTTTTTATTTTCAAAAAATTCACAAAAAACAAAAAATACCGTTGCGATATATTCTTTTTATGAAATTAGACTTATAACCTAACAGATTAGTTGGGGGAGAATGGTGTATGGCAGAAGATACGACAGGAGTCATCAGTGATGTAAAAGTAGCACATCAGCAAAACGCTAAATTAAAGATGGGGCGTTTTTTGAAAGTGTATGGTCCTGGCTTGATTGTAATGTTGGCGGATACTGATGCGGGTTGTTTAATTACAGCAGCGCAGTCGGGTGCACAATGGGGATATGCGATGGTTTTGCCACAATTATTGCTTATTCCAATTCTATATGCAGCGCAGGAAATGACGGTTCGCTTAGACATTGTGACGCGAAAAGGCCATGGTGAATTGATTCGACAGCATTTTGGTAAAGGATGGGCTTGGTTATCCGCAGGGACTTTAGGTATATCCGCCATCGGTGCTTTATTAACAGAGTTTATTGGTGTCGCTGGGGTTGGCGAACTATTTGGTGTTTCAAAGTGGTTAACCATTCCTGCGGCCACTATTTTATTAATTGGGATTGCTTTTTGCGGTAGTTATCACCGCGTTGAAAAAATTGGTGTGTTGATTGGTCTCGCTGAACTGGCTTTCTTGGTAGCTATGTTCATGGCAAAACCCCAACCTAGTAATTTTTTACAAGGTTTGACCACGGTTCCCTGGAAAAATTCTTCTTATTTGTATCTGGTTGCAGCGAATGTTGGTGCGGTAATTATGCCATGGATGATTTTCTACCAACAAGGTGCGGTTATTGATAAAAACCTTAGTAAGGATGATATTCCAAAAGAAAAACATGACACATTCATCGGTACTTTGTTGACCCAAGGTATCATGATTATGTTTGTTGTGACTTTTGCGGCAACGGTTGGTGTTGCTGGGAAACATGTTTCGTTAAGCTCTGTTAGTGATTTAGCGACCGCTATATCACCCTATATCGGATCAGCGCCAGCAAAAATTGTTACCGGATTAAGTTTGATGGGAGGATCATTAGTGGCGGCGCTAGTGGTTGCTTTAGCTGGCACTTGGGGCGTTACCGAAGTTTTAAATTGGCGCCACAGTTTGAATGAACCACTGAATAAATCAAACATTGGTTTTTATACAATTTACTGCTTAGCGCACGTGATTGGGGCAATTATTGTGTTAATGAACATTGATTTAGTTGATATTGCTGTCTCGGTCGAAGTGATGAACGCTTTATTGTTGCCAATTGTTTTAGGATTTTTACTAATGTTAGAAGCTAAAGCACTGCCAAAAGAGTATCGGATGCACGGCATATATCGTTTCTTAGTAACCGGTGCTTGTCTGATTGTGATGGCATTCGGTATCTATATGGTAGGACCAACACTTGGCATTTGGTAAAAATAGAAAGGAGACAGCCTTATGGCAAATATAGAAGTCATACAAAAAAATGACTGGCGATCATTAAAACAAATAACTGTCGAAAAAAGTGATGGGGAAAAGACGCCATTTTATGCATATAAAATTGATTTAGTCATTGATGCATTGACTGAAAATCAGACGTTAAAAGATGAATTACGTCAACGAATTTTTTCACAAATTAATGAAGTAGACGATGAGTTGTCATCAGCAAGGATTCGAGACATGTTTGTTAGTGCATTGACTGCAATGGGAGAAGTTACATTAGCCGATCAATACGTTGATTATCGTGCTAAGGATGTTGAAAAATGGCAATCGGTTATTAATCCAGGTAATAAATTGAGCCAGTTATTTAATGGTCAGGATACTGTTGTCCATGAAAATGCTAATAAAGACAGTAATATTTTTAGTACACGAAGGGATTTGACAGCTGGCATGGTCGGTAAGTCACTAGGATTAACCATGATGCCACAGACCGTCGCCAAAGCACATTTACGTGGTGACATTCATTACCATGATTTGGATTATTCACCACTAACATCGATGACTAATTGTTGTTTGATTGATTTTAAAGATATGTTAGCAAATGGATTTAAGATTGGTAATGCTGATGTCGAACCACCACGGTCAATTCAAACGGCAACGGCTCAGATGTCACAAATCATCGCGAATGTTGCATCAAGTCAGTACGGTGGTTGTTCATCAGATCGAACGGATGAGGTCTTAGCACCATATGCGGCTTTGAATTATAAAAAGCATCTCACGGAAGCTGAGCAATGGGTTTTGCCAGAAAAACGCGAGTCCTTTGCACGCGAGAAAACAAAAAAAGATATTTATGATGCCATGCAAGCACTCGAGTACGAGGTCAACACGCTATTTTCATCTAATGGCCAAACACCATTTACAACGGTTGGATTTGGGCTAGGGACGTCGTGGATCGAACGAGAAATTCAAAAAGCTATTTTGCAGGTCAGAATTAAGGGATTGGGTAAGCAGCATCAAACCGCAATTTTTCCAAAACTGATTTTTACTGTGAAACGTGGCTTGAATTTAGCAAAGACTGACCCAAATTATGATATTAAACAATTGGCTGTAGAGTGCGCTACCAAGCGGATGTATCCAGATATTTTGATGTACGACAAAATCATTGCATTGACTGGTAGTTTCAAATGTCCGATGGGTTGCCGGAGCTTTTTGCAAGGTTGGCAGGATGAAAATGGCCAGGAAGTTAATAGCGGTCGCATGAATTTAGGAGTAGTCACGATTAATTTGCCCAGAGTAGCTATTGAAGCTAAGGGAGACAAAGAAGTATTTTGGGAAATTATGGATGATCGAATTCATGTTGCTAAAAAAGCATTAATGAATCGTTTGAATTGTTGTAAGGAAACTAAGCCGGAGAATGCCCCGATTTTATATGAAAATGGTGCCTTTGGTAAGCGATTAAAACCTGCTGATTCAGTTGATGAATTGTTTAAAAATAGTCGGGCAACGATTTCACTTGGTTATATTGGTTTATACGAAGTTGGTGCAGCCTTTTATGGCAGTGATTGGGAACACAATCAAGAAGCACATGATTTTACTGTGTCGATTGTTAAGTACTTACATGATTATTGTTTGAAGTGGGAACAGCAATACGGGTATCATTTCAGTGTTTATTCAACGCCAGCTGAGTCATTAACGGATACTTTTTGTGAAGATGATATTGAACGTTTCGGTATGATTCCAGATATTACCAGCAAGGAATATTACACGAATAGTTTTCATTATGATGTACGCAAAAATCCAACCCCCTTTGAGAAGTTAGCTTTTGAGCAAGATTATCCGCAATATGCAGCTGGAGGCTTTATTCATTACTGTGAGTACCCAAATTTGAAGCAAAATCCTGCAGCATTAGAGGCAGTGTGGGATTGGGCTTATGACCGTGTGGGTTATTTAGGCACGAACGCTTCAATTGATCACTGCTTTGAATGTGGTTTCGATGGTGAATTTAAAGCAACGGCAAGAGGATTTGAGTGCCCACAATGTGGTAATCGAGATCCGAAGACGTGTGATGTCGTTAAGCGAACTTGTGGCTATTTGGGAAACCCGATGATTCGGCCAATGGTTCATGGGCGGCATAAGGAAATTACTTCCCGTGTTAAACATATGCAGTTAGGGGGACTTGATGATGGTGCATTCTAATCGGCCGCGACATGTGAGGAAACCCAATGACCCGCAACCACAAGAATGGTTAGCATCTGAACGTAGTTTACAATATGTTGCCAGCTACAAACCATTTAATATGGTCGATGGTGAAGGCATTCGCTGTAGCCTTTACGTATCAGGGTGCTTATTTAATTGCCCAGGTTGTTATAACCGTGTTGCTCAAAATTTTCATTACGGTCGGCCGTATTCGCAGGAGTTAGAGAATAAAATTATTGCTGACATGTCGCATAGTTATGTCCAGGGATTGACTTTGCTGGGCGGCGAACCATTTTTAAATACGCAAGTTTGTTTAAAACTATGTCGGCGAATTCGACAGGAATTTGGTCATACCAAAGATATCTGGTCTTGGACAGGTTATACATGGGATGAATTGATGCAAGAGTCCTATGATAAGTTACAGCTGTTGAGTATTATTGATATTTTGGTAGATGGTCGATTTTTAGAGGAAAAGAAAGATTTAACTTTACAGTTTCGTGGTAGTTCTAATCAAAGAATCATTGACGTGCCAAAATCATTAGCAGCTGATGAAGTGAAGATTTGGGATAGATTAATTAGATAACTTGGAGGATAACAGTGGCTGAATTAATTATTGATCACTTAGAAGTAGCAGTGGCGGATAAGGTCATCTTAAATGATGTTAATTTAACGATTAATGATGGTGAAATTCATGCACTTATGGGCCCAAATGGGACTGGAAAGTCAACATTGTCAGAAACCATTATGGGAAATCCACGTTATCAAATTACGAGCGGTCGGATTTTACTAAACGGTGAGGATATTACTGAGATGGCGACAGATGAACGTGCTCGGGCAGGTGTCTTTTTGGCAATGCAATATCCCGTTGAAGTAGCGGGTATTACGAATGCCGATTTTATTCACTCAGCAATGGATGCACGTGATCATCATGAAGCAGTACCCGTATTAAAATTTTTAAAAGCATTAAACCAGAATATGGCATTTTTAGACATGGATGAAGACTATGCTGACCGTGGGTTAAATGAGGATTTTTCTGGTGGTGAAAAAAAACGTAATGAAATTTTACAATTAATGATGTTACAACCTTCGATGGCCATTCTAGATGAAATTGATTCCGGTTTAGATATTGATGCATTAAAAATTGTTGCTCGTGGTATTAATGAAATGCGCAGTCAATCTTTCAGTTGTTTAATGGTGACACATTACCAACGATTACTAAATTATGTGGTGCCAGATGTGGTTCATGTCATGATGGGTGGTCGCATTATTAAAACGGGGGGTCCGGAATTAGCCAAGGAGCTTGAAAAAAATGGGTATGAAGGGCTCGAACAAGATGTAAAGGGGTGAGTAAGTCAGGATGTCTTTAGATGAGTTAATGACAACAGATGTATTACAACAGGCCCAACATCCCTATTACATGGGAATTAAGTATGCACCCAAGGATTACGAATTTGTCACTCCTGACGAAGCCGTGGATTGGCAATGGTCAGTTGATGAAACAACCAGGGTGGCAATAGCTGATTATGGTATAACGGTTTCGCGTCTTGAAGATGAAAACCGATTCCCTGAACAAGTAGCAGCATTTGTTCGGAATCATCAAGCAAATAAATATATTTTGCAGCATTTTCAACAACAGCTAAGTGGTCTAAAAATTATTATTCCCGATCACGTTGTGATCAAACAGCCCTTAAATTTGATAATTGATTTGATGAACTCACAACCTGGTGCCTTTACGATAGCTGTCTTACTGGGCGAAGGTAGTCAACTGACACTGCAGCAAACAATTAACATGCATGGAGCAGCAACCCAGGTTAGCTGCGTGATTATTGGGCAGCAAGCGAATAATAGCCAATTAACATTGGCGACGGCAATCAAGAATCAGACACCGATGAAAGTATCATTGTTTGGTACGCTCGATGTGGACAGAGATTGTCAGACGAATTGGTCATTGGTGCCTGATGTTTATGGCAAGTTATTGGGGGATGTGGCGATAAACTTAAATGGCCAAGGAAGTACAGCAAAACTTAACGCAGTCAAAATTGGCATAAACCAAGATTATTGTGGGCTGCAGGGAAGCGTGAACCATTGGGCCCCCCATACAACCAGTCGCATTAACATGCGTGGGGTGTTGTTTGGTCGGTCAAAGGTCAATTTTACGAGCATTGGGCAAATTAACCATGGTGCTTATGGCTCTGATTCACAACAAGAAGGTCGTTTAATGACGGTTGGTGAAAAAGCCCAAGGAACTGTTAATCCACTACTAATTATTGATGAAAACGATGTGAATGCTGGGCATGCGGCTAGTGTTGGCCAGTATGATCCAGAAGAACTTTATTATTTGTTAAGTCGAGGCATTACGAAACAGCAAGCCAGGAAAATTTTAGTCTATAATTTCATTGCCCCAGTGGTGCACGAACTCGATGATAATTTCCAAAAAATGGTTGTGGCTGCTGTTGAGAAAGGTGCAGGTGAGGATCTCTATGACAAAGTATGATCAATTAGCTTACTTAGACAATGCAGCAACAACACCGATGCCGGATAGTGTGTTGCAGGTTATTGATAACTATTATCAGACACAAAAAGTTAACGTTCATCGGGGGATGTATCGGTTGGCTAATGAGGTGACGCAACAATATGAACATGTCCGTCAACAAGTTGCGCAGTTTATTAATGCACCTAATGCGTCAGATATTGTGTTTACTAGTGGTGCGACTGATGCGCTCAATTTGGTGGCATTTGGTTATGGGACGACACATCTTCATGCGGATGATGAGATTATTATCAGCGTCATGGAACATCATGCGAACTTAGTGCCTTGGCAACAGGTTGCGGCGATGACCGGAAGCAAATTACGAGTAGTTGATATTACCCCGGATGGTCAGATTGACATGGTTGCATTGCAAAAATTGCTTAACAAACATACAAAAATCGTATCACTAACATTAGTGTCCAATGTATTAGGGACGTATACAGATATGAAGCCCATTGCAGAAGCTGCGCACAAGGTTGGGGCAGTGTTGATGGTGGATGCTGCTCAGGCGGTGGCTCAGATGGCTATTGATGTCCAAGCGATGGGCACGGACTTTTTAGCTTTTTCTGGTCATAAAATGTTTGGGCCGACAGGTATTGGTGTTCTGTATGGACGTACGGATTTATTGGCTGACATGACGCCAACGAGATTTGGCGGCGAGATGATTGATCAAGTTACCCAACAAACGGCGACCTTTCAGCCGGCACCTTTAAAGTTTGAGGCGGGTACGCCGAACATAGCCGGTGTATTAGGTTTAGGGGCGGCAATCGATTATATTCTTCAGATTGGTTATCCAAAGATTAGCCAAATTGATCATGAATTGGTTGATTATTTGATGAAAGGGTTATCGCAAATAACAGCAGTGACCATTTATGGTTCGCCACTAGCTACTGCTCACCGGGCTGTGGTCAGCTTTAATGTTGGCAAAGTGCATGCCCATGATGTTGCAACCATTTTGGATGCAGCTGGTGTGGCAGTTCGTGCCGGACATCATTGCGCAGAACCTCTGATGACTTTTCTAGGCACAGAAAGTGTTGTTCGGGTTAGTGTCAGTTTTGAGAATAAACTAAGTGAGATTGACCAATTATTGACAGGTATCCAACAAGTAAAGGAGCTATTGCATGAGTGATATTAGACAATTGTATCAACGAATTATTGTTGATCATGCTAATCATCCCCATCACTATGGTGAATTGCAATCAGCTAATTTCACAAAAACTTACCGTAACCCAGATTGTGGTGACACAATTACCGTATTTGCAACGATTGTAGACGATGAAATAGTCGACATCTCATTCACCGGGAATGGGTGTATTATCAGCCAAGCATCTGCCAGTATGTTAACAGATTTGTTAATTGGTCAGACGATAGATGTTGCAGATGATACAATACGAAATTTCCAATACCTTATTATGGGGCAGCCGGTTAACGATAGCGAGTTAGGCGATAGTGTGGCATTTAGTACGCTTAGTGAATTTCCAACGCGCGTGCGATGTGGTGCGTTAGCTTGGCATACGATGGCAGCAATTCTTAATGATTGGAGGGCAGGTAATGGTTGAAGAATCCAAATCATTGCAAACACACAATACCAATGAGGAGCGAGGCAACGTAGATAATGTTGACCCCATTTTTTCGACGGGTGCTGGAATCAATGAGGAGACAATTCGCAAAATTTCACTCGCTAAACAGGAACCAGAGTGGATGCTAGCCTTACGCTTAAAGGCATATCAGATTTATTTAAACATGCCCTTGCCAAGTTTTGGCCCTGATTTAAGCCCAATTGACTTGGATAATATCAAGTATTTTCAACGAGCAACCAATCATGTAGCTCGGCAGTGGGAAGATGTGCCGGATACCATCAAAGAAACTTTTGAACGAATCGGTGTACCTGAGGCGGAACGAGCATATCTTGCTGGGTCTGCAGCACAATATGAATCTGAAGCGGTGTATAGCAACTTAAAACATGATCTTGAATCACAGGGGATTATTTTTATGGATACTGATTCGGCATTGCGTGAACATCCTGACTTAGTGAAACAATATTTTGGTACCCTGATTTCGGCAAGTGACAATAAATTTGCAGCATTGAATACAGCAGTTTGGTCTGGGGGAACTTTTTTGTATGTACCAAAAGGGGTTCATGCAGATGTGCCTATTCAAAGCTATTTTCGAATTAATGCTGGCCGAACTGGGCAATTTGAACGGACTTTGATCATTGTGGATGAAGGCGGTTCAGTGAATTATGTCGAGGGATGTACTGCACCGAATTACTCAGAAGATAGTTTGCATGCTGCTGTGGTTGAAGTGTTTGTGAAACCAGGTGGTTATTGCCGGTATACGACGATTCAAAATTGGTCAACGAATGTGTATAGTTTGGAGACAAAACGGGCGCGTGCGGAAGAGGCAGCGTCGATGGAGTGGGTCGATGGTAACTTAGGTTCTAAAGTTACCATGAAGTACCCAAGTATTTTTTTAGCTGGTCGTGGCGCCACCGGTTCAATGTTGTCAATTGCGGCCGCTGGTAAAGACATGCATCAAGACACTGGGGCGAAGATGATACACATGGCGCCAGATACGCATAGTACGATTATATCGAAAGCTATTTGTCATGATGGCGGACGCGCTGATTATCGCGGCTTGGTAAAATATACGAAACGAGCAGCGAGAGCCCATTCGCATGTTGAATGTGACACGATTCTTATGGATAACCAAAGTAGTAGTGATACATTCCCAGTGAATGATATTGCCACTAGTGATGGCACAATTGAGCATGAAGCACGCGTTTCTAAAGTTTCTGAAGAAAAACTCTACTATTTAGAAAGCCGTGGGTTAGATGAAGAAACAGCCACGCAACTAATTGTGATGGGCTTTTTGGATCCATTTACCAAACAATTACCAATGGAATATGCGGTTGAACTCAACCGGTTGATTAAATTCCAAATGGTGGGTAGTGTTGGCTAAATAATTTACTGATAAATAAAAAACCAGGCTAGGTATTGAGAATATACCTAGCCTGGTTTATTTAAAATGCATTAATTATAGTTTGGTAAATTTGAAGCGAAACCACGTGATACACCAGCTTCAAAACGTCTTTTTCACGCTCTCTATAAACACGTTCCAAAAAATTGAAGCCTCAATGTAACAACGATTGCGTAATTCCGACTCTTCGCTGCGCTGCGATTCAAAATAACACAATCATCGTTACACACCGGCTTCAAAGCATTTTTTTCACGCTCTCTAGTTTTGATGTTTTCTTTCTCGAGCAAAGAAGATAATTGACAACAGAACTAGGAAGCCAGCACCGATGCAGACAGAAATACGAGTGTCTGGATTAATAAACATGAAAATAACGATGATTACTAGTGAGATCAGAGCAAAGTAGTTCGTTAATGGATATAGTGGCATTTTGAAAGGATGTTCAGTCATCAAGGCTTTATTAGATGCGCGGAATCTTAATTCTGAGAGCAGGATAATAAACCAAGGCACCATACCAGGTAACACACTTGAACTATAAACTAGGACGAACAAATCGGCTGTTGATTTACTTAATGCAGAAAAGACCGTGTTTAAAATCAAACCAAGCAGAATACCACCAGAAATAGCAAGAATTGAAACATAAGGTACCTGATGTGATGACAACTTTGATAATGATTTTGCTGTTTCACCATCTTTTGATAACTTAAACAACATCCGGCTTGAACTGTAGATACCAGAGTTGGCACCTGACATTGCAGCTGTTAGTACGACGAAATTAATAATACCAGCGGCTCCTGAAATACCAACTTTTGAAAATGTTTCAACGAAGGGTGAGCCAACAGCGTCCAGTTGATTCCAAGGATAGATTGTGACGATAACAAAAATAGCACCAATATAGAAAATCAAAATACGCCAAACGATTGAACGAATTGATGCAACGATGGCATGCTTTGGATGTTCTGCTTCACCAGCAGTGATACCTAATACTTCAATTCCTTGGTAAGAACCAACGACAATTGATAGCGCAAAGATGAAGCCCTTAACGCCACCTGTGAAGAATCCGCCGTGTGACCACAAATTTGACAGCCCGATCGCATGCCAATTATTACCTAATCCTAAGAAAATGACCATTACACCAAGCACAATCATGATAATAATCGTGACCACCTTGATCATGGCAAAATAAAATTCCATCGTACCGTAAGCTTTAGCAGAAGTTAGATTTGCAAAAGCTAGTGTAGCAATGACGACAACGCCGGAAATCCAGCCGGGTAAGTTCGGCCACCAATAATTTAGATAAGTACTAACGGCAATAACTTCACTGATTCCAACAACGATGTATTGAAAAACGTTACTCCATTTTGTTAGATAACCAGCTAAAGGGTGAATATAATTCGTTGCATAATCAGCAAATGAGCCAGTCGTTGGGTTAATGAAGATCATTTCCCCTAGTGCTCGCATCACTAGATACAACAAAATACCAACAAAAGCATAGGCTAATAGCACTGATGGACCAGTCCATTGGATGGTTGATGTTGACCCCATAAATAGACCAACACCAATTGTGCCACCAAGTGCGATCATCTGCATTTGCCCACTCGTTAACGAACGTTTTAACTGACGTTCAGGTTTTCCCTGTTCACTTTTCATCTGCCAAACTCCTCTTTCTACTAAAAAAGTATACAAAAAACCGCCCAATCAACTTGCACCGCAAGGGGGGTGTCGAGCTGGTTGGACGGTTTGTTAATAATCGATATTTACTAACAGCACGTTAAATAACCCAACCAGCCAAAATGGTGGTTGAGGTGGTGGTCGTTTGGTTGTCTGCCAAGATTAAGTTCTCAACTGCATGAACTAACATAACGATTTCCCTCCGTGCATTAATTAATTATTAGAAGAATAGCACCATTATTCCGAGATGACAAGAGTTAATTTAAAATCTCATCAACATGAATGACGTATTTATTTACCAAATAATAATAATAAGTCAGCGGTAGCTTGAGTATCATGAGAAACTTTACAAGTTATATTCATGCCGGGCATGACGAACAATGAATAGTACATTACATGAGAGATGAGAGGTTTATTATGGCGCAATTGAATTTATGGCAAAAAATGATTCGACGTGAAAATCCCAGTAATTATGCTGATAAGGATGGTAAATTACAGCCAATATTGGGTAAAAAGGAAATGATTGCCATGGGGATTGGTACGGTGGTCGGTGCTGGTGTATTTACGATGCCCGGTATTGTGGCAGCCGAGTATGCTGGTCCGGCAGTTGTTATTTCTTTTATTATCGCAGCATTGATTGCTGGGTTATCAGCTTTAGCCTATTCCGAATTAGCTTCAGCGATGCCTTTTGCAGGTTCGATCTATTCTTGGGCAAATGTTATTTTTGGTGAATTTGTTGGTTGGGTTGCCGGCTGGGCCATTTTAGCCGAGTATTTGATTGCTTTGGCGCTAGTTTCATCAGCATGGTCATCTTATTTCCAAGGATTTTTAGCAAGCTTTGGTTTTGAATTACCCAAATTTTTCCAGGCATCTTTTAATTTAGCGCAAGGTACTGGCTTCGACTTGTTTGGCGCACTAGCGATTTTAGCAGTTGGTATATTAGCTTCTCGTGGGATGCGAAATATTGCGCGGATTGAAAATTGGCTAGTTATTGGGAAAATTGTGGTCATCATTATTTTTATTGTTGTGGGTGCCACCGCAATACAAGTAAATAACTGGTTGCCATTTATTCCTCATCATCAAGCAGGGACGCACTTTGGTGGGCTAACCGGGATCATAGCGGGTGCCACTCAAATTTTCTTTTCGTATATTGGTTTTGATACGATTGCTGCTAACTCAGCAGAGGTTAAAAATCCGCAGAAAACAATGCCACAAGCAATTGTGGGAACTTTAGTGATTGCGACGGCCCTATTCGTTGGTGTCGCAGCAATTTTGACGGGAATGTATCCATATGAAAAATTTGCCGGTAATGCCGAGCCAGCTGCATGGGCATTACGTGAATCAGGACATTTATTTACAGCTAATTTGTTGTCAGTGGTAGCCTTAGTGGGGATGTTTTCTGGTTTGGTTGCCTTGTTGATTGGTGGGTCGCGGTTGGTATACTCATTTAGTCGTGATGGCCTAATGCCCCGTCGATTTGCACGGTTAGATCAGACGGGACTACCTAAGGTTGCCACAATTGTTATTACGATTATTGCGATCGTCCTAGGTGGTATTTTTCCAATCGGTATGTTGGCAAATCTAGTTTCAGCGGGAACATTGATTGCTTTTATTGTGGCTGGATTAGCTGTTTTGAAACTCCGCCATCGTTCAGATATCGACCATAGTGGGTATAAGATGCCGTATTATCCGGTACTACCAATATTGGCAGCTTTAGCAGCGTTCTTGTTACTATGCTCATTAAATATTTCTGCAATTTTCTTAACATTGGGCTGGTTAGGTCTCGGTGTTCTAGTTTACCTATTTTATGGTAGTCGGCACAGCTAAGTAAAATCAAAATGACTATATTTCGCTAATAAAAATATGCGATAATAATTAAATACTAGTCATTGAAATTGATGGGAGAAAAGCCGATGAAAAAATTATTGGTTTTAACTACTGGAGGGACCATTGCCTCAACGAAAACTGCCCAAGGCTTAGCGCCGGGGATGACAGCTAATGAACTGATGACATATGTTGTGCCACGTGATAATGTGACGATATCTGTTGAAAATATCATGGGGAAAGATTCAACTAATATGCAACCAGAGGATTGGCTGATTATTGCTGGACGTATTTTAGAACAACAGGATGAATTTGATGGATTTGTGGTAACTCATGGGACAGATACAATGGGCTACACAGCGGCGGCATTGTCGTATTTGTTGTATGGTATTAAAAGACCCGTCGTTTTGACTGGTTCGCAAATTCCAATCAGTGAGACACAGTCGGATGCTATTCGTAATTTGGATGATGCCGTTACGTTTGCTAGTCAAACGCATTTGACCGGTGTTTATCTTGTATTTAACGGTTTAGTTATGATGGGAACCCGCGCGGTTAAGACAAAAACAAAGAGTTATGATGCGTTTGAAAGTATCAACTATCCATACCTGGCGAGCGTGAATGCTGGAGAAATGGTGTCACTATATGAGCCAGAACCAGAAGAACCTTTGTTAAAAGACCATACTTCATTGGATCCAAATATCTTTGTTGTTAAAGCCTTTCCAGGACTTTCTGTAGATATATTTGATTATCTAGTGGAAAATACTCATGGTGTCATTATTGAAAGTTTTGGCAATGGTGGTTTGCCATTCCAACGACGTAACTTAATTCCAGGTATTGAGAAGTTGATTTCTGCGAATATTCCGGTGATTATTACGACGCAAATTCTGGAAGAGGGTCAAGATATCAATTTGTACGAAGTTGGTAAACGCGTGGCGGATGCTGGTGGAGTCACTGTGGGTGATATGAATACGGAAGCGGTTGTGGCAAAGCTGATGTGGGTACTTGATCAAACCCGCGATCCACAAACGATTACAAAAATGATTCAGACACAAACAGCTCATGATATTGGATTCGTGTAGATATTGTCGCAGAGGAGGTTCAAATGGCAAAACTATCGTATGATATTTTAGAAAAGTTCGGTGCATTATCAACCAGTAAAAGTGGTTGGGAACTACAGTTAAACTTTGTGCAATGGGGTGAGAATAAACCTAAATTTGATTTACGATCATGGTCACCAGATAATAGCAAAATGGGGAAAGGACTAACCTTATCCCATGATGAAATCGTTGCATTGTATGATGTGTTAACAAAAGTACTAGCAGCTGAACATGCACCTGTAACAGATGTCACGGGTAACGATGATGTTGATACTCAGTCAGACAATGCGGACGATGATAAACCCAGGTGGGGTCGCTTAGACGAGATGTAAGCGAGTGCTTGCTTCTGGTACTAACACCGTCTAGTAAATGGTTGAATTATTATAAGAATAAATCTACTAAGATTCAAAAAGGGTTGGAATACAATAGGTATCCCTGAACTGAACCCCAAAAATTGGAGAGAAGTTTAAGCAACTAGCTGGTCGGAAAGACTTCGGTATTGAACCGGAGTTTTTCCGGCCAGCTTTGTTTTAATCCGTTTATTGTTGTAGTAATAGATATAATTATTGACGGCAGACTTCAGCTCGTCATAGTTTTGATAATGGTTATTATGGACAGTTCCTACCTTCAAGAGATGAAAGAAGCTCTCCGCCATAGCATTATCTAGACAGGTCGCTTTGCGACTCATACTTTGAAACACATGGTTGTTCTGCAAACGTGAGACATATTCATAATTTTGATACTGGAATCCCTGGTCAGAGTGGATTGTTAAACGGTAATTTAATTTGGGTCTAGTATTT
>NZ_BJEC01000025.1 GCF_005405465.1 Weissella thailandensis
AAATACTAGACCCAAATTAAATTACCGTTTAACAATCCACTCTGACCAGGGATTCCAGTATCAAAATTATGAATATGTCTCACGTTTGCAGAACAACCATGTGTTTCAAAGTATGAGTCGCAAAGCGACCTGTCTAGATAATGCTATGGCGGAGAGCTTCTTTCATCTCTTGAAGGTAGGAACTGTCCATAATAACCATTATCAAAACTATGACGAGCTGAAGTCTGCCGTCAATAATTATATCTATTACTACAACAATAAACGGATTAAAACAAAGCTGGCCGGAAAAACTCCGGTTCAATACCGAAGTCTTTCCGACCAGCTAGTTGCTTAAACTTCTCTCCAATTTTTGGGGTTCAGTTCAGGAAGCTCTTTTTGTGTATAGAAAATTTATACTTATTTTTGAGATATTACTAGTCTTTTAAAGAGCCGTACAATAAATGTTAAACAAACAATTAACAGACCAATGAAGAAACTAACTTTACCTAAATGACTGCCCGGCGTGTGATAAGACAAATTAATATTATTCTTACCCGTAGTTAGGGGAATTCCAATAAATCCATTACCAAGTTTAATTAGATTAGTATGCGTACCCTTAGCAGTCCAACCATGACTGTAAGGAATTGTAGTTGCTAGTATTCTAGGCTTATCGACGGTAACAGATGTCGAAAGTTGATTATCATCCAGCGTATAACTTGGTGCTGTTTGTTTGATGTGCTTTGCCACTTTATTAAAATTTTTGCCTGTTGGGATTGCTTTCACTTGTACATCAAAGTCATATTGCCCGACCTTATCAAAAGATAAGGGGATAAAAGTTTCTTTATTTACTGCACTAGCCTGACCAAGATTTAATGTAATATTCCTTTTCGGATTATAAAATGATAGATTTGACTTTCCAGTTTGAGTAAATGTGTTGTTTATACCATTGTAATTAGTCGAAATAGTATAGTTATTAATTTCTTTACCAATACTACTAAAATTTTTCTTATACCAATTCCAAGTAAATGCTTGTTCATTGTATTGCCGATCAATTAGGTTTTGTGCATTTCTGGCATCTTGGGTGTGCTTATAACGATATTGATTTAGTGCGACTTGTTGCTGTTGTTTTAAATGATAGGGTTTAAAATGGATATTCGATATTTCCAAGTGTAATTCAGTACCTTTTAAAGTTTTAGAAGGACTGAGATAAAAGCCTTCAGGCAACCAGTCTGTATTTGTTTTGTACGTAATATGTTGCTTTTTCTTTGCTTTTTTTGTTAAATCAGTTCTTATTAAACCAGTAGCAACTTTTTGACTAAATTTTGATTTGTCTGAAGATGAATGACCAGGTAACACCACGCTATCAGCCATTGAAGCTTCTTTTTCTGTTGGTGATAGGGCATTATAGTATTTTTGGCTCAAGTAATAATCTGGTAGATATATCAGTGGATAGGCATTATCAGAGTGGTTAATTGTCTGACCATTAACAATCTGATTAGTCTGTGTTTGATAAGAGTTAGGCGTTAATGTGTCCGGGTTTTCATAGCGGTCAGAAACGCCTAATACATTACTAATAATGTTGCGTGAATCAAGATCGCCAGTAATATCATTAGGATTAGATGAACTGATACCAAGTGGCGCTAATCCGTGGCTAACTGAACCACTCTGCAATGACCAATAGCTTTCAACATTGTTTAACTTGCTAAGAAGCGGAAGGTTAGTTGCCGGTGCAATACCGGTTGCATTATTTAATTGGTTATCCACGTAAGATCGACTTATTTGTTTATCATTTTGATTTTTATAATTATTTTGTTGATGCAGCAACTGTTTAACCACTTGATTTGGTAATAAATCGGTTGCTTTGGGATTGGTATTACTTGTATGGTTACGAGTCACCAAGAAAAATGCATTAAACATGACCAATAAAACTAGCCACACTGGTTTAAGTGTGACATTGGACTGCATGAGCCATAATAAAGCTAATGAGGCAAAATATAGAGCAATCATCATACCATAGCGACTATTTAAATTAAAATTACTTATGATAAATAATGAAAGACTTGCTAATACACCAGTAATAAAAAAGCTTAAATAGTCATGCTTATTTAAAGTATGTAACTGCGCCATGAGATGTAGGACCATTAAGCTAATCGGTAATGATAATAGGAATAACCAACGATTAGATGGCGAAGACCCACCATTAAAAATGGCTGCAAATATGGGGAAACAAAGACTTATTAAGCTGGCTAACCATAAATAATTAAATAGGCGATATTGTTGCCAACGTCGTAAACAAAATACGATTGCCATGATACTAATGGCTGTAAAGCCACCAGTTAACCAAAAAGATGGCGTGGTCTGATTGGCAATTAGATTACCAGGTAACGAAAAATAGTAGTAGGCAGGGTATATGGTTAATCCATTTGCGATGCTGCTATTTGATCGTGCCGAATTGAGAACAGCATCCACACTAGGTAATAATAAGGGTGCAGCTAGCAAACTAGCAATTAAACCTGAGAGTAACGTTTTAATAAGAGTTCGCCAATCTGGCCAACTTTGTTTTTTAATATGATAGCCAAGCCAATAGATGCCCAGGCCAATCATCATCATAAAGGCAAAATAGAAATTGTTCCACAGTGTCCAGAAAAGCATTATTGTTAAGAAACTATATTTTTGCTTAGATAAAGCAATATCTAATGCTAGAATGAGTAGCGGAAAAATAATTAAAGGGTTAATAAAAAACGGATGTTCAAACGCTGAGAATGCGGTATATCCTGAAAATATATAGCCAAATACAGCGATTTGATAGTGCCATGTTGGTCGATTTTTGAACCAATGTTGTGCAGTTAACAAAAAAGCAATGCCGGCTAGGTAAAGGCGCGCGATAACCGTCCAGTTGTAGTATGCAATTAGGTGCGCTTTAGAAACCAAGACAGCGCCATAGCTGAATATATCCCCTAAAGTGTAATAAGAAAAAGTCTGGTAATAATCAGCTCCCAAACCAATTTGCCATTGCCAATTAGTTGGTAATGTGTGGTTATGAACAATGTTTTTTAAGTCTTCTTGCCAGTGCACTAAGGCTGGAAAGTGTTGTGCGATACCATCTGACTGCCAAATTAATGACGTATCTGTAAAGTAGTAAGGCGCAAAAATAAATATCGACAGAATGCCGAAAAGAATCGTATATATGATTACTGGTCGTTTAGACCATTTCAACCAAGGGCGCATGTTGATACCTCCAAAAGACTATCAAAATATTATAGCATTTTCAGGGTTAATGAAGCGTAAAAATGGCAGTAATCAGCCAATAATAATCGCGCTGAAAGCCTGACAAATAAATAATTTAAAGTAAGTGTGTAACCGTTTACAGATGATAGAAGATAGTCTATAATTACACAAGTACAGTAATGTTTGTACTTTTGAATTATTATATAAATAAGGAGCGTGGCAATTATGGTAAATTTCATTATTGCTAGTCATGGTGAATTTGCTGCGGGTATCCGACAGTCAGGTCAAATGATTTTTGGTGAGCAAGAGAATGTTCAAGTAGTAACATTTATGCCCAATGAAGGTCCGGAAGATTTGACCAAAAAGTTTGAGGATGCTCTTGCAACATTTGAACCTGAGGGACAAGTATTGTTCCTCGTTGATTTGTGGGGTGGATCACCGTTTAACGCTGCATCTCGAATTCAAGCCTTGCATGAAGACCGGATGGCCATCATTACGGGGTTAAACTTGCCAATGTTAGTAGAAGCTTATGGGGCTCGTTTCACGATGGAAACGGCTGCTGAAATTGCAAGTTACTTGATGCCAGTTGCACGAGAAGGTGTAAAAACCTTACCTGAAACTGAGGAGCCAGCATCATCTAATACAGATTCTGCAGAAGAAGATGGTCAACCAGTTGTTGAGGCTGGGGATATCGATGAAGTTATCCATACTGGTTCAGCAACGATGGATGTTCGTTTAGCACGTATTGATTCACGCCTATTGCACGGACAAGTAGCAACTGCGTGGACAAAGTCAGTGACACCAAATCGTATCATTGTTGTTTCGGATGGTGTGTCAAAGGATGAGCTACGTAAGACATTGCTTGTTCAAGCAGCACCAGTGGGAGTTAAGGTTAATGTTATTCCTATTCAAAAGTTGGTAGATGTCTGGGATGATCCACGGTTTTCTTCAGTAAGAGCTTTGCTATTATTCGAAACACCACAAGATGTTGCGAAGGCAGTTGAGGGCGGTGTTAAGTTTGATGAAGTTAACATTGGGTCAATGTCTCATTCAGAAGGTAAGCGTATGTTAACCAACGCGGTTGCCGTTGATGATGATGACGTTAAGACATTGGAATATCTACGAGATAATGGTGTAACTTTTGATGTTCGTAAAGTGCCAGCCGATCAAGGTAGAGATGTTTTTGACTTATTAAAGAAGTCGTAATTTGTTATTAATTAAATAGTAGAGAAATTATTCGGGAGGATAACGCATGATTTCAGCGTTTTTCGTAGTTCTATTCGCATTCTTAGCTGGAATGGATGGAATTTTAGATCAGTTTCAATTCCACCAACCATTGGTTGCCGCAACTTTAATTGGGTTAGCTAACGGACACTTGACTGAAGGAATTATCCTTGGTGGAACGTTGCAAATGCTTGCTCTAGGTTGGATGAACATCGGTGCTGCTGTTGCACCCGATGCTGCCTTAGCTTCAACTGTATCAGCATACCTAGTAACGGGTCCAGCACAAGTTAGTGTTGATACTGGTATGGCTATTGCTATTCCTTTGGCAGTTGCTGGTCAAGTTTTGACGATTGGTGTTCGTACGATTACAGTTGCTTTAGCTCATATTGTTGATAAGCAAGCCGAAAAGGGTAATCTACGTTCGATCGAAGCTATCCACTGGACAGCTTTGGCATTACAAGGTTTGCGTATTGCAATTCCAGTTATCGTCGTAATGGCGGTTGGTGCTGGCCCTGTTAATGGTGCATTGAATGCTATTCCTGATGTGATTACAAAGGGATTGGCTGTTGCCGGTGGCTTCATTGTTGTCGTTGGATATGCAATGGTTATTAACATGATGGCAACTGCCGAACTTTGGCCATTCTTCTTCTTAGGATTCGCATTGTCAGCTGTTTCAGAATTGAACTTGATTGCCATGGGTATGATTGGTCTTGTATTGGCTTTGATTTACCTACAATTGTCACCAAGATTTAATGGTGGATCAGGTAATGGCGGCGGTTCAAACGGTTCAAATGGTGATCCAATTGATGCCATTTTAGATAATTACTAAGCTTGGAGGATAGTACATCATGAGTGAAAATGAAAAAGTCGAAGTTCACTTGCGCAAAAGTGATCTTGTAAATACTTGGTGGCGTTCAACTTTCTTGCAGGCTTCATGGAATTATGAGCGTATGCAAAACGTTGGTTGGGCATTCTCATTGATTCCGGGTATCCGTCGTTTGTACAAGTCGAAGGAAGACCGTGCCGCTGCAATGAAGCGTCATTTGGAATTCTTTAATACACATCCATATGTGGCCTCACCTATTTTGGGTGTTGAGCTTGCTATGGAAGAGCAACGTGCAAATGGTGCGCCAATTAATGACGAGGCTATGAACGGTGTTAAGGTTGGAATGATGGGGCCTTTGGCTGGTGTTGGAGATCCAATTTTCTGGGGAACGATGCGTCCAGTTCTAGGAGCGTTTGCTGCTGGTATGGCACAAGGTGGCTCAGTGATGGGTCCAATCATATTCTTCGTTGTTTGGAATCTAATTCGTATGTTGTTCCTATGGTATACGCAACAATTAGGTTATAAAGAAGGTACAAACATCACGCAGGACCTTGGTGGTGGTGCGATGCAAAAAATCACCACTGGTGCTTCAATCTTGGGTATGTTTATCATGGGGGTTTTGGTTCCTCGTTGGACGACGATGAACTTCCCAGTTGTTATGTCAAAGGTTAAGGTACAAGATGGTGCGGCTGCTGATATTCCTGCACTAGCACATTCAATTAATGGTGGTGATGTTTCTGCATCACAAATTGCTAAGGTTGTTACCCAAATTCAAGATGAACAGTCGCTAACTGCTTACAAAGTCACAACTTTGCAAGACACATTGGATGATTTATTGCCTGGATTGGCACCATTGTTGTTGATGTTTATTGTTTTGTGGTTGCTACGTAAGCGTGTATCAGCTATTACAATTATCTTTGGATTGTTTATCGTTGGTATCTTGGCATACGCCTTCGGTATTATGGCATAGTACAATTTGAAGTAAATTTGTTAAAATGAAAGATGAGGCAGTGGGCGACACTGACCCATCTTTTTTTATATAAAATAGGAGAACGATAATGGTTCAAGCATTAAACACAAAAATAATATTGTCAGGTAATGCGAATGCAATGATGTCACCCGTTAATATTCAACAAGGTAAAATGTTTTATGGTGACCGTGGGATGGAGTTCCGAGCCAATACACATGGTGGCTATATTCAAATACCATGGAAAAATGTCAAATCTGTCAGTATGGAAATCATTTTAAAGTTTTACTATCGTGGCTTTTTTGTAACGACCACAGATGGTAAGACCTTTGAGTTTGTCGGGGGGAAGGCAAAAAAAGCCGTCAGTGTATTTCGTGAATACTTAAAACCCGAACAAATTATGCGTCGTAAAGGGGCTATGGAACGTAAGCGAAAATAATTTGTGCTAAAATGAGCAAAGAGGGGGGATGGATTAATGAAGACTTTACACTTATATGTTGTACGTCATGGGAAGACGTATTTTAATCGTTATAATAAGCTACAGGGTTGGGGGAATTCACCTTTAGTGGAGTCAGGTATTCAAGATGCCTATCAAGCTGGTCACAAATTATCTCAAGTACACTTTAAAGCAGCCTATAGTTCAGATACTACGAGGGCAATGGATACTGCCAAGATTATTTTAGATGAAAATAAAAATAGTCGCGATATTAGTCTGATTACAGATGCAAAATTTCGGGAAGAGTTTTATGGTAGTTTTGAAGGCTCTAACATGGATGTGGCTTGGACTAGTGCTGGTGCGCCGGTTGGGTTACGCACTTATGCAGAAATAGTGGATCAATACGGTGTTGATAAAACAAAAGATTTATTAAAGGATGCTGATCCATGGCATGATGCCGAAAATAGTGAAGAATATTGGCAACGTGTGCTAGCTGGACTGAAGCGCATATTGACTAATCCTGTTTTAGACGATGGTGATAATGTGCTTTTGATTAGTCATGGTAATACGTTGATTTCTTTAGCTGATCGATTCGGTGAAGGTAAAATTGCCGTACATGAACGTCCGGCAAATGGCTCGATTTCTCAGATGGAATTGAATAAGGACGGGATTTCAATTATTACATATAATAACGAGCCGGTGCGGGATTAATTAATGAATTTTTAGGATTATAGACTGGACACTTTCTTGGGTGCCAGTCTATTTTTTAATGAAATTCGGAATAAACCTTTATGACATGATATACTTATTGACGTCATAAAGGAGGCAGCAATATGGGCCGTAAGAAAAATATTCCAATTGGGACTGCAGTAGTCATTGTCGGTCTTTTAATTTTACAGCAAACTGGTGTGATTAATATTGATGATCAAACAAATAATAACAGTCATCAATCTTCTTCATCAGCAAAGGTTAATAAAACGGTAAATGTTAAAGACGGGGTTAGCTATGGTACAGTTACTGACACTCATCCGAGTGAATCACTGGCTAAAACGGTATTAACAGATGATGTTGTTAAACAGCTAAATGCAAATAAAGTGTCATTTAATAAGACTGGTGCTTATATTGTTAATGATAACCAAACAAATTTGAATGCACAGGTTAATGTTGCACCATATGTTCAATTAGCGAAACAGGACAGTCTTGGTCGACCAGGAGTAGCAAATGCATTCTTAAATAGAACCAGTCGGCAATATCAATCACGATCAGAGACTGGAAACTCACGAACCATTGAACCAGTTGGCTGGCAGCAGGCAACGATTGGCGGTCGTTATAATACACTATATAATCGAGGTCATTTGATTGGGTATGCCTTGGCAGGTAGTATTAAGTCGTTCGATCCTTCTGAAGCGAATCCACAAAATATAGCAACACAGACGGCATGGGCTAATCAAGCTTCAAATGGCAATTCCGAGAATACAGGGCAAAATTATTATGAAACACTTGTTCGAAAGTCACTCGATAATAATCGTAATGTGAGATATAGAGTGACACCGGTTTATATTGGTGATAATTTGGTGCCATCAGGTAATCATATGGAAGCAAAGTCTAAAGATGGTCAATTGCAATTCAATGTTTTTGTACCTAATGTTCAGCCGGGTGTTGAAATAGACTATGCAACTGGTAATAGTACGGTGGTTAAGTAATTTACAAGATATTTTGGCACCCTTGAATTGCTGATAATCAGTTCAAGGGTGCCAGTGTTTACTACGCATTAGATTGTCTTTTATATAAAAAAATGTATAATTACTTTTTGATGGTGTATTAATTTTATAGTGCGTTAATAAACTGGTAAAAGCGATTTAAATCATAATATCATTGATGTGTTCTCACCAAAATTATGTTTTTTAGAATATGGGGGAGTAGGAAAGTGAAAGAATTTTTTGGAATTATTGGTGGCATGGGAACGGTGGCGACAGAAAATTTTGTTCATGCCGTAAATCAATTAACTGAAACACATAAAGACCAAGATTATCTAGACTACATTGTTTTTAACCATGCTTCTATTCCGGACCGAACAGCCTATATATTCGATCATACAAAGCCTAATCCATTGCCTTTGTTACAATCAGATGTTGAGAAATTAAATGACATAGGTGTTTCGTTCATTGTTATGACTTGTAATACAGCTCATTATTTTCGGTCAGAGTTACAAAAGTCATCTAAAGCGCCAATTCTAAGTATGCCTAATATAGCGGCAAGCGCTTGCCAAACGAGCACCAATAAAGATAGTAAAGTCGGCATCATGGCCACTGATGGTACGATTTCTGCAGCAATATACCAGAAAGAATTAATTGGTAAAGGTGTGCAACCGGTTATACCGGATGCACATCATCAGCAATTGATCATGTCATTAATTTATGATGACATTAAAAATAAGGATTTTGTGAACCGTGAAAAATATCATCAATTGATTACGTATTTCTTTCAAACGCTTGATTGTGATTACATTATTTTAGGATGTACTGAACTATCAGTTGCTCAAGAACAAGAGCCATACCCATCTGAGTACATCATTGATGCACAACATGAATTGGCAAAGTATGTTGTTAAGCATGCTGAATAAGAGAATGACTATGTCTTTTAATGGGTATATTTAATTTAAAATTTCGGAACCTATTTATAACTAAAAAAGCATCCGCACGAAGACAATGACTCTTCGTGCGGATGCTTTTATTTTAGGAATTTTTGCTTAAATATTGTCGTTTATTTTTTCGATTTCGGAAAAATAGATATGAACTAAATCCGATAAAGCTACCAACTGAAACTATTAATAGTAATTCATTTTTATTGTTAGTAGATGTCAGTTTAATAGTATTAGTTCCTTTTGTTAGTTTTACTCTCAATAACTTAGTAGATAAGCTTTGGGTTTGGACATTATTTACCCAGATATTATAACTTTTACCGTTATACATAACAACAGGTAAGGAAACTGTTTTATTTTTATTCGCCTTGACCTTAAAGGAAACACTATTGTTAGTTAACTTTTTTTGTTTAGGTACGGTGATGTTTTCGTCAAACAATACACTAACATTAGTTTTAGATCCTTTAGCAGGTAAGTAATCAGAAAAAGTACTGCGATTTTTTAATGTCGTGTAATAGTTGCTTGAGTTTAAAGGTTGACGATAAGTCCAATAGTTATAATGGTTCTGATAAACTGCCGATAGAGAAAATGCGATGATCAACAGGTTTAACAAGACTAGCCGCTTCGTACTAACCGTATGATGATTTAGAAATAAAACAAAGCCAATACTGATTAACAGGCCAATAATGACAAAAAGGCGACCATAAAACTGAATGATGCTAAGTGGGGTGTTGACGAGAGATTCTGTAGGCCACCAGTTAAAGATGAATAGATAAATAACTCCTGCACTGATAATCCATATTTTCCAAGTTGAATTTTGCTGTGCTTTATATGCAAGAATAAGTAAGCTAATTAATAATATGGTAACTGGTAAGCCTAGGTTCCAGCCTATGGAATTTTCAGATTTAATATCATTATTCAATAACGTTGTGAGCATTGTGTTCATGTCCAACATTTTTATTATTTTAAAGGGTTCTACAATATTATTTAATAGATAAACATCTAGTAAGTTATATATGGCATATAAACCAATTAGTATACCAACAAGTCCTGCTTTACAGAAGGCTATTAACTCATGACGTCTCATATTCTTTGTCACACATCGATGAAGAATACTAATAAAAATAATGAGAAGACCAAATATAAAGGAAATAATATGGGTATTTATCAATAGTCCCATTCCTAATCCCAGAACTAAAAACCCAGTTTTTTTGGCATCGTATATTTGTAAAATTCCTAAAAATACTAAGGGTATAAATGCGTAAGCTATTGATTCACCAAAAGCAGAGCGAGAGTACAAATCTATAAAATGATAATTATTAAACTGATAAATTACCACCCCGGTATAGATGATTATCCGACTAGATGAAATATAACTCATGAGGGATTTAGCGGTTGATATTGTAATGATGTTTAGGATAAGAAAACCAGCTGCTAACCCCCATATGGGATTTTGAAATATTAAATTAGGAATTATAAATATTAGACCTGTTAGCCAGGGATACAGTGAATTGATAGCGACACCGATGGCTGAATTTTGTGAGACATATTTAAAATTTAGCGTATTGGGTATTGAATTATCTTTTAGTGAATCTGCAATAGATTGAAAACGGGCAAGATGATAGACACCATCCGTAGAAATATTATAAAAGTGGCTTAAGAAGGGGACAATTGTTGCAATAATACCCAGTACAACAATCAACATAATATCAATATAATTCACTTTATTCTTAAAAAATCCGTAGAGACTCATCTCATACTATCCTCCAATTTTGCTTAAAACTCTTAAAATAGACCGATTTAACATTTTAATATTACTCGTATTGTTTACATATGTAAAATTAAAATTTAATGAATGTTATTTTGAATTGTTAAGTATGTTAACAATTCAAACGGATAATGGAGGATTATTACATATTAAGAGTACATTGTATAATAGCTATTCTGTAATTAACTACCAATTTCAAAAAGATAAAAGCACAAACTGGTAGCTAGTGTTTTAAATACAATTGCAACATTAGCCTTGAAAAATATTACGATGATGATTGTCATGCACGAAATTGAATTTGCACGACAAATTGCAAACAAGCGATTTTTGTTGAAGAGGGTGCTATCGTTGCAAAGGGAATGCTGGAACTTTATTATCAGTTGAAGGTGATGGGCACGTGTCGGTGTTTGTCAATTCATTAGATAATCCGGCACATATCAAAGCTTTTCAATAATTAAAAATAATAAATAGTGCATTTATTTGGAATTGCAATATTACCAATGCAAATAATAGAACAACACCAGCAAGAAAAGCTTGTTGGTGTTTTAGTATATAGTACGATCCTCTATATGGAGGAAATACTTCGTGATGAGTAGAGATGAAAAGTTAAGGTGGGCCAACATAATAGCTAAAGTAGTATTAACAATAATATTGGTTATTTTAACTATTGTATTAATGGGGAAAGGCTTTTAGTATGGCAGAAAAAAACGCACAAACTGAAGCTAACAAGCGGTGGCAAGATAAAAATAAAGAACATGCTAAGTATTTACAATATCGAACTTACGCACGATCATTCATTAGAAAGTTAGCCACTGATGATGACTTGGATGAATTGGAACGGTTGATTGTTGAAAGGCGTGAGCAATAACCATGATGTAAGATGAGCTTAGGACTTTACAAAGTGGAAACACACACCGTATAATTAACACATATAAAAAAGCCTGTAAGGTGTGCGAGACCTTACAGGCGACAAGTGTCCAGAGTTTAGAGTGTTAAGTGTCAGCGTTTAGAGCGTTGGCACTTTTCTTTTGGACGTTGCGTTGTCTTGTAAGTAAAATAATACTTGATAAAAGACCTCACAACACTAGCAAGGCAAACAATTAGAACAACTGTTATTACTTGCCAGCCCTCAATATTAGCCACAATATTTACATTGGGCAATATCTCTTAACCCTTTCATGAACGAACCAAAGGTAAAACATAGCATAACCTCCCGTGTCCTAAGTAGTTCGAAAGAAGTTAGGGGCTATTTTAAACATTGGAACTTGCCATAGTTTCATTGAGTAGCTAACTCAAATTCACTACTTAGTTATCATAACGGAAACAATCAGAGTTGTATATAATTATTAGTACAGTATCAAATGGAAAGGTAGTGCAGGATATGAAAGCAAGTGAGCAGTTGGCTTTTGATATTTTAGATAAAGCATTTACAAGTGATAGGCTTTGGGAGTATGTTTTCGATATTCAAGACCGATATGCTGATGACTTAGACCAACTTTATATTGATAACCCAGAAATGGCGGACTACTTGTAAGATGTGATCCCTGAATTTACTGAAGCTTATGACAACACAAAGAGAAAGCAGTGGTTAGCTGAACTAAGGAAAATCATAGGTCATGCAAAAACAATCATTAAAGATTAGGCACTAGCATTAAGTTGTTAGTGCTTTTTTGTGCAGTAAATTAGGCGTATTCTAGCAGTTTTAAGCCGTTTAAATGTAGTTAGGCATAATTACTCACAAGCTTATTTAAAACGCTAATTTGGGTCAAAACTCCCGCCTTTGAATAGGTAAGAGATAACCGAATATCAAATAATGCCACCCAACTCACGCACTGCAGTTATAAATATTTTTAACCCCCGCAGGTAGGCAGATAAAGAAACCGCACCCCATACTCTTTTCTTATGTCAGAGACCAATTTTCAAAGTTTTTAGGTCAGGGGGCTTATATAAAGTTAGCCTAGCATAATAGAAAGTAAACTTTTTTGCTCCTTCATATCGGTTTTTACCACAAAATAGGCTATAACCTATATACTTGATGGTGAAAGGGTGGTTAGGGCTATGACTTCAAGACAGGAACGGGCAGAAAAAAAGCAACGACATAAAACAACAGTAATTATGATAACTTTGGTTATTATATTGATACTATTGGTTGGTGGCGTTGGCTGGGGTGTATCACACCAATTAAATAAAGATGATAAAATCGAGCCAGCTAGCTCATCGAGTAGCATTTCATCAAGGTCCAGTGTTATCTCAGAAAGTACAAGTTCAGTAATTGATAACGAAAGTAGTTCGGAAGTTACCGAGGGTTCAGAAGATGAAACAAGCAGTTCAGACCGTGTTGAAAGTGGTGATGCAACAGCGCACGAATTGAAGATGTACACGCAAAGACTGGCTATCGTGGCAGGAGTTAAAAATGCCATATATATGCAAAATAATAGAGATGTACCAGAGTTTGATCGTTTAGTAGAAATTCCTAACGGCTTTACTATTTATTTTGTTAATGGGGATCACTACAATATTCAAGATGATGGTTATAATGCAGATACTCCAGAAGATTTAAACTTTTTTGGGGACAAACACACTTGGACAGTTTACGAGCAGCAGGATAATACACAAGGATCTAGTTTAGAAAAACCTAGTGGACTGGGCGGAGTTTACTTCCCCACAGAAGAAGAATTGCACCAATACGGAATAAGGTAAATAGAAGCTTTAAAATTGTAAGTAGATAGTCGATAGGGTACACTATAAGCACACTTGGTAGATTTCTTATCGGCGGTTTCCTGTTTTATGATTATTCATACGCAACTAAAGTATCTACAACTACCAAGTAAACTAAGCCCTGCTATTAGTGGGGATTTTTTAGTCGATCATAAATTTCAAGTAGCTAGGTTCAATGGCGTTAAAATTACCTAGTGAAGCCGTCACGCCGTCTTGATTAAGAAATTTAGTCCACTGGTCATTACGACTGGTGGGCTTTTTTGTGTTTTCTACTATATAATGTACAATCGTTAAATTAATGAAAATGTATTGGTAAATAAAAAGTCTATTGAGCGACTAAATTGATAATCACACAACAGACTAGAATTATTTATCAACAAATTGAAAATGAATTCGGCACTAATTCGGCACTAACTATAACACAAATGCCTTCAATTCAACGTTTGTAGTGACTTATAAATGAACCCGGGGGGAATCGAACCCTCATCTCCGGAACCGGAATCCAACGTGATATCCATTACACTACGGGTCCACAACAGATTAAATTATAGCCTATTAAAATAGTATTTGCAAGACTAGCGAAGAGCTTGTTAAAGCTATTTGTTAGGTTAAACCTTGCAATTTATTAAGTTTAGCTTTATCATAAGAATTATAAAAATAAAATTAAATTCAAAAAAAGTGAACATAGAAAAGGTGGAAAATATGGCATCATCAGAAGGAAAGGCCACGATGGGCCGGAATATAAAAAGATACATTAAACAAAATGAAATGACGGCTGCTCATCTTGCTGAGGTTATTGGTGTATCAACTGCAACTATTTCTGATTGGTCAAACGGGAAAACGTATCCTAGAATTGACAAAATCGAAGCAATGGCTAATTTCTTTGGCGTGTCAAAGTCAGATCTTGTTGAGGAGCCAAATCAAACTTCGCAGTCGACCGTAACTGATGAACCTGTATTAATGGCTGCACATTGGGGATTAGATATTTCCGGGTTACCTGATGAAGAACGTTCACGCGTGATTGACAGGGCTAAGTCTTATATAGAAGGATTAATTGCTGACTACGAGGATCGGAATGGGAACAGATAGTTATGATGATCTATTAATTAGGGTGGAAAATGATCTCATTAGTTTGGGGATGACACCAGTTATTTTAGACACAATGCCTCTAAAAGAAAATTCGGGCTTAGATGGTGTTGCTTATTTAAAAGGTGATAAGGCATATATCTTTATTGATAAAACATTATCGACCTTTGATAAAGCGAAAACTTTGGTTGAGGAATATCATCATGCAATTTCGGATATTGGAAACCATATGGATTATGATGCTACGCTTGCCCATAACGACGAAATCGTCGCTCGCGAGTCAGTAATCAAGTATATGACGCCGGAAAAAGTAATGATGAGAATTGCTCATGAATATGAAGACCAACCTTTTGAAGCCTGGATGTTATGTGAGTATTTGGGGTATCCGTTAGATTTTGCTCAAGAAACAGTTAACTTATATAGAAGGAACGGCCTGTTAAATTAAAGCAGTCGGCCTCTTGAAATTAGGTTAAAGTTAATATATACTATAAATAGTCCTAAAGGGATTCCTTTAGGGCTTTAATTAACAAATTACATTAAGTTTAAACTAATTGTCAGGAGGCAGTTTATGAGTAATGAAATGATTTCGTTCTTAATAATTTTGGGGACACTGACAAGTGCGTGGATTGCCGTAATGGCATTTATTTCAATGATTGAATTCCTAATTGATGGTAATGTTCATCGGGTAGTACGTGGCGTCAAGCTATTATTGCGTTATAGCCTAATTAGGTTAGGTGGTGTTGATGGCAAAGAAGCACATCGTATCTTATTAGGTAAGTAAAGTTTGTGTTTTCACAATTTCATCAACTTTCTATAATAATAAGCCGGATAAACGTTAAAAAAGCTGATAATTATAAATTGTCGTTTTTTAGTCAATCAAATAATTAAGTGAATTAATATTCAAGCAAATATGACGTAGTTTCTACCTATTTATCGTATAATACATGTAACGGATGGGTTTAGACTTAGTGAACGCTAAGTAGTTCATCTGTAGCAGGGTTTAATTTCAAATTGTATGAAATTAAAGCATAGCAATAGTTGTACGTTTGTTTGCGAAATTGTAAACAAAGTCGTATAATATTCCATGTAGAAACGTTACAAAAGAATTTTTTTCTGGGAGGAATCTTAATAATATGACTGTTAAGATTGGTATCAACGGTTTCGGCCGTATTGGTCGTTTGGCATTTCGTCGTATTCTTGAATTAAAGGGTACAGCGGACGACATTGAAGTTGTTGCAATTAACGATTTAACTAATCCTGCTATGTTGGCATACTTGTTGAAGTATGATTCAACTCACGGTACTTTGGATGCTGAAGTTTCAGCTGATGAAGATGGTATTGTCGTTGACGGTAAGAAGATCCATGTATACGCTGAGCGCGATGCAGCTAACTTGAAGTGGGTTGCTAATGACGGTGTTGAGATTGTATTGGAATCAACTGGTTTCTATACATCAGCAGAAAAGTCACAAGCACACTTGGACGCCGGAGCAAAGAAGGTATTGGTTTCAGCACCAGCTGGAAACGTACCAACTGTTGTTTACGGTGTTAACCAAGACACATTGACTGCAGATGACAACATTGTTTCTGCTGGTTCATGTACCACGCAATCACTTGCACCATTGGCTAACGCCTTGGACAAGGAATTTGGTATTGAAATTGGTTTGATGACTACTGTTCACGCCTTTACTGGTACACAAATGCTTTTGGATGGACCTAAGGGTAAGAAGATGCGCTCAAACCGTGCAGCTTCTGTAAACACAATTCCTCACTCAACTGGTGCTGCTAAGGCTATTGGTCTAGTTGTTCCATCAGTTGCTGGTAAGTTGGATGGTCACGCACAACGTGTTGGTGTTGTTGACGGTTCTGTTACTGAGTTGACATCTGTATTGTCAAAGACTGTTTCTGCTGAAGAAGTTAACGAGGCAGTTAAGAAGTATGAAAATGCTTCATTTGGATACAATGATGATGAAATTGTTTCATCTGATATGATTGGCGACACACACGGTGCCGTATATGATCCAACTTTGACTAAGGTTATCACTGTTGGTGATAAGCAATTAGTACAAACTGCTGCTTGGTATGATAACGAGTATGGTTTCACTTCAAACATGATCCGTACTTTGTTGCACTTAGCAACACTTTAATAGTTACTTAACTATTATTGAAAACGGGTGGTTTAGTAATAGTCTGAACCACCCGTTTTTTATATAAGATTTGTAGTATTTGAAGTAAAAAGAAAGAGGGATTCCATGGCAAAATTAACAGTTGAAGACCTAGAATTAAAGGGTAAAAAAGTATTAATGCGTGTTGACTTCAATGTTCCCCTAAAGGAAGTTGATGGACAACAAGAAGTGGCAAACGATAACCGTATTGTTGCAGCTTTGCCAACAATTAAGTATGTTTTGTCACAAGGCGGTCGTGCGGTATTGTTTTCACACTTGGGTCGTATCAAGAGTGAAGATGACAAGCCAGCTCTATCAATGAAGCCTGTTGCACAACGTTTGGCTGATCTACTTGGTCAACCTGTAACTTTTGTACCAGCTATTGAAGGTCCAGAATTGGAAGACTCAATTAACAAGCTAGAAGATGGCCAAGTGTTGATTTTCGAAAACACTCGTTATGCTGACGTTGTTGATGGTGAAGTTGTTAAGCGCGAATCAAAGAATGATCCTGACTTAGGTGCTTACTGGGCATCATTAGGTGATGTATTCGTAAACGATGCCTTTGGTACTGCTCACCGTTCACATGCATCTAATGCTGGAATTGCCGCAAACGTTGCTCAAACAGCAGCTGGCTACCTGATGGAAAAAGAAATTAAGTTCTTAGGCGGTGCTGTTGAAAACCCAGAGCGTCCATTTGTTGCCATCATTGGTGGTGCTAAGGTTTCTGATAAGATTACCATTATTCAAAACTTGTTGGAAAAGGCTGACAAAGTTATTGTTGGTGGTGGAATGGCTTATACTTTCGCCGCTGCAAAGGGTGAAAAGATTGGTAACTCATTATACGAGGAAGACAAAGTTGAACTTGCTAAGCAATTAATTGCTGATGCTGGTGAAAAGTTGGTATTACCTGTTGATGCAGTTGCTGCTGATAAGTTTGCTAACGATGCTGACTCATATGTTGCAGAAGGTGACATTAAAGATGGCTACATGGGTCTTGATATTGGCCCTAAGTCAGTTGAACTATTTAAGTCAGTTCTTGCCGGTGCCAAGACAGTTGTTTGGAATGGACCTATGGGTGTGTTCGAGATGGCTAACTTTGCCAAGGGTACGTTAGCTATTGGTGAAGAATTAGTTAAGGTTACTGATAATGGTGCAACGACAATTGTTGGTGGTGGTGATTCAACTGCCGCCGTTCAACAATTGGGTGTTGCTGATAAGTTGAGCCACATTTCAACTGGTGGTGGTGCTTCTCTTGAATACCTAGAAGGTAAGACATTGCCTGGAATTGCAGCAATTTCTGAGAAGTAATTTTAAAATAATAAATAAAGGAATTGGGACATCAGATAATGAAGTGCCACAAAAAAGTTAGACATTTAAATAAATTTTAATTACCTAAGACCTGTTCCCGATATGCAATCGGAGGCAGGCCTTTTGTTTTCAACGAAATACGCTCATGGTTAAACCAATGGACGTATTTGTCGACAATAACACTTAATTCTGCAATATTTTTAATATGTTGTTGGTTAAGACTTTCCCGTTTTAACAGATTAAAAAAGCTTTCAATGGGGGCATTGTCCAAACAATTCCCCTACGTGACATACTGGGAATAAAGTCTAA
>NZ_BJEC01000026.1 GCF_005405465.1 Weissella thailandensis
GACGAGCTGAAGTCTGCCGTCAATAATTATATCTATTACTACAACAATAAGCGGATTAAAACAAAGCTGGCCGGAAAAACTCCGGTTCAATACCGAAGTATTTCCGACCAGCTAGTTGCTTAAACTTCTCTCCAATTTTTGGGGTTCAGTTCACGGACGGCTTTTTTATTAAAGTGTTACATTTAAAAAATTTTTTAACTGTTTGTTGTCACTTTAGGGTGTTTTATATATAATAATCATGTCAAGATAAATATTATTCACATAAGTAACAAAACATTAGGTATCAAAATAATGTTATAATAGACTTATGAGGCAACGCTTCAATTGTTCACGCCATGTCAACAGAAAGACACGGTGAACAAAAATGTCACTTAATAATTTATTCTTGGTAGCACTTAGTGTTATCAACTGGTTCAATAGTTTATCTCAAGAACAACAGTTAAAAGTAATTAAAATCCTATTACTCTTATTCAAGTACGGTTTTCACTGGTACAAAATTAAGCACTGTAAGGTGAACAAAGATAATAAGAGACATGTGAACAATAAAAAAGAACAACGATATGTCGAAGTTTCGTTGTTCTTAGATATTATTGTACGCATTGTACTTATTTTATTTTAAATAAAGGAGCTTATGGCGTGCAACAGTTGAAGTAGTCCTTGGCGCTCAATGTACTTGCAATACATTGGGTGCTTTTTATATGGGCAATTTCAACAAATCACAACACACACGGTTAGACAAATAATTAGCGATACCGACCTAACTTATTTATCTACAAAACAATAATAACAAATGTAATACATTTTTTCAATTAAGTTGTTCAACAATGTATTACAATTGCTCAATGATTTATCCCAGTAATTCAGAGAGACTTAAAACCTTTATCTTTTTGAATAGCAACAAGTTAGCATGTTGAATTGTCACGTATACCATTAATTGTTTACATAATGTCAATTATCATTTTTATTTGTTTTTTATATATTGTAGTTAGTCATATTCCTTGATTGTTAAATTTTCGTGCTTAACAGTTAATTATGAGATACTCACAATAAAAGTAGAAATCGAACTGAACCTTGTAAGTTGGAGTAAATTCGAAAAATTTACGGGTTTTACTGTGTTTTCAAAAGAAGTACAATTTGAAGCTGTCATAATGTACCTACAAGATATTCCACCTTATAAAATACAAAAAGTTGGGCATTAAAGGCGTAAACACTATTCGTAACTGGGTTACTAACATTAAGGAGATTGGTATATAGGGGATGAAAGACGCTAGTCGAAGTAAGATAAATTATCAATATTCCTTTAAAACCAAGGTAATAAGCATAAAGCTTCTCTTCCGATAACTGCTTAAAAATTTCATATTCGTAGCCCACCTATCATTTGGCAAGTCACTCTGACCAAGGATTTCAATATCAAAATTATGAATATGTATCACGGTTGAAGAACAACCATGTATTTCAAAGTATGAATCGCAAAGCGACTTGTCTGGATACTGTCATTGTAGAGATTTTATTTCATGTCTTGGAGATAGGAACAGTTCATAACAACCACTAACAAAGGTATAAAGACCTAAAATCTGCTATTAGTAATTATATCTATTACTACAAGAATAGGCAGATTAAAACAAAAAAGCTTAATGTTGACACGGTGTCAACACCATGTATAATAAACTTATTGACACAGTGTCACTTTAATTTGAAAGAGGTATTAAGATGGTTTTAGCAACCTTTACTAATTTACCAAATGAAAAACAGGTTCGGATAAGGAAAGCTTTATTCACTGAATTTGAAGAGCATCCTTTGGCAGATGCTCAAGTAGCACGGATTGTGAAAGAGTCGAGTATTTCTCGCGGTGCTTTTTATAAATATTTTTCAGACTTGACCGATGCATACAAGTATGTTTTTGACTTTGCATTAGAAGAAATCCACCAGAAAATGCCTGCAAGGGCAACTTCTGAGAACGTCGATTTTTATTTACAAAGAATCACTAATTTTGTTACCGAAACTGATCAGGCGGGTTACAGAAATTTTATTAAAATGTATTATCTACACAATGAAAATTATTTAGGATCCAAACCAACTCAGATAGACTCAGATAGGTGGGCATTCAAGATTTTATATCACCAAACATTACGAGACGTTATTCTGGATCCGACTTCACTAGATACAAGACTGGATCAGTTAAAATCAGTTTTGCAAAAATTGTAGGATAGAAAGGAGGCTAAAAAATGTTTTTAGCATTAAAAGAAATCAAAAAAGAGAAGTTACGATCTGGGCTGGTGATCGGAATGATTATTTTGATTGGTTACTTAATTTTTATTTTGACTAGTTTGGCTTTAGGTTTAGCACGGGAAAATACCGCCGCCATCAATTCTTGGAACATTAATAAAGTCGCTCTAAATGATAATGCTAACGTTGATATGCGTCAGTCATTGGTGACTAAAAAACAAGCTAGGCAGCTAACAGAAAATGAGGCATATCTTGGAGAAACCTCTGTGGTGGCCAAAAATGCGGGCAATAAAAAAATTTCTGCAGTCTTTGTCGGATTGGAAGACAATCAGTTTATTGCTCAAAATTTGAAAATCAGCCAAGGACATAAGGTCAATGGACCCAATCAACTGGTCGTGGATGATTCTCTAAAAGACAAAGGATTTAAGCTCAATAGTACCTTGTATTTAAACGGAAGCAAAACACCGTACAAAATCGTGGGCTTTACTAAAAATGCTAAGCTAAATATTGCGCCTGTTTTTTACGGCCAACTTGACTCTTGGAAAACACTACGCGGTGTTGGTACACAGTCAACAGCTCCGGTAGCAAGTGCCATCGTTTCTAAGAATGCCAAGTACAATAATAACCAGACTAGTGTTCAAACTTATACTAAGCAGCAAATCATTAATAAATTGCCAGGATATACTGCTCAAAATAATACTTTTGTGATGATGATTGCCTTTTTGATGGTTATCTCACTTGTGATTATTGCTGTTTTCCTATACATTTTAACGATGCAAAAACTACCAAATTATGCTGTTTTGCGGGCTCAAGGTATCCCTGGAAAGGTTCTGGTTGGAGCAACAATCTCACAATCTTTCTTGTTGGTGGTCAGCGGAGTTATAGCAGCTGGTTTATTGACTGCTTTAACTGCTGTAATTATGCCGGTCACAGTTCCAATGTCATTTGATGTACCAATTTTAGTTTTTGCGGGTATTGGATTGTTAGTTATGGGGCTCTTAGGTAGTCTGGTCTCACTCAAGAGTGTATTGAATGTTGACCCAGTCAAGGTGATTGGAGGATAGAAAAGATGAGCATAATTGAAATAAAAGATGTTGACCATTTTTATGGGACGGGATCTGCTAGATTTCATGCCTTGCATGCAATCAATTTTGCTGCTGATGCTGGGACGCTCAATGTAATCAGCGGGCCATCAGGATCTGGCAAAAGTACTTTTTTAGCCATTATGGGGGGGGTGTTGACTCCGACGAGCGGAATGGTAACTATTAATGATAAAAGATATGATCAGATGGGTCAAAAACAACGTGACGCCTTACGTCTCGATGAGATTGGTTTTGTGTTACAGTCATACAAGCTATTACCCTATTTGACAGTGGCGGACCAATTTAAGTTTGTTGAAAAAGTGCGGCCAGAAGGTAATGTTTCACAAGTTGAAAACAAGGAAATCTTAGAAACTTTAGGAATCAGTTCACTGTTGAACAAATATCCTGGTGAACTTTCAGGCGGTCAGCAGCAACGTGTAGCAATTGCTCGTGCCTTGTATACAGATCCAGCGATTATTCTGGCCGATGAACCGACTGCAGCATTGGATAGTTCACGAGTTACAGAAGTTGGAACCTTGCTGAAAAATTTAGCTCTTAAGTACAATAAAGCGGTCATTGTAGTAACTCATGATTTACGTTTAACAGATTTTGCTGATCATTTATATGAAATTGAAGATGGGCGTTTGACACAAAAAAGTTAATAATTAAATAATCTTTAACTTACTAATAAAAAGACTGACAAATAAGAATTTCGATTTTATACTTTCTAGCGTGAAAATAAAAATTTCACGCTTTTTATTTTGCTTTTACAAACGTTCTACAATTTTTAGTACTGATAGCTAATCGTTCAGGTTAGTCATCGTACTTTTTTATTTGTTTCTGAACAATTTATGGTAAATAAAAAATAGACCAGTTCTAATTAGTCTGTCCAAAAAATTCTTCTAGAAAAAGACCACTAAATATGGCATTCGACAACAAGTTTGGTGCTTGAAATTATCTTACAATAATTATTGTCCCCAACTTGAGGACCTAATGAGTAAGAACGGTTACGAAGTTAGTACAACATATAGCTTCTCGTCCCGCTAACATATTTAATTAACTGGCGATTCGCAAGTAAAATATATCTGTACACATGTTGTCAGAAAGTGTTAACTGAATTTGCTGACATTATAGCTGGTGACCATATCATGATAAACGATAAATAAACGGCAGCTATGGAATTAATTGATAATGTCAGCCTTTAAATATATCTGGCCAGCAAGTTCGTATTGATTTTGATACTCCAACTTGTTTGAATGTTATCCAACGAAATTAAGAGCGTTTCAATGATGCCAGTTGTCACGGCCGTTTCTGGGAAAACATTGGCTAGGTAGGGTGCAAAGCGCTCTAGACAAGCAACAGCATTAAAAATGTCAACTTTTGAGAAGGGAAGACCAGCTTTTAAAGCGTAGTCTGGATTGCGTCAAAAAGTTGGTTATTCAATGATTAAATCTTTAATTTGGGGATATTCTGTGACCAACATTTCTATGTTCATGTGCTATAAATTCTTTCACCTTTAAATTTAAAATTATTAAAGATAACGCACGTAATTGTGCTAGGGAACATAATATGCAGAATGTTTATTTATATCTAGGTTATTCTTACCAACTATTGTAAAATTATGATAAAAATTATTGGGAAATGGAGGCAATTGGCATGAAGTCAAATCGCCACATGGAAAATGTTTCGCGGATTGTTGTGAAAATTGGGACAAGCTCTTTAATGCATGGTAATGGTAAGTTAAATTTGCAGGCAATTGATCAACTGAGTTACACGTTAACAGGCTTGGTTAATGAGGGTAAACAAGTTATTCTAGTTAGTTCGGGTGCCATTGGCGCTGGGATGGGTCAATTGGGTTTGACAGAGCGACCGGAACAAATTCAACAACAACAAGCCCTAGCTTCGATTGGTCAGAGCGAGTTGATGACGGTCTATCAACAACGTTTTGCAGCTTATGGTCAAAGAATTAGTCAGGTATTATTAACACATGATATCTTGGACTATCCGCAGAGTCGACAGTACGTACATAATACAATAGAACAATTACTGAACTGGGGCGTTATTCCAGTCGTTAATGAGAATGATACCGTGGCAGTCAATGAGTTGGATCATCGGGTGACTTTTAGTGATAACGATCAACTGTCAGCAATTGTTGCGGTACGGTCACATGCAGACTTGCTGATTATGTTGTCAGATATTGACGGATTTTATACTAGCAATCCTCATAAGGATCCACATGCTAAATTAATTAAGGAATTGCATCAAGTAACAGCTGATTCACTTAAAAGAGCTGGTGGTGCGGGCACCGTATTTGGTACGGGTGGCATGGCGACAAAATTAACAGCTGCTGCTGATATTTTGAAGCACAATCAGATGATGGTTTTGGCGAATGGGACTAATCCATCAATTATTTTTAATATTATGAATGGCGAAGAAGTTGGTACGCTTTTCATTTCAAAAGAAAATAGTGAGGAATCAAATGATGACAGAGTCGTTAAATAGGATTGGACAACAAGCAGCAGTTGCTGCCCAGGCATTGGCACAATTGTCGACGAAAACTAAAAACCAAGTGTTACGTGCAATGGCTGACGCTTTAGAAGAAAAAACACCTGACATTTTAGCGGCAAATAAAGAAGATTTGGCCGATACAATAGATTTAGAAGATAAGTTCATTGACCGATTAACGTTGACTGCTAATCGACTTGCGGGTATTGCTGATGGTGTTAGACAAGTGGCTAACTTACCTGATCCACTAGGTAATATTGATCGAGGCTGGGCAACAGGATCAGGATTAGAAATAAGTCAGAAGCGGGTACCACTGGGTGTCGTTGGGATTATTTATGAAGCACGTCCAAATGTGACGATTGATTCTGCAGCGCTATGCTTTAAATCCGGTAATGCGATTATTTTGCGTGGTGGTAAGGAAGCACTACAAACGAATATCAAGATTGCTGCGGTCATACGCGCTGTTTTAGCGGCGTTTAAGTTGCCACAAGATGCAGTCCAGGTGATTACAGAGACGTCACATGAATTAGCACAACAATTTATGCAGTTGAATCAGTATATTGATGTATTGATTCCACGTGGTTCAGCACGATTGATCCAGACGGTTGTGCAAAATGCGACTGTGCCGGTCATTGAAACTGGTGCAGGAAATTGTCATATTTATGTTGATGAAACAGCCGACTTGCAGGTGGCTGAAGATATTATAATTAATGCAAAAACACAGCGCCCATCTGTCTGCAATGCAACTGAAAAACTGCTTGTTAATGCAGAAATTGCTACTGATTTCTTGCCAAAAATTGCAAAGGCGCTGGCTAACAGCCATGTAGAAATTCGTGGTGATGAACAAACTTGTCAGATCTTGGGTGATCAGGTACACCCAGCTCAGCCAGAAGATTGGAACACGGAATATAATAATTATATTATTGCTATTAAAGTGGTGCATACACTAGATGAAGCTATCAGCCATATTAATCAATATAATACGAAACATTCTGAAGCCATTATTACGACTAACTATGAACATAGTCAACAATTTACGCAACAAATTGATGCAGCTTGTGTTTATGTGAATGCATCGACACGTTTCACAGATGGTTTTGAATTTGGTTTTGGTGCGGAAATCGGTATTTCAACGCAAAAATTACATGCACGTGGTCCAATGGGATTGAAAGAGTTAACAACAACGAAATATGTCATTTTAGGTCAAGGCCAGATTAGAAAGTGAAAAAAGAGGCCGAGACAAAACAATTTCGGTCAAATTGAAGAGCAGGTAAGAAAAATCCATGAAAGAAGTGCCCCATAATTGTTAGATTATATGTCTAACAATTATGGGGCACTTCTTGAAGAATTCAGCTGCTTAATGTTTAAGCTATTCAATTAAATAATTCTGTTATCGGTAATACTTGACGAATAACCACAAAGAACAACAACCTTTTCACTGAGAAGCACTCTTTTATAGTAATTGTAAATCCTTATTGTAGTATTGTGGATACATTAAATAACAAGCAATAACACTAGCAATGCTTGTGGAAGCTAACAACATAAAAGTTACCATAATTTGGTACATAATAGCTTTTGTTGGATCAACCCCGGCAAAAATTAATCCTGACATCATCCCTGGAAGGCTGACAAGGCCCACAGTTTTTGCTGAATCTATCGTTGGTGACAAACTAGTTCTGATTGCACGCCGAACGATTTCAATAGATGCTTGTTTAGCTGTTGCACCTAGTGCCAATCTTTCTAAAACCGCCTGCCGTTGATCATTAAAGTTCTCATACAGGCTTCGATAGGCTAGTCCAATAGCTATCATGACATTACTTGCAATCATCCCAGAAATTGGCACCATCTGACTCGGAATGAATTTTATAACACCAGTCAGTATAAGTAGTGCCAAAGTAACACCTGTTGAAATACTTATTGCCAATAAACTAATCCAAAAACCATATGGCATACTATGTGAGCGTTTACGAGCGTTAGCAGCTGCATTAAATATGATGATTAAAATCATCAACAAGGTTACCCAATATTGATTAACTTTAATCACATAAGTTAAAACATAGCCTACGACTACTAATTGAATAACTGCCCGGAATACGCTAATTAGCATATCCTTTTCAAGACCGATTTTTTCGCGTAAATTAATAAGTAATGCAATAACCACCAAAATGACGGCGAACATTAATGCCATGGGACTTACTAGTAAATCACTATTCATGACTTTTCTCCATTTTTCCTGACACAATTTGAATTAAATGATCTGCTTTTGAAATTTCACGCTCGTCATGCGTTACAGATAACAGCGTCATTCCCTTTTTTTGATATCCAACAAGTAGACGGTTCACAATGTCTTTCGTTTGTGCGTCTAATCCTGTCGTTATTTCATCTAATAACAAAATACTTGGTGGAAACAGTAAATTACGAATAAGTGCTACACGTTGTTTTTGTCCACCTGATAACGTTTTGATGTCTTTTTCCAAAAATTCTTTAGGCAAATCTACACTAGCTAAAGCCGTTATCGCGTGTTGCTCGTCAAAAGCAATATTTCTGATAGTAAATGGAAATAATAAATTATCCTTCACTGTTTGGCCAAATAAACTGGGTTGCTGAAAACAGTATGAGACTTGTTTTCGATAATCGACTTTATGAAACGTAGTTTGGTTTTGATTGTTAAAATAAATGTTTCCCGAAGTCGGCGTTAACAAACTAGCAATTAATTTCAGTAATAGACTTTTCCCAGACCCTGAAGGTCCTTCAATTGTTAGCCAATCACCTGCCTGTACTTGTAATGTAATGTCTTTTATTAACTGCGTACCCTCTACCTTAAATCCAACTTTTTGTAAATCTAAAATTGCCATTTGATTCTCTCCTACCATCCTTATTAATTCATTTTATTATATATTGAATTCATAATAAATAACACATTTAAGGAGTTATCGTATTGTAACTAAGATTACTAACCACTAAACCACAACTCTTTAAGTATGTGACTGTATTTACGCACAATTTTTATTCGTTTGATAATGTCACAATATGAGCTTAATTTTATGGCAATAGAATGTGCCAAGATATCGTTGTTTAAGAGTTTAACATAGGTAATTATACATATGATGTGCTTGTGCAGGAGCACAGCCTCTCTATCAACTCGATTCGTCTTTGGATTAAAAATACTAAGTATGTGGTTATTTATAAAACCAGGTAATATCGCGATGGAAAGAGTGTCAATAACTCGTTATTCTGTATAATTTCCGCTAATTTGATTTCTAATAAAAGTATAAACTAGTCAACCGAAAATAGCGTTCACCTTTGCATTAGGAATAAATTCTACCCAACGATTTAATGATAGATTTTTCATAGCGTTCGTTAATAACTTGGAAAAATTGCAGAACCTTAATTGACGGCAGTCTTTTCACTTACGTTTAATAAATGATTTTATATTTATTTATATAAAAATAAAGTGAATAAACTCACAATATTTACTCGTTTGATATATAATAATATTAAGTAATGTTAGACTATGAGACGTCTATGCAAGGAGGAGGTTATGTGATGAGGCATCTTGGAAAACTGATCACTATATTTGTTATTGCAATCATTGCGCTACTTTTTCAGTTTGGGTTGCAACAACCACAGTGGGCACAATTATTAATTTCATTAACAGGATTAGTGCTTGCCATCTCAATGTTTATTGAGATGGTTAAAACATTGATGTCCGGTAAATATGGTGTTGATTTACTGGCGATTACAGCGATTATTGCAACATTAGCTGTTGGTGAGTATTGGGCAGCCATGATTATTTTATTGATGTTAGTCGGTGGTGACACGCTTGAAGACTATGCCGCTAAAAAGGCGAATTCGGAGCTAAAAGCTTTACTGGCGAATTCCCCACAATATGCACACCGGATCGAGAATGGTCATCCAGTTGAGATAGGTGTTGACGATGTCAATGTTGGTGATAAATTACTGGTGAAACCAAAAGAACAAGTCCCGGTTGATGGTCACATTTTAATTGGGAGTACAATGTTTGACGAATCATCATTAACAGGGGAATCGGAACCAGTTCAAAAAGATGTTGGTGATGAAATATTATCAGGATCAATCAACGGTGATGATGCCATCACAATGTATGCAGATAAGAAGAGTAATGATAGTCAGTACCAGCGTTTGATCGCGTTAGTGCAAGCGTCAGAAGCCCAACCAGCACATTTTGTTCGTTTAGCTGATCGTTATGCGGTTCCGTTTACCCTGGTTGCTTACGTTATTGCGGGTATCGCATGGTATGTAGCAAAAGATCCTGTGCGTTTTGCTGAAGTGTTGGTCGTTGCTTCGCCATGTCCCTTGATTTTAGCAGCACCAGTTGCGATGGTATCTGGAATGAGCCGTTCATCTCGAAATGGGATTGTCGTTAAAACAGGGGATGTTTTGGAGAAATTGGCGCAAGCGAAAACATTTGCTTTCGATAAAACTGGGACGATTACGCAAGGTGTCTTGCAAGTTAACCAAGTTTTAGTGGCAGATGGCAATGATAAAGGTAAATTACTTCGTTTGGCAGCGAGTTTGGAACAGAATTCCAGTCACATTTTAGCCAGATCACTAATTAATTATGTACGTTCACAAGGTTTGACACTTGAAATGTTGGATGATGTACAGGAAGTGACGGGGAACGGGTTAATCGCTAAGCATCTAGGACATACTGTAAAAGTTGGTAAGCGAAGCTTTGTGGCCGAAGATGTTCCAACAAAAGTGCAGGGGCAAACAGCTATCTACGTTAGTGTTGATGATCATTATTTTGGACATATCACTTTTAATGATCAAATCCGCCTAGAAGCAGCCAAAACTATGCAGGCTTTGTTAAAGCGGCAGACACATATTTTGATGTTGACCGGTGATAAAAAAGAAACCGCACAAAAAATAGCATCTCAAGCGGGTATTAAAGATGTGCATGCAGAATTATTGCCTGATGAAAAGATTCAATTTATTCATGATACACCAGAAAATGAAAAGCCAATTGTTATGGTTGGTGATGGTGTTAATGATGCACCAGCATTAGCGACAGCAGATGTTGGGATTGCTATGGGGGCTCATGGTGCGACAGCAGCTAGTGAGACAGCTACAGTTGTTATTTTAAAGGATGATCTATCACGTGTTGCAAAGTCAGTAGAAGTTGCTGCTGATACAATGAAAGTTGCCCGACAGGCAGTATTAATTGGTATTGTTATTTGTACAGTACTCATGTTAATTGCTAGTTTTGGCTTCTTGCCACCGTTATTTGGAGCATTACTGCAAGAAGTAGTGGATACAGTATCGATTTTGTGGGCATTGAAGGCACGCAACTAGATTTCAAAAAATAATGGGCTAGCAGATAATCTATAACCTGTTCAAAAACCGCCAATCTATCAATTTTAATTGGAAATTGGCGGTTTTTTTGATATTCAATAACTTATTTAACAAGCTATTATAAATTGGTGGTCTGACAATAATAAAGTAACTAATTTTCTAATTTAATGTTAATCTTAGTCTACAATTACTAGAAAATAGTGCATTAGTAATGGCTTTTTATTATTACAATCTAGATTAAAAACTAACGATAGGAACGGTCTAAATGCCAATGACACTGGTAAAATATTGAAACGTGTTAACAACGCCCGGTGAAAATTCGACACTTCAAGAAATGGCAACAATAATGATAAAAATCAAAAATTTTCTTTCTTAAAATATCAGTAAACTGCCATAATTTTTAAAAAAGGAGATATTATGCTAAACTTTTTAACATGTAGAGCAAAATGTAGAGGAGAAAAAGATGGAAGACCCTATTTTAGTCTTTAAAGACGTTAAAAAGGTTTACCGTGGCGGAAGTGTTGGTATTGAGGGAGTCAATCTAACGATCAATAAAGGTGACTTTGTGTGTCTGATCGGAACTTCTGGTTCAGGAAAGACGACCACGATGCGCATGATCAATCGGATGCATGACGCGTCTTCAGGCCAAATCTTGTTTAACGGTAAAGATATTAAAAATACTGATCCTGTCAGTTTGAGAAGAAAGATCGGCTATGTGATTCAAAACATCGGCTTAATGCCGCACATGACGATCTACGATAATATTACCTTGGTTCCACGTTTATTGAAGTGGCCAGAAGAAAAAAAGCGCCAAAAAGCAGAAGAATTATGTAAAGAAGTAGAGCTACCTGAGGAATTCTTGGACCGGTACCCCTCACAGCTTTCCGGCGGGCAACAGCAGCGTGTCGGTGTGATCCGTGCTTTAGCCGCTGATCAAGACCTGATCTTGATGGACGAACCATTCGGTGCTTTAGACCCAATTACACGCGAGTCCTTGCAAGATTTAGTTAGTGATTTGCAGAAACGGCTGAATAAAACGATCGTCTTCGTGACCCATGATATCGATGAAGCGCTGCGTTTGGCAACAAAAATCGTGATTATGGACGGCGGGAAAATTGTTCAGAATGCTTCACCAGAAGAAATTTTGCAATATCCAGCCAATGATTTTGTCAAAAATCTCTTGGGTGAAGAGCGTCTAAGTCAAGCGAAGGCAGACTTGTCAACGGTTGATCAGATTATGCTTAAAGATCCGGTCAAGGTCACTTTAGGACACTCGATCCCAGACTCTATCAGATTGATGCGGGAACGGCGGGTCGACACCCTCTTGGTTGTTGATGATGAAAATTACTTCAAGGGCTACGTGGATATTGATACAATTACTAGCCATTATCGGCGGGCAACCAGTGTCTCTGATCTTTTGAGTACGGATATGCCAACGGTCGCAAATGATACGTTAGTGCGGCAGACGGTGCGTAAAATGTTAAACCGTGAATTTAAATATTTGCCAGTTGTCGATTACGATAATAAGCTTCTGGGAATCGTTAACCGGACAACGATGGTGGATGTCGTCTATGACACGATCTGGGGTAATTCGGATGATAATATTGCCGAAAAAGAGGAAGACCAAGCTAAATATCAAGAAACTGCCACTGTCAAAGGAGAGTGATTATTATGATGACTTTTTTGAGTGCACATGGTAGTGAGTTAGTGGCAAAAACCTGGGAACAGTTGTATATTTCTGTTGTTGCATTAGGTTTGGGTGTCTTAGTTGCTGTTCCAATCGGCGTGGCTTTGACTAGGTTTCCACGGGTGGCTAAAGTCGTTGTTGGAATCGCCAGCATGCTGCAAACCGTTCCCTCGTTAGCTTTGCTGGCCTTGATGATTCCACTCTTTGGAATCGGGAAAGTTCCGGCCATCGTCGCACTATTTATCTATTCACTTCTGCCGATTCTGCGTAATACCTATATTGGTATGAATGATGTTGATCCGACGATCAAAGACGGTGCGCGCGGAATGGGCATGACGACGATGCAGTCGATCGTTCAGGTCGAATTACCGATGGCGATGCAAGTTATCATGGCTGGGATTCGTTTGTCTGCAGTTTATGTGATTGCATGGGCAACTTTAGCTTCCTACATTGGTGCCGGCGGGCTAGGTGATTTTATTTTCAATGGCTTGAACCTCTATCAGCCTGATTTGATCATTGGCGGGACAATCCCCGTCACGATTCTGGCGTTAGTCGTGGACTATCTCTTAGGCCGGTTGGAATATCACCTCACACCGGTTTCACAACGATAGGAGGTAAAAAACATGTTAAAGAACATTAATCGTCGGATCAAGAGCCTCGTTTTAATCGTTGCATGTTTGGTCTTAGTTTTAATTGTTGGCTTTTCGTTTTCTAGTTTAAGTGGCACTGCCAGCTCACAAAAAAATGTCCGGATTGCCTCGGTTGTTTCGACTGAATCGCAGGTTATCGCTAATATTATTTCGGAGTTAATCACGCACGAAACAGATTATAATACTTCGTTGGTCAATAACTTAGGTTCTAGTACGGTGTCTCAAAAGGCATTACAAAGAAACGATGCTGACATTATGGCAACCAGTTATACTGGTACTGATTTGACAGGGACGCTGCAGATGGACCCTGTTAAAGATCCTAAAAAAGCGACGAAAATTGTAAATCGTGAGTTAAAAAAACGTTATGACCAGGTGCGTTACCCATCGATGGGCTTTTCCGACACATACGCCTTTATGGTGACGCAAGAGCTTGCTAAAAAGTATAACTTAAACACGATCAGTGATCTAAAAAGTCACGCTCCCCAGATGAAAGCTGGGGTTGATAGTTCCTGGATGAACCGGAAAGGTGATGGTTATAAGGAGTTTTCCCAGGTCTATGGGTTTGATTTCAAACGGGTCTTCCCAATGCAGATTGGGCTAGTATATTCAGCGGTTGAGTCAGGAGAGATGAACTCGGTGCTTGGTTATTCGACTGATGGTCGGATTAAGAGTTATAACTTAAAAGTCTTAAAAGATAATAAGCACTTCTTTCCACCCTATGATTCTTCTTTGGTTGCTAACGGCAAATTCTTAAGAGATAATCCGGACCTGCGCAAACTTTTGCATCGTTTGGATGGAAAAATTGATTTAAAACAAATGCAAGAGTTGAATTATGAAGTAGATAATAACCTCAATGAACCATCGGTAGTCGCCAGAAACTTTCTAGAAAAACATAATTACTTCAGAGGAGCTGATCAATAATGACTAACATGGGATTATGGCAGCAGTTCTGGTACTATATGTCTCAGAACGGCTCATATGTGCTCGAACAATTTACCCGGCACTTCTTAATTGCGATTTATGGCGTGTTGATCGCTGCAGTTGTCGGAATTCCTTTAGGAATTTTTATTTCGCGTCACCACAAACTAAGTTCATTTACGATTGGAACAGCTAATGTAATCCAAACTGTTCCTTCGCTAGCGATGTTATCAATTCTGATGCTCGCATTGGGCCTAGGAATGAAAACTGTGATTGTGACAGTTTTCTTGTATTCGTTACTGCCAATTGTGAAAAACACCTATACTGGTATGATCTCGGTTTCTAAAGACGTGATCGATACTGCGCAAGGTATGGGTATGACCAAGATGCAACAGCTGTTTCTGGTTGAATTGCCCTTGGCGATTTCTGTCATCATGGCCGGGTTACGTAATGCATTAGTTGTCGCAATTGGGAATGTTGCAATCGGAGCCTTCGTTGGTGCTGGTGGTTTGGGTGATATAATCATCAGAGGGACCAATGCCACCGACGGGGGGGCCATTATCTTAGCCGGGGCGTTGCCAACCGCCTTGATGGCGATCATTGCAGATCTGGCCTTAGGTTGGGTTGAAAAAAAATATAGCCGCAAGGTGCAGCCTGAAACGGCTGAAAGCTAAAAATAGTTTAACCAACTTTTCTTTTTCACATGGCAAATCGGTTTGAGTGGGAAATTTCACTTATGACTGTTGTCAAGCTGGTTTAGATTGTGGGTATGAGTAAAAACTACGGTTTTTCTTGAATAAAAAACAGGTTATTCGTAATGGTACTGATAGCAGAATTATTTAATTGAATAACTTGAGCACTAAGCAGCTGAATTCTATATGAATTTGGCTGCTTTTTGTATAGTTTTGTGAGTAAAAACTGTCTTTAAAAGCAATTAATATACGCAAATGGAATAACTTAAAATTACGGAAACCATATGCCGTACGCTTAATAGCTTTAATTTTATTGTTAGCCTGTCCGGGACCGTTAGATAACTTTATATATAAAACTATTTTCAAACTTCTGATAGATGGTGTTTTAGGGCCAGCTGACCTTTTTTATAGGTTCAGGTAATTGCCAGAAATGAGCTAGTCGTATGCTGACTGTAATAGTATTTTGTAATTGCTAAAAATCTTTATGATGAATAACGGAAAGTATGTCTACATAAAAGGTATAAACTGCTCTTTTTTGGTTATAAGGCTAATAAACGATCGACGAGGCGCATCTGCTCCTATCCTAGTATTTGGTACATAAATTTCTGAACAGTTGTGCCATAATTAATAAAACAAGATAGGAGCATTCCAATGAAACGATATCAAGATGAT
>NZ_BJEC01000027.1 GCF_005405465.1 Weissella thailandensis
TTAACGAGATGTTTCCCTTACAGTAACGTTGCACGGCATTAATTTTAAAATCAGTTGAATATTTAGTCATGAAAAATACCCCATAATCGTTAGATTTTTGTGTCTAACAATTATGGGGCACTTCATAATGTCCCAGTTTTTTTATTTAGCAAGGATTGTTTTTGGTAGTAACAAAGTTTACTATGACAAAGTTGATTAGAGTGTGGTAAACTATTCCAAATAGTAATAATTGGGGAACTACATAATGGATATTCATAAATTTAAGGTCTTTCTAGATTTAGCTGAAACTGGGAATTATTCTGAAACGGCTGATAGGTTGTATACAACGCAAGGTAATATTTCTAAGCAAATTTTGTCTTTGGAAAAGGAATTAAAAACACAGTTATTTAAACGTGAGCATCGTCATATTTCATTGACTGAATCAGGGCGGATTACTGAAATGTATGCCAAAAAAATCATGCATGAATTTGATGCACTACAACAAACGTTGGTGCAACATGATTCTGAATCAGACAACGTATTGACGATTCATACGATGCCAACATTTTCTAATTACCGTGGCTTTTCATTGATGAGTGATTTTCATAAAAGACATCCCGAAATTACATTACATTTCTCTGAAACGAAAGATAGTTTATTGATCCAGTCGTTAGAAGATAATCAAGCCGATATAATTTTTGGTCATTACACACCAGCCGTTAATGGCAAATTAGAAACGTTGTTAACTGATCAGGATAATTTAGTTTGTGTGCTGCCAGCTAATCATCCACTATCTGCCAATCGTGTGATTTCATTAGATGATTTGATGAAAGAAGAATTATTATTACTTGAAGGCGAGGAAACAATAATTTTTAACAAGTTTGGTGCTGTTGGTGAGAAGAAACAATTGGCATCTGCGGTGGCTTATCAAGGTGAACGAATCGATATTATATTGAACATGGTCCTTAATGGTATGGGTATCGCCTTAATGATGGAAAAAAGGGTTGATATGACGAATGATGGGCAAATAGTTAAACGTAAAATCGCTACAAATACGACGAGCGATTTTGGCTTTATGAGGCTGAAACAAGTCCATGAGTCAAAGGCCAATGGATTATTTTGGAAATATATTACCCAAGTACTTAACCACGATATTATTTAAAAACCATTTTATTAGTATGTGTGGTAGTATTATAATATAAAAATTAAATATAATCGCAAAGGGGAGCCAAGTTGGCTGAGAATGAGTAGAACTCTAGACCCTTCGTACCTGTTTTAGTTATTTAAGCGTAGGAATTGTGTAAATTTGTCAATTATTGGCCTCTTTGTGATTTTTTATTACAGGGAGGCTTTTTTATTGCCCATTTATTTTGAAATTATATTGCTTAAATTTATCGGGGGAAAACAAGAATGAATTCAAAAGTTAGAAAAATAACTTATTTAGCGGTGATGGTTGCGTTAGATGTTGTACTATCACCAATTTTACGAATTGAAGGAATGGCGCCGATGTCTAGTGTGATTAATATCTTAGCGGGCGTTCTTATGGGACCATTGTACGCAACGATTATGGCGATTTGCTGTGGAATTATCAGGATGATGATGATGGGGATTCCACCACTGGCTTTGACTGGGGCTGTTTTCGGTGCTTTATTAGCAGGTCTTGGAGCTCGCTGGACGCATAGTATTTATGGTTCTATCATTGGTGAAATTATTGGTACTGGAATAGTCGGTTCATTGTTATCTTATCCAGTTATGGTACTTTTCACGGGTAACAAAACAGACTTGTATTGGTTGTTGTATACACCACGATTCTTAGGTGCGACGCTTATGGGTGCAGTGGCAGCTTGGCTCATTTGGCAGCAAGCAAAAAGAATATCTTTGTTTAAAGATATGATACGTATTTTTAATGGAAAGGAATATGTCATTAAATGAAAAAAATAAAGATTCCGTTGCAAACAGCACCGCTAATTCATTGTATTACAAATGCTATTTCAGTAGAGACGGTTGCAAATGTGTTACTTTACATTGGTGCTAAGCCAATTATGACTGAGGATACACGTGCTTTTGATGATTTAATCCACCAAACCGATGCCTTACTATTAAATTTGGGTAGCTTATCATTAACTAAAGAACAAAGCATACATGCTGCGAGTGAAGTAGCAGATGGAAAAGAGCCAATTTTGCTTGATGTTGTGGGTATTGCAAGTGCCAAATCAGCTATGAAAATTGCTAAGGTTGTTATGGAAAAGAAACCAGCAATCATTCGCGGTAATATTTCAGAAATGCGCGCACTATGTGGTTTAGCAACAAATGGTCGTGGTGTTGATGGCAACCCATTAGATCAGACTGATGATGAACTAGCTAGATTGATTGTGGCACTGAAACAGTTGCCACAAGAGTCAGTTTATGTGGCAACTGGTGCGAAAGATATTGTGGTTGCCAAGGACAATGCTTGGATATTAAGTAATGGTGTGCCAGAATTGGATCGATTTACTGGCTCAGGGGATACGCTAAGTGGTTTATTGGCAGCGTTGTTGGGTGCAGGTGCATCTCCCGAAGACGCAGCCGTTCAAGCAGTTAGTTATCTTAACATTTCAGGGGAAATGGCTAAAACTAAGGCAAATACAGCAGGCATTGCAGAATTTCGGCAACTATTTCTAAATGAACTTTCATTATTAGGTATCGATAATATCGATTGGACAAATCAGATAAGGGGAACAAAAAATGACAAAACAATTATATTTAGTGACAGCAAGATATGGGGAGACGGAGAGTGAATTCTTAAATAAGGTTGAGACCGCCTGTGCAAATGGCGTTACCTTGGTACAATTACGGGAAAAGAACTTATCAACTCGAGACTACTATGAGTTGGCTTTGAAGGTAAAGCAAATAACAGATCGCTATGGGTTGAAATTAATTATTGATGATCGGATTGATATTTGTCAGGCAGTTGATGCAGGTGGGGTCCATATTGGTGATGATGAATTACCAGTAAACGTTGCACGCAAGCTACTTGGCAAGGAGAAATTATTAGGTGTTTCTGCCAAGACAGTTGCCCGTGCAACGGAAGCGGCTGCAGAGGGGGCAGATTACTTGGGGACTGGGACAATCTTCCCAACCCAAACAAAAGTTGTTACTAAGCAAACATCGGTTGATACATTGCGGGAAATTACGGCATCTGTTAATATTCCGGTCGTTGCTATTGGTGGCATTACGGAAGATCGCATCATGACATTTAAAGGAACAGGCATTGCTGGCATTTCTGTCGTGAGTGAAATTATGAAAGCGGATGATATTGCGAAAAAAGTTCAACATTTAAAAAAGAAGCTTGAACAGTTATAATGTATTGAAGACTGAGATAATAATTAACTATTACTCAGTCTTTTTTATATTCCTTTAATTTTAAAGAAATAATCTTGTGATAGGCAGTTAAGTGCTGAATAAAGGAGTTATGGTCATGATAAAATTCAGTGATGTGGTCAAGACATACCAAGAAAAACAGGTCGTTAATAAATTAAATTTAACGGTTGCCTCGGGTGAGTTTTTTGTTTTGGTCGGACCAAGTGGTAGTGGTAAAACAACAATTTTAAAGATGATTAATCGTTTGATTGAACAATCCGCAGGTGAAATATTGATTGATGACATAAATGTTAATCAAGTTGATACAGCCAAGTTGCGAAAAAATATTGGATATGTTCTACAGAACATTGCTCTTTTTCCTAATCTAACAATTAGCCAAAATGCTGGTATTTTATTAGAGGCCCAAGGAGTGAAACGTGATAAACGAGAAACTTTAGTTAACCAACTATTAGATAGGGTTGGTTTGCCACATGAACAATATGGATCACGTATGCCGAGCGAATTATCAGGCGGTGAGCAGCAACGAGTGGGGATTGTTAGAGCATTAATTACAAAGCCGGATATTATTTTAATGGATGAACCTTTTAGCGCCCTCGATCCATTATCAAGAAAGCAGTTACAGGATTTGATTTTGGATTTGTATGATGAACTGAAACCAACTATTTTATTTGTTACGCATGATATGCACGAAGCATTACGGTTAGGAACTAGAATAGGTGTGTTAGTAAACGGTCATTTAGAACAAGTTGGATCACCAAACAAAATAATCAGTGAACCAGCGAACAAAACAGTTTCATCATTATTTGATAATCAACGCGTAACCCTGGTTTCAGACATGCAGTCAGCGGGATTGCTACATCCGCTACATTCACAGTATCCCGAACAGACGCCACAATTATCAGCAACGCAAACAATTCAAGAATTAGCGATGGTCTTACGTGAAGTCGACCAAGTTGTTATTGACCAACAGTATGTTGTAACGGCGGATGATGTGTTGCAGTATATCGGTCAACAATAGGAGGATAACATGTTAAATGATTTGATGAATTTATTTACAGCGCAATCAACAGATATTTTGGTTGCACTGCGTGAACATGTATTACTTTCAGTAGCGGCTATTTTTATCGCAGCTGTCATTGCTGTACCGTTGGCAATCGCGTTGATGAAGCATCGTCGCGCTGGTGAAGTTGTTTTACAGATAGCGGGTGTTATCCAAACGATTCCCAGTTTAGCGGTATTGGGAGTCCTGATTCCATTTGTTGGTATAGGTACAGTGCCAGCGATTATTGCATTGGTATTATATGCGATTATGCCAATTTTTCAAAACACCTATGCTGGTTTAACAGAAATTGACCCGAATTTGACTGAAGCAACGGACGCATTTGGCTTTTCATGGCCATTTAAATTATTCAAAATCCAGTTACCGCTTGCTATGCCAATGATTCTATCAGGGTTGCGTATTGCGACAGTTATGGTCATTGGAACAGCTACCTTAGCAGCTTTGATTGGTGGTGGTGGTTTAGGGACCTTTATTATGATTGGAATCCAAACTAATGACAATGCGCAGTTACTTCTGGGTGCAATTCTATCAGCACTATTGGCACTTATTTTTTCTTGGGGAATCAAATTAATCGGTAAGTTGTCGCTTAAGAAAATGGGCATTCTTTTGGCAAGTCTTGTTGCATTAGGTGGTGTTTATTTTGGTGGCCAAGCAATTGTACAGCCTAGAGGCACGATTACCATCGCGGGTAAATTAGGTGGTGAACCAGAAATTTTAATTAATCTATATAAGGAACTCATTGAAGCAGATAATCCACGTTTAGATGTCAAATTGAAACCAAATTTTGGTGGGACAACCTTTATTTATAAAGCTTTAAAGGGTGGTGACGTTGATGTCTATCCCGAATTCACGGGGACTGTTTTACAAACGTTGGTCAAGGGAGAACATGTTAGCCATCAACCTAAGCAAGCTTTTGATGATGCCAAGCGTGCGATAAAAGAGCAAGATAATTTGTCTTATTTAGCACCAATGAAATATCAAAATACGTATGCTTTAGCCGTTCGCCAAGCAGATGCTAAAAAATATCATTTGAAAACAACGAGTGATTTAGCAAAAATGTCACCGCAATTAACAGCCGGTTTCGACCATGATTTTTATGAATTAAAGGATTCATATCCAGGTATGAAAAAAGCCTATCAGTTGCAATTTAATAAGGTTACTAGCATGTCTTCGAGTTTACGTTATAAGGCTTTAGTTAATAAACAAATTGATGTCACTGACGCGTATACAACCGATCCACAATTGAAGCAGTATAAGTTAGTGACTTTGAAAGATGATAAACAATATTTCCCACCGTTCCAAGGCGCACCATTAGTTAGAAAGGCCATCCTAACAAAGTATCCAAGTGTGAAGAAAAGTTTGGCTCGTTTAGATGGTAAGATTACCAATCAGGATATGATTGATATGAACTATCAGGTTACTGTCCAGCATAAACAAGCTGATAAAGTAGCTCATCAATATCTAGTAAAGCATCATTTATTAAAGTAATATGGATAATTTATACGTAATTTAACATGTTGTGATGGTACAAAACTGATAAAATAGTAGTATTATTCAGAAGGAGTGTGGGTATGGTTGAGCATTGGGTAGTTTTAATAGTGGAGCTCGTGTTTATTTTTAACACACTAGCAGCTATTTTAACTGTTTTTAGAGATCGTTACCGTGACATTACGTCTATCTGGGCATGGATGTTAGTTTTGCTATTATTTCCAATAGTTGGATTTCTAATTTATTATTTATTTGGTCGTAAATTATCAGGTGATCGCATATTTACGATGCAAACACAGCAAACGTTAGGGATTGATCGGATTGCAGAAAATCAGCAACAAGAAGTATTGTCAGCTGTAGATCCGGATCATTTTGTTGAAGAGCAGTCATTCATTCGCTTATTTCTACAAAATGAACAAGCAATTTTGACCAATCAGAATGAAGTTGATGTCTTAACTGATGGTAATGATATGTTTGAAAAAATGTTTGCTGATATTCGTGCAGCAAAACATCATATAAATGTTGAATTTTATACGATTTATAATGATCAAATCGGTAATGAATTAGTTGATTTATTGACACAAAAGGCTGAAGCTGGCGTTCGTGTGCGAGTTATTTTTGATGCATGGGGATCTGGTGGTCGAAATTCAAGAATGTATAAGCAATTGCGAGCAGCTGGTGGTAAAGTTGAGGCGTTTCTAATGCCAAAGTGGCATTTATTTTCATTACATGTTAACAATCATGATCACCGCAAGCTAGTGATTATTGATGGTAACATTGGTTATATCGGTGGCTTTAATGTTGGTGATCAATATCTGGGGCGCTTAAAAAAGTTTGGTTATTGGCGTGATACGCATCTTCGAGTAGTCGGGGATGGCGTTCTAGCAATGCAAAGTCGCTTTTTCACAGATTGGAATGCAACGACCGATAATGAAAAGCTAGAGTTCAGTGAAAATTATTTCCCATCCATCAACGCAAGTGGGGATGTGGCGATGCAAATTGTTTCTTCTGGACCTGATGCTGATACGAGACAAATTTACCAAGGCTATTTACGGATGATTTCTATGGCACATGAAAGTATTACGATCCAGTCGCCATATTTCATTCCTAATTCAGCTATTATGGACGCGATTGAAATTGCTGCTAGGTCAGGCATCAGAGTCCGTGTGATGATTCCGTCAAAGCCAGATCATATGTTTGTTTACCGGGCAACTGAGTATTACGCTAGTGTATTAGCTCAGGAAGGCATTGAAGTTTATGCCTATAATAAAGGGTTCCTGCATTCTAAGACGATTGTGATTGACGATAAAATTGTATCAGTTGGTAGTGCCAACATGGACATTCGTTCTTTTGCCTTGAATTTTGAAGTAAATGCCTTTCTTTATAGCCGGAATTTAGCATTAAAAATGAATCGTATTTTTGAGAAAGATTTGGAAAATTCAACGTTGTTAACGCCAAAATATTTTGCCAAACAGTCATCATGGTTACGATTTAAGCAATTCTTCTCTAGATTATTAACGCCTATTTTGTAACATGTCATGTTAGACTGTAATTATATAAAAAAGACAGAACGCATCATCGGTTTGATGAAGGGTTCTGTCTTTTTTTGATTTAGGTATTATGCTGGCTGGTTTAAGTCATTCTTGCGACTAAAGAAACTAACTAGTAAGAAGAAGATTCCTAATAAATCAGTATAAATTCCTAAAATGATTTGCATATCATGGGTCGAGTAGCCTGTGAATAGTACCAAGAATAGCCCTAGACAAAGACCAATGGCACCAATTACCAAACCAACTAAACGTTGCCAACCGACTAGTAATTCAGGTACCCATGTTTGGGCTAAATTACTAGTTGCATTAAATAGGATCCAAAAGCCGAATACCAGTCCAATAAAGTCTTTCGCAACGTCTTGGCGGAATAAGAGAACCAGTCCCATTACAAGACTTAACAAGGCACTCATTAGGTGTGAACCACGTAAATAGGTACTGTTACGAAATAGCATTAGATCAATGATGGCAATGAAAATTGAAAATAATCCAAATAGTATTGAAACAGCTAATAACCACTCGGGGTTAAAGACAAAGGCAAAAATTCCTAAAATAATTGAAATAACACCAGCAGTAGCCAATAATTTACGAACAAAATATGAAATAATTGGTTTATGAGGAAGTTGATGTTGTTCTGAACGACTTTGAGTCACTTCCTCACCACTGGCTTCAGATTGTTGTACTTCTGGCAAATTAGCCATAGCTATGCCTCCTTTTAGATTGAGTTGTTTAAATTGAGTGTAATTGAAAATAGAGTAAAATACAATTGAAGACCAATTTAAAATAAAAAATATTAAATATTTATAATAAAAGGAATGTGAAGGATGATTGAAATAATTATTATCCTGGTGCTACTTATTCTATTTGGATATACACAGTATCGCCAGAAAAAGTTTGATAAATCAGTTGAAAGAAAAGCGAAATCCTTAACGGATAAACTAAAGGACAAGAATAACCATTAGGACACTACCATGATGATAAGAATACTTGTATAATAGTATGGACAGAAAATACAAAGAATAGGAGCGCAATAATGAATATAGAAGAAATGCAGGCGCGCCAAAAACATATCCGTAATTTTAGTATTGTTGCCCATATTGATCATGGAAAGTCAACGATTTCAGATCGTATTTTAGAAGCAACTCATACGGTTACTGAGCGAGAGATGCAAGATCAATTACTAGACACAATGGATTTGGAACGGGAACGTGGTATCACGATCAAGATGAATGCCGTCGAGGTACATTATCATGCCAAAGATGGTGAAAATTATATTTTTCATCTAGTTGATACACCAGGACATGTGGACTTTTCTTATGAGGTGTCACGTTCATTGGCTGCTGCTGATGGCGCAATTTTGGTTGTTGATGCAGCCCAAGGGGTGGAAGCTCAAACTTTGGCAAATGTTTATTTAGCGATTGAAAATGACCTAGAGATTTTGCCTGTTATTAATAAAATAGATTTACCAGCTGCTGATCCTGAAGCAGTACGCACAGAAATTGAAGATGTGATCGGTATTGATGCCTCTGATGCTGTGTTGGCCTCAGCCAAAAAAGGGGTTGGTATTCCAGAACTTTTGGAAAAAATCGTGACTGATGTTCCAGCGCCTCAAGGTGATCTTGATGCGCCATTACAAGCCTTAATTTTTGATTCGGCCTATGATTCATATCGAGGTGTTATTTTAACCGTTCGAGTGATGAGTGGTGTGTTGCGTCCAGGAGAAAAAATTAAGTTTATGAACTCAGGGGCAGAGTACGAAGTGACCGAGGTTGGTGTTAATTCACCTATGCCAATTAAACGTGAGTTACTAATGGCTGGAGATATTGGTTACGTGGCAGCCTCAATTAAGAATATTCGTGATGCGCGTCCTGGAGATACATTGACGCACGTGAAGCAACCAGCTATGGAACCGTTACCTGGTTATCAGCCAATGACACCGATGGTCTATTCTGGATTATACCCAACTGATAATGCAAAATATAATGATCTACGAGATGCATTGGAGAAACTTCAATTAAATGATGCCTCGCTTGAATTTGAACCAGAAACATCACAAGCACTTGGCTTTGGGTTCCGTACTGGATTCTTAGGCTTGTTGCACATGGATGTTATTCAAGAGCGTTTGGAACGTGAGTTTGACTTAGATCTAATTACAACGGCGCCGTCAGTTACTTACCATGCTTATACAACAGATGGTGAAATGGTGGAGGTGGCTAATCCATCAGAATTACCTGAGGTATCAGAGATTAAATATATCGAAGAGCCATTTGTCTTGGCACAAATTATGGTACCTAATGATTATGTCGGTGCGGTTATGGAGTTAGCACAGTCAAAGCGTGGTGAATTTGATACCATGGATTATTTAGATGAAAATCGGGTTAATGTTAAATATTACATGCCATTATCAGAAATTATTTTTGACTTCTTTGATAAGCTGAAATCAAATACACGTGGGTATGCTTCACTAGATTATGAATTGTCAGGATACCGTCAATCTGAATTAGTTAAAATCGATATTCTATTGAATAATGAAAAAGTGGATGCCTTGAGCTTCATTGTGCATCGTGATTTTGCACAAGAACGTTCTCGTGTAATTACGAAGAAATTAAAGGAAATCATTCCACGACGAAACTTTGAAATTCCAGTTCAAGCTGCGGTGGGCTCAAAAATTGTTGCTCGTTCAACAATTAAGGCTTATCGTAAGGACGTTACCTCTCGAATTCATACAGGTGATCCAGATCGTCGTGCGAAATTGTTGGATAAGCAGAAGCGTGGTAAGAAGCGTATGAAAGCAGTGGGAACTGTGGAAGTGCCGCAGGAAGCCTTTATGGCTGTGCTTAAATCAGACGAAGAATAGTTGCTTTATTGGCAAAAAAATTAATCAATTTTTCGGCTGGTTTATAGTGAAAAACTATCATTTTTTGGTTATTTATGTTACTATATTCTAGTTAAATAATCTGACTCTGGTTTTTATAAAACTAGGGCAATAAGGAGAAAATAATGAAGGCTGAAATTCATCCAGATTACCACCAAGTGGTATTCGTTGACTCAACTACTGGTTACAAGTTCTTGTCAGGTTCTACTCGTACTTCTGACGAGACTATCGAATTTGAGGGTGCTACTTACCCAATGATCCGTGTTGAAATTACTTCAGATTCACACCCATTCTACACAGGTAAGCAAAAGTTTACTACTGCAGATGGTGCTGTTGATAAGTTCAACAAGAAATACGGACTTGCTTAATTGCAAACTCCTACAAATGCCGTTGCATAGCGCTAAATGCCTATGCGACGGTTTTTTTGTGCGTTTTTTGTAGTGTTATTTAGTATCATTTATTATCGACAAATATCAAAATTAGGGAACTTTTGGGAACTATTTTCAAATTAGGGAACTATTTGGGAACTATTTTTTGAACACATTTAGCATCTTTTCTTCTTCGTTTTCTCGTGCTTTTTTAAGAAAGTGAAAGTAAACTTTTTGGGTTACACTAACCGAACTGTGACCTAATCTTTCGCTAACATAAGCAATATCAACTCCGTTGTTAATTAAAATGCTTGCGTGGCTATGCCTTAAACCATGAAAAGAAATAGGCTTAATATCTAGATCTTTGGTAAGACACCTCAAACGATAGCTCGGTACTGACTGTGAAGTTTTTTCACCAAATATATGTTCATCTGTATTTGGAAACATCTTTTTAAACCGTTCTAGCTGCTCAAAATAATATGTTGGCATGGTTATTTCACGCACGGACTGTTTCGTTTTTGGTGTCGTGTATTGATAGGGTACTCGATTAGTCTTTGATTTAGTAACTAATATTTTGCTATTTTTAATATCAAAATCAGCATAAGTCAGCGCCAAAATTTCGCCTGCACGCATTCCTGAAAGGGCAGCAGTGTATATCATGAAATTAGGTGCAGTCATGGGGGTATCTTCAATATATTTAACTAGCTTATTAAATTCATCTTCTTCTAAAAATTTTAGATCAGTTGGTTTGCTTTCATGAGTGCCTTTGAATTTTAGATTAAACGTTGGGTCTGTTTTGATAATTCCATCGCTAAAAGCTTCTTTTAAACACATACCAACACGCATGGATATTTGATGCACTGAACTAGCCGTTCTCGTTGTGCTTAGATCATCTAAGAACTGCTGATACCTTTTGCGGTTCATTTGCTCCAAAGTAACATCTTGTAGATGTTCGTGAACGATAGTTTGTGTAGCAATGTGATTGGCAATCGTTTGTTGCTTGATACCAGACTTGATGTGATTATCTAACCAGGTATCATAGAACTCTGTAAACAATTGCTTACTAGACTCAATATCATAGCCTTGGTTGAGTTTTGCTTTAAGCATTGTCTCATAAGCTAGGGCTTCTGATTTATACTTAAAACCGCCTTTAGTGGCTTTTTTACGTTTGCCATCAACTTGATAGCTGACAATTGCGCGCCAAGTTTTTCTTTGTTTTTCAACTGACATTAGTTTAAACCTAACCTTTCATGTAAAAAATATAGATAGTTTAAAGACGTGTCTAGGTCTGCTATAATAGATACGTTAAATAAAAGCGTATAAAACCGCTTGTTAATATTGAGATGCACGTACACTGTAAGTTTGGTAGCTGAGGATGTGCGTGTTTTTTTACCGTCTTAATTTAAAATGTTTTATTTAACGTTGAATTTTTTTAAACTAGCTAGGTATAGTGAACCACCTACTATTGAAATAATTCCACCAATCCATCCCATGAACGGAATAATTGATATTGCACCACCTATAATCAATAAAACACTGGGAGATTTTGTAATAATAGGGCGCTTATTAAAACTAACGATTCCAATAATTCCTAATACTAAAATTGCGACTTTTAAAACTAACAGTACAACAGACATTGCACTCAAGTCCGAAGCGCTACTAGCAGCCGCTCCTAATACGAACCACCCACCAAATAATAAAACGATTCCTCCAACTAGCCCAACAACTCCATTAGCAATTGCTAAATTTTTCAACTTCATACTTAAAACTCCTTAAACAGCTTTTAACGTGGTTCAGGTTTGCACGTATGTTTATATTTCCTTAATTATATCCTCAACCATAGGTTCAAATGAAGACGGTAGCCCAAACTCATTCATGAAATTTACATAATTGCGATATTCAACTGGCGTATCTGCATATACAAATTTGCCCAAAATTTTTACAGCGTTCTCATTTGCTTCACGCTCGCTTACTCTACGAGTACCGATAGAAAACTGATAAATACAATTCTCTTCATAATTACCAAGCATAACATGAGAAATCTCATGCGCTAATCTAAACGCTACTTCAACATTCGTACCATAGTTAGCATTGATGATTATTTTTCTTTGAGAAGGTACGCTGATGTCGGGAATGGAGCTATCTAATTCATCTGATATTTTATAGTTAATACCTAGGCTTCTACACAGGTAGAGTAGGTAATCTAAAATATCAATCATCCATATCCTCCAATATACGCTTAATAATTTTCATCTCTGCGTCAGGTATTTCCTTACCATCAAATTTTAAAACAGGGTGTTCATCAAAATATTCTTTTAAGTCGTCACTAGAAGTGTCGGCTTTTTTATTAGCGTGCATATCGTCAGTATTACCTAATAGGTAGTCGACTGAAACATTTAAAACATCAGCAATTGACCTTAAAGTGGACTCTCTGGGAGTAACACCTTGATTATACCTATATATAGCGGTCTCACTTTTTAAACCAGCCGATTTTGCGACTTCACGCAAGTTCATGCCGCGTTTTTTAGCAGCGCTTTGAATTCGTTCATAAGTTGTCATACTAATGTTCTCCAAACTTCAAGAACAAATAAAGTATAATAAGTGCACAAAAATGTTTGATATTTGTACACAGTGTGTTATACTTTAATTATTCAAGTAATAAGCAACAAAAAAACAAGCAATTATCAAATGTACTTTTGGCGAGGTAGACATGATAAATGTAGTTATTTATTGCGGTTTTTAACTATGCACTAATTTTACACACTGTGCACAAATTAGTCAATGAATTTTACTTGAAAATTAAATAGGAGGTTAAATCTATGAGCATTAAGGAAGCAAACAAAACTTTGTTTGATGCACGAAAAGCTTTTAAAGACTATATCGATTACAAACAAATTAGCGTTGATGAGCTTGCTAATTATATTGGTAAAACACCATCTTACGTTTATCAATTGTTAGGTGGTCAGGCAAATAATCGACAAGCCTATGTGTATGTAAACAAGTTGTTCACTTATACAAATTATGATGGCGAAAACTGGTTAGAACTATAAGGAGGCTTAAACATGGGAAATAAATACGAAGAAATTTCAATTGATTTAGCAAAGCACGATGTAGAAATTATTTCTAAGGCTGGAAGTTATGTGAAATTAAAAATTGATGGAATTAATTTTCCAACACCAAATGTTTCAGTCGATGGCATAAAAATTAAATCTCTTAAGAGAATTGATTTTACAGCTCCATACTTCAATGGTCTTGAAGACGAACACAAAAAAATGCTTCAAGTAATTGTTGGTTACTAAAAGCATGAGGAGGCTTAAACATGGAAAAAATAGAAGAAATTTCAATTGATTTAACAAAACATGATATTGAAATAAAGTCATATGCTGGCAGCTATGCGACTTTAAAAATAGATGATATTGATTTTAATGATCTTGTTGGAAAAGAAATTGATGGTCATAATATGGCTCATTTAAAAAGAATTGCGTTTGTAGCACCTTATATCAACAACGATGATGATGCCTTCAAAAACAAAACGCTTAAACTGATTATCCATCAATAA
>NZ_BJEC01000028.1 GCF_005405465.1 Weissella thailandensis
AAGCATCTAAGTGTGAAACTCGCCTCGAGATGAGATTTCCCATTCAGAAATGAAGTAAGACCCCTCAGAGATGATGAGGTAGATAGGCTAGAAGTGGACGTGTGGTGACACATGGAGCGGACTAGTACTAATGGTTCGAGGACTTAACCAAGTAGCAAGTGGTGTAAGGCAAGAAAAATAAGCAATTATGATTCAGTTTTGAGGGAACTAAGTTCACTCAATAACACGTGTCGTGATGATGGCACTGTGGTCACACCTGTTCCCATATCGAACACAGTAGTTAAGCTCAGTAGCGCCAAAAGTAGTTGGAGGATCGCCTCCTGCGAGGATAGGACGTCGCGATGCAATTGGAAGCAGTTCACAGTAATATGTGGGCTGCTTTTTTTGTACAAAATATAATTTTCTTCGTCTTTAATAACTGGTTAGGGGAAAATTATGGTAGACAATCAGGATAAATCTATTTTATATGGTCGCTTAGTGGTATATCGTACAGAAGACTGTCATCGGCTACCTAAAAAAGCTAGTGTTATACCAGCAATTGATAATGGCTACTGCGGACGTTGCCATAGTAAAATTTTAATGCATTGGCAATTACCTGGTGCTGAAAAGTACTGTTGGCAGTGCGCTAACATGGGAAGAATTACCACAAAACATTGTTTGGTAACGATTGAGGAACCTAATGATTTTGAAACAATAGTTAATCCATGTACTTGGCAGGGAAAATTGACCTCTTTACAACAACAGGTGTCTGATGAACAAATTAAAGCTTTAAAAGAAGGAAAGTCCCACTTAACCTATGCAGTTACAAGTGCAGGAAAGACGGAAATGTTATTTCTGATGTTAACATTAGCAATCAAACAAAAAAAGCGAATTGCAATTGTTTCGCCACGAATTGACGTTATTCTTGAATTAAAAATAAGAATTAAAGCAGCCTTTAATGTACCATTTATTGTGTTATTTGGAGGTACTGAAGATAAGTACCAATATACGCAGTTAATACTGGCAACGACTCATCAATTAATGAAGTTTAAGCAGGCATTTGATGTTATTGTATTGGACGAAGCAGATGCTTTTCCATATGCAAATAGTCAATTGCTCGTTACATCTGTTTATCAAGCGCTAAAGAAAGATGGTATTATATTTTTTTTAACAGCAACTCTGAATACGACTTTGAAAAAAATGGTTAGGCGTCAGGAAGTATTATTGTCGACATTACCACTTCGTTTTCATGGTCAACCGCTACCTAATCTTAGTGTACAAAGGGTTAATAAATGGCGTAAAAGGTTACCTATAAGAGTAGTTAGGCAAATGATACATTTAAAAAATAAGGGAATAAAATTTTTGGTTTTTGTCCCTCAAGTAAAAGACATAGAAAATGTTATCAATCAAATAAAAAACGAGAAATACGGACTCAAAATTTTAGGCACTTATGCAGCTGACGCTACTAGGTTAGAAAAAGTACAAGCAATGCGCGACGGGTTAATTGATGGCCTTGTAACAACAACGATACTAGAACGTGGTGTGACTTTTTTAGGAATTGATGTATTAATATTAGGTGGTGATGAACCGGTTTTTTCGGCGGCAGCCTTGATCCAGATAGCTGGTAGGTGTGGCCGTAGTGCAGATCGCCCTAATGGATTAGTTAGAGTTTATGTTCAGGAAAAAACAAAACAAGTGGTAAATGCAATTGCAGAAATACACTACTTAAACAATTTAGGAAAACATTATGAAATGTGAACTATGTCAGTTAAATATAAATAATTCATGGCAGTTACGAGATTTTTGCGATTTTTCAGTATATAGGGCAACTTTTATTTGTAAAATGTGTTATGATAATTTTCAACAAATTGATCCCGAGAAGGCATGCTTAGAATGTCAGATTACAACAGAGCAAAAATATTGTATCGACTGTCAGCGTTGGTTTCGATTAGGTTATCCTAAAATACATAACCAATCATTATTTAAGTATGATGCACAGATGAAACGATATTTTAAGGCCTACAAATTTGAAGGCGGTTACCATCTTCGGAATGTTTTTAAACAAGTTATGCAACAAAGGCTAATTAAAGCCCAGGCGGATATGATAGTGCCAATCCCAATAACTACTGATACATTTACGAAACGTCAATTTAACCAAGTAATTGGTTGGCTAGATGGGATGACATTTGAAGAGTTATTAATTTGTCGAGAGGTAAAAAAAGATAAACAGTCGCAAAAGACAAGGGATGAACGATTGTGTACAAAGCAACCTTTTGTTTTACGGCAACCAGGTATTAACTTGGTAAATCAGAGAATTTGCTTAGTAGACGATATTTATACAACAGGGCGTACGTTAAGACATGCTGCACATTGTTTAATGGCAGCTGGCGCCGTGGAAGTTACATCATTAACTCTTGCCAGATAGTGATGGTGATGCTCCTTGAATGTTAACGCTTTCTTTTTTTGTTATCAATATGTTACAATATACTTACCGATAGGATACAGAAATGAATCTTTAACGGCATGTAAGATAAAAATTTTGGGGGATATTATCTTATAAATTTAGTCAGACAGGAGACAGGATTATGCTAGAATTTAAGGTACGTGGTGAAAACATTGAAATCACTGATGCGATGTCAGAATACATTGAAAAGCGTATTTCTCGACTTGAGCGTTATTTAAATACTGAAGCTAGTTATATCGCTCGCGTTAATGTACGATCATACAAGGAAGGTACGTTTAAGACAGAGGTAACTATTCAATTACCATACTTGTTACTTCGTGCAGAAGATACGCAAACGGATATGTACCAGACAGTTGATTTTGTTTCTGATAAGTTAGAACGTCAAATTCGAAAGTACAAGACGAAAGTTAACCGTAAGTCTCGTGAAAAAGGTTATAAGGGATTAGCAAATACTGATTTCATGGCAGTAGATCCAACAACCGTTGCTGACGCACGGGAAGCTGAGACCGAAGATGACGGTATAGAAATTGTTCGTAAAAAGCATGTTGATTTGAAGCCAATGGATGCGGAAGAAGCTGTATTACAAATGGAGCTTCTAGGACACGAATTCTTTATTTTCCAAGATGCTGAAACTGATTTACCAGCGGTTGTTTATAAGCGACGTGATGGTAAGTATGCTTTACTTGATACAGTAGACTAAAATGAAATGTTTAGGTAGGTAGGACCTTTTGGGTTGTTATCTACTGAATAAGACAATTTAAAATTTTAAAGACTAGGAGTATTTCCTGGTCTTTTTATCTTTAAGTATTAAAAATGATTTATAATGACATAAAAGCTAATGAAATGTATTAAGGAGAATAAATATGCCTAAGAAAAAATATATGACAACGCAACAATATGGGATGCTATTAAGCGAATTAATTGAAACAATCCAAGAAGCTGGCGATCGTGTAGCGCCTTTTTTTGAAAAATTAGATGATGTGTTAAAAAATGATCAGTTGGCACAACTACCAAATGAGGAATTTGTTGAAGTGGCAACTGAGTTTGAGAATGTGGTTGAAATTTATCAAGATGTATCCAAAAAATTAAATCGTGTGACGGCGCCAGTTCGATTTATCGGTGCTCATCAAATGGTCAAACAAACCTTTATGGATTATACAACAGCCACTAAAGTAATGGCTGATTCTTTAGATGTTACTTCGCAACAAGTAAACTTAGCTGATTTTAGACAATCAGAAGCAGACCAAGATGTATATATGGATAAATTCTTAGCACAAATTCGCCGTATCTTTACAACGGTCACTGCATAATGACAAAGGTGTCAGAAATGAATGATGTGTTAGACATCGATATTGCCAAAAACGTCAGCTCGCAGTTGAATTTGCCGACGCATAAAGTAAAAGCAGTGGCGGACTTATTAGATGAAGGAAATACCGTACCGTTTATTGCGCGTTACCGTAAAGAAGCAACAGGTAATTTGGACGAGGTACAAATTCGTGATATTCAATCAACTTCTAAACAATTAGTCGAGTTACAAGCGCGAAAACAAACAGTTTATAAGGCAATTGTTGAACAGAAGATGATGACAAAGGGTATTCAGCAGGCAATCGTCACGGCTGATACGCTACAAAAAGTGGAAGATATTTATCTTCCTTATAAGAAAAAGCGTAAAACAAAAGCAACGGTTGCTAAGGAAGCCGGGTTAATGCCCTTTGCACAATTCATTCAAACTTTTCCAGGTGGCAGTTTGCAAGATGAAGCGACTAAATATATTAATCCAGATAAAGGAATTTCAGATGTTGCGGCTGTTTTTGCGGGCGTTCATGAAATTTTTGCGGAAGTAATTGGCGAAAACGCTGGTTTGCGTGATTGGGTACGTCAATATACTTTGAATAAAGGACATTTTGTTGCCAAACTCAAACGTGGTGCGGACAAAAAAGATGAGCAAGGTGTTTTTGAGCTTTATTACGATTTTGATGTACCTGTAAAAAAGGTCTTGAATCATCAAATATTAGCCATTAATCGTGGTGAAAGCGAGGGAATATTATCTGGTAATATCATTGCTGATGAAGATGCTATCATTCGTTATTTGAAGTTTCGTCTGGTTGGCAGTAAAACAGGTCCAGCTACTGATATATTAGTCCAGGCTGCCCAAGCTGCGTATAAACGTTTTATTGGTCCAGCCATTGCTCGTGAAATTCGAAAAACTTTATTTGGTAGAGCTAGTGGGGATGCGATTAAAGTATTTGGTACAAATCTATACCATCTATTGATGGCAGCACCGCTTCGTGGTCAGATTGTTTTAGGATTTGATCCAGGAATTAGAACGGGTTCGAAATTGGCGGTCGTGGATAAAGCAGGTCAATTTTTAGATAAAGCAGTTATTTACCCACATAAGGCACAGAAATATGATCCTAAGGGTGCTCGAGAAACGATCATTAAGTTAGTTAAAAAGTATCAGGTGACATTAGTGGCTATTGGAAATGGTACGGCTTCTCGTGAATCACAGCAATTTATTGCTGATATCATTAAAAATGAGCTACCGGAGTTAAGGTATGTGGTCGTTAATGAGGCGGGGGCTTCGGTATACTCGGCTAGTGATGTCGCACGAGCTGAATTTCCGGATTTACCAGTTGAACAGCGATCAGCTATTTCAATTGCACGAAGATTACAAGATCCAATGGCTGAATTAATTAAAATTGATCCACAAGCTGTTGGTGTAGGGCAATACCAACATGATTTACCAACAAAGGAACTTTCTCTGGAGCTAGATCACGTGCTAGAAACAGCCGTGAATCAGGTTGGCGTTAATTTAAATACTGCTTCACCACAATTATTGACGCGTATTGCTGGTTTAACGACGACGATTGCAAAAAATATTGTTGCGTATCGAAATGAAAATGGGCAATTCCAAACCCGTTCGCAGTTAAAAAAGGTTGCTAAGTTAGGACCAAAGGCATTTGAGCAAGCTGCGGGATTTTTACGTATCCCTGCGGGAAATAATCCTTTAGATAATACCGATATTCATCCGGAATCTTATCATGTAGCAGAGAAAGTATTGCAAACAGCTGCTGTGAAAGACTTGGGAGAAAGTGCAAGTAGCGCTTTACATGAGTTTGATACACCGTCATTTGCACAACAATTGTCGATAGGATATCCAACACTACATGATATTATTTCTTCATTGATTGAACCTGGCCGCGATTTACGAGATGATGCACCGATGGCAACATTAAGATCTGATGTACTAACTTTAGATGACTTAGAAGTGGGGATGCAGCTTCAAGGGACAGTGCGTAATGTAGTTGATTTTGGTGCCTTTGTTGATATTGGTGTTCATGAAGATGGATTGGTGCACATTTCTAAATTATCGAAGCAACGCGTGAATAATCCACATAGTGTCGTTGCCGTCGGTGATATTGTGACTGTCTGGGTAGTTGAAATTGACAAGAAACGACAACGAATTGGCTTAACAATGGTTGCGCCAGAATAACAATTTAATATTTAAGTGGCATACTTTCTAATGGTATACGGCCATTAGAGTTCTTGCATATGATAAGTATATTTGATAGTATTAACTGTGTTGATGTTTTTCAACATGGTATGCGATCGTGGCGGAATTGGCAGACGCGCAGGACTAAGGATCCTGTGGTAGAAATACCGTGAGGGTTCGACCCCCTCCGTTCGCATTTTAATGAATTTACAGGTGCCTGACATAACAACGACGTGTTGTTGTGCCAGGTTTTTTGTATGTTAGCGGGCGACTGTTATTTCCAGAATTAACTATGTATAATACTATTTATATAAAGGGAGGAAATGAATAATGGTAGTTGAACACTTCTTTTCAGATATGGATTCAACCTTGTTAGGGTCAGATAATGGTATTCCGCAACATAATATTGACATTATAAAGAACATTGATATTCCGTTTACGTTAGTTTCGGCACGAGCACCAGTAGAAATGGATTTTGCAATTGATACGTTAGATTTGAGAGGGCCTCAAATTGGCTTTAATGGCGGAATTATTTATGAAGGAACTGGTAACAACAGAAGGGTGATGCAGAAGAAACCAATTGGATTTCATGTCGCAAAGTCTTTGGTAGAAAGTGTTTGTAAACAATTCCCAGATATTTCACTTAGTTTTTATGATGAAAATCATTGGTATTCGGAGGTAATAGACAACGGGATTAAGTTAGAAAGCGCAATAACTGGACAGACACCAACAATCGTTAATTTTCATAACTTGTTACAGGGAAACTTGGATGTGTACAAAATTATGATAATTATTTTTGACGAAGAGACCATGCAAAGTTTGATACAGTATTTGAACAACAAAGGCGAAGAAACTGTCGTTATTCAGCGTTCTGGTAAAAACCATTTAGAGATTACTAACAGTCAGGCAATAAAAGCTAATGGTATTAAGTATGTCTTGGCGACAGAGCATATTGATGTAGAAAGTACATATGCATTTGGGGATGGTCACAATGACATACCAATGTTTGAGTTAGTTGGTCACCCTGTTGCCATGGACAATGCGGTGGCAGATCTCAAAAGGCATGCGGAATTTATTACAGGTAATAATGATGATGGTGGCGTGGGTGAGTTTATAAAAAAGTTGGTTTAAAAAATAGTCTTATATATCGGCTCTAACTTTTTGGATAATAGTTATACTATAAAGTTTACAGCTTATAATTAATACATTTTAGCAAAAAAGTGGTTGAGATATTTGTTTTGTCTCGACCACTTTTAGTCTTATATGAAAAAGATGGGACTAACGTTTTTCTAACTGATAGATATAACTTTTACATATTAATAGCATTATATATAAGAATTAAGGCACCGATAGCAAAAAAGATCAGGCCCCAAATAATTTGTGAAATGACACTTTTATCACCAAAATAAAGGCGAATCAGTGGTGCAGTTTGGCCAAGAATGGTAATTAGTAATCCTAATATAACCAGTGCCAATCCGATTAAACTAAGCATATTTTCCTCCATGATGGATATGAATTATTTGTTAAGAGTTAGCTGTGAGGGGATTATTACTTTTTGTCTATTGATTAATGTGGTATTATAGTACCCGAATTGAGATGAGCTGTAAATGGGTATAAGTGACTCTTTTTTTATTAATTAGGAAAATAAAATGTGACTTGTTTATTTATAAGTGAATGAGGTAAAATATATAAACTCTTGACAATCATCCTAAGGAGAGGTATGATAAGTCTTGTGGTTGTGTTAATACAAACATTCATGGAGATATACCCAAGTCTGGCTGAAGGGAACGGTCTTGAAAACCGTCAGGTCGGGAAACCGGCGCGAGGGTTCGAATCCCCCTATCTCCTTTGACATCTAATAGGTGTTTTATTTATATCATAGCGGGTTGGAGCAGTCTGGTAGCTCGTCGGGCCCATAACCCGAAGGTCGTAGGTTCAAATCCTACACCCGCAATTTATGGAGATGTACCCAAGTCTGGCTGAAGGGAACGGTCTTGAAAACCGTCAGGTCGGGAAACCGGCGCGAGGGTTCGAATCCCTCCATCTCCTTCTTATAAATAACCGTGTCCCGTGGACACGGTTATTTTTTTATCAATATCATTCTGAATATATGAGGAGTTTAAGATATGCCGATACGTCGAATTCGCTATTCTCAATATGCAATAGTTATGCTTATATTAGCAGTATTATCTGCGTTGTTTTTGCCAATATTAGTGGGTACTTCCACATTAATGCCGGCGCATATAAAGAATATGACAATGACTATTTTTGGGATAGCCGCTGTGATGGTTGTTTATACGGATGACCGAATGATTAAGCAGGCCTTATATCAACAAAAACAGCTACGTGTTGTGACACTCTGGTTACCGATTTTAGGCCAGACCATTTGGTATTTGGCTGTTCTTTGGATTTATCTAACTAACATGACAGGGTACGCTATTTTAACGATGACCTTGCCAATCTTATTTTTAGGTATGGCTTTATTGCTTATATCATTGGGAGCCTTACAAAAGGAAACACTATCGATTATTTTAAATGCTCCTATGAAAAGAACGGCTCACCGATTGAACATTACTACGATGTTGTTGGCTATTTATGCGCTACTATTCTTTGGATTAACAACCAATTGGATTTATGGTCTAACGACTATGGCATCCGTTTTGTTGATTACCGATGCAAATTTGCCAGCGCTATGGTCTGGATGGCATCGAGAGCAAAGTTTAGAAAAACTAGCAACCAATGGTGTAAACTTTAAAAATGCTCGGGTTATTGAAAAGTTACCACAAGTAACAACGATCATTACAGAAAAAAGTGGTATTTTAACTGATAATCATATGACAGTACATTCTATCCTGTCATTGGATAAAAGATATAGTGATTTCGATATTTTAGGAATAGCGACCGGTTTATTATCAATGGACGAAACTTCAGCTTTGTCAAAGTCGATTTTGCAGTATGCAGAAAATCATGGTGTCTTTCCATCAACGGCTTCTGAACCTGAAATTATTGATGGTGCTGGGATAAAAGGGGTCATTTTAAATGAACGTTTTGCAGTTTTGTCGGCAGCTGAAGTGGTGGCTGAAGGCTATGATGTCGATTTGAATGCCTTGGAAACTTACAAAATGTTGGGTAACTCAGTTAGTTATGTCGTTGATAGTTTACAAGTAATTGGTGTCATCACTTTTGGTGATACTTTAAATAAAGCCTTACTTTCTTTAGACCGGTTCTTTACTACCCGGCATTTAGATGTAAAAATTGCCTCTGGTGATACGATTGGGGCAACGATGCAATTAACGAATATTATGACTTCCTTGGACGAAGTAAAGTCAGATTTAACACCAACTGAAAAGGCAGCACAGCAAGAACAGTGGACATCTAAAAATAACACGATGTTTGTGACGAATCAGGATAATTTACCAACGCAAACAGATACGATTACCGTGGCCGTGGACAGACCAGATGTTAATGCTGATATTCACGTTGCTAATGTAGCTGATTTAGAAAAATTATGGGCGACTGCTGATCGTTTGATTCAGATTGATAAGAGAATGTTATCGTTGGCTAGTTTACCAATTATTATTTTGCTCTTATTAGCAGCAGGTTTAGGTATCTTTATTTCTCCATGGTTGTATGTTGCGCCAGTTTTGGCCGTCATTATTCGTTGTGTGATGAGCTATCTTTTACGTTTACGAGTGAAACGTTAATTAATAAATTTAAAAAATATAAAACCGTTATATTAATATTGTTATCATTTTTGAAAAACGATAGCAGAAAGGAATGTTGATATGACGGTTTTTTGTCACTTACATCTACTATTACTTTGATTGACTTATTATATAGAAAAGCCTAAAATTAAGTATGTGTTATTAAGCGCAAAAAAACACTATTGATTTGACATAAAAGTCAATTCTCTAGACAGGAGAAACAAGATGAACATAGTATTGATCATCCTGTTGTTGCTTGTCGCAATCGTAATTAGTGGTGGAATTGGTTACACGGTGGCTAAAACAAAAATTAACCATACGCTAACTGTTTCACAGCAAACGGCTACAGATATAACGAATCAAGCTGCTACTGATGCAGAGCAATTAAAGAAAAAAGCTCTTGTTGAAGCGCGAGATGAAAGCCAACGTTACCAACAACGTATTGAAAGTGAATTACAAGAACGCCGTTCTGAAGTAAAATCACAAGAAGATCGTTTGGTAAGTCGTGAATCTGTGTTGGATCGAAAAGATGCTTCTTTGCAGAAACGTGAAGAAGTTATTTCGAACAAGGAAACAAAGTTAGATCATCAACGGCAAAGTGTCAATGATAAGCAAAAGCGAGCTGAAGAATTAGTTACTGAGCGTGAAGGAAAGCTTATTGAAGTTGCTAACCTGTCACGTGAAGAGGCTCGTAATCAAATCTTGTCAGAAACCAAGGAATCATTGGTTTCTGAACGAGCTAAGATGATCAAAGATAGTGACGAACGTGCTACTGCAGAAGCGGATAAGCGGGCTAAAAACCTGGTTGTCAGTGCGATTCAACGTTCAGCAGCTGATATGGTTGCTGAAACGACAGTCTCTGTTGTGACACTTCCTAATGATGATATGAAGGGTCGTATTATTGGTCGTGAAGGTCGTAATATTCGAGCACTTGAAACTGTTACTGGTATTGATTTGATTATCGATGATACACCAGAGGCGGTTGTTCTAAGTGGATTTGATCCTGTTCGTCGTGAAATCGCTAAAAACACGTTGGAGAAACTAATTGCGGATGGTCGTATTCATCCTGCCCGTATCGAAGAAATGGTTGAGAAGTCTCGTAAAGAGATGGATGAGCATATTCGTGAGGTTGGGGAACAGACTATTTTCGATTTGGGAATCCATAATATGCATCCTGACCTGGTTAAAACTGTTGGTCGGATGAATTATCGAACAAGTTATGGACAAAATGTCCTTGTTCATTCAATAGAAGTCGCAAAACTAACTGGCTTGTTGGCAGCTGAGTTAGGGGAGGACGTTACGCTTGCCAAGCGCGCAGGATTATTACACGATATTGGTAAAGCCATAGATCATGAAGTAGACGGTTCTCATGTAGAGTTAGGTGTCGAATTGACAACGAAATACAAAGAGCGTCCAGTTGTGATCAACTCGATTGCATCACACCACGGGGATGTTGAGCCAGACTCTGTGATTGCTGCTCTGGTTGCTGCTGCAGATTCAATTTCAGCAGCACGACCAGGTGCACGATCAGAGTCGTTGGAGAATTACGTTCAACGTTTGCAACAACTTGAATCTATTGCAAATGGATTTAATGGTGTTGAAAAATCATATGCTATTCAGGCTGGCCGAGAAGTTCGTGTGATTGTAGAACCAGCAGCTGTTTCAGATATTGAATCAACTGTCTTAGCCCGTGATATTAGAAACCAAATTGAAAACGATTTGGATTATCCAGGCCATATTAAAGTAACTGTTATTCGTGAATCGCGTGCCATCGAGTATGCAAAGTAAGAAATAACTAATAGAATAAGAAGGAGCTGAACTGAACCCCAAAAATTGGAGAGAAGTTTAAGCAACTAGCTGGTCGGAAAGACTTCGGTATTGAACCGGAGTTTTTCCGGCCAGCTTTGTTTTAATCCGTTTATTGTTGTAGTAATAGATATAATTATTGACGGCAGACTTCAGCTCGTCATAGTTTTGATAATGGTTATTATGGACAGTTCCTACCTTCAAGAGATGAAAGAAGCTCTCCGCCATAGCATTATCTAGACAGGTCGCTTTGCGACTCATACTTTGAAACACATGGTTGTTCTGCAAACGTGAGACATATTCATAATTTTGATACTGGAATCCCTGGTCAGAGTGGATTGTTAAACGGTAATTTAATTTGGGTCTAGTATTT
>NZ_BJEC01000029.1 GCF_005405465.1 Weissella thailandensis
AAATACTAGACCCAAATTAAATTACCGTTTAACAATCCACTCTGACCAGGGATTCCAGTATCAAAATTATGAATATGTCTCACGTTTGCAGAACAACCATGTGTTTCAAAGTATGAGTCGCAAAGCGACCTGTCTAGATAATGCTATGGCGGAGAGCTTCTTTCATCTCTTGAAGGTAGGAACTGTCCATAATAACCATTATCAAAACTATGACGAGCTGAAGTCTGCCGTCAATAATTATATCTATTACTACAACAATAAACGGATTAAAACAAAGCTGGCCGGAAAAACTCCGGTTCAATACCGAAGTCTTTCCGACCAGCTAGTTGCTTAAACTTCTCTCCAATTTTTGGAGTTCAGTTCAGAGTGTCTTTTTTGTATAATGTAGTTGTATTATAAAATAATATAGAATACTATCACGATTATTCGCGACTATCTTCAATTGTGCCACGTATGCGCTCAACGACCGCTTGGGTCTTATCTCCTAGTTGCACACCAACCAGTGTGAACAGGCTGTCCATAATAGTTAATTGTGCAATTAAAGATGACATTGATTCACTACGGATATTAACTTCCTCGGCTGCGCTAGCTAAAGTTAGTGAAGCAAGCTTGGCTAGTTCAGACTTGGGATGTCCGGTAATCGCAATAGTTTTAACGTTGTTTTCTTGCAGTTGTCGGGTAATATTTAAAGTACCGTGATTACGGCCTGAGTGGGATACAACGATCGCAATATCTTGATCCGTCATATGAACAGCTTGCATTAATTGCACGTCATAATCGGGATGTTGTTCAATATGTAGGGGTGTCCTTAAGAACTTATGATAGCCGTTTAAAGCGACGATTGATGATCCACCAATACCAAATAAGCCAACGTGGTGAGCATTGATAAGCCAATCAGTTGCAAGTTGCCAGTCCTCTGGTTTAATGAGATTGACAGTTGCTTCTAAAGCATTTTCTGCACCACTAAATACTTTTTGGATAATTTTGTTTTGATCATCCGTTTGGTCAATTTCACCGAAAAAACTATTTTCGGGAACGGGAAGGCTAGCCAAGCTGAGTGAAAACTCACGAAATGATCCAAAACCAACGCGTTTAACAAATCGAGAAACTGTTGCTGTTGATAGTCCCACGGCGTTGGCCATTTCTTGGATGGTTAATGAACGTACTTCGGTAGGGTTTTGTAAGATGAATGCAGCGATTTTATTATCTGATCCAGTCAGTTGGTCGCGCATTGATCGTATTCGTGCAAATCCTGATTGTGCCATAATTTCTCCTTCTATTCTCTAATTATGGCACAAAATGACATAAACTCAAGCGAAATGAAAAGATTTTACAATAAAAAGCTTGCAATATGAAAAACTTTTGCATTATAATAAGAGTGTAGAAAAAAACAAAAGAAAAAAGGGGTACAGACATGAAGTTCGCAATGATCGGCCTTGGTAAGATGGGCTTGAACTTGGTAAAGAATGCTGTTGACAATGGTCATGAGGCTGTTGCTTATGATTTGAGTGCAGATTCAGTAAAGGAAGCTGACTCATATTCAGACGCTGTTACTGGTGTTACTGACTTAGACGATATGTTGGCAGCTTTGCCATCACCAAAAGTAGTTTGGGTAATGGTTCCAGCTGGTAAGCCAACTAACTCAACAATCGATACATTGATCGAAAAGATGGATGCTGGCGATATCATCATTGATGGTGGAAACTCAAACTACAAGGATAACTTGGAGCAAAACAAGCGTACAACTGCTGCAGGTATCAAGTTCTTTGATGCTGGTACTTCAGGTGGTATGTCAGGTGCTCGTAACGGTGGAAACTTCATGATCGGTGGAGACGACGCTGAAGCATGGAAGACTATCGAGCCTTTGTTTGAAGGTATTGCTGAAAAAGATGGTTACCTATACACTGGTGAATTAGGTTCAGGTCACTACTTGAAGATGGTTCACAACGGTATTGAGTATGGTATGATGCAATCTATTGCCGAAGGTTTCGAAGTTTTGGAAGCCTCACAATACGATTACGACTACGAAGCTGTTGCTAAGTTGTGGAACCACGGATCAGTTATCCGTTCATGGTTGATGGAATTGGCTGAAGAGCAATTCTCAAATGATCCTAAGTTGGACAAGATTTCAGGTGTTATGCACTCATCTGGTGAAGGTAAGTGGACGATTGAAGAGTCATTGGACATGCAAGTACCAGCACCTGTTATTGCTTTGTCATTGATGATGCGTTACCGTTCATTGCAAGAAGATACGTTTACTGGTAAGGTCGTATCAGCATTGCGTAACGGATTCGGTGGACATGCTATGGACGCTGCAAAGTAATTTTTACCTTGCTAGACCTATAAAATATTTTTGATTGTGAAAGTGGAGACCGGGACATGAATAATGTGCCGGTCTCTTTTTTTGCTGTACTAGCGTATAATAGTAGTATTAACCTAGAGGAGTTATCATGAAATATATACTAACAATTGATGTATCTTTGTTGTCAGTTAAAACGACATTGATTGATGAAAATAATGCACAGCGTCAACATGAACTGCCATTGGCAACGACTGATGCAGAACGTGCAACGATTACACCAGATCAAATCTATAACCAGACGATTGCAGCCATTAAAGAGACCAATAAGCTGTTGTTAGATAGCCAAGCTGCCAAAATTGAAGAGATTATTTTTTCAGAAATTTCTCTTGATGGTTTAATGCCGCTCGATAAGAACTTTGAACCATTAATGCCGGTTATTTACGGTCAAGATACGCAAAAATATGTTGATGCTTTGACGATGAATGGCGTCACTGGTCAACTACAACGTAAAATGGGCTTATCGTTGTTGGATAGGACACCCTTTGTCTTAATTTTATGGTTAAAAAACGAACAACCAGATGTCTATGAGAAAGCTGTGCATTACATGAGTTTGCAAAGCTACATTATTTACCGTTTATTTGGTAAAAATATTATTTCGCGGGCTTATGCTGCACGAACAGGATTATATGACTTAGTAACTGATGAATGGGATACACAAGCATTGGCGCTATCTGGCTTGACGACAGCGGCTCTACCTGAAGTAACTGATTTTTCTGATCAGACGTTTACTACTTCTGATGAAGTTGCCACCCAAACAGGGATTAGCGTTCTTACAACATTTCACCTTAAATAAAGTATGCTATAATAATTAATGTTATCGGGGATGCAGTTGGCCAAGGGGTGATGTCCTAGGGCCGCCTTTTATGGAAGGTGCAATGCCTTGCTGTCCGATAATGGTTTTGTTGAGGTTGTGAAGGAGCCTCAACAAGGCGGAAGGTGTTCTAAGAAGGGATTCTTAGAACAAAAGGGGATTGTTAATGGGGTGGTGCCCGTTAACATGATATGGTGAAAACGTATAAGCGGTACGTGGTGGTCCGCTTATACACAAAGAGGCCTGCACTCATTTAGTGAGAGAGGCCTCTTTTTCTTTTACGCTTAATTGTTCAATTCTATAAAAATTATGCTATAATCGGTTTATCGTGTATGACAATTAGTAGAAGAATTGGTGGACATTCAGAGAATTAGTGGTGGCTGTGAACTAATCAAACCAATTAACGAATTACAGTCAGCAAAACGCATGAACGAAGTCCTCACGCTACGAGGTTATAAGTGGTCACAATAGGTGGCAATTTAGGTGGTACCGCGTTTAACAGCGCCCTAATCAAGGTTAAATTCTTGATTAGGGTGCTTTTTATTTTAATCAAGGATTTCAGTGATTCATACATAAACAAGTTGGAGGAACGAGAAATGGCAGCAGATATTTTAAATGAATTAGCTTGGCGTGGAGCCATTAACCAAGTCACTGACGAAGATGGTTTACGTGACCTAGTTAGTAAGGAATCAATCGGACTTTACGTAGGTATTGATCCAACTGGTGATTCAATGCATATTGGTCACTTGATTCCCTTTATGATTCTAAAGAGATTCCAACTGGTCGGTCATCACCCGGTTATTGTTGTTGGTGGTGGAACTGGAACGATTGGTGACCCTTCTGGAAAGAAGTCTGAACGTAAATTATTATCACAAGAAGATGTGGCAGCTAACGTAGAGAAAATCCGTGCACAGATGGTCAAGCTATTTGGTGAGAACGAGTTTACAATTGTTAACAATTACGACTGGTTGGGCCAAATGTCATTGCTAGGTATGCTTCGTGACTACGGAAAACTATTCTCTATAAACAGTATGTTGGCGAAAGATGTGGTCGCTTCACGTTTGGATGCTGGTATTTCATTTACTGAATTTACTTACCAAATTTTGCAAGCGATTGATTTCTATGAACTATACAAGCGTGAGCATGTGCGCCTACAAATTGGTGGTTCTGATCAATGGGGAAACATTACTAACGGTGTTGATTTAATCCACAAGCTTGTCGATAGTGAAGCACCTGCGTTTGGATTGACTGTACCATTGTTGCTGAAAGCTGACGGTACAAAGTTTGGTAAGACTGAAGGAGGTGCTGTATGGTTGGATCCTGCTAAGACAACGCCATTTGAATTCTACCAATTCTGGTTGAACACAGCTGATGCTGATGTTGAAAAAATGTTAAAGTACTTCACGTTCATCTCACAGGATGAAATTTCAGAATTAGTCGCAGAACTTGCTGAAAATGCTTCTGCACGTCATGCACAACGTCGTCTAGCTCAAGAGGTCACGACATTTGTCCATGGTGAAGAGGCTATGCATACAGCAGAAGTCATGACAAATGTTTTGTTTGGTAATGCTGATGTTGCAGCATTGTCAACTGACGAAGTTGCTGTTTTAGCTGGAAATGTACCAACATTTGAAATCGCAGCTGATGAAATTGGCTTGCTCGATTTGGTCGTTGTAGCCGGATTAGAAAAGTCAAAGACAGCTGCTCGTCGTTCAGTTAAAGATGGTGCTGTTCGTATCAACGGTGTGCAAATTAAGGACGAAGATGCTGTTATTAATCCAGCTGACAAGTACGATGGTAAGTATGTCATTGTTAAACGAGGCAAAAAGAAGTGGGCTGTTGCAGTCGTTAAGTAAAGGAATGTCGTAAATTCGTTACATTGAGGACTCAGTCTTTGGGAACACGTTTAAGCAAGAGTGAGACAAAAGACTTTTAAATCGTAAATTTACGAATTGATAATTAACATATGATAAGTAAAAACGGGTGGAACATAAATACTGTTCCACCCGTTTTATTGTTTTCTAAATTAATCCTTGTGCCGTCATCGCTTCGGCAACTTTTTCAAAGCCAGCAATATTAGCGCCAGCTTGATAATTTTTATCTAAGTGATACTTTTTATCGGCTGCTTCTGATTGTGCGAAAATATCTTCCATAATTTCCTTGAGATAGTCATCAACTTTCTCAAATGTCCATGATAAGCGTTCGCTGTTTTGGCTCATTTCAAGTGCTGAAACGGCAACACCACCGGCATTGGCGGCCTTACCAGGACCATATAAAATACCATTTTCTTGGTAAACATTAATAGCGGCAGCGTTACTTGGCATATTGGCACCTTCGCAAATATATTTTGCACCATCGCGAGCAATTATTTCAGCTTGTTTTTGGTCAATTTCATTTTGCGTAGCGCAAGGTAAAGCAACATCGTATTTAATATCTAGGTCCCAAACTGAACCTTCACGGTATTCGGCTGTTGATACTCGTTTTGCATATTCTGAGATACGACCACGTTCAACTTCTTTGATTTGTTTAACAATTTTATAGTCAATGCCATGTGGATCATAAATATAACCATTTGAATCAGAAACAGTCACCACTTTAGCACCCAGTTCTTCGGCTTTTTGTGTGGCGTAGATCGCAACATTTCCGGCACCAGAGATTTTAATGGTTTTACCAGCGAGTGAATCACCTTGGGCTTTAATCATGGCATTTGTGTAATATAGCAAACCAAATCCGGTTGCTTCAGTACGGGCAAGACTACCACCAAATGTTAAGCCTTTACCTGTTAACACGCCGTTTTGATAGCCTTGGAGACGCTTATAGGCACCAAATAGATAGCCAATTTCACGAGCACCTACGCCGATATCACCAGCTGGAATATCTAAGTCTGGACCGATATGGCGTTGTAATTCAGTCATAAAGCTTTGACAGAAACGCATCACTTCAGCATCTGACTTACCTTTAGGATCAAAATCACTACCACCTTTAGCACCACCAATGGGTAGTCCGGTTAAGCTATTCTTTAAAATTTGTTCAAAACCTAGGAATTTAACAATACTCAAGTTTACAGTTGGGTGTAGACGTAAGCCACCTTTGTATGGTCCAATTGCAGAATTGAATTGTACTCGGAAGCCACGATTAACATGGAACTTACCATCATCTGATTCCCATGGTACACGGAACTGAATGACACGCTCTGGCTCAACCAAACGTGCTAGAAGGTTATCATCCACATACTGAGGGTTTGCTGTCAGAGTTGGTTCTAAACTATCTAAAACAGCAAATACTGCTTCCTGAAATTCAATTTCATTAGGATCGCGACGTTGAATGTCGTTTTTTATAGTGTTAATATATTTTTTCACATTACTCACAAGGATGCCTACTTTCTTTGCTGGACTTAGACGTTTGTTACTTTAAATAATATAAATTTATTATTAAGTAACATGATAGCAGATTTTAATTAGATATTTCTATGTTTAATTAAAAAAATGCCATGAACGATTCGTTAATAAGATTACCTATGTTTCATGAACAGCTTGTGATTACCGTTGTTAATTGCACAATATTTTATAAATGGTCTGTATTTACAGGTAAAATGAACTAAATAAAAGATTGTTAAAATAAAATGAGAGAAAAGTGTTTGCATTCAAATTTTTAGGTGCATAATATAAAACATCAAATAAAAACGGAGATAAAAACGATGACAAAAACCATGATGAACAACACAAACAATGCGTTATTACGCGGCTTAATTTTAGACTTGATTATTATCAACTAAAAGGGTCGTGCAATTTGTGTCGGCCTTATAAGGGCCGACTAGTTTATCACTGGATTGTTATTCGTGAACCGCTAGTTAGGATTTTTCCAACTAGCGGTTTTTTGTATCTTCAGTCCCAAAAGAAAAAGGAGTAGGGTTATGACGCAAGGACAAGAACAAGAAAAGAAGTTGACGACAAAGGATTATGTTTTCCTTGTTTCACAAGGTGTTTCAAATACTGTGCTGGTATTCCTAGGAATTGGTTTGCTAGTTAATACGGTTGGAACCACCATTCATTGGGATGCGTTGGTACAAGTTGGTGATATCGCCCAAAAATTGTTGGCACCCGCTTTGGGGAGGGCGATTGCCGTGATGATGCGGACATCAACGTTGGTAATTGGCTCAACGATGATTGCTTCAACGGTTGGTGCTAATAGCATTTACTTTACATCTGATGTGGCCGCTCACACGTCGACAGCCACTGGTTGGATCGCCGCTCAAGACGCTGGTTCGCAAATTATGACAGCCGGTCAACCAGTATCAGCTGTTTTGGCAGGTATTATTGCAGCTATGTTGGGTAAGTGGATGACTGGTAAGACGCCGTTGGATATGGTTTTGGTACCATTTGCAGTGACAATGGTTGGTTCAATTGCTGGTTTGGGCTTGGCATCGGTCACAACACCAGCACTAAACTGGGTCAGTGGTGCGCTAGGACACACGATGCAAGTTAATCCAGTGCTTGGTTCATTGGTTGTTTCACTTTCTTGGTTTGTTTTCTTGATGACACCGGCTTCATCAGCTGCCTTGGCCATCGCCGTTCAGTTGGATCCTATGTCATCGGGAGCTGCCTTGATTGGTACAACAGTTGCCTTCGTCTCATTCACAGCGATGTCATTTAATCAAAACACTATCGGTGGTAACATCGCCCAAGGGTTGGTTACACCTAAGGTACAATTCGCCAATTTGCTAAAGCGTCCGATCCTAGCAGTGGGACCAGCTGCCATTGCAATGGTTACCGCAGTTATTGCCGTTGTTGGCTTTGACTTTAAAGTTCCATACGCTCTAGCTGGTTTGGGACTAAACTCATTGATTGCACCACTATGGTTGGCTGCTCACAACATGGCAGGTTTGATTTCACTAATCATCTTTGGTGTTGTTATCCCAGGAGTTCTTTCTTGGGCATACTACCGTTTCCTACGCGTTATCGGACAAACGCGCGTACAAGACCTACGTTTGCGTGAGGTATAAGTAATACGAACTAGTTGCGAAAGGGGTATTAATCGTTCATACTCAAAGAGGCTATCTTGACTAATTAGTAGATAGCTGATATTCTTACTATAAATAAGTGAAAGAGGGCGTGAACATGGATTTTTATCAACCTGAACTAAATGATGATGAAACAATTCGCCAAGAAATTGCGAAGCCTGGTAAGCAAGTAATGTTCTTGCAAGCTGACTGGTGTGGTGACTGCAAGGCTATCAAGCCTTTTGTTGCTGATATTAAAAAGGGCGTGACTTCAGCAGGTATTAACTGGTTTGATGCTGATCGTGATGCTAACTTAGCTATTGCACAAGAACAAGGATTAATGGGTATTCCAGCCTTTGTTCTGTTTGAAGATGGTAAACAAGTTGATCATATTGGAAATGGTGAGCGTTTGAACCCACAACAAGTGATGGATTGGTTAGCTGAAACTGTCTAAAGTTAAGATTCTCTCATGAATTGATTGACAAGATGTATAGTCCTTTGTATGATGTTGACAATTGAATTTTAAGAGATTCTATGATGAGAAAAGTAATGTTATTAATCCAATATAGAAAGCACTTGGTTGATGGAAAAGTGTTTGGAAGTAGCTTGAAAATGAGCTCTGAGAACGATAATTAGTGAGAGCTATTATCACGGCAGGAACCGTTATCTTCCCTAGTTTTTAGTCAAACTACAGAGATCTATTTGGCAACAGATAGATGAATTTGGGTGGTAACACGAGACATCGTCCCTAATAAGAACATAACGTTCTTATTAGGGACTTTTTTATTTGGAGGATGAAAAATGACAGAACAAACGACAGCAACCCCATTGCTTTCACAATTATTAACTTCATGGATTACAGGTGAGGAGTCCGAAGATTTTCCGTTGGCTAATTTATCTAATGCTGCGGCAATTTTATATGAAAACTTAGCAACGGTGAATTGGGCAGGCTTTTATTTATACGATCAAGAAAAGGATGAATTGATTTTAGGACCATTCTTGGGCAAACCGGCAGTTGTTCGGATTAAGCCAGGTTCAGGAGTTGTCGGCCAAGCGTATGAAAACCAAGCAACAACGGTCGTTGATGATGTCCATCAACATGCTGGCCATATTGCTTGTGATTCAGCATCTAATGCTGAAATTGTTGTCCCATTGACCCGCGAAAATGGCGAGAAGTTAGGGGTTATTGATATTGATTCGACGACATTTAATCGGTTTACAGAGCAAGACCGTACTGATTTAGAACATTTTGCGCAAACATTGTTACCATATATTTAATAAAAATTTGCCATAATAGTAGTGGATAAAGTTTTATGAAGGGACGGTATGAAAGCAGTGAGTGAAGTAAAACAATATGATGTCGCAATCGTTGGTGCGGGACCAGCCGGTTTAGCAGCGGCCCATCAATTACATGATGCAGGTAAAAACGTTGTTGTGATTGAAAAATATTTATGGGGTGGTACATGTCCTAATTATGGTTGTGACCCTAAGAAAATTCTGTTAGGTGCGGTTGAAGCGAAAGAAGCTACTGAATTTTTGTCAGGTTCAGGGATAGATGGCCAGGTCAACATCAATTGGTCAGATTTAATGGCGCGTAAGAATCAATATACAGATGGTATTTCTACAGGCACTGAACAATCATTGACCGCAAGTGATATTGACCATATCGTTGGTGAAGCCAGCTTTATTGATGAACAAACAGCGGTGATTCATCGTCATGGACAAGAGGTTACAACTGTTTTCGCAACTGATTGGGTCCTTGCAGTAGGGCAACGACCAGCACAACTATCATTTCCAGGTGCAGAACTAACAATTGATTCTGAACAGTTTCTAAGTTTGCCAGAATTACCAGATGAAGTGGTTATCATTGGGGGTGGTTTTGTGGCGATTGAATTTGCGTCAATTGCGGCAGCTGCGGGTGCAAAAGTGAGTTTGGTTGTTCGTGGCGACCGCTTACTGAAATCATTCGACGAAACGATGGTTGATTCATTGATGGACCAATTGGATGATCGTGGCGTACAAATGTATTTTGGTACGGAAGTGACTGAAATTACGTCAGTCGATGGTGGGTTAGAAGCAACTTTGAGCTTTGGTAATACCTTGTCAGCTGGACTAATTGTTCGTGCCACTGGTCGTGTTGGTAACCACGATACACTAGCTTTAGAAAATGCCCATGTGCAGTTTTCAGAGCAGGGTATCTTGGTTGATCATTATTTGCGCACGAGTAATCCACATGTGTATGCAGTGGGGGATGTGGCTAATTCACCAGCTCCTAAAATTACACCACTGGCATCATTTGAGTCACAACATGTAGCCAATGAAATTTTGGGTGAGGAACAATCGATTGCTTATCCAGCTATGCCAGTTGTTGTATATGGTACGCCAAAGTTAGCCCAAACAGGTGTGACAACTGAAACAGATGATACGGATCGTTATACCGTCAATGATTTAGATATTACTAGTTGGTATACGTCTTATCGTCAAGGAGAACCAGCAGCCCGTGTCAAAACAGTCATCAATGGTGACGGTCAGATTGTTGGTGCATCTGTGTTAAGTACTCACGCCGATGAATTAATTAATTATTTGTCATCAGCGATCAATCAAGGATTGACTAAAGAGGCGGTGTCGCAACAGTTGACCGCGTATCCATCAGTAGCTTCAGATTTGACTTATTTCTTTTAATGAAGAGCAAGACAAAAGTCGTTTTGAAGTCGGTGTGTCACGCGTTTGCGCTGTAAAATTTACAGGCGGATAATTAACATATCTTTAACACAAAAAGGGTTGGAACATTTCTTTTGTTCCTGAACTGAACCCCGTAAGTTGGAGTAATTTCCAAAACTTACGGGGTTTTACTATGTTTTCAAAAGAAGTACAAATTGAAGCAGTCACGATGTACCTACA
>NZ_BJEC01000030.1 GCF_005405465.1 Weissella thailandensis
ACTTTGATGTATCAGTTGATTACTTAATCGGACACAAAAAAACGTCTAACCATGGCACTGGTCAGACGTTGGGTAATTAGCTTGGAGACAAATTACCCTCTAAGAATAACACGGAGAACGATATATGACAAAGAAATATGAGACATGGGCTGTATTAGATACAGGCAAGGAAGTTCATTATTTTGAAAGCTCATATCATGACGATTGGCGTAAAGCGCCAAACACAACGTATATCAAGTTTCAACAATTAGTGGAGGAATAACAAATGAGTGAAAACGAACTGCAGGCAATGGAAACAAAGCTACCAGAGATATATACAAATGACGGCGAGATTATACCAGTCACTCAATTAACTGAGAAAGATTTTGAGAACATGGACGATCGTACGTTAGAAGAAGTCAACTACATGTTCAAGATTGCCAGCAAAGCACAAAAGACGGCTAAAAAGGTTATAGACAAACGTTTGAAAGATGGGCATACATTTAGCCGATACGTTTATAAAAAGCGCAAAATCGATAAATTTGACGATGATAACAATGATTTCAAAGAAGAGTTGGTCGAGAAATATGGCTTTGATGCTGTAAAAGTTAAAACACCAAATAAGTTGCGAGAAAAATTTGGCGATGTCGTAAACAAAGACATTGAACCACACCTTGTTCATGGCGAAACAAACTATGCCACTTTTGAATAAATTGAGATAATGAAATGACTGAAAATACAGTAGCAGAATATAACAACCTAATTGAAGCATTATGCGCTATTCAAGATGCCGTAGAGCAACCTAAAAAAGATGCAAGCAACCCAATGTTCAAATCAAAGTATGTGCCATTAGAAGCAGTAGAAGCAGCGGTACTAAATGCTAAGAAAAAAGTCCACGCCAAAGTATTTATAAACTATGAATTAAAAGATGGTGTTATGTGGGTAATTATGGAAGGCTATGGCGATAAACGAGAGTATCAAGGTGCTCCAGTAGCAGACAACCTTGGTAATCGAGGAACAAATGCAGCTCAAGCAGAGGGATCAGCAGAAACATACGCCAAACGATACTCATTATCAATGGCATTCATGATTTCAAGTGAAGTTGATGATGATGGCAATGCTGTTCAAAACAAACAAAACACCAATCAATCGCAAAATAAGCCTAAAAATCAACTGAACTCAACATTTGGTGGTGTCGCTAAAGCATTCAGGGAAAAGAACCAGTTGGCAGAAGATGCAATGTATCAAGCTATCAGTCAACAATTTGGAGCTAATATTAATAATTTCTATGCGTTCAATAAGCTGAATGATCAACAAAAAGAAGCAGTTATTAACTGGCTAAAGCAAGGAGTTAATTAATGGAACTCTGGGGACGAATTACGGCGATTAAAGGTAATCAAATAGCGGTCACGCTTGAAAGCCGTGAAGAGCTGGCAAGCTTGTCCCTGTTTACTACCGAAGAGCAACCACAAGTCATTGTGGACGTGCAAGATGAGCGACATTTGAGCAACTTACAACGTAGGAAAGCCTACGCAATCATGGGTGAAATTGCTAATTGGACTGGTTATATACCAGAAGAATGCAAAGAGTGGTTGAAATACTTTTTCACTGCTGAAACAGGAAACCCATACTTTAGTTTTGCTAACACAGATATGACAACGGCTAAACGGTTTATCACGTTTTTATTGGACTTTGCTATTAGAAATGGCATACCTCTGAAACACAGTGGCATCACTTATCAGGACGACATAGACACCTACATGTATATGTCTTTGAAATATCGCTCATGCGTTATATGCGGCAAGCCTGCCGATATTCATCACGTAAATTCTGTAGGAATGGGAAACGACCGTAAATTAGTTGATCACCGACAAAAACATTTAATTGCTTTATGTCGTGAACACCATCAACAAGCACATCAAATGGGTTGGCCCATGTTTAAAGAAAACTATCACGTTAAGGCAATTTTATTAGACCCACAGACACTGAACCAACTAGGCATTATGACCTACAAACGAATGGAGGAAATAGATGATAAACAACGTCGTACTAATTGGCAGACTCACTAAGGATATTGAATTAAAGCACACTACCTCAGGGGCAGCGGTGGCTAGTGCCACATTGGCTGTACAACGCTCATTTACGAATAGTAATGGTGAACGTGAAAGTGACTTTATCAACTTTGTTATTTGGCGTAAGAGTGCTGAAAACATGGCAAATGTGACGGCTAAAGGTTCAATGGTTGGTATTAGTGGACGTATTCAAACACGTAGCTATGACAACCAACAAGGACAAAAAGTGTTCGTTACCGAAGTGGTTGCTGACAATTTCTACTTGTTAGAAAGCAAGGAACAAACAGAGCAACGCAAGCAAGGTACACCGAATAATTTCAACAATAATCAAGGAAATAATAATCAGGGAAATTTCAACCAAGGTAACAATTTTAATCAAGGCAACCAAGGCGTTTTCCAACAGCCACAACAACGACCACAACCTAAGCAACAACAAACTGGTTTCTCGTCTGAACAAATGAATGGCAACAATCAGAACTTTGAGGATAAATTACCGTTTTAGGAGGCAACATGGCTAATAAAAAATTCTTTTGGATAAAACTTAAGCAAGACTTCTTTAATGACCCATACATTAAGTTGCTACGCAGAATGGCTGGTGGAGACACATACACAATCATTTATCTTGAGATGTTAGTTAAAAGTGCTTCAACTAACGGCATGATTTATTTTCAAGGTGCAGGACGAGATATTGCTGAAGAATTGTCTTTAATATTAGATGAAAATGTCGAAGACGTTCGTGCCTTGCTTGCCTATCTTGAAGCCAAAAAGCTTATTACACACCCAGAAATTAAAGAAGATATGTTTCTTGTAGCAAGCGCTGATTTAACAGGTTCTGAAACCGACTCGGCAATGAGAATGAGAAAGTTTAGAGAGCGGCAAACGTTACATAGTAACGGCAAAACGTCACTTAGTTACGCAGGTGTGACAGACCGTTACGATAAGGAAGAGGAAGAGTTAGATAAAGAGTTAGATATAGAGCAAGAGGTAGATAGAGAGTTAGAGAAAGAGAAAGAACCTGTAAAACACCTCCCTGCTATCTCTGAACGTAACCAATTAGCTCAAACAATCGATAAAACAGGTTTTTCATTAGTGCTGTCTCCAAATCAAATAGAAAACTTATACGCTTATTTTGAAGATGATGGTTTAGAAATCGGTGTTGTAATCATGGCATTGGAAGAGGCGTCCGATCTAGGGAAACGCAACTATAAGTATGTACGAGCCATTTTAGAGAACAAGCTAAAAAATGGCATTGATACAGTTGGTAAATGGCAAGCTGAAAAACGTGATTACAACGAGCGTAAGTCTAACAACCAAGTGCCTAAAAATAGTGAAGCTGAAGAGTGGGCTAAAGAAATGGAAGCACACTGGAGGGGCGAACTATGACAGATACAATGCAAGGCTGGGTTCAACAGTTACGAGCCAAGGGCTTAGAACCAAAGACACTCACACCAGAGCAACGTGCTGCCAAAGAACAAAAAGATGCACAAGCTATCACAGCTAAGTGGCAAGCACAGGAACGCAATAAATATTTAGCGGCTAGTCTGTGGGGTGATGAAGAGCAACGATCATTTACCTTTACGGATTGGCAACCAACTAAACAGGGTGACAACGAGCAAATCGCCAGAAATGTTGCTAATCAAGCATATAAGGTCATGAAAGAGTTAGAAAGCAAATTATTCAACGTTATGTTTTATGGCAAAGCAGGGACAGGTAAAACGTCCTTAGCATTGGCGATATTGGATGGACTATCTGATAAATATTCTAAAATGTTCGTTTCCCTAGTTGAGTGGCGAGATATGACCTATAAATCGTTTCACGACGAGAAACTACAACAACAATTGGCGGTAGTTGAAAAATATATGAGAGAAGCAGATGTGTTGATCCTTGATGACTTTGGTAAGGAAACGCAAAAGGAAGCTAAAGAAAAAGTGGCAGGTATGTTGTTCAGATTGGCGGATGCCAGAAAAGGTAAGGCAACGATTATTACTTCAAATGATAATGCGGTATCCCTTGCAAACAAGTATGACGGCGCAACGCTATCACGACTTATTCCTAAGAACCCTGCACATGTTATCGCTATGGATAAGTTACGAGATATAAGGGAGGCATAGCAATGGACGAAGAACCAAGATATGAATTGCACGCCCATGTACTGAATGAAGATAGGTATTGGGGTGCATATCCGTTGAAACAGGTGGCATACCAACAAGAATATTTAGCCAGTGTTTACGGTATGAAACCCAGTGATTTTAAGATTGTACGGGTGGGCTAATGGCAAAGTTAATCATTCCACTAACAGCATTTATGATACCTAAGCGCAATAAGCAGGGCGTTGTGAATTCTGTAAAAATTACGTTGAATGAATGGATCGATATTCACGGTGTTAAAAAAGGCGTTGGGCGCAGGATAGCTGCGAGTTATAAATCACGCATTCAGGCAAAAATAATGCCGTATGTGGCGCAGGCAATGGTTGACGGACTGCCACCAATTGATAAAGACACGAAGTTTCATTTTAGTTGGTATTTTCCTGACCGACGCACGGACCTAGACAACTGGACGTTTACACACAAGTTCATATTTGACGCTTTTCAGGCTAGTTCAGTTCGGGGTAGGGTATTTATGCCTAACGACAATTTAAAGTACGTGGTGGCGACGTATGACGATTTTATGGGGGTTGATAAGAATAACCCGAGGGTAGAAATAGATTGGAGTAATGAAGATGGGGGATAAGCAAATCAGAATTGAACGTGAACGAAAATATAAATATTTTGTCGAGTTATACAACCAAGGTGTAAGCAAATCAATGATTGCTGAAAAGTTAAATCTAACGACATCTGCAATTTGTGGAAAAACTTATTTAAAGCGATTAGAAGCTGATGGTGGCAAATATGTGCCTAAAGGTAACTTCCCTACGGAAAACACGACCAAGATAGATAACGCCTTGATGATGGATCTAGTCCACCAAATCGAAGATAAGTATGAACAAATGACTCACGCACCAGAGAGTGACCCACAACTTCAGGAGTTGAGACGAGTAGTCAACGGCAAATAGAACAAGCAGCCGAGGGTGAAAAGACTGTAAAGCCCGTGTTGAGATGATAACAAGCAAGCAAAAACGAGAGTATGCCCAGAGTCGTGGCTATCGCAGTTGGTTTGAAATGGTGCATGACCAAGAGCTGACGACATTGGAAGTTCACCGTATCGAGAAGATGGTTGAGAGGGAGAGCTGATGAAAATTAGCGAATTGATTGATGAGCTAGAGAATCGAAAGCAAAACTATGGCGATATGGACGTGTTTGATATTACAGGGCGTCCATTCACACATACAGTCATGATTTATGAAGATAATGAGATAACGTTACAGATACGTAGCTGACGTTTTAAGACGTTTTTAGGCGGATTAAGGTAATTAGTCACAAATGATATAAAAGTGGCTTATACGGCAAATTAGAAAGGGATAAGGGTCGATGATACCAAAGTACGTGGTGTTTAATACAAACGTGACTGACAGACAGGGGCAAACGTTGCCAGTTGGTCAAGGAAACGATTTAGATGAGTTGTTGAGCATCTATCATGGCAAGGCTTACCAGATTATGAAAGTTAAGACGTTGAGTGATCGGGAGGAATGGTAAATGGCAAATGAAAAATGGACTCCTGTTCCAATTGTTCCATATAACATCAAATATTTAGTATCAAATCTAGGAAACGTAAAAAGTATTGATAGACAAGTTAATTATCGGCAAAAAACGTCTAAAATTCTTGCTAAAAGAATATATCCAGGACGATTATTAAAACAATCAACTAGTGTTGAGGGATATAAATTTGTGGCGCTCAAAATTGATGGAAAAACTAAACAAATATATGTTCACAGGTTAGTTGCTATGGCTTTTCTTGATGGATATGATGATGATTTAGTCGTAAACCATAAAAATGAAAATAAAGCTGATAATCGTTCTGCAAACCTAGAATGGTGTACACAAAAATATAATGCTAATTATGGAACGAGAAATGAAAGAATGCGAAAGAGTTTGATTGAAGCAAAGAAAGGGAATCGTCATGCAAATACAATCTAATACAAATTATTTTAAGTGGTTATGGTTAGAGTTAAAATCATTGAACGCAGCAGGAGCAGTGATGTTATCGTTTATAGTAGGTGTACAACTTGCATTTTACTTATCAGCACCAATAACCATGTTGTCTACGATAACATTACTTGCAACGCTGGTTGGTTCGGCATGCACGGTGTATATGAGTTTAGGAAAGCCAATTAATGGACTGTTAGGTCTGATTAGTGCGATTGGGTTCATCTACATCAACTGGACGGCTGGACACTATGCCAGTGTGTTAGATCAACTGGTATTCGTTGCCTTGATTGATTTACCGCTTATATTCACTTGGAAAACGTGGGGGCACAAGGTTGAGAATGGTGTGAAGTTCTTAGACAAGACAGGTTGGGTGTTGACGTTAGGTTTTATCTTAATCGCTTGGTATCCAATGATGATGGCATATACAGCGCTAGGAGACAGCAACCCACTGTGGGATAGTATCGTGTTGATCATTGGAGCAACTGCTAGTTTGTATGTTTTCAAAGGATATGGGGACAGTTACACACTTTGGTTACTATCTGACTTTGTTAATATTGCCCTATGGGTGTCAGCGCTATTTGCAGGCTATTCAGCAAGTTCTTTGCCTATGTTACTAACTATGAGCTTCTACCTAGCAACAGCTGTCTATGGACGTTTCTGGAGCATTTGGCGAGGTAATAAGTAATGGCAGATATGATTAATCATCCAGCACACTATACAGCTGGTTCAAAAGAAGTGATCGACATCATGCATGAAGCTTTAACGTTTGAAGAATTTACAGGTGCTATGAAATTCAATATTGCAAAGTACACATTTAGAGTTGGTAAGAAAGATGAACCGCAAAAAGAGATGGGAAAGGTAGCAAACTATTCCGATTATCTAGCTATGCATTTAGCTGGTGAATGGGAAGAGGGTGCGCATTAGGTAACATGAGAGTGTATTACTATTTCAGAGACCATAGTGGCTGGTTTAAAGAGAATTACACGATGGACGGTAAATTATACTGGACACACACTAATAACCTTAGAGAGGCGTTTAGAGTGGATAGCAAGTGGCCAATTAAATATCAGGTAAGTAAGCAGTTGGCTGGATATTATTACTGGGTGGAATTAAGAAATCAGTATCAAAGATTGATATAATAGCATTTGCTCGCTGTTAATAGCAGTGGGTTTTTGTTATAATTATAAAAGAATAGTTGTTCAGTTAAGGAGGCGTGCTATGGCGGATGTGTTGGATAAAGTGTTAAGCGATTATTTTACAGGGCGATTAGAAGCAAATATCAAGTTACGCAAGATGGAAATACAATCCAACGTTAATCGTACGCCTGATGAAAATATCGGTGGTGGGCGTAAACAAAACGACTACAACAATCCAATTGAGTTGCACATGATTAAAGAGCAACATGATGATCAACTACAAAACTGGATAATGCAGAAAAACATCATTGATATGTTTTATCCAACAGCAGTTGATTATCAGCAAAGGGTACTGGAAGCTAGATATGGAATGCGCAAGAGTTGGATAGAGATTGCACTTGATGAGCATGTTGATGTTAGAACGGTTATTAGGTGGCGTGATGATTTCAAAAGTGGGATTGAAGGTCATTTGATGAGTACGTTTCCTATGTCATTTTCGTACCAATTAAGTGGCATGAATGCCGTCTAAATAGGCGCATAATATGTATTGTGGAACAGTTGGTTAGATGATTCTATCCCTCTATTATTTGTACGTGTGACTACTGCCAATCACTGTTCTACATAGCAAGCGTGGCGGAATAGGTAGACGCTAACGGAGTTATAAGACAAAGATGGTGAAAAAGGGTGCTGGTAATGACGGAGACTAAATAAATCTGATAAAGCACACATCTATAACATATAAGAGAGATTAACTTCAAGCCACGACCTCACTCAACGATAGGTACGAGTAGCTCCTAATCTTATATGGTGTCATGTTAGGTGCAAATCCTAACCGCTTGCATCGAGTGCTGGACACTCTACCTGAATTAGTAATGGCGATAACTAATCAGTGAATAATCGTCAATACCCAACAACGAAACGGTTGCGCAGACGCCGTTGTGAAAACTGCTAGATAGGCATAAAAGATATTCGAGTTTGGTTAAAGATATTAAAGTCGTCCTTCACAGAAGACAAGGTAGCTTCTGGAAGGGTGCATACATATTACTTAAGGTTATCCAATCGGGTAGCCTTTTTATTTTGCACTGAAAAGGAGTACAGCATGTAGATGAGTAGCCAATGGTATCGCCGATTAGAAGATCAGATTATCGGCACAATTGATAAGAAGGAAAAGAAAGCTGATGAAGCACAAAATAAAAAGCGAGGTGGGTGATATGTAATGACCGAGAAGTGGGAAAACGCAGAACAAGATTATAACGCTGGTATGAAGTACAAAGACATAGCCGATAAGTATGGTGTAACAATCAATACGGTTAAGAGTTGGAAAAGGCGTTATGAGTGGGTGCGAAATAAGAGTGCACCGCCTCAAAAAAGTGTGCACACAAAAAGCAAAAAGGGTGCACCCGAAAATGAAGTGGAACAGGTCATTGATGGACTAGCTGATAGTGAATTGACTGATAAGCAAAAAGCTTTTGTTATCGAATATGTGAGACTATTCAATGCTACGCAAGCATATATCAATGTGTATGATGCGGACTATGACACGGCAATGGTTAACGGTTCTAAGATGCTAAGAAACGCTAAGGTTAAATCTCTGGTTCAAGAGATGAGACAAGCACGTTTACATGACCTAGGCGCTAATAAGGAAGATATTTTAGCAAACCTTATGAAGCAGGCGTTTTCAGACATTGGGGACTATTGGATCTGATTACATGACTAACCCAATCACGCAATTGAAGTGGATGAAGTCATACGTTAATGGACGTTATGGCGGTATTAAAAATGCTTATGCTTTCT
>NZ_BJEC01000031.1 GCF_005405465.1 Weissella thailandensis
ATCATCTTGATATCGTTTCATTGGAATGCTCCTATCTTGTTTTATTAATTATGGCACAACTGTTCAGAAATTTATGTACCAAATACTAGGATAGGAGCACTATGAAAAGTTTGATAACTTAAACGAAGAACTTACAGACGTCATTGACCAAGTACTGATAATTTGTAGTCAATACGACATTGACCCCACATCCTAGCGAGCGGAAGCTAAATAAACGTTTCGAATTAAATCAAGGTGCTTAATGGAAAGTTGCTACGGTAGGCATCAGACTCATTTGACCCTCCCTACTCACTTTTTTGTTATAATAAAGTTATACAAACGAAGGGAGCGTGACATAAATGACAAAACTAATTACACTGAAAAACTTGCCGAAGGCACTGACTCCGAATGAAGATGTACTCACCTTGAGTATTAATTTAAATAAATTAAAATACCAACAAGATGAGCGTCTGCACTTAAAGAGTGCGCTTACAGAAATTAAAAAATATTCTATGGAACACCCTGAATTAAACTATAAAGAGCTTGAACGTCAGGTAGACAACTTGATTGATCAGAACCTACCATACCAAGGGATAACGTTATTCATTCAAGGTAATACTTTAGAGTTGTTCGTTTTACCACGGACAACTGTTGACGAAGTAAAGTTAACAATTAGCAAATCTCCCGACTTACTATCTATTTTACGTGAGCAACCAAACAAGATGTATTACTTGTTAGCGTTAGAGGGAACATCATTCAGACTATTCAAAATTGTTGATAAAACAGTTGCACCCGTGAAATTAGATGCAGACGCCCCAACCGACCTAGTGGAAACATTAGGATCAGAAAGACGTGGTGGTGAACTTAACTTTATTGGTCAAGGTGGTTCAACAACTTTCCATGGCCACAATGAAACAAGCAAGGAAAAACAGATTGATTTAGAGCGTTACTACCGCGAAATCAATAAGTATCTGGTTGAAACTATTGACTTAACTGTTCCAATCGTCTTAATGGGATTACCTAAAAATCTGGCATTATTCAAACGAATTTCAGAAAAGCTGTCTCTATCTGAAATTCAAATTAGCAAATCCCCAACGGACTTAACAAATGCCCGAATTGAAAAGACCACTAGCAACGAAATCAGTGAACAAGAGGTTGAAACAATCACTGACGATGTTGCTGCCATTAATAACAAGAGGGTATTAACTGACACAGCTGAAATTGACCAAGCAATTGATACAAACCAACTAAACAAGCTGATTGTTAACGTTGGTAACCTATCCAATAGCGTCGATGACCACCTATACAATGACATCAACCGAATTATCTCTCGTGCCTTAAAGATTAACAGTCAGGTGGTTGTTCTTAAACAAGAAGAACCACAATCACCAGCCTTATTGGAAGCAACAACTTATTAATCGAAAAGCTCACAGAGCACGCCTAAACGGGGCTGTTCTGCGAGCTTTTTGATGATTTGCGAAAACCACCAAAAAATAATAAACTAAGGGTCTATTATTTTTTGGAGAGTCGATAATGAAAAAGCTGATATTTTCAATCTGGGCAATTGCCCTGTTAATCATCGCAGTTACCCTAACTGTACTCGCAAGTAAAACAAATTCCGACACTCAGTCTAACCAACAATTAGCACCCCAAACTCAAACCAAGCTAATCAATATCGCAGATAAAGCATTAACAAAACGCGAGGCAAAGCAAACTCGAATCGTCTATGTTGGCGAAGTAGTCAGACATCACCAGAAGTTCTATTTACTTGCTGGGATCAAACGCCAGACTGGTAAACGTGTCTCAACAAAACCTGGATGTAAGCTGATTCCTGAGACAACTTTTAAGAGAGCGTATAATGAATAAATCGTCTCTCAAAAGGAAGGAATTTTTACATGCCAACTCGTTACGACAAAGAATTCAAACAAAACATCATCAACCTATATAAACAAGTCGAATCAGCCGACCAACTGGCCAGAGAATATGGTATTGGCTTTTCAACCGTTCATAAGTGGATCCAGGGCCAAGACAAAACTCAATCCGGTAAATCGCCAGACGAAATTAAAGCGATGGAAAAGCGGCTGGCTTCCCTGTCTGAGGAGAACGAAATTCTAAAAAAAGCCCTGGGCTTCCTTGCGCAGAAGTAACCAATATTTTTGATTACATTCACCAAGAAAGCCATCACCACCAGGTAACTAAGATGTGCCGAATCCTCGGTGTTTCCAGAGCTCAGTATTATCGTTATCGATCCCCAAAGCCTTCAAAACGCCGGGCCGAAGATGCGGACTTGAAACAACGGATTCTGCGGATCTTTGCGGAATTCAAGCAGCGATACGGCGTTATGAAGATCCACCATGAATTGAATCTGGAACTTCAACCACTGCAGCGTCGGTGCAGCCCAAGACGGATTTCCCGGCTCATGAAGGAACTGGATATCCACTCCGTTACCGTCAATAAATGGAAAGCGGCTTCCAAAACCAAGGTTGAACAGCGTCTTAACTTGCTTAAGCAGGATTTCTCGACCACTGGTTTAAATCAAAAATGGACCGCTGATATGACCTATATTCAAACGAAGCGTAATGGCTGGTGTTACTTATCAACCATCATGGATCTGCACTCAAGACGAATTATCGGCTATTCATTCTCAAAAAAGATGGATACTGATTTAGTCTTAAAGACCCTGGAAAGCGCGGTTAAAAATCGAACCATTACTGGGGACCTGATTATCCACACAGACTTAGGATCACAGTACACCAGCGATGATTACAACCAACGGTTAACAGAACTACATATCCGCCACTCTTACAGCCGTAAGGGGTGTCCATACGATAATGCACCAATGGAATCTTTTCATGCTTCCCTCAAAAAGGAATATGTTTATCCAGTGCCGGTCTTTGAGAATTATGAAACTGCCGCTGCCGTCCCTTTTGAATAGGTGCATGCTTTCTACAATAGGAAGAGAATTCATAGTTCACTGGGCTACCAGACCCCCTTACAAGTTGAAATCGCAACGCTTACGAGCCAAATGGCCGCCTGATTTAATGCTTTCCATGGTTCAAATAAGTTATTAATCACGATTAATGATTTATTTGAGCTGTGGAAGTTAAACGCGGTTCTGAATGTCTCTTAAAACCTGTCTCAAATATTGACTTCAATCCAAAAATTTGCATTTTCCCATTGCAACCACGTTTTATACACAGACTGCCCCCAAAGCAGGCAACCCAATCCGATACAGACAGATAGAATCATGACAGAAAGTCTTGAAAAATTAAAGCTTCTTTGCAAACCCCAAATTATTAATGTAGGGACACCGCTTGTTGCCACCAAGATACTAAGACTAGTGATTCCCTGAACCAATAATCCGTATTTTAATTTTGGAAATTTCTTGGATGTTTTTTTCAAATACCAGTTAATATTTTGAAAAATCATGTACTTTTCTTGTTTTGCTTGCATCCTCAACCCTCCTTGATTTTAGCTGACTAATAGGATCCGTTCCCAATCAAGGCGCTGCTTACTCTGTAATGACATTAAAGTCAAAACAATCCCACCTGAACCGTTTAACAAACCAATATCGTTAAAATAACCAGGTGTATCATATCTCTTTCCTCGGAAAACCATATCGTATTCCATAAATACTAGTTTTTTTCAAAATCAGCTACAGATAGTAACCTCGCCAAAATTCTTTGTTTAATTAATCCGATCTCTCTTAATCCGGTATCTCGCTCCATTGCATTTAAAATTAAGAGAAGTCCGGAGATTCCGTGACAAATTGTGGGTGATTTTAGTTGAAGGTCATCAAAATCTAACGATTTTAAACTTAAAAAATAATTCACAGCCGTTTCCATTAGCAGCTGATTATTTTGAAGTTTGGCACCTTCAAAAACTGCACGAGCAATTCTAGGATTTCCATATACGTTGCAAAATATAAGATAATGCCTAGCTTAAAGATCTTCCGAAAATAAAAGCAGCCATTAATTAGAGAGTACCCCGGTTTTAAGAACGAACCATCAATTTTCTCACAAGTTAAGTCCCAACCCGCAAGTACTAGTGGAAACAATATAAAGTGTAGCCATACAGGGCCATAAGGCAGTGCGGGAGACGAGTTGAACAAATAGTGCCCGACATATATTAGATAGCCAATCCAAACCAAAAATTCAGCAATGGCAGCTTTAATCCAAAACTTGCCTGTCATTGCCGCTCCTATATGGGTTAAGCAATAAACATGCCAATTATAGTAAACTCTAAAAAAGCGTCTTTTAAGCTCAATCATTTTGTATTATATCGCCCTTCTACAAACTTTTTCTTTCTTTATCAGCCACCATCATCAATGTTTGGGCTTATCTAACTGTCATATTCTCTAACTGTCGCTTACCTTTTCTTAACTCCACAATAGTTTGTCATGGCATCTTTCAATCCATAGATTCTGCGGCGTTCTCAATTCGATAAGCACTCACCTTATCTTTATCATCAATTAGCTTAGCGATAATATTAGTATCAATTAACAATTTGATTTACCTGATTTTTATTTCATGATAGATTAGTTGGGATCTTAGGTGGGCGTGTTGATAGTAGTGGGAAAAATAAGCAGGGACTATATTTGTAACATCTACCTTTATTAGCTTTTTCGTTTGATCCCGTATTTTTTGCGATATCGAATAAAGGTAGTTCGTTTAATGCCCGTATTTCTGGCCACATCAATGTCACTCATACCGGTTTGATAAAGATTAAATGCATGTTGCAAATGAGGATCATCTTCAACGTATTGAGGCTTGCGACCATGATATTTACCTTGCTGTTTGGCCAGGGAAATCCCTTGTTGCTGACGCTCAATAATTCGCTTACGTTCACTTTCAGCCTGGTACTTATACAGTTCAATAATGAGGTTGGTCATGAGTTGATGTAAATTGGGGTCAGCAATCCCCGTCATGGACGGCAAATTTAACACATCTAGGGTGGCCCCCTTATTTTGAATGGTGTTCATAATCTTAGTTAAGTCCTGATTATTTCTACCTAAGCGATCTAATTCAGTGACCAAGACCACATCACCTTCCCGAATATAGGCCAACATATTCTGAAGCTCCGGCCGTTTGGTGTTGGCTCCACTTAATTTATCCGTAAATAATTTATCGACGTCTTTTAAAGCCGCTAACTGTCGATCTAAATGTTGCTCCTTGGAACTCACGCGCGCATAACCGATTTTAGCCACTTTTAGCTCTCCTTTTGGACAGTTCTAATGAACATTTGTAATTCCTAGTATATCACAGAAATAAAAAAGGCCATTAGGGTATACCCTAGTGGCCTTTAAGCTTAGTACGAATTATTAATTGAATTTATCGTTTCCCTGTATTTACCATCAAATGTTTTTTCATCTGAAAACAAGGTTTCTCGTGAATATCCTAGTTGTCTTAATTTTTTTTGGATTGAATCTTTAACTTATCACGGAAACACGAGTTACATCACGGTATTTATAGTCCTGTTGTCTTCGTTAATAGCTTGGCTATTTATGGCTCGAAGATTAAAGAAAGCTGATTATGCATAGACATTATTCTATCCCCATTTCCCTGTATAATAGATTAAGCAAGAAGCTTTAATGGCAATGTTTGTCTTTTCCCTTGCGAGGTGAGGTTCATGGGAACATGGAATAATCTTCAGGAAGGCTTCACAGTCAATGAGCGTCTTTCAGACACTCTCGTTGATGTTGCTGTTTGGCACGTTTTTAATCGCGCTACTCCGCTATATCGACAAGCACCACAAATGAAAAAGCCGCCCCACATAACTTTGACCGGTTATGGGGCGAACTAGTGTTGTTTTAATATCTGCCACCGTCTTTAACGGCTCTACACGGGAAGTCCTGTTCACGTGGGACTTCCTTTTTCTTTTTTATTATAGCATGACTATGAAAAATTGGGTAGCAAGGCATTTGCAGCTTATTATTTATCTTTGTATTTTTCAAAAATAGGTTCAACTAATTCTTTTTCAGCGTTTTTCGTACTTCGCCGTATTTGTATATAGTTTCCCAATATGTTTATGTCTGGCAACGGCCCCACTTAATCTAATATTTATTATTATGATAGACCAATTTGCCTATTAACTTAGTCTCGGTGTTTTTTTTCTAAAGTTGCTAATAATGCATCAATCCGTTGTTTAACTCGGGTTCGTTGGGTTGTATCAGTTAACAGTACTAACGTATCACCTTCATGAATCAAGGTGTCACCATGTGGAATCACTTCTTGTTCACCACGCCGGATTCCAATGAGCAGTGCTTCTTTAGGCCATGGCATGTCTCGGACCATTTTGCCGTTTAAGGGACTGCCAAAGAAAACTGGTATTTCCAAATGATCAGGTCGATGAAGTTGCTGAACAGTTTTAGGAATTGTCATCTGCTTAAGCAATGCTTCATAGATTGGTGCACCGCCTAATAAATCAACAACAAGGTAAGCAGTTAACGATATGACCGCTAATGGCATTAAATGTGTTAAATTGCCAACCATTTCTGTTACCAGCAAGATAGCTGTGAAGGGAGCTTTTCCAATTCCAGCAAAGTAACCGGCCATGGAAAAAATGATTAGGTTCATGATATAGACATGCGATAATAATCCTAATTGATTCATTAAGACGCCATAAACCGCACCAATCACAGCACCTAAAGAAAGAATCGGCAAAAAAATACCGCCAGGTAATCCGGAACCATATGAAATCATTGAAAAGACGAATCGTATAATAAAAATTGCAATTAGTACAAACAAAGGTGGAACATACTGGCCAAATCCAACAATTAATCCATTACCACCACCGAGTAAATTTGGCGAAAAGTAACCAACTAAGATTACCAGCAGAAATGGTACGATACCTTGTATTGGGCGTGGCAAATGTGTCAGTTGATGATACCACCGAGGCATAACTAACAAGACCCGTTGATATAAGTAACCAAACAATCCCAAAACAATGCCGAGTAAAATTAAGTGCCAATAATTTGATACTGGTAAACTACGTGAATAATTTAAATGTAACACGGGAACAAGTCCGAAAACATTCAGTGAGATAAAAGTTGAACCAATTGCTCCGGCTAATGCTGTTAACCAAACCAGCGGTGAAAAATTATGGTAAATCTCTTCTAAGACAAATAGAGTTCCAGCAATGGGAGCATTAAACGCCGCTGCTAATCCAGCAGCGGCGCCTGATGCAATTAGCAGTCGGCGATCAGTTCCTGATAACTTAAACCCAGCAGCGAAACCTTGACCAACTGACGCACCTAATTGAATCGACGGTCCTTCTCGTCCGAGAAATAATCCAGGTCCCAATGCCAGAATACCACCGATAAATTTTCGCCAAAGAATTGACCACCAGTGCATTTCCAATTCGCCAGCCAATTGACCTTCAACTTGCGGAATTCCGGAACCAGAGATATAAGGTTCTCTCTTGAGAAGTCGAGCCACAATTAATGCTAAACCAAGGTTGATGCCAATCAACAATGCCCATTCCCACCAAACAAACGGCGCGATTCGTAAGTACCTATATACCAATCGACTATAGTGCAGCCCTATCTCAATACAATAACGAAATAAGCTAACAACGGTGCCACTCATTAAACCCACAAGCAGGCCGAATAAAACAAATCTCAAACGAGTAACGTCAAATTTTTCTTTTACAAGCTGTATCAAATAACTAATCCTCCTTTATAACCAATATTATATAATTTAGTGCTTAATTAAACTAGGCAATATCTCGATGAAATCTAGTAGTTATTTTTCACAGAGAAGGGGTGTCATACCGCTAAGATGTTTTAGTAGTTTACATGACGAGCCGCATGTTTGAGTAGTAATGGTGGATTGCTCCTATGTCAATAAATGGCACATCTTTTTCTAAACACTCGTTCTAATTCTGTCGGAATTAAACCAACTGATGTAATTTGAGGTTCGGATTACCAAGTCCTCAAAATTGGAGAAAGTTGTTTGAAAGGCAAACTCTCTCTTCAACAATGAGTGAAAAGCTTCAATTGGCCCATTATCATAAGGATAACCTTGTTTTGAGTATGAGTGGCTA
>NZ_BJEC01000032.1 GCF_005405465.1 Weissella thailandensis
CTCAAGTCGCCATTGAATTACCTTGATTTTAAAGGAATATTGATAATTTGTCTTACTTTGACTAGCGTTGTTTAATCCATAGACACCAAGTTCCTTGATATTAGTAACCCAGTTACGAATGGTGTCTGTTCCTTTAATACCAAACTTTTTCCGTATTTTATAAGGCGGAATACCTTGTAGGTACATCGTGACTGCTTCAATTTGTACTTCTTTTGAAAACATAGTAAAACCCCGTAAGTTTTGGAAATTACTCCAACTTACGGGGTTCAGTTCACTCGCCCATGTTGTGCGAGTGTCTTTTTTGATTAATTTCATAATTGATCGACAGTTAAATCAGTTAATGACTGTAACCACTGTTGCAATGACTGATCACTTGTTTCAACTTTAAATGGTGTTGTGGAATAGACAACGGCAACATTTTGCCAGCTAATTCCGTCTTGATCGATAAACGATTTTGCCAGTTCTTGAATATTATCATTAGTTACAGTCGCCAACTGGCTAGTTCCTGAAAAACGTGTGAGGTACCAATTAACAGCTAATTGTTGACCAATGACACCGCTAATATCCATGTCCTGGTTCATCAAACGAACCGCCTGTTTAGTTGGTAAAGCGGGAACTTCCTTTTTTATAAAGCGAGAAAATTTTGACCACTGACCAATAATAATTGCATAAAACTGCCAAGGCACTTTAATGGCAATTTGCGCCAGCGTTTGAATCGTGATCTTATCCATATCCCACAATCCATCCTCAGAAGTCTCAACTCCCTGTTCAGCCCACTCTGCTAAAAAACGTTGCATGGTTTCGTCAACTAGCGTAGATGTTGACCGTTGTGTTAAAACATAACGACCTTGCAAAAAGTCAGCAACAGTTGACCTGTCAATCATGGCGTTGGCTTGACGTTGAGCATGCTGTTTCAGCTGACGACTTTTCTTACTAGTGCTGACACCTGCATAATGCCCTTGTTTAACCACAATACACCTCTCTCATTACCTATTTTGCTCGACTAAGCAACCAAGAAACTAAAATAACCACAATAACTGCACCAATAATCGATGGAATAATCGCCATACCGGCAACATTTGGTCCCCATGATCCTAGTACCAGCTCACCTAACCATGAACCAACTAAACCAGCGACAATATTAGCGATCCAACCCATAGAACCACCGTTTTTCGTTACAGCTCCTGCGATGGCACCAATAACTGCACCAATAATAAGTACCCAAATTAAATGAAACATCATGAACTCCTTCCTAATTGTTAACTATCATCCCAACCTGTGCTACAATGAGCAGAAATGAGGAGGGACAATAACATGTATTTAACATTTTCTAACACCGCACAAAAGCGGATTAAACCCTTAATAACGACAGATACTCGTATCGCGCTTGACTTAGACGATGGTGTTGGACCATTTTCAGATGCTGCCACATGCACTTTTGATGTGGCCTTCAACTTAGTCCTTTGCCAAGATAACGATCTATCAGATGACTTCAATGTTACGATTGATAGTGATCTGGGTCCTGTCTACATCAAAGATTATACAACAGAACAGTTAGACTCTGCACTTAATTTGGACGTTGACCGTTATCTACGTTACAAACTTACCGGTCCATCAGGTATTTTAGACCCTAATGTCACATTACGTAACTTACAACCTGTTGGTTAACGATTCATCATTAATTAGTTTTAAATGCAAATAAACCGAGACAGATAAAATGTCTCGGCTTATTTTTTATCTATTCGGTAAGGTTTGTTCTAACTGCTGTATTTTATTAATCAACGCATCTTCGATAATTTCATGGCGCGCCAATTCTTGCCTAGAAACTCCAGAATTTTGTACAGGTTTTAACACAACTGATTTGCCTTGATCATCTGTGGCCTGATGTAGTTGTTCGTTTTCCTGACGTAAACGTTCATTTTCTTCCGCCATTAGCTGCATGGTTTCTTGTAACTCAGTCGCTTGTGATTGATAAATTTCTGCACCTGTGCGCCATTTGTCAGCTTCTTTTTGTGCTTCATGTAAGGCATCTACTAATTGTTGTATTTCTTCTTCACTTCTTATTTTCAATTTGTTTGCCCCCTCGAAATAATTGTATAAAAAAAGCCATCCACCTGGATGGCCATTGAACTCCGAATGTCGGGCTCGAACCGACGACAGCACGATTAACAGTCGTGTGCTCTACCAACTGAGCTAATTCGGAATGATGCATCGCGACGTCCTATCCTCGCAGGAGGCGATCCTCCAACTACTTTTGGCGCTACTGAGCTTAACTACTGTGTTCGGTATGGGAACAGGTGTGACCTCAGTGCCGTCATCACGACACGATAATGTAAGTATGTCACTCACAAAAAATAATATTAGCTTGAAATATCAGATTTGTCAACATTTTCACACGAACATGACTAACAAAGAAATTTCAATCTGTTTGACCCATAAAAAACGTCTGAAATCTAAAGAATTATAGATTTCAGACGTTTAAACTAGTTATTAATATTTTCTATTGATTAGCAACATTTTCTCGCAGGATATCATGCAGGCGTTCATACAGGATACCAACTCTTAACCCACTTGTTGAGAAAGTAATTTTTTCAGAATCTAAATAATTCATTAACAGAATAACAGGTATCAAACCACCAACAATAATATCGGCACGATCTTTACTGATACCAGGTACCTCTTTGCGTCCTTCAAAGTCCAGACTAATAATGTCCTCAAATGTTTTGTTCACTTGTGTATCTTTAATTTGATAACCGTGAACATCTTCCATATTGAACAGTCGATCACGACGCCGGTTAATCTTAGCAAGCGTACGATTGCTACCACCCAAACCAATAATTGGCAGGTTCAAACCATTCTTTAGCCACCAAATATTTTGGAAAATTTCATTAATTGAAATAACAGCTTTGAATAATTCAGAAGCCGAGACATGATTACCTAAATCATATTCGGAAGAAATAGTAACAGAACCGATTGGAATACTAATTAGGTTAGTCACTTTACCATTCTGGACGAGCACAATTTCAATACTTGCCCCACCAGTATCAATTAGAATGGCATTGGTAATTGGCAAAGTTTCAGTGACCCCGATATAGTCATAATAGGCTTCTTGCGTACCCGAAATAACTTCTAGATTAATCCCAATCTCTGACTTTACTTGTTTCAAAAACGCTTTTTGATTTGATGCCTGACGTACCGCAGCCGTTGCAACAGCCTTAATACGCACATTATCTAATTTTTTATAGATATCCTTGAATGAATGTAAAGCCTTCATTGTTCGTTCAATAGCTGCTGGTTGTAAGATTTTCTTTTCACCCATATTTTCAGATAAACGCACAAACTCCTTCATATGCGTCACTGTTTCATGCGTACCATCTTCATTAATACGGGTAATTGTCATTCGAACTGAATTAGATCCCAAATCAATTACTACAAAGTTTTCCATTAAACTTCCTTTCTATTATTAAGTCGATTATCTTTCCTCACCAAACAGATCATGTTGATTTTCTGGGCTCATCATAGGTTGAAACTGGTTTGGATTTTGCTTATGTGAATCCAACTGTTGTTTTTCTGCCCACTGTGTTGCTTGCAAAGCAAAGTAATCTTGCGCATCTAATGAAGCCCGACCCCGGCGATCAACCCGATTATATGTGCCGTCGACATCGAGTACCCGTGTTCTCACATTATCATCCCACAATGTTTGATAAATCGATAAAACACGCTGTGCTAAGTCGGGTTGTTCAACTGGGAACAGTTGTTCGACCCGTCGATTTAAGTTTCTTGTCATCAAATCAGCTGACGACAAGTAAACTTGCTTTTCACCTTCAAAATCAAAAATATAAATTCGACTATGCTCCAAAAAGCGGCCGACAATTGAATGTACACTGATTGAATCACCGATGCCTTTAATACCAGGTTTCAAACAACAAATACCTCGAATCAGTAAATCAATTTTTACACCAGCATGCGATGCTTCGTACATTTTAGCAATCATTTCCTGATCAGACAAAGAATTCATCTTCATCTGAACATGTACTGGCCGACCGAATTGCGCATAACGAATGGCCTGATCTAATTTATCAATAATAAATTCTCGAATACCATTTGGCGAAATATGAAGTTTATGAAAGTATGGTGGCCGAGAATAACCAGATAACATATTAAATATATTTGTCACATCGACACCAATATTATTATTTGCTGTTAACAAACCAATATCCGTATAGAAATGGGCTGTACTATCGTTATAATTTCCGGTCCCTAAATGAACATATCGTCGAATACCACTTTCTTCACGCCGTACAACTAAGGATAGTTTAGAATGCGTTTTTAAGCCAACCAACCCATAGATTACATGACATCCCATGCGTTCAAGTTGACGTGCCCAGTGCACGTTATTTTCTTCATCAAACCGTGCTTTAACCTCAACCAAGACAGTCACCTGTTTACCATTTTGTGCTGCACGACCCAAATATTTAATAATTGGTGAATTCCCTGACACCCGATATAGGGTTATCTTAATTGCCAACACACCTTTATCAATAGATGCTTGACGAATAAATTCCACTACTGAATCAAATTTATCATATGGATGCTGCATTAACCGGTCTCGTTCTTGCATCGATTCGAAAATATTATGATCATCATTGAGATCTGTATCCTGGTAGGCTTGAAATGGCGGATACTTTAATTCATCTTTGTCAGCTACTGTGCTATACAATTTACCTAGGAAGTTTAGATCAACCGGACCATTAACCTCATAAACCGAATCTTCGTCAGTTCCTAATTCACGTACCAGCCGTTTCCGCAACTTTTTACTAATATCAGATTCAACTTCTAACCGAATAACTTTTCCATGTTCACGTAACTTTAACTGCTGTTGCACTTCTTTCAATAAATCAGATGTATCTTCTTCAGCCACATCCAAATCCATATCACGAATGACTCGAAAAGTAGATACATCATGAATATCGTAATTAACAAATAATTGGTCAACAAATTTCTTAATGATATCTTCTAATAAGATAAAATCATTCTCTGCCTTTGGTAGTCTGACAACACGTGGAAAGATACTTGGTACTTGCAGTGTCGCATATAACGACTTATCATGCCCCTTTTTACTCAAGCGTAATGATAAGTTGATCGTATCATTACCAATAAATGGGAAAGGACGAGAAGTATCATCTGCCATTGGTGTTAGAACCGGATACAGTTCATCATGAAAATAGCTCTTTATGAACTGCAACTGTTCATCATTTAATTCTTCAACTCGTAATAGATTAATACCCACCTGCTTAATCGCTGGCAACAAAATACGATTCAACGTCGTATATTGCTTGACCAATTGTTCATGGGCTTTATCATTAACGGCCTTTAATTGTTGAGCTGCTGACAATCCTGACGCATCATGGCCATCCCATTTTACTTCAACTAACTTTGCTAAAGAGGCCACCCGAACCATCACAAATTCATCCATATTACTCTGTGTAATTCCCAAAAATTTGAGTCGTTCTAATAATGTATTGTGCTTATTACGTGCCTCTTCAAGCACCCGATCATTAAAATCTAACCAGCTTAACTCGCGGTTAGTGTAAAATTGTGGGTCTTCATAATCAATTTCTGTCATTACTTAACCCCCCTCTGTTTCAATATTGCCTTTAGGCCATATGTTTCTTGAAAAAAATGACTTTTAGAATTAAAAATCCAATTTTCATAGGCCAAATTGTCATTACTGTATGCTGAAATCACGACACTTTTACTTTTTATTGATACTGAAATTTTCTTAATCTTTTGTTGGCGATCATCATCTAGTGCATCTGCTAAACGCAGAATTGCCGCTAGCTTTGAAATTAATCGTCTATTATCTGCAGAAATTTGGCTAAAGTGGCTCAAATCCTCACTTGGCGTAGTTGAACTATGATACTTCGCAATTGCAGCCACGATTTCCAATTCTTCACTAGATAGACCAATAATATCCGAATGTCTAATAATATACTCAGAATGCAAATAATGAGAGTGGACACCAATATAATTACCAACATCATGTAAAATAGCTGCAATTTCTAATAGTACCAGCTCTCGCTTCCCCAATGTATGGAGTGGTTTCAATTGAATAAATAAATGCCGAGCAAATTTAGTAACAAGTTCACGATGGATTGGTTCTACATCATAGTGGTCTGCTAAATTTACAGCCATAGTAATTATTTGATCGGTAAAATCATGTTTTGAAAAACCAAGAGCAACTTCTTCATCGTTAACAATCCCATCAACAATTTCTGAGTCTGAAAAACTAATTTGACTAGCACTAGTTAACTGAATAATCCGCCGAATCAATAATAATTCTGGCAATATCAGCGGTACAGCATCTTCGTTAACCTGCAATTGATTAATCAGGTACTGGTCTGAAGCATCTACCATGTCATCAACTAAATCATTAAAAACCGCAATTGAGAAAGCTGGCTTCTGCTCCTGCTTGAGGTATTGTGTGACTAAATTTTTAATCGGCGACGTCCCTAATAGAATAATTTTGGAATTCGTTTTTGCTGATACAGCATTGCCAAGAATACCAATATCAAAATCCTTTAATTTGCTATCAATATAATCATTCAAGACACTAATAGAGTTTGGCGCAGATTGTCGTAAACTTTCTAAATCTTCCGAAATTTTGATTGGTCCTATTGCAAAATTAGTCGATGTCACAAAGTCACCATTATCAAAACGAGTAATGGATGTATTCCCTGAGGTAATACCAACCAGGTAGGCAATACCTTCACTGTCCTCATTATCTCTTTTAAGTTCCAGTGAAATATTTTGATTACGATAATATGCCTCGTCACTCATTGATAGCCATCGAACTTCAATACCTGTATGCAAGAAAAATTGATCTGCCATAAAATCAGCATTCAGCGCCTGTGATAAAGCCTGACTACCCCATAATTGATAATTTTCAACACCATAATCATGTAGTATCTGAATAAAGCCAGTTAGTGCTTCAACAATTTTACTAACTGATTCAAATCTAACTGGCTGTTGATGGTAGACATCATCACCTAAATTAATTTCTTTTACAACTTTTTCAAGAGACTTATGTGTTTTTAGATTAACAATCAACAGTTCCACCCCAGTAACGTTGACTGTCATAACGCCAAAATATTTTTTATTCATTTGAAGTCTCCCCAATTCTTCTTTTTGAATTTAATTCTTATATGATAGTATACAATAAATTGTCAAATTTAATCTGCAAAAATGGATTAATGACATAAAAAAATCCTATTATACTTTCCCTAATACTAAGGTCTCATAGTTCAAAACACCTATGCAAGTTTACACGATAATTTTAAAAATTTTTGATATACAAAAAAGCTCCTATAAACCTTGATAACAAGATTTATAGGAGCTACACGCATGCCGACTGGGGGATTCGAACCCTCGACCTACGGTTTACGATACCGTTGCTCTACCAACTGAGCTAAGTCGGCAATTACTCCGAATGTCGGGCTCGAACCGACGACAGCACGATTAACAGTCGTGTGCTCTACCAACTGAGCTAATTCGGAATGATGCATCGCGACGTCCTATCCTCGCAGGAGGCGATCCTCCAACTACTTTTGGCGCTACTGAGCTTAACTACTGTGTTCGGTATGGGAACAGGTGTGACCTCAGTGCCATCATCACGACACGTTTTTATTGAGTGAACTTAGTTCCCTCAAAACTGAATCATAATTACTTATTTTTCTTGCCTTACACCACTTGCTACTTGGTTAAGTCCTCGAACCATTAGTACTAGTCCGCTCCATGTGTCACCACATGTCCACTTCTAGCCTATCTACCTCATCATCTCTGAGGGGTCTTACTTCATTTCTGAATGGGAAATCTCATCTCGAGGCGAGTTTCACACTTAGATGCTT
>NZ_BJEC01000033.1 GCF_005405465.1 Weissella thailandensis
AAATACTAGACCCAAATTAAATTACCGTTTAACAATCCACTCTGACCAGGGATTCCAGTATCAAAATTATGAATATGTCTCACGTTTGCAGAACAACCATGTGTTTCAAAGTATAAGTCGCAAAGCGACCTGTCTAGATAATGCTATGGCGGAGAGCTTCTTTCATCTCTTGAAGGTAGGAACTGTCCATAATAACCATTATCAAAACTATGACGAGCTGAAGTCTGCCGTCAATAATTATATCTATTACTACAACAATAAACGGATTAAAACAAAGCTGGCCGGAAAAACTCCGGTTCAATACCGAAGTCTTTCCGACCAGCTAGTTGCTTAAACTTCTCTCCAATTTTTGGGGTTCAGTTCAGTCTCGGCTTTTTTGTATAAGATTCATTAATTATAATTTAGCACATTTCATATACGCGTATCACATAATAAAAAGATAGCTAGAACAAGAAATTAATCTTTGTTCTAGCTATCTTTTTTCACTGAGTTTCACTTCAGTTTTACTATATTAAATAGTTATTCTTTTCCTAACATACCATCATGAATCTTGTCGATATTCCACTTAACCATGTCATAGTATGTGTCTCCTTGGGTACCCTTCTTAGCCAATGAGTCTGTAAAGATCTTTGAATGGATTGGCAAACCAGTTTCCTTTGAAACTTTGTTCATTGACTTTGGTGAGACAGAAGTCTCAACAAACAATGACTTTGCTTCTGATTGATCAATCTTAGCCAAGACTTGTTTCATTTGTTCTGGTGTACCTTGTGACTCAGTATTGATTTCCCAAATGTAAGCTGGCTTAATACCATATGCCTTTGAGAAGTACTTAAAGGCTCCCTCTGATGTTACTAGCAAACGTTGCTCTTCAGGAATATCAGAAAACTTATTTTGAGCTTCCTTATGTAACTTTTCTAGCTTTTCAACATAGGCATCAGTACGCTTTTGGTAATCCTTAGCATTATCTGGATCCTTATCCTTAAGAACACTGTTGATCAATTTAACGTATTTTACACCATTACTGATATCAAGCCAAGCATGGGGATCAGTTTCATTTTCTTTACCAGCGGCTGTTAAATACAATGGTTTAACGTTCTTTGAAACAGCGAAAACTTCTTTACCATCATGTTTATTTGCAGTATCAGTCAACTTGTTAAACCAACCACTACCACCAGTTTCTAAGTTCAAACCATTATGGAACAACACATCAGCATCCGTTGCTTCTGCAATATCATCAGTTGTTGGATCATAGGCGTGTGGATCCGTACCACGTTTAACAATACTATATACATCCACATCATCACCAGCAACTTGGTTAACCATATCCTCCAAAATAGAATTGGTTGTCACAACTTTCAGTTTCTGATTCTCTTCTGATTTTTGATCACCACGACCGTTAACAAATGCGAAGATACCTCCGCCGACTACTAATAAGGCAATAATAGCTGCACTAAGCTTTTTTATCATTTTTAACTCCTAACTTGGCAAGAAAACCTTGCTTTGGCGCAATAACGAATGAAATCAAGAAGATGATGGCAGCAACCATAACAATCGCTGGACCAGATGCCCAATTCATCGTATATGATAGGTACAATCCAATGAAAGAAGCCACTGCACCGAAACTTGATGATATAAATAGCATATGTCCTAAACGGTTTGTCCAAAGGAAGGCGGTCGCCGCTGGGGTAATCAACATCGCAACAACTAGAATAATACCAACTGTTTGCAAAGCTGACACAGTCACTAATGTCAAAACAATCATTAATCCGTAATGAACAACACTTGTGTTCAAACCATATGATTTAGCAAATGTGTTATCAAACGAAGTAATTTGGAGTTCCTTGAAAAAGGCCAAAACAAAAATAATAACAACTGCTAAGACAATAAATGTATCAATCAAATCTGAATCAGAAACAGCCAATACGTTTCCAAATAGAATATGATGCAAGTTAGTTGACGATTGCGCCATTGAAATTAAAATATATCCTAATGCGAAGAACGCAGAAAAGACAACTCCAATTGACGTATCATTTTTCAGCTTACTATGAGCGGCCACGAAACCAATTAATACGGCTACGACAACTCCAAATACTGTCGCACCAATCATGATATTGATACCCAACATATAAGCAACGACAACTCCAGGCAAGACAGAATGAGAAAGCGCATCCCCCATCAATGACATACCACGTAAAATAATAAAGCTACCAATAATTCCTGACGTAATTCCGACCATAATAGCAGCCATCAAGGCGCTTTGAAGGAAATTATAATGTCCCAATGCGTGCGCAAATTCTACAATACTTGTCATTATTTGGCCTCCGTATTCTGATTAAACAATACGGCACTTAGATCAGCAGAAAAAGCGTGTGAGACATTTTCTTTTGTATATACCGTTTCAACGGGACCATGAGCAATAATGCCATGATTCATAATCAATAAGTCATCAAAATAAGCAGCCACTTTGTTTAAATCATGGTGGACAACGATAATTGACTTACCACTGTCACGCCAACCACGTAGGACATTCATGATTTCATTTTCAGACTTCACATCTATTCCTACGAATGGTTCATCCAGGATAACAACATCAGCTTGCTGCACAATGGCCCGCGCCACAAAGACACGTTGTAATTGCCCACCTGATAATTCACCTATTTGACGATTTTTAAACTCAGACAAGTTAACTTGCTTTAAAGCATCATTTGCCAATTCCTTTTCCTTATGACCAGGGCTTTTGAATAATCCTAACTTACCGTATGTACCAGTTAAAACCACCTCAAAAACACTGATAGGAAATGTCAAATCCAGGGCTGCACGTTGCTCAACATAAGCAATCTTTTTACGTACATGGGTAACAGCTGCACCATCTAAGGTTGCTTTACCAGTATGGCGCACCAACCCCAGGGCCCCCTTAATTAACGTTGACTTACCAGCACCGTTAGGACCAATTATTCCGGTAATTTTGCCTTTAGCAAAATGTACCGACAAGTCTGTAAATACTGGCACGTTATCATAAGCGACCGTTAAGTCGTCGACTTTTAACACGAAAATACCTCCTAATTTATTAAATTTTATAATTGCTCTAAACTTAATTCTTCCTTAAGCAACTTATCCAATTTAACAAATTTCATAAAACTAAGCAATAATTTTTCTTTTTTAAAAAACGATTCACATAACAGTGAAAAATAGCTTATTAACAAACAAAAAGACAAATAAGCCAATGCTTTCTGTCATCATAAATAATCACGCTAATTAGCGTAAACGTTGCCAACAAAGTATTTATTGATTGACTATATGCAATCAATGACATATAAAAAAACCTGTCACTTATCAACATCAGTAACAGGTTCAGCAATTAAAATTATTTTAACAGCCTAAAATTATTTTAAATTTCTGTGAATTCACCACAATCGTAATCCATTTCACAAGAGGGAAACGACACTAAAATGCCCTTATACAATCCATTCTTAGCCCCTTCCCCTATTAATCAAAGACCATTTGATTCTTATATAATTCGGCATAAAAACCATTTTTCGCTAATAACGTTTCATGATTACCTTGTTCGATAATCTGACCATCTTTCAACACAACAATCTTGTCAGCATTCAAAATAGTCTTTAAACGATGGGCAATGACAAAGCTTGTTCGGCCAGCAATAACATTATCCATTGCTCGTTGAATTTTTTCTTCGGTCACTGTATCCACGTTAGAAGTTGCTTCATCTAAAATCAACAAATCTGGTTGTGTCAAAATTGTACGAGCAATCGACAGTAATTGTTTTTGTCCCGTAGAAAACACCGAATTTTCATCAGAAACTTCTGTCTCATAACCATTTTCAAGGGTCATGATGAAATCATGAATATTTGCTTGTTTGGCAGCATCAATCACTTCTTCATCCGTCGCATCAGTTTTTCCAAATACAATATTATCGCGAACTGTTCCCGTAAATAAAACTGATTCTTGTAAAACAATTCCGACATTATCACGTAAGGATTTGATGTTCATATCACGAACATCCACATCATCAAACAATACCGCACCCGACGTCACATCATAAAAACGATTCAATAAATTCATGACGGTTGTTTTACCTGATCCCGTTGGGCCAACTAACGTAACCATCTCACCCTTTTCAACATCGATATCAATACCATGGATGATTTCGCGTTCCTCATTGTAACCAAAGTGTACATCTTGTAATTTGACGTTGCGCTTCACACCATCAAATTTAACCCCATTTTCAGGGTTAACTTCTTCATCTTGGTCGAAGATAACATTCAACCGGTGAACACCGGTCATCGCTTGTTGCATCATATTATATAATGAAGTAATTTGCGAAATGGGTTGGAAGTATTGTTGTGAGAATGAGACGAAAGTGACGATCAAACCTAAGCCAGTCGCACGTGAAGCTACATCCCCGGTTAACGATAGCTTGGCACCGAAGAAAATAACAATCGCCAAATTAAACAAACCTAGTCCTTGCATAATCGGATTAAGAACACCTGACCAAGCTTGTGAACGGACCATAGCTCGGCGAACTTTTTCATTATGTTCAACAAAGCCGTTGATAGAATCTTCCTGCAGACCATTCGTAATAATGACCTTTTCACCATTAATTTGTTCATTAATGTAACCATTCAAATGACCAACTTCAGCTTGTTGGATATCAACATATTTCTTCGCCTGAATCATAATGACAATCCCAACAATGATAACAAGCGGCGTTGTCGCCATCGTTGCCATCGCCATTTTAGGGCTCTCATTAAACATCATCCAGATAACACCAATAAACATCACGACTTGTTGCAAAATCTGGAACAAGGCATTATTCATGGCATTAAAAATGTTATCTAAATCTGATGTAAAGCGCGATAAAATCTCACCATCCTGATGGTTATCAAAATAACGTACGGTCATACGTTGCAGTTTGGCAAATAGACCGGTACGCATATCATTCACTGATTTAGGCGCCACAATAGCTTGTAGCAATCCGTTAAGGAGTAAAGCAATCAAAATCATCAAAATAAACAATCCAAATAGCAATAATGCTTGATGGAAATCACCTAAACTGGCTCGACTTTTGGTTACCGGATTAAGATAAGCCATCAAATACTTTGACAATTCAGTGATTGAACGTCCCATATAAACTGGCGCTTTAACTTGCAACCAAGTTGCTAAAATCGTTAGTACTAGAATAAAAAACAAAGCGACTTTAAAGTGTTTCAAGTAATGGGCAAAGAATTTTGCAGACTCTTTAACATTATTCTTCATTGTTCTTTGCCTCCTTTGCCTTTTGGGTTGCATATATTTCTTGATAAACTGGTGAAGTTTGCATCAATTCTGAATGTGGTCCATAAGCAACCATCTCACCATTATCTAAAACCAAGATGTTATCCGCATTGATCACTGAAGAAACTTTTTCTGCAATAATAAACGTGGTCGTATCACTTAACTGTTCATCCAATGCTTGTTTAACTAGCTTTTCAGACCGAGCATCCAATGCGGATGTTGAATCATCTAAAATCAATATCTTAGGTTGGCCAATTACACCACGGGCAATTGACAAACGTTGTTTTTGACCACCAGAAAAATTAGCTGAGCGTTCCTCAACAACATGTTCATATTGATCATCATATTGCTCCACAAATTCTGATGCTTGCGCAATATTGGCCGCCCGTTTCATATCTTTCAATTGTGCAGTGGACATTCCTTGGCGCAAATTATCAGCAATTGTTCCAGAAAACAATGTCGCTTTTTGTAATACAAAAGAAACGGCCTCACGTAATGAATGCTCATTAACATGTTTCAAATCGACGCCACCGACCTTCACCGTTCCGGCGCTCGGATCATAAATACGTGGAATCAGCTGTGCCAAAGTTGATTTACCAGAACCCGTGGCACCCACAATTCCAATCATTTCACCAGGCGCTGTTTTAAAGCTAATATGCTTTAGCGTTGGTTGATCGTCATCTTGATAAGTAAATGACACATCATCAAATTCAACGCGGCCATCTAAGTTTTGTTCGTTGTCGTTATCATAAGTAAAGGTTGGCTCAGTATCCATAATTGATTGAATACGACCCATCGATACAAACGCACGGGTGGCAAATGACATCATCATTCCACCAACAATAATAGCGTTCATAATAATCATAATATAATTGGTAAACCCAGTGATTTGCGCCAATAACTCAGGTTGCGTATTGACCATATTACCAACTGAGTAAATCGCAACGACCATTAGACCTTGACCGACAAACATAAAGGCTGGCATAATCAATGCAAAAAAGTAACCAATTTGAATGTTAACATCACGCAATTCGTTTGAGACATTCGTGAAACGCTGTTCTTCATTAGCTTCTTGATTGAATGATTTAACGACCCACATACCTTGCAAATTTTCTTTTGCCTTAGCATTAACTTTGTCCATCAACCATTGAATTTTTCCAAAGCGTTTTCCCAAATTTTTAACAACAAAGTACGAAATACCGCCGACCAGAATGACCATCAAAATGATGATCCACCATAGTTGCGGAATTGATCGTACGGCTAAAATAAAGCCACCAATAAATAAGATTGGCATACGCATCAATGGCTGTAATACAAGCATTAATACGTTTTGAATTTGGGTCACATCATTCGTTAGCCGAACAACTAAGTTCCCAACTGAAAATTTTTCAATATTTGAAAATGAAAATGTTTGAATTTTACGATAGGCACTTTCACGGACATCCGCTGAAATCCCCTGTGATGCCCGGGCAGCAAAAATCGTATTCAAAATACCAGCAGCCAATCCAATGATTGCTAGTATCAACAATTGCGTCCCAATCTTATTCACTTTCTCCATATTGTCATCTGTAATTGCTTGTACAATATTACTGAGTAATGTTGGTTGTAACAGCATCGCCACTGATGCAATAGCAACCATCAAAATAGCAACTGTCAAATCAAGTTTATAGCGCCCGATAAAAGGCTTGAGCAACTTCATTTGCTTTCCTCCCATTAACCTTATGTTTTATCCGCTTAGTACGCCATTGTATCACTTTTGCGCTGACAATTGTCAACCAACTTCACAAAGCGACAAAAATCGTTTTGAACCATAATAAAAAAAGGTTGTGAACTGAACCCCAAAAATTGGAGAGAAGTTTAAGCAACTAGCTGGTCGGAAAGACTTCGGTATTGAACCGGAGTTTTTCCGGCCAGCTTTGTTTTAATCCGTTTATTGTTGTAGTAATAGATATAATTATTGACGGCAGACTTCAGCTCGTCATAGTTTTGATAATGGTTATTATGGACAGTTCCTACCTTCAAGAGATGAAAGAAGCTCTCCGCCATAGCATTATCTAGACAGGTCGCTTTGCGACTCATACTTTGAAACACATGGTTGTTCTGCAAACGTGAGACATATTCATAATTTTGATACTGGAATCCCTGGTCAGAGTGGATTGTTAAACGGTAATTTAATTTGGGTCTAGTATTT
>NZ_BJEC01000034.1:0-3048 GCF_005405465.1 Weissella thailandensis
GTCCACTTCTAGCCTATCTACCTCATCATCTCTGAGGGGTCTTACTTCATTTCTGAATGGGAAATCTCATCTCGAGGCGAGTTTCACACTTAGATGCTTTCAGCGTTTATCTCATCCGTACATAGCTACTCAGCGATGCTCCTGGCGGAACAACTGATACACCAGTGGTACGTCCACCCCGGTCCTCTCGTACTAAGGGCAGCTCCTCTCAAATTTCCTACGCCCGCGACGGATAGGGACCGAACTGTCTCACGACGTTCTGAACCCAGCTCGCGTACCGCTTTAATGGGCGAACAGCCCAACCCTTGGGACCGACTACAGCCCCAGGATGCGATGAGCCGACATCGAGGTGCCAAACCTCCCCGTCGATGTGGACTCTTGGGGGAGATAAGCCTGTTATCCCCAGGGTAGCTTTTGTCCGTTGAGCGATGGCCCTTCCATGCGGAACCACCGGATCACTAAGCCCTACTTTCGTACCTGCTCGACTGGTAAGTCTCACAGTCAAGCTCCCTTGTGCCTTTACACTCTGCGAATGATTTCCAACCATTCTGAGGGAACCTTTGGGCGCCTCCGTTACTTTTTGGGAGGCGACCGCCCCAGTCAAACTGCCTGCCAGACACTGTCTTCCACCACGCTAAGTGGTGTGAGTTAGAGTGTTCATACAACGAGGGTAGTATCCCACGTTTGCCTCCATCGAAACTAGCGTCCCGATTTCTACGGCTCCTACCTATGCTGTACAAGCTGCACAAACACTCAATATCAAGCTACAGTAAAGCTCCATGGGGTCTTTCCGTCCTGTCGCGGGTAACCCGCATCTTCACGGGTCTTTAAATTTCACCGAGTCTCTCGTTGAGACAGCGCCCAGATCGTTACACCTTTCGTGCGGGTCGGAACTTACCCGACAAGGAATTTCGCTACCTTAGGACCGTTATAGTTACGGCCGCCGTTTACTGGGGCTTCAATTCGTACCTTCGTCGAAACTAAGTACTCCTTTTAACCTTCCAGCACCGGGCAGGTGTCAGCCCCTATACGTCATCTTACGATTTTGCAGAAACCTGTGTTTTTGATAAACAGTCGCCTGGGCCTATTCACTGCGGCTCAGCTTGCGCTGAGCACCCCTTCTCCCGAAGTTACGGGGTCATTTTGCCGAGTTCCTTAACGAGAGTTCACTCGCTCACCTTAGGATGCTCTCCTCGACTACCTGTGTCGGTTTGCGGTACGGGCAGGTAAACACTAACTAGAAGCTTTTCTCGGCAGCGTGACATCACGGACTTCCCTACTTTATTTCGGTCCTCATCACAACTTGTCCGTATAAGTGCAAGCATTTAACTCACACTAAGACTCATTGCTTGACCCAGCATTTCCAGCAGCTGGGATCCGTTAGCCTTCTGCGTCCCTCCATCGTTCAAACATGTTCACCTGGTACAGGAATCTCAACCTGTTAGCCATCGACTACGCCTTTCGGCCTCGCCTTAGGTCCCGACTAACCCTGGGAGGACGAGCCTTCCCCAGGAAACCTTAGTCATACGGTGGACAGGATTCTCACCTGTCTTTCGCTACTCATACCGGCATTCTCACTTCTAAGCGCTCCACCAGTCCTCACGGTCTGACTTCATTGCTCTTAGAACGCTCTCCTATCGCGCCACTTACGTGGCACCCGTAGTTTCGGTGGTGTGTTTAGCCCCGGTACATTTTCGGCGCAAAATCACTCGACTAGTGAGCTATTACGCACTCTTTAAATGGTGGCTGCTTCTGAGCCAACATCCTAGTTGTCTATGCAACTTCACATCCTTTTCCACTTAACACACACTTAGGGACCTTAACTGACGATCTGGGCTGTTCCCCTTTCGACAATGGATCTTATCACTCACTGTCTGACTCCCGGACATACGTGATTGGCATTCGGAGTTTATCTTAGTTTAGTAACCCGAGATGGGCCCCGCACCAAAACAGTGCTCTACCTCCAACACGCTTTCTTCCGAGGCTAGCCCTAAAGCTATTTCGGAGAGAACCAGCTATCTCCAAGTTCGATTGGAATTTCACCGCTACCCACACCTCATCCCAACATTTTTCAACATGTATGGGTTCGGGCCTCCAGTGCGTTTTACCACACCTTCACCCTGGACATGGGTAGGTCACCTGGTTTCGGGTCTACAACAACATACTCATTCGCCCATTTCAGACTCGCTTTCGCTACGGCTCCGGTCTTTCCACCTTAACCTTGCATGTTATCGTAACTCGCCGGTTCATTCTACAAAAGGCACGCTATCACCCATTAACGGGCTCTAACTTGTTGTAGGCACATGGTTTCAGGAACTTTTTCACTCCCCTTCCGGGGTGCTTTTCACCTTTCCCTCACGGTACTGGTTCACTATCGGTCACTAGGGAGTATTTAGCCTTACGAGATGGTCCTCGCAGTTTCCAACTGGATTTCACGTGTCCAGCCGTACTCAGGATCCTACACGGGAGTTTGCTTACTTTCGCATACGGGGCTATCACCCAGTGTCGCTCAGCTTCCCAGCTGATTCTGCTAATAAACAAATTTGTAACTCCACAACGGTAGTCCTACAACCCCAGAATGCAAGCACTCTGGTTTGGGCTTCTCCGTGTTCGCTCGCCGCTACTGACGGAATCGATTTTTCTTTATTCTCCTGTTGCTAATGAGATGTTTCAGTTCACAACGTCTACCATCGTTTAACTATGTATTCATTAAACGATAACTTGCATAACAAGTTAGGTTCCCCCATTCGGAAATCCCCGGATCAAAGCTTACTTACAGCTCCCCGAGGCATATCGGTGTTAGTCCCGTCCTTCATCGGCTCCTAGTGCCAAGGCATTCACCATGCGCCCTTAATAACTTAACCGATCAACTTTCGTTGATGATTTCGTTTGAGTATTGTGACTCAATGGTCACAAGCGATTTTAAACTTATTTAAAAAACTCAAAAAATTACGCGGTGTATTTTTTCGGCTCAATTTAATTGATAAAAATCAATTTAAATGAATTTAAAAATTTACAATTATGATTCAGTTTTCAAAGAACTAATAG
>NZ_BJEC01000034.1:3081-4613 GCF_005405465.1 Weissella thailandensis
CGTTGAATGTGTAGGATTCCGATTTTCCTTAGAAAGGAGGTGATCCAGCCGCAGGTTCTCCTACGGCTACCTTGTTACGACTTCACCCTAATCATCTGTCCCACCTTAGACGGTTGGCTCCTAAAAGGTTACCGCACCGGCTTTGGGTGTTACAAACTCTCATGGTGTGACGGGCGGTGTGTACAAGACCCGGGAACGTATTCACCGCGGCGTGCTGATCCGCGATTACTAGCGATTCCGACTTCATGTAGGCGAGTTGCAGCCTACAATCCGAACTGAGACATACTTTAAGAGATTAGCGTACCCTCGCGGGTTAGCGACTCGTTGTATATGCCATTGTAGCACGTGTGTAGCCCAGGTCATAAGGGGCATGATGATTTGACGTCATCCCCACCTTCCTCCGGTTTGTCACCGGCAGTCTCACTAGAGTGCCCAACTGAATGCTGGCAACTAATAATAAGGGTTGCGCTCGTTGCGGGACTTAACCCAACATCTCACGACACGAGCTGACGACAACCATGCACCACCTGTCACCTTGTCCCCGAAGGGAACATCCTATTTCTAGGATTAGCAAGGGATGTCAAGACCTGGTAAGGTTCTTCGCGTTGCTTCGAATTAAACCACATGCTCCACCGCTTGTGCGGGTCCCCGTCAATTCCTTTGAGTTTCAACCTTGCGGTCGTACTCCCCAGGCGGAGTGCTTAATGCGTTAGCTGCGACACTCAAGGGCGGAAACCCTCGAACATCTAGCACTCATCGTTTACGGTGTGGACTACCAGGGTATCTAATCCTGTTTGCTACCCACACTTTCGAGCCTCAACGTCAGTTACAGTCCAGAAAGCCGCTTTCGCCACCGGTGTTCTTCCATATATCTACGCATTTCACCGCTACACATGGAGTTCCACTTTCCTCTACTGCACTCAAGTTATCCAGTTTCCAAAGCCCTTCCTCAGTTGAGCTGAGGGCTTTCACTTCAGACTTAAATAACCGTCTGCGCTCGCTTTACGCCCAATAAATCCGGATAACGCTTGGAACATACGTATTACCGCGGCTGCTGGCACGTATTTAGCCGTTCCTTTCTGATAAGATACCGTCACACACTGAACAGTTACTCTCAATGTCGTTCTTCTCTTATAACAGTGTTTTACGAGCCGAAACCCTTCATCACACACGCGGCGTTGCTCCATCAGGCTTGCGCCCATTGTGGAAGATTCCCTACTGCTGCCTCCCGTAGGAGTATGGGCCGTGTCTCAGTCCCATTGTGGCCGATCAGTCTCTCAACTCGGCTACGCATCATCGCCTTGGTAAGCCATTACCTTACCAACTAGCTAATGCACCGCGGGTCCATCTCTTAGTGATAGCAGAACCATCTTTCAACTAACAACCATGCGGTTGTTAGTGTTATACGGTATTAGCACTTGTTTCCAAATGTTATCCCCTGCTAAGAGGTAGGTTACCCACGTGTTACTCACCCGTTCGCCACTCTTTGTCAGATAAAATCAAATCAGAGCAAGCTCTTCATATCAATTAAA
>NZ_BJEC01000035.1 GCF_005405465.1 Weissella thailandensis
ATTTACTAGCGAATTGACTTCGCAAATGTTTTGTATCAAGTAAAATACTTGATGACCCTACACATTTGTTTCATCGAAACGATATTCAGTTTTCAATGGTCTACGTTGTTGTCTCTCTGACGACTTAATCTATATTACAGGACAACCATTTGATTGTCAACAACTAATTTAAATCATTTTTTTAAATCAGTTTTCAGTAATTCGTTGGTCTCGCTCGACCACTTAAATATAATAACAGTTAATTTAATGTTCGTCAATAGATTGGTCTTATTATTTTTTTACGAACGTTTTATCGAACTAAAATGACTAGTCAACATAGAAAAGATCCGTCACCCATCCAAAGGACAGATTACGGATCTTTTCTATATATACTATTACGCGAAACCTATACTTGTAGTTCCGAGAAAAATTCACGTGCATCCCCGACAACCTGCTTAACATGAGCTGGTGCTGGAATTTGTTCCAAGTTAACTGCTAATACTGGTACATTAGGACGAGCGTACTGTAAAAGCCCAGCAAATGGGTAAACCACAAAGCTTGTTCCAACAATAACAACTAAATCTGCTTGGGTCATCCATTGTGCTGCCTCATCTACTCTAAATGGGATCTCACCATATAATGTAATTGCTGGACGTAACAAAGCACCATCTTCGCGGTAAGGTGACTGCAAGTATGCATCCACATCACTAGGCTTACCATCTGTCGTTGAATAAATATTATACAATGAACCGTGGAACTCAATCACATTTTTAGCCCCTGCTTTTAAATGTAGACCATCGACATTTTGCGTAATAATGCGGGCACGATTCTTTTGCGTCAACGTAGCCATTTTCTCGTGAATAATATTAGGTTGTGCAGCTGGAAAGTACATATTTTCCTTAGCAAATTCATACATTTTTTCTGGCTCACTTGCTAACGCTTCTGTACTTAATAAATACTCGGGGCGTAACGCAATACCATCATAGATACCACCCTTTGACCGATAATCTGGAATCCCCGAGGCAGTTGATACCCCTGCACCTGTCAAAAAGACAATGTTTTTCGCATTATCAATCAATTGTTGTATATCTGGCGTTACTAATGTCATTATTTCCTCCTTATCGTATCGCAAATGGTTGACCCAACTTTGTCAGCACCTCTTTAACGGGTGTTTGGTAAAGTTCCTTAAAGAAATCGGCCAATTTATCTTCTGGAGCAGCCAACACGAAACTATTTTGTCCTGAATTTTTTAATAATCCGGCATAGGCTTCTTTATCTGTATTACGATCTATCATCGTCATATGCTTGATATCAAATACTTGTGCTAGTGGCAAACGCAATTGACGTTCTGACAAGACCGGAGTCAGGGTTGCAAATTCACTAGCATAAATTTCTGGCAAATCCCAAGCTACCATCTGCTCATCAAACATTGCAAAGGCCGTCACAACCGCACGGTGAACAGTAAATGGATCCTTAATATCATCAATACGCATGGCATCTGCAATTTTTTTAGCTGCTGACCAAGCCTTTGGGTAAGATTCGGTCATTGTTTCAGCAATGGCTGTCGTATCACTTGGCACCGCATGTAAAAATACTTGTAAATCTAATAATGTTAACAGGCGCAATGCTGCTTCCCCATTATTATCAGCTGTTTCTTTTGACAATGTCTGCTGTACACCAGCAAGGACACCTTTAACCACATCATCAGTCAGTAAACCATGAGCTGCTTGCTCGCGATAAACAATTGCTCGTAATGCTGGTTGATAAAGGTAGGTTGTCATAATCATTAATTGATGCGTTAATTCCGCATCATCATCCTTTAATTGGAAGTAAACCTGTGGGTACCCATTCAAAGTCAATAGCATCATCAATAATTCAGAAGTTGCTAAAAAGTCAGGCGCCGTCCCATCATTCACTTCAACCATTAGTCGTGTTCCCAACATTGAAGTTGATACTTGGTCATGGGTAATCGCACCACTGGCTTCCTCATTACCTCGTAAAATAACTGAGCCCGGATACAATGCATTCACCTGATCTAATAACGTTATTGTTTCTTTTGCAAATTTCATTTCTCTATCCCATCTTTATTGTTCTGCATTTACATGCCGCATTTCCAGTAACAATTGCTGTGCCATTGATGCGTTTATTTGTGATGACTGATTTAATTGTGCAACTAATAGGTCGACTTCATTGTCCTTGGCGCCAACCTGAATTGCCAGCGATTTGGCTTGTAAAGCCATATGGCCTGCCTGAATGCCTGTTGACACTAATGCGCGCAATGCTGCCAGGTTCTGAGCCAACCCTGTCGCAATGATAATGCTTGCCAATTGCTCAGCATTCGGATTATCCATAATATGATGGTTTAACTTTACTGCTGGCACGATACCAATCGAGCCACCAACGACACCGACTGACATTGGCATTACTGTCCGACCAATTAATTGATCATCGATAACTTGCCATGAAATTAAACCACTATATTGGCCATCATGAGCAGCATAAGCATGCAAAGCAGCATTCACAGCCCTTGTATCATTACCACTTGCAAGTACAACTGCTTCAATACCATTCAAAATACCTTTATTCGCAGTCACCGCACGATGTGGTGATAATTCTTCCATATGACTTGCGGCAGCAATCTTTTCGGCAACCACCTGACCAGGCAGCCCTTGTTTCGTTGCTAATGCCGTCACCGGAATGGCAACTTCCGCCTCAACTAACGATTCGGTACCATAATTAGATAAAATCGCCATCAAGACTTGATACCCTTTTTGGCGTAATTGTGTTGCCACCGCCTCCGCCATTGTGTTGACTGTATTTGCCCCCATGGCTTCCTTAGTATCCACTAGTACGTTGACTGCGACCGTTGTTTCATCCAGCACGTCAACCGTTAATCGCTTAGCGCCACCACCACGAGCTGCCATCGATGGATGGGCATCATTGGCGATTTGCAACAACTCGGTCATATGGTTCTGGACTAACCTTTGTAAACTTGCAATATCTGAAAGATTAACAATGATAACCTGACCACGCATTAAATGTTCTTGTCGCTTGGTCGTCACACCATTACCGTACCGCATCATGCGGGCACCATTATTGGCTGCAGCAATCACGCTGGGTTCCTCAGTTGTCATTGGCACAATCATTTCACGTCCATTGACTGGTAATTGCAATAATAACCCCGTTGGTACACCAAAATTATAGATATAATTTTCTACTTGTTGGGCACCAATATGGTCATAACTGTTTTGCATTAATTGTTGTTCTGCAGTTGTTAAATTTTGATTATTGGTCAAAATGGTTAAGCGTTCTGACCATGGACGTTTATAAAAACTATGCCAATTTGCCATGACTATTCCTCTTTGTTTAATCTACTATTAGTTTAACAGTTATTAATGAAAATTTGCGCCCGCTTTATATAAAAACATCCCCCAATCACACGCCAAATGAAAAATATTTCAAATGGTCCTTATGATCACGAGATGTTAATTTATACTATCTATTCAATACTTTCTGCGTAACCTGCCCAAGGTCGAACACTGTACTTCACTTTATTATTTTCATCTATACGTGCGTACAAGCGCTGTGTTTCTTCTTCATCAAAAAATCCCAAATCAACAGCGGGGGTTTCATCTAACAAAACAACATCTTGCACAGCATTTTGCATCACATCATGCAGTACTTGCCAATTTCTTTGATGTTCATTTGTCTTTTTGACAGCGCCCTTTAATGTGTACCCTTCGTCTAAAAATTCTTTAATAACGGCAACAGTGACGTAGGCTGTATAGTTATAGACACGTGCATCCTGTTCTCCTTCACGCTCTAATGAAGAAATAATACCTTTGCTCTCCCAATAACGTAATTGACGTGTTGACACACCAGTCATCGTCGCCAACTCACCAATACGGAACTGAAACAATTCAGATGCTAAAGCCTTCATTCGAAAATGATGTACTCCTGAAAATGCCATAACCCTCTCCTTCATATATAATCGACTTTATTGTCAGGTTATCTAACAATTTTGTCAACTTCGTTAAAGATAGCACAAGATATCATAGTGTGACATAAAGACGCTTTGAAGCCGGTGTGTAATGTAGTTTACGTCATTTTTGGCCGCAGCGAAGCGTAGGACAGGAATGGCGTAAATTTCATTACATTGAGGTTTCAGTCTTTTGGAGCGCGTTTAGAGCGTGATAAAAAATGGTTTAAAGCCGGTTGTAACAAAAAAGGTTGAGTGAACTGAACCCCAAAAATTGGAGAGAAGTTTAAGCAACTAGCTGGTCGGAAAGACTTCGGTATTGAACCGGAGTTTTTCCGGCCAGCTTTGTTTTAATCCGTTTATTGTTGTAGTAATAGATATAATTATTGACGGCAGACTTCAGCTCGTCATAGTTTTGATAATGGTTATTATGGACAGTTCCTACCTTCAAGAGATGAAAGAAGCTCTCCGCCATAGCATTATCTAGACAGGTCGCTTTGCGACTCATACTTTGAAACACATGGTTGTTCTGCAAACGTGAGACATATTCATAATTTTGATACTGGAATCCCTGGTCAGAGTGGATTGTTAAACGGTAATTTAATTTGGGTCTAGTATTT
>NZ_BJEC01000036.1 GCF_005405465.1 Weissella thailandensis
ATCCCCTGCTAAGAGGTAGGTTACCCACGTGTTACTCACCCGTTCGCCACTCTTTGTCAAGAAAATCAAATCAGAGCAAGCTCTTCATATCAATTAAAAACAAAGCGTTCGACTTGCATGTATTAGGCACGCCGCCAGCGTTCATCCTGAGCCAGGATCAAACTCTCATTTTAAAAGTTTGAGTATAACTCAATTTGTTGTTATTTGTTTAACAGAAGTTAAACGAATTTATTAGTGAATTGACTTCACAAATGTTTTGTATCAAGTAAAACTTGATGACCCTACACATTTGTTTCATCGAAACGATATTCAGTTTTCAATGATCAACAGTCGTTGTCTCGCTGACAACTTAATCTATATTACAGAAGTCAATTCGATTTGTCAACACTTTCTTTTAAAGAAAATTATTAATAATTGAATATCATTTGCTATAAAAACATTAACCTTCTTATTCAGTCAATATTAAAACAAATTAAACTACTATCTGTAATTTGCTATCCGCAAAAGACAACTTTTATATAATACCTCTATATGAAATATAACGCAATAGTTTTTTTGTTATTTCTAAAAATTATTACGTGTTATACTATTGAGAAGAACTTCTAAAGATTAAGGATATGAATATGGCAACTAACAAAAGTAAAATAGATCCAGAAAGATTTCTAGCTATGTTATTACAATATAGCCGAGATTCACACTACAATCATATTAATGTCAGCGTTCGACTTAATAGAAATCCCGCATATACACGGCAAGTTATGAATATTAAGCTAAAGCGGATTTCAAAAAAGTTTGGCAATGATGAACGTTTTTATGTATCAATGACCGCTGAAGAAGCAAAAAAGTTCCTTTCTTTGATAAACCATCTAAAGGAAGACATGTTTGCAAATTTTGCTAAGAAAATTACTTGGCATACAGAACTACTCGAACGAGCACAACAGGAATTTGGTTATCATCAAATACGTGAGCGTGATCAATACAACAACTTAGAATTTGAACTGCTTCTGTAGAAATTAGCTACTTATAAAAAAAGCGAAACGATCTTATATGAGACTGTTTCGCTTTTTTATATATCGTTAGGCACTGGATGTTGGGCTGTGTACAAAGCGGCAATCACGCCATGAGCCACTGATACATTCAATGAACGAACTGACCCAGTCTGCGGAATATAAATCATCTGATCAGCTGCCTTGATTAGTTCATCAGCCAATCCAATCTGTTCCTCACCAAAAAGGAATACACTTTTTTTCGGAAACTCAACCTGAAAGACATTATGTAATTCGTACCCGGGGGTATTATCAACAGCGTAAATAACATATCCTTCTGCATGCCATTGGTCAAATAGTTCTTGATAATCCAATATACGATGATGACTAATATGCTCATAATGTTGCGCACCCACAGCACCAGTTTTATTCCATTTTTTAGCACCTTCTGGGTTATTACTATCCATTGGATTGTCCGGATTTAAAAAGACAATTTCTCGTCCTGAAAAAGCATTATGGTTGCGAACTGCTGTAGCCTTATTAAAGTCATGCGTTAAATTTTGCAGAACCGTTATCATATCTCCACGACGCTGATCCAACGCTTGCATAATTTGTTCATTTGTCATGCCTTTAAAATCAGCACCCAAATTACGATAGTCTATGCCATTTTGTAAATCAATGTTACTCATTTTTAACCCCTGTTTATTTCATCAATATTATTCACACAATATCATTATACATAAATTCATCTAACAACATTTAATAACTTTGGACTTGACCACCATCTACCACAACATTGCTACCGTTAACATAGTGACTAACGCTAGAAGCTAAAAGCACAACAACATTAGCAAACTCCTCTGGCTTACCGTAACGGCCTAAAGGAATTGTTGTTTCAGATTGTTGACGAACTTTCTCAATTGATACATTATCCTTTTCTGCCTTAATTTCATCTAACGTTTGAACACGATTTGTTAATATTTGATCCGGAGAAATTGTATTTACCCGAATACCGTACTTACCGAATTCGTTTGCTAAACTTTTTGATAAACCTAATATGGCCATTCTAAAAGTATTTGATAATATCAGTCCAGATAATGGTTGTTTTGTTGATGCTGATACACTATTAATAATTACTCCCTGTGTCTTTTTCAAATCGGGTAACGCTAATCTTATTATCTGTATAGCACTTCTTAAAATAAGTTCATAGGCATCTGACCAATCGTCTTCATACAATTGCTCAAAACTAGCACTTTTAGGGCCTCCGGTATTATTAACAACAATGTCAATCAAGCCAAACTTTTTACGTGTTTTGGCTAACAGATCCTCAATATCTGATGTACTAGTTAAATCGGCCACGACATATGACAATTGGTCTCCATATGTTATTGGCCGCAATTCTTTATATGCCAAACGTAAATTTTCTAAGCTATGACTTGTAATCATCACTTTGGCACCTTCTTCTAAAAACTTCCTAGCTGTTGCAAATCCTAAACCCTGACTTGACGCGGTTACTAAAACAACCTTGTTCTTGAGTTTTAAATCCATAAGTTTACCTCCGTTATTAATTACTAAAAATTCGGCTGGTTTTGTTTTTCGATAAAAATAGAACATCAAAATAAATGAAAAAATATTATTCAAATGCTAATCTAAAATTTATTGTGTATTAAAGATAGGTACAACATATAGTATTAATTTTATAGATCCTATCTTAAATACTATTAGTTTAACCAATCAAAGGATTAACGTTTACTGTATAATAACAAATCTCTTAACAAGCAGGCTACCTAAAAAATATTTTAGTTAGATTAATTTTTACCTTTAAAAGCAACACATGCAACCTACGAATACTCTACAAAGAAAAAAAACAGTCCACATATTACTGTGAACTGCTTCCAATTGCATCGCGACGTCCTATCCTCGCAGGAGGCGATCCTCCAACTACTTTTGGCGCTACTGAGCTTAACTACTGTGTTCGGTATGGGAACAGGTGTGACCTCAGTGCCATCATCACGACACGTTTTTATTGAGTGAACTTAGTTCCCTCAAAACTGAATCATAATTACTTATTTTTCTTGCCTTACACCACTTGCTACTTGGTTAAGTCCTCGAACCATTAGTACTAGTCCGCTCCATGTGTCACCACATGTCCACTTCTAGCCTATCTACCTCATCATCTCTGAGGGGTCTTACTTCATTTCTGAATGGGAAATCTCATCTCGAGGCGAGTTTCACACTTAGATGCTT
>NZ_BJEC01000037.1 GCF_005405465.1 Weissella thailandensis
TTGACTGGTAAACTCACCAAGTCTTTTGATTTTGAAAAGCCGTGATGTAAATTACCTACACCTGTTGATCCAATATCATAATCTGCCATGTTATTTCCTCTCTGTTGACCGCCTACTTCCAATCAATCTTTTTTAGTTCGTTTAAATCTAGGTCTAACGCAATGGATACCTTCACCATTGCTGGCAACGTCAACCTATTTCGTTTGCCGTTCGTAACGTCATATAACGCTGCGATAGAGACACCCGTTACATTCGCTAACCAATAGCGTGTTTTATTACCTTTTGAACGCAGTCCATTGTTGATTATTTCTGCTAGTGACATCTTCCTAACCCTCCGTTATTTTCCAATCCGCACTCCATTGACGTACTCGCGCTTGCTTAGCGTGAAAGTAAAGTTGAATAAATTAAGTTGAATCCAACTTATGTAGTGTTCGTTATCCTTGTTGTCTGTATATTTAGTCATGTAATGATGCATTTTATATCTCCTTAAATTTTCTTTACTTTAATACCGTCAGCTTTTGCCTTACCATCAACTAGGCAAATAATTAACCAGCAGATGATGCGCAAAATGCCTTGTAAAATATCGAGTAGTTGCGCTCTGTATGTGTAAGCTAGGTAGATCGCACCCATCACGATAATCGTTGGCAAAATCGCTGCTAGTGTCGCCATACCTAATAACTGAATGAACATTGCCACTTCTGCTAACATGTCTTACCCCTCTCTAATACCAATTGCTGAATTTACTGAAACGCACCACATCATGGTATGAATACGTGATAGTACGTACATTAGGTGTTTTGTCAGGGACATTGCGTTGGAACAATTCAGTGGGTTTAATCTTAAATCTGAAAGTGTTCACGCATACCCCTAAAATCTTGCACGCTTCTTTTTGCGTGATTTTGCGATTGTCATCTGGCATATTTTGCCTCCTTTCTTTATTGCTATAATTAATTTTGTGAGTGTCGCAATTCTCCCCTACATTGAAACGAAAGGAAAAATTATCATGGTTTATTTGATTAGCTATAATGCCTCACAAGTAACAATAGAGGAAGTTCAGTCCATCTTTGTTAAGCAAAATGATCGTTTTGCTATTCCATTTGGAGGAGCATTAATTATAAAAACCAATGATTCGTTTAAGTCTGTTCTAAAACGAGGAACAAAATTTAAATTTGAATTTCTCATCACGCCAACAGAACAGTCATCATTAGATGGATTAACTGATTGTTGGGATACCATCAGGGCATCAGTATTTTGATTTTTGAATCAATCGCCGATTAATTGTATTGATATACTTTTGCCATCGTTCTTTTGCGAGATATTCACCAAGAGTTTCTAATTCGTGCTTATCTGAATTATGTCCACAACTAATTTCAACCTCATCATTCCTTAATTTGTGCTGAAATATTCCTAATGAATATGCTTGTGTTAGCAATCCGGTAACTGCTGTAATCAGTTCTGGGTTGCTTTTTATTTGGTCGTCAGTCAACACATCATGGATTAGTTGTTGAACATCTTGTTGAATATTTATTTCTGTCATCTCTATACCTCCAATTCTGTTTGTAAGTTCATTCTAAAATTTAAATTTAGCTTCAATACCCATATCCTTAGCTAAATATTCCATTGCGTCAGCTAGTTGAGTGAAGTTATCTATGACACTTGCGTTTAGACTTACATCTTCCGTTGCGTCATCTTTTAAGCTGCTCATATCCGCTTCATGCATAGCGACTAGCAAATCATTAGATAATTGGATAATGCCGTATTTATCAGGTACAAGTGTTGTTACTCGCACATAGTTGTCAGTTTGTAATGCTGGGTGTGTTTTGTATTCATTCATGATTAATTCTCTCTTTCAATTGTTGGTAAGATGTCATTTTCTTTTAGCAAGTTGTAAATGAATACGCGACCCTTTTGCGTCCATTTAGTATTCATCCTTACGTCACTACTTCCATCTTTTTTCGTGATGTCAACTGTTGTACTAAATGTGTATCCTTTATCTTGATACTTTGAATAAAGCACCCATTGACCACCAATTTTGTATTGCACGCCCAGCTCATGTAACTTGTCGTTCATTTGCTTAGCTGACCAACCATAATCTTTTGCAATTTGTGTGATGGTTACCAATGATTTTGATTGCATAATTTTGTCATAGTAATCAGCCTTAGGACGTGACTCTGAAACCTGTTGTGTGAGCAGTACGTTCTTCTCTCGCTCATTCTTTAATTCCGTTGCTACCTTGATTAAGGTGTCAGGGCTTAATAGAATTTCTTCAATCTTGTCATTTGTTAGATATGCGCCATGCTTGCGAATGCTTGGCAAGACTTCTTCTGTCACCCATGCTTGGAATCGTTCAGCCGTTTCGTTGTTTGCCTTGATTGCTAACCGATAAAATTGTGGTTCAGTGATGAAATCGCCTTTGTTGATTTTTCCGCCAGATGTGGCGGAAAGTTTTAAGTACTTGTTAACTCGTTCCCAACGAACATTTTCGTAACCGTGAGACTTGTCAAAAATTCCCAACCCGATCGCTGCACTCTCTGCATCGAACATTACTTGTCCGTTTACTTCCTTGACTTTTAAGTTGTCAAAAACTTGTACTTCATTACTCATGGTTATACATACTTTCTTTGTTGTTATAATTGTTTTACTGGCTCATTTGCCTAGTTCACTGAAAGGAACTTGACTATGGAATCTCAAATATTATCGTTATATCGGAATGCCAAAAATGAAGCTGCCACTTCGTTTGATATTCC
>NZ_BJEC01000038.1 GCF_005405465.1 Weissella thailandensis
TTGACTGGTAAACTCACCAAGTCTTTTGATTTTGAAAAGCCGTGATGTAAATTACCTACACCTGTTGATCCAATATCATAATCTGCCATGTTATTTCCTTTCCAATAGTCGCTTATCAGCAGTTGCTTTACCGTCAGTGATACGAATTAACAACCAACTGGTTGCTCGCATGATACCTTTGATAAACCACAAAATTTGAAGCTTGTATGTGTAAGCTGGATAGATCACACACATTACTGCGATAGTTGGCAAAATCGCTGCTAACATTGCCATACCTAGTAACTGAATGAACATTACCATTTCTGCTAACATGTCTTACCTCCTCCCTAATACCAATTGCTTAATTTACTGAAACGCACCACATCATGATATGAGTACGTGATAGTACGTTCATTAGGTGTTTTGTCAGGGACATTGCGTTGGAACAATTCAGTGGGTTTAATCTTAAATCTGAAAGTGTTCACGCATACCCCTAAAATCTTGCACGCCTCTTTTTGCGTGACCTTGCGGTTACTATCTGGTTCCATAGGCTACACATCCCAATCAATCTTCTTTAGTTCATTCAAATCTAGGTCTAACGCAATGGATACCTTCACCATTGCTGGCAACGTCAACCTATTTCGTTTGCCGTTCGTAACGTCATATAACGCTGCGATAGATACACCCGTTACATTTGCTAACCAATAGCGTGTTTTATTACCTTTTAAACGCAGTCCATTGTTGATTATTTCTGCTAGTGACATCTTCCTAACCCTCCGTTATTTTATTTCCCAATCCGTACTCCATTAACGTACTCACGCTTGCTTAGCGTGAAAGTAAAGTTGAATAAATTAAGTTGAATCCAACTTATGTAGTGTTCGTCAGACTCATCGGTAAATCTTGTCATATAGTGATGAAACATCTCCTACACCTCCAATTCAGTTTGTAAGTTCAAATCACGTACTTGTAACGCTAAGTTAGTTGGTAATTGCCATGCCTTGATGTAACTCATACCTTCATCAAACTTCGATAATGGCAATGCGTCATAGCGTGGTACCTCAAAGTAATCTTTAAAGTCGCCACCGATTTGTCGGAACGTCTTGCCACTAAGATGTTGATAAGCGTTTGACTCAAAGCCACCTAGCAAGGTAACAATGTGTCGCTTACGTGCTTGCTCTAATGACTTAGCTTGTGATGCCGGTAAACCGAAACGGTCTTTCAATTCATCAACTGTGGTTTCTACTTCATCAATACGCTTGTTTTGTTCCTCATTAGCTGATTGAATGACTTGCAACATTTCTGCGTTGTTTTGTGGCAAGCGCAAAGCTGGTTGTGCTTGATAACTTCCATTTTTACGAATGCTTGGTAAGACTTCTTCTGTTACCCATGCTTGGAATCGTTCAGCCGTTTCGTTGTTAGCCTTGATTGCCAACTTGTAGAATTGCGGTTCAGTGATGAAATCACCTTTCTCCACTTGTGGAGAATTTACGCCAAGGTACTTATTTACACGTTGCCAGCGAACATACTTACCATTTGATTCAACAATTCCCAATCCAATCGCTGCGGTTTCTACATCGAACATTACTTGTCCGTTTACTTCCTTAACTTTTAAGTTGTCAAATACCTGCACTTCATTACTCATGGTTATACCTACTTTCTTTGTTGTTATAATTGTTTTACTGGCTTATTTGCCTAGTTCACTGAAAGGAACTTGACTATGGAATCTCAAATATTATCGTTATATCGGAATGCCATAAATGAAGGTGCCACTTCGTTTGATATTCC
>NZ_BJEC01000039.1 GCF_005405465.1 Weissella thailandensis
CAAGTAGCAAGTGGTGTAAGGCAAGAAAAATAAGCAATTATGATTCAGTTTTGAGGGAACTAAGTTCACTCAATAACACGTGTCGTGATGATGGCACTGAGGTCACACCTGTTCCCATATCGAACACAGTAGTTAAGCTCAGTAGCGCCAAAAGTAGTTGGAGGATCGCCTCCTGCGAGGATAGGACATCGCGATGCATTAATGGACGTTTAGCTCAGCTGGGAGAGCACCTGCCTTACAAGCAGGGGGTCACAGGTTCGATCCCTGTAACGTCCATTGGTCGCATGGTCTAGTTGGTTATGACGTTCGCCTGTCACGCGAAAGATCACGGGTTCGAATCCCGTTGTGACCGTTTCAAATTAGGTATTACATCATTATTATAGGGGTATAGTTTAGCGGTAGAACAACGGTCTCCAAAACCGTCGGCGGGGGTTCGATTCCCTCTACCCCTGCCATGGCGGTAGTGGTGAAGTGGTTAACACACCGGTTTGTGGTTCCGGCACGCGTGGGTTCGATCCCCATCTACCGCCCTAGCTTGATGTAATATTTAATATGATGCCGTTGTGGCGGAATTGGCAGACGCGCTGGACTCAAAATCCAGTTCTCGCAAGGGAGTATGGGTTCGACCCCCATCGACGGCATAACATACCCTAGGAGTTCTTTATTCAAGGATTCTTAGGGTTTTATTTTTGTTTTATAAATTGTTTATATAGAAGATAATAAGTGTAATACTAGGGATAGTATGAATCTTATGTGAAGGAGACATAAACATGGCAAATGATCCGATTACTAGTGACACGCATCAACAATTAATGGCAGATTTTAGTGCCGGTGGACCACAAGTTGGTGAAAAAAATATCACATTAAAAGAAGGCTTTGACGTGCGTGATGCTTCGGGGGAAGAACAAAATTATACCCAATGGGATGTTATTCATCGTGCAGATGAGACTTATTGGTCACCTTTAAATGGTGATCGTAAAACGTTGTATGATATTACTGATTATGAAATTAAGAGTAAGAAAAATAATCAGTGGATTAGTATTGCAGAATGGTTTGATTCTGATGAATTATAAAATGTAATCTTAGAAATTAAGTGTATATAAAAAGGGCTTCCTGAACCGCTGTTCAGGATGAACTGAACCCCGTAAGTTGGAGTAATTTCCAAAACTTACGGGGTTTTACTATGTTTTCAAAAGAAGTACAAATTGAAGCAGTCACGATGTACCTACAAGGTATTCCGCCTTATAAAATACGGAAAAAGTTTGGTATTAAAGGAACAGACACCATTCGTAACTGGGTTACTAATATCAAGGAACTTGGTGTCTATGGATTAAACAACGCTAGTCAAAGTAAGACAAATTATCAATATTCCTTTAAAATCAAGGTAATTCAATGGCGACTTGAG
>NZ_BJEC01000040.1 GCF_005405465.1 Weissella thailandensis
AAAAATCTAACGATTATGGGGTATTTTTCATGACTAAATATTCAACTGATTTTAAAATTAATGCCGTGCAACGTTACTGTAAGGGAAACATCTCGTTAAATGCGCTCGCAGCAGAATTAAAATTGTCAGACGAGAATTTACTTAGAGGATGGGTAAATCTTGCTAAGGAACAAGGCCTTGAAGCATTAGCAGTTAAACATCATAGAAGGCGTTATGATCTAGACTTCAAGCTGAAAGTGGTAGAATACTATCAAACTCATGCTGTGGGAGTTAGTAAAGTTGCCGCTATTTTTAACATCTCAGCTTCACAAGTTTATAGCTGGGATAGAGCTTTTAAGCTAGGTGGGTTAGCTGCATTAATTCCTCGTCAAAAAGGAAGGCCTAGCTTAATGAAAAAAGAAACCAGTAAAGTCTACACATCAGTCAGCACTTTCACTAAGTGAAAAACAAGCCTATGAAGAAGAAATATTACGTTTAAAAGAACAATTATTTCGAACAGAAATGGAACGAGATATATTAAAAAAATTACCACCCCGGTCGGATCTCTCTCAAACAAAGCCAAAACACTAGCAGTTGATTCTGTCCGGGGAGACCGTAAGAATAGATGCACAGTTAATGACCTACTAACATTTTTTGATTTGAAACATGCGACTTGTTATGATGAGAAAAAACGATTATTAAAGACTAGTAAGTATCAACAGATTCAAAATATGATTCAAAACATTTTTCTGGCTAGTCACAAAACCTACGGTTATCGCCGTATTCATCGTCAACTTTTAAATCAAGGTGTTAAAATTTCTGCTAATACTGTCCTTAAATTGATGCATACATTAGGGATTAAAAATCATATATACCGTAGGCATACCAGTTCATATAGTTCATACAAGGGCAACATTGGTACTAAAGCACTTAATTTTCTGAAGCAAACGTTTAATGCCACCCAGCCTTATACGGTCATTCATACCGATGTGACCCAAGTGCGGTTAACTAATCAACATTGGGCCTATATTTCAGCAATGACAGATGAAGCAACCAAGGAAGTGTTGGCATTACAGGTTAGTGCGCACCCAGATAAGCAATTAATTATGAAAACGATAGACCAATTGTGCGCTAATTTACCAAGTGGTACAAAGTCGATTATTCATTCCGATCAAGGCTGGCATTATCAACAGAAAGATTATCAAGCCAAGTTAAAAGCTTTAGACTTTATTCCCAGTATGTCACGTAAGGGGAATTGTTTGGACAATGCCCCCATTGAAAGCTTTTTTAATCTGTTAAAACGGGAAAGTCTTAACCAA
>NZ_BJEC01000041.1 GCF_005405465.1 Weissella thailandensis
ATCCCCTGCTAAGAGGTAGGTTACCCACGTGTTACTCACCCGTTCGCCACTCTTTGTCAGATAAAATCAAATCAGAGCAAGCTCTTCATATCAATTAAAGACAAAGCGTTCGACTTGCATGTATTAGGCACGCCGCCAGCGTTCATCCTGAGCCAGGATCAAACTCTCATTTTAAAAGTTTGAGTATAACTCAATTTGTTGTTATTTGTTTAACAGAAGTTAAACGAATTTATTAGTGAATTGACTTCACAAATGTTTTGTATCAAGTAAAACTTGATGACCCTACGCATTTGTTTCATCGAAACGATATTCAGTTTTCAATGATCAACAGTCGTTGTCTCGCTGACAACTTAATCTATACTACAGAAGTTAATTTAATTTGTCAACAACTTCTTTTAAGTTGTTTCATCAAGTTAGCTTCATGTAACGCCGTTGCCGACTTGATATATACTACACACTTAAAATGAAAAAGTCAATAATATTTTATATTTTATATATGAATTTGTTTTTCAAATGATAAAGCAGTCTATTAATGACTAAAAAGGCCGTCATGAACTGAACCCCAAAAATTGGAGAGAAGTTTAAGCAACTAGCTGGTCGGAAAGACTTCGGTATTGAACCGGAGTTTTTCCGGCCAGCTTTGTTTTAATCCGTTTATTGTTGTAGTAATAGATATAATTATTGACAGCAGACTTCAGCTCGTCATAGTTTTGATAATGGTTATTATGGACAGTTCCTACCTTCAAGAGATGAAAGAAGCTCTCCGCCATAGCATTATCTAGACAGGTCGCTTTGCGACTCATACTTTGAAACACATGGTTGTTCTGCAAACGTGAGACATATTCATAATTTTGATACTGGAATCCCTGGTCAGAGTGGATTGTTAAACGGTAATTTAATTTGGGTCTAGTATTT
>NZ_BJEC01000042.1 GCF_005405465.1 Weissella thailandensis
AGGGTAATTTGTCTCCAAGCTAATTACCCAACGTCTGACCAGTGCCATGGTTAGACGTTTTTTTGTGTCCGATTAAGTAATCAACTGATACATCAAAGTAATCAGCTAATTTAATTAACATATCTATACGTGGTTCACGTTCGCCACGTTCATATCCAGCGTATGTAGAACCGGGTATGTTCAGTTCTTTAGCTGCTTCTTGTTGTTGCATTCCCTTACCTTTGCGCAATTCTTTTAATCTCATTTCTTACACTCCCTGTTCTGCTCTCCACTTGTATTCGTACATCAATCCCTTGAGCGTATATGGTGAAATGCCAGTTTGTTCAGATACTTTTTTATACAACTCTTCGAGTTCTTTACCTCGTGCATCGGGTTGCTTATCACGATATGACTTAAAAATTTTGTAATTAACTTCCCACTTTTGATGTATTTCTTTGTCGTGCTTGCGTGACTTTGCTATTGAGTTTTCTTTTTTCCAACTTAACGTTACGTATCCATTTGTTAGTTGTGCTTCATTATTGACTGGTAAACTCACCAAGTCTTTTGATTTTGAAAAGCCGTGATGTAAATTACCTACACCTGTTGATCCAATATCATAATCTGCCATGTTATTTCCT
>NZ_BJEC01000043.1 GCF_005405465.1 Weissella thailandensis
TATTACCTGTGATTTGACCTTTCAATTGAATATCTTGATTTTGTAACATTTTAATCTTAGGATAAGTAGCTCGAGCAACTTCGCCACTGTCTAATTGCACGACCATGTGAACATCTCCACTCAGATCAATGCCACTATTTGATTGGTTGACACTTTGTGCATGTGATCCATGTGGTACTTGAGCAATCATATTAGATTGTGAACCACTCTTAGCCGTATTAACGACTTGTGCTAACTTAGCTGCAAAACTATTAGGCTGCTTGTCTGCAGTCTCCTTAATTGAACCTAGAATGGTCTCATCGGCACTACGCCGATTTGGATTAATTACCCATTCATCTTCGCCATCTACTTCGCCGACTAAGCCAACACCATTAGTTCGGCCGCCATTAGCGTACCAATGATGGTTTTTCCAGAAAGCATAAGCATTTTTAATACCGCCATAACGTCCATTAACGTATGACTTCATCCACTTCAATTGCGTGATTGGGTTAGTCATGTAATCAGATCCAA